>NZ_JBSFDI010000001.1:0-883744 GCF_053593835.1 Streptomyces sp. NPDC002076
CAGCTGGCAACTCGCCCCGGCCACCGCATAGCGAACAGGGGCTGCCCGGCCTATGCCCGGACAGCCCCTCACCAAGATCTTCATGAGTCTTCTAGGCCCTGTCGTCAAATTCCCGTCGTCCGCCCGCCGAGCAGGCGGGAATTTGACGACAGGGCCTAGGCATGGGACGTGCGAAGACTGCCGTGTACGCCTACTTCGCCGACGACCGGTTGTTCTGCGTCGCGGCGAACGGTTCCTCTTGCAGGCTCACCGGTGTGAGGTGCTCGACGTGTCCTACGGTCCGCGGGGAACCCGGGAGCCAATGGGCTCGGCCTGGTGGTACGGGTGCAGGAGGTCGCCGGCCACGTGGTGACCGGGGCGGTCATGGTGGGCCGGACCCGGGCCGACCGGTGCACCGACGACTGGGCTTTGGGGCGACTGGCGACCGCCTTTCCACAGGGAAGTCCGGCCCGTGCCCTGCGTGCCCGATCGAGACGGCCCCGGTGCAGCCGGGGCCGTCCGTGGGCCGTCCGAGGGCGATGAACGTCTGTCAGGCGCCGGCGACCGAGGCCAAGTAGGCGGCCGTCTTCTCCGGCTCGTAGAAGAAGTTCTCGAAGTCGGAGGGGTCGTTGAACGCGTTGGCGAAGCGGTCGGCGACCGGCTGGAGCTGGCCGGCCGCTCCGATGAGGTTCAGGATGTGCTCCGGCGGCGGCATGAGCATCGCGTTCGTCCACTTGGTGACGTGCTGTGCGGTGTTCCAGTACCGGTCGAACGTGGCCTGCATCCACTCCTCGTCGAACGGCTTCTCACCCTGCTCCAGGATGGAGGCGAGGTACGACGCCGCGCACTTGGACGCCGAGTTGGAGCCCTGGCCGGTGATCGGGTCGTTGGCCACGACCACGTCCGCCACGCCCAGGACCAGGCCGCCGCCGGGGAGGCGGCCGATCGGGTTGCGGACCGTGGGAGCGTAGCGGCCGGCCAGCGTGCCGCCCGCGTCCGTCAGTTCGACCTTCGTCGCCCGCGCGTACTCCCAGGGCGTGAACTTCTCCATGAGTTCCAGGGTCAGGGAGAGGTGCTCCGCCGGGTCCTTGACGCCGTTGAAGACGTCGAGCGGGCCGCCGGGTATGCCCTCCCAGAACAGGATGTCGGCCGGTCCGGAGGTGGTGAGCGTCGGCATGACGAACAGCTCGCCGACACCGGGCACCAGGTTGCAGCGGACGGCCAGGAAGTCCGGGTGCTCCGGGCGGGGGCCGAGACCGTGGACGTACGACACCGCGAGCGCGCGCTGCGGCTCGCTGTACGGGGAGCGGGAGGCGTCGCGGCCGAACATCTGGACCAGCTCGCCCTTGCCCGCCGAGACCAGGACGAGGTCGTACGTACGGGAGAAGTAGTCGAGGTCGCCGACCGCCGCGCCGTGGATGACCAGCTGGCCGCCGCGCTGCGCGAAGGTCTCCATCCAGCCGGCCATCTTCACCCGCTGGTCGACCGACTGCGCGTACCCGTCCAGCTTGCCCACCCAGTCGATCGCCCGCTGCGTGGGGCCCGGGTCGTGCGAGCCCGGGGCCGCGACCGAGACGCCGAGTCCTTCGATCTTCGGGGCCTGGGACTCCCAGAAGTTCAGCTGGAGATCGCGCTCGTGCTGCAGTGCCGTGTGGAACATGCACTGCGTCGACATGACCCGGCCGGTGCGGATCTCGTCCGCGGTCCGGTTCGACATCAGGGTGACCTCGTAGCCGTGCGACTGCAGGCCGAGGGCGAGCTGGAGACCGGACTGGCCGGCTCCGACGACGAGTATCTTCCGCATGCGGGTGGGGACTCCTAACGGGTACTGCTCGGGGACTACTCGGGGGTTTCGTCCAGCGCGTGGCCGACCAGGGACAGCAGTGTCTCGATGACCGAGATCCGACGCCGCGCATCCATGATCATGACAGGGATGTGCTCGGGGATCGTCAGCGCCTCCCGTACGTCGTCCGGCTCGAACAACTCACTGCCGTCGAAGTGGTTGACGGCGACGACGTACGGCAGCCCGCAGCTCTCGAAGTAGTCCAGCGCGGGGAAGCAGTCCTTCAGGCGGCGGGTGTCGGCCAGCACGACGGCGCCGATCGCACCGCGCACGAGGTCGTCCCACATGAACCAGAACCGCTGCTGGCCCGGCGTGCCGAACAGGTAGAGCACCAGGTCGTCGTCGAGCGTGATGCGGCCGAAGTCCATGGCCACGGTGGTGGTGAGCTTGCCCGGCGTGGCGGTGAGGTCGTCGGTCTCCTCGCTCGCCTCGGTCATCAGCGCCTCGGTCTGCAGGGGCGTGATCTCCGAGACGGCGGTGACCAGGGTGGTCTTGCCGACACCGAAGCCTCCCGCCACGACTATCTTCGTGGCGATGGGGGCCCGGGTGCGGTCCGTCTGCCAGGACTTCAGGTCCTCGTCGGGCTCGGTGAATCCGGCGACGAGGGGAGCGCCTCCGGCGGCGGAGGCGGCGGCGTCAGAGACGACGGAGTCCACTCAGCACCCTTTCCAGCAGAGCGCGGTCCGGACGGCCGGTGCCGTGACCGGTCCCGGTGCCGTACACACGGATCTTTCCCTGGTCCGCGAGGTCGCTCAGGAGCACGCGGACCACGCCGAGCGGCATACTCAGCAGCGCGGCTATCTCGGCCACCGTGCGCATACGGCGGCACAGTTCGACGATGGCCTGCATCTCGGGCATCACCCGGGTGCTGAGGGAACCATTCGTCAGTTCCTTGCGCTCCTCGGGGGCTTCGAGGGCCGCCACGAACGTCTCCACGAGGAGTACGTGGCCGAAGCGGGTACGGCCGCCGGTGAGCGAGTAGGGGCGGACGCGGGCGGGTTTGCGGTCGCCGCCGCGCACGGGGAGTTTCCTCGCGGAGCCGCTCATCGGGCGCTCCCCGCCGACTCGGCCTCCAGGGACTTGCGCAGCTCGCTGCGGAGTTCCGGGGTGAGGACGTGGCCGGCGCGGCCGACGAACAGCGCCATGTGGTACGCCACCACGCTCATGTCGCACTCGGCGGAACCGTGCACGCCGAGCAGCGAGCCGTCGCTGATCGACATGACGAACAGGCTGCCTTCCTCCATCGCGATCATCGTGTGCTTGACGCCGCCGAGGTCCATCAGCTTCGCGGCGCCGACGGTGAGGCTGCCGATGCCGGAGACGATGGTGGCCAGGTCGGCGGAGGAGCCGCGGGGGCCCTTCGCCGGGCGGGTCCGGCGGGACTGCTCGGTGTGGCCGGGGTCGGACGAGAGCAGCAGCAGGCCGTCGGAGGAGACCACGGCGACCGACTCGATGCCGGGGACTTCCTCCACCAGGTTGGTCAGCAGCCAGTGCAGGTTGCGGGCTTCACTGCTCAGTCCGTAGGTACTGGGCGCGGTCAACTGCTTGCCTCCTCGGCTGTGCCCCCCGTGGCTGTTTCGGTACGTGATGTGATCTCTGCCTCTGCTTCGCGGTAGCCGGCCTGGGCGCCCTGGCGGAACCCGCCGAGTCTCCTGCGGAGGGCTTCGGCGTCCACAGAGCGGGTCCGCTGGCGCGGGGCCTGGGTCGGTACGGTGATCTTGGGTGTGCGCTTGGGGAGGCCCTTGGCGGTGACCGCCTCGGCTTCGCCTTCGGCGGATTCGTGCCCACCCGCACCACCCGTGCGGCTTTCGTCGTCGGGTGCGAGTGGCCCCTGGGGGGCGCGTCCGCCGTCGTCGGCCTGTGGGGCCGTGGGCAGTGCCTGCGGCGCGTCCGGGCGCTCGGCCGTGGGCCCCTGCGTCAAGTCCGGGAGCAGCAGCTCCATCGTCGACTCCGCGAAGGTCTCCGGCGGCGCCTTCGGGCGGGTCTCGGCGTCCTGGCCGGCCGACGCGGCCTGCTCATGGACCGCGTGTTCCGCCTGGCCGAACGCCGCTTCCTGGGCCGCCTGCCCGCTCCGAGCACGGAAGGCGTCCCGGGCCGAGTGCCCGACCGAGCCACCGAAGGCGTCCCGAGCCGCGCCACCGGCCGGCCCACCGAAGGTCTCCTGCGCCCCGTCACCGGCTGGCCTTCCGAAGGCGTCCCGCACCGAGTCACCGGCCGAGCCACCGAAAGCATCCCGCACCGCATCCCCGGCCGGCACGCCGAAGGCGTCCTGCGTCGCGTGCTCCGCCGAGCCGGTGGGGGCGAGGGCGTTCTCCGTGTCGGTCAGGTCGCCGTAGGCGGTCCTGGTCTCGGCCGTGGGTGCCGTTGGCTCTGCTGGAGGGGCGGGCTCGGCGGGGTCGGACTTCGTCTTGGCGTCGGAGGCGTGTGCCACCGCTCGTTCCGCCAGGGCGACCAGGGGGTCGGTGTCCTTGGTGCGGCCGTGGAGGACATTGGAGTTGACCTCGGCGTCGGCGCCGGGGAGGGAGAAGGTGCCCGTGGTGCTCGCGGACGAGGTCTGCGGGGGCAGGGCGGTGGGCGGGGCCTCACTGAGCAGGGTGGCCGGGAGGACGACCACCGCGGCGATGCCGCCCTGCTTCTGCTCACGCAGTCGCACCCGGACACCGTGGCGGTGGGCGAGGCGGGCGACGACGTACAGGCCGAGGCCGAGGCCGGCGTCGCCCTCGTTGTCGTAGTGGGTCTCGGCGTCGAAGTCGCTCAGGCGGGCGTTGAGCAGGTCCAGGCGGTCGGCCGCCATGCCGATGCCCTCGTCCTGGACGGAGAGCATCACCTCGCCGCTCTCCAGCAGCCAGCCGGAGAGCTCGACGGGCACGTCCGGCGGGGAGAACGACGTGGCGTTCTCCATCAGCTCGGCCAGCAGGTGGGACAGGTCGTCCGCCGCGAAGCCCGCCACATGCGCGTGCGGGGGAAGCGCCGCGATCCGGACCCGCTCGTAGCGCTCGATCTCGCTGACGCCCGCGCGGACCACGTCGACCAGCGGCACCGGGCCGTGGTGCTGCTGGACGTGCTCGGCGCCGGCCAGGACCAGGAGGTTCTCGCTGTGGCGGCGCATGACCGTGGCGAAGTGGTCCAGCTTGAAGAGCGTGGCGAGGCGGTCGGGGTCCTGTTCGCGTTCCTCCAGTCCCTCGATGACCGCGAGCTGGCGTTCGACCAGGCCGAGGGTGCGCAGGGCCAGGTTGACGAACGTGCCGCCGATGCTGGTGCGCAGCCGCTCCAGCTGTGCGGCGGACTCGGCGAGTTCGGCGCGGAGTTCCTCGCGGGCGTCGGCCATCTTCTGGCGCTGGCCGACCAGGTGCTTGCGGTCCGTCTCCAGCGTGGCCACGCGCTCGTGCAGGGCCGCCGCGTGCCCGTGCAGGGCGTTGACCGAGCGGACGACCTGGGCGAACTCGTCGTTGCGGCCGGTGAAGGCGATCGGCTCCTGGGACGCCGGGTCGCCGGACTCCGCCAGGCGGGCAGAGCCGCGGCGCAGCACCGACAGGGGACGGGTCAGGGTGCGGGCCATGGCCGTGGCGAGGCCGACCGCGACCAGCATGAGCGCACCGAGCACGGCGATGCGGATCTCCAGCGCCGTGACGTCGTCGTCGCGGAGTTTCGCCAGGTCCTTGGTGCGGTGGTCGTAGAGGGCCGACTCCGCGCCGCGCATCTCGTCGACGCGGGCGGACAGGGCCGCGTCCAGCTTCTTGGTGCTGGTGGTCAGCTCGCTGTCGGCCAGCGTCGGCTGGTCGGTGAGCGTGGCGAGGTACTTCTCGGCCGAGTTGACCTCGGGGCCGGTGACCGTGGAGTCGTAGGAGTCGACGGCCGCCTTGGGCGCGGTCGCGCGGAAGTCGGCGAGGGCGGCGTCGGCGCGCAGCCGGGCCTGCTGGGCGGCGGCGGTCAGTCGGTCGCGCTGTTTCCGGTCGGCCTCGGAGGTGGTGGAGGTCGTGGTGGGCAGCCCGGTGACGGGGCTGATCACCGTCCGGGTGGTGGACGGCACGTTCAGCGCGGCGAGCAGCAGGCCGCGGGCGGCGGCGGACTGCTGGACGGCGGTGTCCAGCTCGGCGAGCGCATGGGCGCCGGAGCCGGCCCGCGGGGGTGTCCGATCGGCCAGCTGCTCGGCGAGGCGGTGCAGCTCGGTGATGGCGGCCGAGTACGCCTGGTGGGCCTGGAGGGCCGTGGTCTTGCCGGTGAGGGCGGCCCGGCGGACGGCGGCGATGCCGTCGAGGTCGCCGCGCAGGCTCGCCGGGGTGTCGTCCTCGGCGCGCAGGTCCTCGACCTGGCGGTCGACACGGGCGCTGCGGTCCTCGGAGGGGGCCTTGGACTCGGGGCGGCCGGCCGCGATGTAGGAGGTGACCTCGTCGCGCTCGTCGGCGAGGGAGTTCGCGAGGGCGAGGGCGTCCTGGGTGCGGCCGGCCAGCGTCACCAGGTCCTGGGAGTCGCTGACGTCCTGGGAGGCGGTGAGCAGGGAGGGCACGCCGGCTCCCGCGACGGCGGCGGCCACCACGGCGACGGCGACGATCAGTCGGGTGCGCACATGGGTGGGGCGGCCGGTGCCCACGGGGGTCTGCGGTTCGGTCCCCGTGGGGGCCGTCTGCCTGCCTGTGCGCCGAGGCCGCTTCATCTGCACCGGTGCTCGCATTCCTGAACTCGACTAGCCAAGGACCCGGGTGGCACTCCGTCATCTCGGTGCCAAGTGGTGCGTACACCCGGTTCGTACGGTTCCCGACCCTCCCAGCGCCGGTGGGCAGTGGTCGCGCATCACCTGACCCGCCACCCGAAGGAGTGAACATCGGAGGGGAGTTGGCGGGCAAGTTCCTCTGGCCCGTGCGGTGCCCTTGCGCGGCATGCCGGTTGGACGAGCGGGGCAGGCTTTGGCAGTATTCGCCACCACGCCTTCCCGGAGTGGCCGATTCCACCCCAAAACAGGCGGCTGACCTGCGAGGTCGTGCCAATTCTGGGGCGGTTGCCAGCCTTTGGCGCATCCTGTGAAGGCCTCGTGCAGACTGGCTGAATGCGAACTGATCTCGTTTCGGAACCCGGTGACGCGAACCGACCCAATGAGGACTTCGCCGGTGTCGGACTACCCGCTTCCGGACAGGGCGGTTGTGTGATCGTCCTGGACGGAGTGACGCCGCCACGAGGTGAGACGGGGTGTCTGCATTCCGTCGCCTGGTTCACCGCCCGGCTCGGCGGCGCACTGACCGAACTGACCGTTTCGAGCGGAGATCTGACGCTGCCGGAGATTCTGTCGCGGGCGATCGGCCGCACCGCCGAGGCCCACGCGCGAACCTGTGAGCTTTCTCACCCGCGAACCCCGCAGGCAACCGTGGTCCTGGCCCGCTGGTCCGCCGAGACCGTCGAGTACCTGGTGCTGTCCGACTCCGCGCTGCTGCTGCAGGGCACCGACGGGACGGTCACCCCGGTCCTGGACGACCGGCTGGCCCGGCTCCCGCGCTCCGCGCTCACCACGGACGCCGTGGTGGACGCCACCCTGCGCAACCAGGAGGGCGGCTTCTTCACGGCCGCCGCCGATCCCTCGGTGGCCGCCCGCGCGGTCGCCGGCACGGTGCCCCGGGGCGAGGTCCGCGCCCTGGCCGCGCTGACGGACGGCGCGGCCCGCTGGACGGAGAAGTTCCATGAGGGCGACTGGCAGGCCCTGTTCGAGACGGTCGCGAAGCAGGGCGCCCGGTCACTGGTGGACCGGGTACGGGAACTGGAGACGGCGGACCGCGACCAGCGGGCGTTCCTGGGCCGGAGCAAGACACACGACGACGCGACGGTGGTGTACACAGAGCTGTGATCCCCCCGCCTCCGCCACGCTTCCACGCGGCCTCTCCTACCTCTCCATGACCCCGTTCAACTGATGCAGGAGCCGGGCCAGTTCCGCGACCTCGCGGCGGTCCCAGTGGGCGAGTTGGCGGACGTAGCGGGCGCGGCGGGCCTCGCGGACCTTGCCGACCCGGCCGCGGCCCTCCTCGGTCAGGGTGACTAGCCAGGCGCGGCCGTCGGCGGGGTCGGGTTCGCGGGCGATCAGGCCCAGCTCCTCCAGGGCGCGCAGCTGGCGGGACATGGTGGCCTTGCCGACGCCGATGTAGCCGGCGAGCTCCGTGGCCCGCTGGCCGCCGCACTCGTCCAGCCGGATGAGCAGGCCGTACGCGGAGGACTCCAGGTCGGGATGGACCTCGCGGGCCATCTCCCCCTGGTTGGCCCGGGCCCGCCTGAGCAGTACGGTCAACTCCCGTTCCAGTGCCAGGAATTCCTGGTCTGCACCACTGGGCGTCATCTGCTGGGCGCCGCCATGTGCGCCGCCGTTTCCGTCCTCGTGCACGTCAGCACCCCTGCTCGGTTTCGCGTCCTGAAAGTTTCTGCCAAAAGTCGTCATTGCCGCAGCTCTGTAAGTATTTCGCAGGGCTAGACCAACGGCGGCGTCCGGACCCCCTTCCCCGTCGTCATCTACGTGCGTAGCTTCTTTACCAGGCAATGAATGGCATGCCCACGCCAGTGCGGCATCCGGTACACGGTCACAGCCACGTTCCCCCCACCCCACTCTCCGGAGGCACGTCATGCCCGTGCACAGACCCGGCTCCGACCACTCCGCCCGCTCTCTCCGCCCGCGCCCCCTCGCCGTCCTGGTCACGGCCCTGCTCGCGGCGCTCTCCCTGACCCTCCCGCTCACCTCCGCCCACGCCGCGAGCACGCCCAGCCGCGGCTCCGCCTACATGGGCATGGGGGTCCTCGCGCACGACGGCCGGCACGGCACCCCGACCTCCGGTGACGTCACCCAGACCGAGGGCGTGGACGTCTCCGGGTACCAGGGCAACGTCGCCTGGTCGACCCTGTGGAACAGCGGGGTGCGCTGGGCGTACACGAAGGCGACGGAAGGCACGTACTACACGAACCCGTACTTCGCCCAGCAGTACAACGGCTCGTACAACATCGGCATGATCCGCGGCGCCTACCACTTCGCGACCCCGGACACCACCAGCGGCGCCACCCAGGCGAGCTACTTCGTCGGCCACGGCGGCGGCTGGTCCCGGGACGGCAAGACCCTGCCCGGCGCGCTCGACATCGAGTGGAACCCGTACGGCGCCGAGTGCTACGGCAAGACCGCGAGCCAGATGGTCAGCTGGATCGCCGACTTCCTGAACACCTACAAGTCCCTGACCGGCCGGGACGCCGTGATCTACACGGCCACCAGCTGGTGGAGCGACTGCACCGGCAACTACGGCGGCTTCGCGGTGAACAACCCGCTGTGGATCGCCCGCTACGCCTCGGACCCGGGGACGCTGCCGGCCGGCTGGTCGTACTACACGATGTGGCAGTACACCTCCTCCGGCCCGACCGTCGGCGACCACGACAAGTTCAACGGGGCGCTGGACCGGGTGCAGGCCCTGGCCAACGGCTGAGCCCTCACAGACCCCTGATCCCTCACAGCCCCAGGGAAATCGCGATCCGCGTCAGCTCGGCCATGCTCGTGTGGCCGAGCTTGGCGCGGATGCGTCGCATGTAGGTGTCCACGGTGTGCCGGGACACGCCCATGGCGCGGGCCGTCTGGAGATAGGTGCGGCCCGCCGCGATATGTCGGAGCGTCTCCCGTTCGCGATCGGTCAGCGGCCGGGCCGTAACGCCAGTCATCGAGTCCTCCTTGTTGTCACCCCCCAGCAGGATGGGTAATGCCGGAATAAGGGCATTTGTCTCCTTCACGCCGGGCAACCCCCGACCGGTTGCGGACGGCCGCGGATTTCTTGCCGCGGCCCTGCGTTGGTGCTCCGCGCCGCCCGGGATCATGCTGGTCAGGAGAGCCTGCCGAGCAAGGGCGAGATGAGCGGCGATGGAGCGACAGTCGACGTACACGGCCACGGCCACCATCGATGAGCAGGGCATTCTCACCGCGTGGAGCGAAGGCGCCCGGCGGCTCCTCGGCTATGACGCACCGGCCGTCGTCGGACGGCCCGCCACCGCGCTCCTCGCCACCGACGGCTCGGCGGCCCGGCGGATCGTCGCCGGCCGGGACCGCTGGAACGGCACCGTCCCGCTGCGGCACCGCGACGGCCGGCTGCTGGAACTGGGCGTGCTCGCGCACCGCCGGACCTCGGAAACCGGCGTCACCGACTGGCTCGTGGTGAGCGCCGTGACGGCCCGTGCGCAGCCGCCCCGGGGCGAACCGCTGGAGGAGTGGACGTTCCTGCAGTCCCCCTTCCCGCTGGCGATCTTCGACGCCCAGCTGCGGCTCGTGCGCGCCAACCGCCGTATGGAACACGCCCTCGCCCTGCCCGAGGCCGCGATGCGTGGACTCGGGCTGCCGCACATCGTGCCCGGCTCCGCGAGCGAGGAGGCCGAACTGTCGATGCGGCTCGCGCTGGAGACCGGCCGACCGCAGGAGGCCCGGGCCCGGCTCGGCGCGGAACTGGGCCGAAGTGCCGTGCTCACCCCGCTGAAGGACGCCGGCGGCCGGGTGCGCGCCGTCTGCCTGTCCACCCAGACGCCCGCCCAGGACTCCGCCGCCGGGCAACGCCCGTCGGCCGACAGCGGCTCGCGCGTCGGCATGGCCGCCGACCAGGCCCGCGCCGCACAGGAGCTCGGTGAGGTCACCGTCCCCCGGCTCGCCGACGTCATGGCGGTCGACCTGCTCGACTCCCCCCGCGAGGCGGGCGAGGAACCCGCCCCGCGGCCCGGCCCGGTAGTCCTGCGCCGCGCCGCGCTGCGCGCCATGCCCGACGGCGTGGGTCCGGCCTACGGCAGCGGCGTCGGCGAGGCGGTCGTCTGCCCGCCGGACTCACCCCCGGCCCGGTGTCTGACGGCCGGCCGGCCCCTGCTGTACGACACGGCGGACCCGCTCGTCGCCGAGTGGGCGGCGGTGGACCCGGGTGCGGCGTGGCTGCGCGCGTCCGGGGCGCGCTCACTGCTGGCGGTGCCGCTGCTCGCCCAGGGCAGCACGCTCGGGGTGGCGCTGTTCGGCCGGCGGCCCGGCCGCGAGCCGTTCGGCCCGGAGGATCTGCGGCTGGCCCAGGAGTTCACGGACAAGGCGGCCGCCGGCATCCGGCAGGCGCGCTCCTACACCAAGTCCCGCACCACCACCATGGCCCTCCAGCAGAGCCTGCTCCCGCACACGCTGCCCGAACAGGCGGCCCTGGAGATCGCCACCCGCTATCTGCCCGCCGCGACGCGGGCCGGGGTGGGCGGCGACTGGTTCGACGTCATCCCGCTGTCCGGGGCGCGGGTGGCGCTGGTCGTGGGGGACGTGGTGGGCCACGGGATCCGCGCCTCGGCCACCATGGGCCGGCTGCGCACCGCCGTGCGCACCCTGGCCGACGTCGATCTGCCGGCCGACGAACTCCTCACCCACCTCGACGACCTGGTGCTGCGGCTCGCCGCCGACGAGGGCAGCACGGACCCGACCGCCGAGACCGCCGGCGGCATCGGCACCACCTGTCTGTACGCGGTCTACGACCCGGTCTCCCGCCGGTGCACCCTGGCCCGGGCCGGCCATCCGCCGCCTGCAGTGGTCACGCCGGACGGCACCGTGCGCTTCCTGGACGTGCCCGCGGGCCCGCCGCTCGGGCTCGGCGGGCTGCCGTTCGAGGCCACCGAGACCGAACTGCCCGAGGGCAGCCTGCTCGCCCTGTACACCGACGGGCTGTTCGAGGCCCGCGAGCACGACATCGACGAGGCGCTGGACAAGATGTTCGCCGCGCTGGTGCGGCCCGCGCGGTCACTGGACGCGGTCTGCGACCACGTGCTCACCGAGCTGCTCACCCATCGCCCCGACGACGACATCGCCCTGCTCGTCGCCCGCACCCGGGTCCTGCACGAGGACCGGGTCGCCGCCTGGGAGCTGCCGAGCGACCCCGAGGACGTCGCCCAGGCCCGCCACCTGGCCTGCGCCCAGCTGTCCGCCTGGGGCCTGGACGAGGTCTCCTTCACCACCGAGCTGATGGTCAGCGAGCTGGTCACCAACGCCATCCGCTACGGCCGCCCGCCCATCCAGCTCCGGCTGATCCACCAGGACGCGACCCTGATCTGCGAGGTGTACGACTCCAGCGGCACCACCCCGCACATGCGGCGCGCCCGCATCTTCGACGAGGGCGGCCGGGGCCTGCTGCTGGTCGCCCAGCTCGCCGAACGCTGGGGCACCCGGCACGACCGGGTCGGCAAGACGGTGTGGGCGGAGCAGTCGGTCGCCGCGGCCCCCGGCTGAGTCAGCCGTCGCCGCCGTTGCCCCCGCGGCCGCCCTGACCGCTGGTCTCGCAGCCGACGCCGAGGCAGATCCCGCCGTTCCCGCCCCGCCCGCCGGCTCCGCCGTCGCCCCCGCCCACCGCGCCGCCGCCGTTCCCGCCGGCGCCGCCGTTGACGCTGCCCGAGCAGACGCCGACGCAGATCCCGCCGTCGCCGCCCCTGCCGCCGTTCCTGCCCGGTGCGCCGGCGGTGCCGTCGCCGCCGCCTGCGCTGCCGTTGCAGAGCCCGGCGCAGATGCCGCCGTCCGCGCCCTTGGTGCCGTTGACGGTGCCGTTGCAGTTACCCGCACAGATCGAGTCGCCGATACGGACGCTGCCGTTGCCCACATGGACGCTGCTCAGGCTGCCCGGGCTGCCGCCGGATCCACCGCCGACGGGGCCGGTGTCGGCCATCGCGGCCGGGGCCATCGCGCCCCCGGCGATCACCACGGTCGAGACCGCGAGACCGACACCGAATTTCCAGGAGTGGCTGCGCATGGGATTTCCCTTTCTCTGAACTTCTTCTCGGAACTTCAGTCCGTCTGCAGAAATGCGAGCCAGTCGCCGTTCAGGAGCTGCCGCTCCCATGTACTGATCTCTTTCTCCGAGATCTTGTACTTCTTGGCCGCGTCGGCCTGGGTCACCCGGCCGGTCAGCACGGCCAGCGCGATCCGCGCCTTGTCCAGCCGCGAGAGATCCGACTTCGGCTTGTCGGGCAGGTCGTGCAGGTCGAGCGGGGAGCAGCCCGGCTTGCCCGGCTTGCCCGGCTCACCCGGCTTGCCGGGCGCGCCGCCCTTGCCGCCTTCGCCGCCCTCTCCGCAGTGCGCGGACGGATGAGCCGGCGCGGCCGCGTAGCCGCCGGCTACCGGGGCCGTGTGAGTGGCCGCCTGGGCGGCGCACGCGGTGGCGGTGACGAGAGCCACGGAGGCCGCCGCGAGGGTGAGGGGACGCCGCCAGGAGTTCATGGGCATCGGGGGTCTCCTTTTCCGATCAGGGGTGTGGTGGGGCTTTTCATGTGCGGGCGCTGTGGCCCGGTCGGGGGTGGAGGCCGGGTGGCCCCCACCCCGTCGACGGTCACAGGAGACGGTCAGAAGAGGCTGGAGCCACCGGCCCCGCCGGACCCGCCGGCGCCGCCGAACAGGCCACCGAAGCCGCCCTTGCCGCCCTTGCCGCCGCTACCGCCCTGGAAGACGCTGTCGCCGCCCTTGCCGCCGCTGCCGCCCTTGCCGCCGATGAGGGTGCCGTCGCCACCGCCACCGCCGCTGCCGCCGCCACCACCGGCCAGGACGCCGAAGCCGCCGGCGCCGCCGTCGCCGCCCTTGCCGCCGACGACGCCGTCGCCGCCGCCACCGCCGCCACCGCCGCCACCACCGGCCAGGACGCCGTCGCCGCCCTTGCCGCCCTGCCCACCGTCACCACCGGTGCCGAGGACGCTGCCGCCACCGGATCCACCGGCACCACCGCCGCCACCGACCAGGCCGCCGCCGCCGTCACCACCGGCTCCACCGGCGCCGCCACCGTGGACGAAGGCCACGGTCGAGGTGGGCATCGGGGCCGCCATCGCACTGGAGACAGGCAGAAGGACACCCCCGGTGACCAGCGCGGCGGAGGCGGCGAGGGTCG
Source organism: Streptomyces sp. NPDC002076 (assembly GCF_053593835.1). NCBI lineage: Bacteria > Bacillati > Actinomycetota > Actinomycetes > Kitasatosporales > Streptomycetaceae > Streptomyces > Streptomyces sp. NPDC002076. The sequence goes on from NZ_JBSFDI010000001.1 coordinate 13,693, forward strand.
CGAAACGCAGACCTCGGCGCTTCGGACGGGCGTCGGCGTGGGTGTGAACGATACGAGTCATGAGCTTTCTCCCAATTACTGTGAGGATTTCCCGAGAGGGATTACCGGAGGATTTCCGTTTCCCTCGGACCGCCTCATTTCCGTTCCGGTGAGGCCGTGCTTCAAGTAGGCCCGAACGGGAAATCGGGGTCACGTTCCGAGGACTCGGGACTTGACGCACTCACAGGCGTCGGGTAAAGCCCGCGTAAGCGGCACAGATCAGCTGCGGCACGGATCAGCCGAGGAACCGCCGGGCCCAGGCAGGTGGCTCCGGCGGCGGGACCCGGTCCACCAGGGTCGGCGTACGGCGGCGGGGCACACAGTCGGCGACGGCCGCCCGCAGGGCCGCGACGAACTCCAGACAGGTGCCGTGACGGTCGTCCGGGGCCTTGGCCAGGGCCTTGTGCAGCACCTCGTCGGCGGCCGGCGGAATGTCCGGCCGCTCCTTGCTGAGCACGGGCGGCGGGTCGTACTGGTGCGCCCACAGCAGTTCCAGGTGGTCCTCCCGCCGGAAGGGCGGGGCGCCCGTGAGCATCTCGTGGACCACACAGGCCAGGCTGTACTGGTCGGCCCGGCCGTCCACCGGGCGCCCGGCGATCCGCTCGGGCGCCACGTAGTCGAGGGTGCCGACGAACTCGCCCGCGGTGGTGAACCCGGTGAGCGACAGCGACTTCTTGGCCAGCCCGAAGTCGGTGAGATAGACGTGCTCGGGGTGGTCGCTGTCGACGACCTTGGCGATCAGGACGTTGCCGGGTTTGACGTCCCGGTGCACCAGGTCGCGCGCGTGGGCCGCGTCCAGGGCGGAGGCCAGCTGGGCCGCGATGCGCAGCGCGACCGGCACCGCCAGCGGGCCCTCCCGGTCGATCAGGGCGCGCAGGTCCTGCCCGGAGACGTAGCACATGGCGATGTAGAGGACCCCGTCGAACTCGCCGGCCTCGAAGACGGGGACGATGTTGGGGTGGTCGATGGCGGCGGCCACCCGGGATTCCTGGGCGAAGCGGCGGCGGAAGGCGTCGTTCCTGGTGTACTCGGGGGCGAGCAGCTTGAGGGCGACCGTCCGGCCGAGGCGCAGGTCCCTGGCGCGGTAGACGACGGCCATCCCACCGCGACCGAGTTCGCGCTCCACCTTGTAGCCCGCGATCTCGGCCCCGATCAGACCGGAGGGGGTCTTGGGGGGCCAACTCACGACTGAATTCTATCGAGCTATCCCGATATGAGCGCAATGCGAAGATCCTCGTACGATCCCCCTGGGCTCCCCCCTACGCCCGCCCCTGCGAGCGCATGGCGAAGGCCCGGGCCTCCCTCACGGGACCCGGGCCTCGCCTTTCCCGCGGCGTCCGTCACGCCGCCACGGGAACCTCCGGCGTCGCGCCGTTCGTCGCGGGCGCGAGTGCCAGTTCCAGGACCTGGCGGACGTCGGTGACGGTGTGGACGTCGAGCCTGTCCAGCACCTCGGCCGGGACGTCGTCCAGGTCGGGTTCGTTGCGCTTGGGGATGATCACGGTGGTCACCCCGGCGCGGTGGGCGGCGAGCAGCTTCTGCTTGACGCCGCCGATGGGCAGCACCCGGCCGGTCAGCGAGACCTCGCCGGTCATCGCCACGTCCGTACGGACCAGCCGCCCGGACAGCAGCGACGCGAGAGCCGTCGTCATCGTGATGCCGGCGCTCGGGCCGTCCTTCGGGACCGCGCCCGCCGGGAAGTGGATGTGCACGCCCCGGTCCTTCAAGTCGCCGACGGGCAGCTCCAGTTCGGCGCCGTGGCTGCGCAGGAAGCTCAGCGCGATCTGCGCCGACTCCTTCATCACGTCACCGAGCTGACCGGTCAGGGTCAGGCCCGCCGCGCCCGTCTCCGGGTCGGCCAGGGACGCCTCCACGAAGAGCACGTCACCGCCGGCGCCGGTGACCGCGAGGCCGGTCGCCACGCCGGGGACGGCCGTACGGCGCTCGGCCGGGTCCTGGGCGGACTCGGGCACGTGGTGCGGGCGCCCGATCAGGTCGCGCAGGTCGGCGTCCGTCACGGTGAACGGCAGCTCCCGCTCGCCCAGTTCGTGCTGGGCCGCGACCTTGCGGAGCAGGCGGGCGATGGACCGCTCCAGGGTGCGCACGCCCGCCTCGCGGGTGTACTCGCCGGCCAGCTTGCGCAGGGCGCTCTCGTCCAGAGCGACCTCGTCCGTGCCGAGCCCCGCCCGCTCCAGCTGGCGCGGGAGCAGGTGGTCACGGGCGATGACGACCTTCTCGTCCTCGGTGTAGCCGTCCAGGCGGACGATCTCCATACGGTCGGCGAGCGCCTCCGGGATGGCCTCCAGGACATTGGCGGTGGCCAGGAAGACCACGTCCGACAGGTCGAGTTCGACCTCCAGGTAGTGGTCCCGGAAGGTGTGGTTCTGCGCCGGGTCCAGGACTTCGAGCAGGGCCGCGGCCGGGTCGCCGCGGAAGTCGGAGCCCACCTTGTCGATCTCGTCCAGCAGGACCACAGGGTTCATCGAGCCGGCCTCCTTGACCGCCCGCACGATCCGGCCGGGCAGCGCGCCGACATAGGTGCGGCGGTGGCCGCGGATCTCGGCCTCGTCGCGGACGCCGCCGAGGGCGACGCGGACGAACTTGCGGCCCATGGCGTGCGCGACCGACTCACCGAGGCTGGTCTTACCGACGCCGGGCGGGCCGACCAGGGCCAGTACGGCACCGCCGCGCCGGCCGCCGATGACACCGAGCCCGCGGTCGCTGCGGCGCTTGCGCACCGCGAGGTACTCGGTGATGCGCTCCTTCACGTCCTCGAGGCCGGCGTGCTCGGCGTCCAGGATCGCCTTGGCGCCCTGGATGTCGTACGCGTCCTCGGTCCGCTCGTTCCAGGGCATCTCCAGGACGGTGTCCAGCCAGGTGCGGATCCAGGAGCCCTCCGGGGACTGGTCGCTGGACCGCTCCAGCTTGTCGACCTCCTTGAGCGCGGCCTCGCGGACCTTCTCCGGCAGGTCGGCGGCCTCGACGCGGGCGCGGTAGTCGTCGGACTCCTCGCCTTCCTGATCGCCGTTCAGCTCGCGCAGTTCCTTGCGGACGGCCTCCAGCTGACGACGCAGCAGGAACTCGCGCTGCTGCTTGTCGACGCCCTCCTGGACGTCCTTGGCGATGGTCTCGGCCACGTCCTGCTCGGCGAGGTGGTCGCGGAGCTGCTGCGTGGCGAGCTTGAGCCGGGCCACCGGGTCGGCGGTCTCCAGCAGTTCGACCTTCTGTTCGGTGGTCAGGAACGGCGAGTAGCCGGAGTTGTCGGCGAGCGCGGAGACGTCGTCGATGGCCTGGACGCGGTCCACGACCTGCCAGGCGCCGCGCTTCTTCAGCCAGGTGGTGGCGAGCGCCTTGTACTCCTTGACGAGGTCGGCGACCTGCCCCGGCAGCGGGTCCGGCACGCTCTCGTCGATGCGGGCGCCCTCGACCCACAGGGCCGCGCCGGGACCGGTGGTGCCGGCTCCGATGCGCACACGGCTCCGGCCGCGGATCAGAGCCCCCGGGTCACCGTCGGCCAGCCGGCCGACCTGCTCGACCGTGCCCAGCACACCGGTCTTCGCGTATGTGCCGTCGATGCGTGGCACCAGCAGCACCCTGGGCTTGCCCGGTTCCGACCGGGCGGCGGCCTGCGCAGCCTCCACCGCGGCCCGTACCTCGGCGTCGCTCAGGTCCAGCGGAACCACCATGCCGGGCAGCACGACCTCGTCGTCGAGCGGCAGCACGGGCAGGACGAGCGTGAACGCCGTGGACTCAGTAGCCATGATCTCCCCTTCGGCAGTCAAGTTGAGCTATGTCGACTCAACTGCTGGGGATGGGCTGGTGTTCCCCTTGCTTGTTCGCTCTCAGCGATCAAGTTCGCCCAAGGAGGTGCCGTGGAAGGTGCGTTCGCGGGTGCGGGTGCGTGGGCCCCTATCGGGGCGCTTCAGCCCACCGGCGTACGAAAGGCCAGCTCGCCACACCTATCGTCAGCGCGATCAGGTGACCCCAGTTCGTCATCGGATCCTCCAGGGCGATCAGGTCGCCGATGAGCTCGGCAGCCGTCACAGTGAGGAGGGGCCAGCGGAGCCAGGGGCGCAGGAGCCCCGCCAGCGAACCGATGCTGGCCGCGACGCCGAAGCTGATGCCGTAGTCGAGGCGGTGCAGTGAGGTGGGCGGGAGGTGGCCGACCAGGACGGCCAGGCCCACGGGGATCTCGGTGGCGAGTGTGGCCAGGACGTGCCCGGCGAGGAAGACGCAGGCCGCACGCGCGCCGCCTATCCGCCGCTCCAGCGCGGTGAGCACCAGCACGAACGCCAGCGCGTACGGGGAGAGGACCCCGCCCGCGATCCACAGTGCGCTCGCCGGCAGCACCACCCCCGGCGTGCGCACCAGATGGGCCACGTCCGTGCTGGAGTCCTGGTAGAGCGCGTGCACCAGGGCGGGGTCGGCCAGGGCCGCGACCACGGAGGTGACGGCCAGGACGGCCGTGTAGGCGAAGGTGAACGGCGTGCCGGTGGGGGTGGGCAGCAGGCGCCACAGTCGCGGGAGCGGAAACGGGAGCCGCAGCGGTGCGGTCGGGCGCGGGTCGGTGAAGGCGGGTCCGGGAGCGGGGAGCGTGGCATGCCGCTGACGTGGCATGCCGTCCAGCAGGTCCGCGATCGCGGGGACCGGGACGGCGGCGGTGCCGTCCGGCTGGGGCACGCCCGGCAGGGGCGGGGACGCGGCCGTCGCAGGGCCCGTCGCGGTCCGTTCCACGCTGTGGCACTCCTTCCGTCGCGCCCAACCCTTCGGGTTCCGGGGGCCGCTGTCTATGACCGACGCCACGCGAGACCCGATTCACAGCAACCTCCTACGTTCCGGCTGCGTCCGCGCCCCGCACCGCAAGGGTGCACATCAGTGCGACATCCCTAATTCCTGTGCAGGTCAAGGTGTGTTCAAGGAATATGGGTGCATGACTGCCGCGTACGACTCCCCCGTGGTCCTCGACCGGCGCGACGGCCCCTACGGCGAGGTGGTGCTGCGCCGGCACGGCGCACTGTTGCAGATCATCGCCAACGGCTGCTTCCTGATGGACACCTCCGACGGGCGCTCGGAGCGGCTGCTGGTCGACGCCGCACACCGGGCGCTGAATGGGCGGCCGGAGCCGAAGGTGCTGATCGGCGGGCTGGGAGTGGGATTCTCACTCGCACATGCCGCGGCGGACCCCGGGTGGGGCCGGATCACCGTCGTCGAGCGGGAGCCCGCCGTCATCGACTGGCACCGGGACGGCCCGCTGGCGGAGATTTCCGCCGCGGCGCTCGGCGACCCGCGCACCGAGATCGTGCAGGACGATTTCACGGCGTTCGTCAATGAGACATCCGACACGTTCGACGCGCTCTGCCTGGACATCGACAACGGCCCCGGCTGGACCGTCACGGACGACAACCACACGCTGTACTCACCGGCCGGACTGGCCGCCTGCGCAAGGGTGTTGAGCCCCGGAGGGGTGCTCGCGGTATGGTCCGCCGAACCCTCTCCGGAATTTGAAGGAAGCTTGCGGAATGCCGGGTTCCAGCAGGTGCGTACCGAAGAGGTCCCCGTTGCCCGGGGCGTTCCGGACGCCGTGCACCTCGCCCTCCGCCCTGGATAGCGACAGGATGGTGGATCCCCGTAATGTGCTGCCCTGACGCGGATCATTCAAGCGTCAATCGCAGACATGGGATCACCCCACGGGTTCCGGAAAGCAACAAGCAGGGGCGGGCGATGGAGCAGACACATACCTCCCAGAGCGGCGCGGCGACGACCACCCCGGGCGCACAGCGCCGGGTGCTGGTCGTCGAGGACGATCCCACGATCGTCGACGCCATCGCGGCCCGGCTGCGCGCCGAGGGATTTCTCGTACAGACCGCGACGGACGGCCCGGCCGCCGTCGACACGGCCGAGGCCTGGCAGCCCGATCTGCTGATCCTCGACATCATGCTGCCGGGTTTCGACGGCCTGGAGGTCTGCCGGCGGGTGCAGGCACAGCGCCCGGTGCCGGTACTGATGCTGACCGCGCGCGACGACGAGACGGACATGCTGGTCGGTCTCGGCGTCGGCGCGGACGACTACATGACCAAGCCGTTCTCGATGCGGGAGCTGGCCGCACGGGTGCATGTGCTGCTGCGCCGGGTGGAGCGGGCGGCACTGGCCGCGGCCACCCCGCGCTCCGGCATCCTGCGGCTCGGCGAACTGGAGATCGACCACGCACAGCGCCGGGTGCGGGTGAAGTCCGAGGACGTCCACCTCACGCCCACCGAGTTCGACCTGCTGGTGTGCCTGGCGAACACCCCGCGCGCGGTGCTCTCCCGGGAGCAGCTGCTGGCCGAGGTGTGGGACTGGGCCGACGCCTCCGGCACCCGTACGGTCGACAGCCACATCAAGGCGCTGCGCCGGAAGATCGGCGCCGAGCGGATCCGTACGGTGCACGGCGTCGGCTACGCGCTGGAGACGCCGACTCCATGAGCGGTGACGGGCGGCAGGCCGCACGGAGGAGCCCCGGGGAGGATCCCTGGGGCGGCGTACGCCCGTTCTCGATCAAGACCAAGCTGGGCGCGCTGGTCGTCATCGCGGTGCTGATCACCACCGGACTGTCGATCGTCGCGGTGCACACCAAGACCGAGCTGCGCTTCATCACGGTCTTCTCGATGATCGCCACCCTGCTGATCACGCAGTTCGTGGCGCACTCGCTGACCATGCCGCTGGACGAGATGAACGCGGTGGCGCGGTCGATCTCCGAGGGCGACTACACCCGCCGGGTGAGCGAGGGCCGCCGGGACGAGCTGGGCGACCTGGCCGGGACGATCAACGTCATGGCGGACGAGCTGGAGGCTCAGGACCGCCAGCGCAAAGAACTGGTCGCGAATGTCTCCCATGAGCTGCGCACCCCCATCGCGGGCCTGCGCGCGGTGCTGGAGAACATCGTCGACGGGGTCACCGAGGCCGACCCCGAGACCATGCGGACGGCCCTGAAGCAGACCGAGCGGCTCGGCCGGCTCGTGGAGACCCTGCTGGACCTGTCCCGGCTCGACAACGGCGTCGTACCGCTGAAGATGCGGCGCTTCGAGGTGTGGCCGTACCTCTCGGGCGTGCTGAAGGAGGCCAACATGGTGGCCTCGGCGCGCGCGGGCATCGCCTCCGGCTCCGGCAGCCACACGCGCAACGACGTCCATCTGCACCTGGACGTCTCCCCGCCGGAGCTGACCGCGCACGCGGATCCCGAGCGCATCCACCAGGTCGTCGCCAACCTGATCGACAACGCGGTCAAGCACAGCCCGCCGCACGGCCGGGTGACGGTGCGGGCGCGGCGCGGGCCGCAGCCGGAGTCGCTGGAGCTGGAGGTCCTGGACGAGGGCCCCGGCATACCGCGGTCGGAGTGGCACCGGGTCTTCGAGCGGTTCAACCGGGGCGCGGTGACCCGGCCGCACGGCCCGGGCAGCGACGGCGGCACGGGGCTCGGTCTGGCGATCGCCCGCTGGGCGGTGGATCTGCACGGCGGCCGGATCGGTGTGGCCGAATCCGAGCGGGGCTGCCGGATCATCGTCACTCTCCCGGGACCGTCCTCCGTCCCAAGTTGACGTAAAGTTCGAACCGGAGGCACAAGATCCACGAGCGTCGCGCCATTGCCGTGCAGCTGGACACGTGTGATCAGGAGCAGGCCCGCGCGACCGGTCGAACGAAGGCGCGCCGGGCCGGGGCCGGTGCACCTTCTCACATGCGGAACCACGCTTGTTTCCCGCCATATCAAGCCCTGAAACAAGATTTCCGATGTGACTTACGCGACGATGACCTTGCTCGACCTGACCTTCGCGGTCTTGGAGGCGTAGCCTTTATTTCCGCTGTCCATCACCTTGTGAAGCGGAAGAGGGCGGTTGCCGCCGTGTCGCCACAGTCCCCCAGTAACCAGAGCGTCTCCACCGACGACCAAGCCGGGAAGAACCCCGCTGCCGCGTTCGGTCCGAACGAGTGGCTCGTCGACGAGATCTATCAGCAGTACCTCCAGGACCCGAATTCGGTAGACCGCGCCTGGTGGGACTTCTTCGCCGATTACAAGCCGGGAGCGCCTGCCACCCCGGCTGCGGCGGGTACTGCGGCCGCGGGGGCCGCAGACACCACCACCACGGCCCCTGTGGCCCAGGCCGCGCCCGCGCCGGCTCCCGCAGCCCCGGCGGCCCCGAAGCCCGCCGCCGCTCCGGCGCCGGCTCCCGCAGCCCCCGCGGCGAAGGCCGCGGCCCCCGCCCCGGCCAAGCCGGCGCAGCCCGCACAGGCGCCCGCTCAGCCGAAGCCGAAGGCCGCTCCCGCCGCGAAGGCCCCCGAGGCCCCCGAGGGCCCGGAGCTGATCACGCTGCGCGGCCCGGCCGCCGCCGTCGCCAAGAACATGAACGCCTCGCTGGAGCTGCCGACCGCCACCTCGGTCCGCGCGGTCCCGGTGAAGCTGCTGTTCGACAACCGGATCGTCATCAACAACCACCTCAAGCGCGCCCGGGGCGGGAAGATCTCCTTCACGCACCTGATCGGGTACGCGATGGTGCAGGCCATCAAGGCCATGCCGTCGATGAACTGGTCCTTCGGCGAGAAGGACGGCAAGCCGACCCTCGTCAAGCCGCCGCACGTCAACCTCGGCCTGGCCATCGACCTGGTGAAGCCCAACGGCGACCGCCAGCTGGTCGTCGCGGCCATCAAGAAGGCCGAGACGCTGAACTTCTTCGAGTTCTGGCAGGCCTACGAGGACATCGTCCGCCGCGCCCGTGACGGCAAGCTGACGATGGACGACTTCACCGGTGTCACGGTCTCCCTGACCAACCCCGGCGGCCTCGGCACCGTCCACTCCGTCCCGCGCCTGATGCCCGGCCAGTCCGTGATCATGGGCGTAGGCTCCATGGACTACCCGGCGGAGTTCCAGGGCACCAGCCAGGACACCCTGAACAAGCTCGGCATCTCGAAGGTCATGACGCTCACGTCGACCTACGACCACCGGGTGATCCAGGGCGCCGCCTCCGGCGAGTTCCTGCGCCAGGTCGCGAACCTGCTGCTCGGCGAGAACGGCTTCTACGACGACATCTTCGAGTCGCTGCGCATCCCCTACGAGCCGGTCCGCTGGCTGCGGGACATCGACGCCAGCCACGACGACGACGTCACCAAGGCCGCCCGCGTCTTCGAGCTGATCCACTCCTACCGGGTCCGCGGCCACGTCATGGCCGACACCGACCCGCTGGAGTACCGCCAGCGCAAGCACCCCGACCTGGACATCGTCGAGCACGGCCTCACCCTGTGGGACCTGGAGCGCGAGTTCGCCGTCGGCGGCTTCGCCGGCAAGTCGATGATGAAGCTGCGCGACATCCTCGGCGTGCTGCGCGACTCGTACTGCCGCACCACCGGCATCGAGTTCATGCACATCCAGGACCCCAAGCAGCGCAAGTGGATCCAGGACCGGGTGGAGCGCGGTCACTCCAAGCCGGAGCGCGAGGAGCAGCTGCGCATCCTGCGCCGGCTGAACGCGGCGGAGGCCTTCGAGACCTTCCTGCAGACGAAGTACGTCGGCCAGAAGCGCTTCTCCCTGGAGGGCGGCGAGTCCGTCATCCCGCTGCTCGACGCGGTCATCGACTCCGCCGCCGAGTCGCGCCTGGACGAGGTCGTCATCGGCATGGCCCACCGCGGCCGCCTGAACGTGCTGGCGAACATCGTCGGCAAGTCGTACGCGCAGATCTTCCGTGAGTTCGAGGGCAACCTCGACCCGAAGTCGATGCACGGCTCCGGCGACGTGAAGTACCACCTGGGCGCCCAGGGCACCTTCACCGGCCTGGACGGCGAGCAGATCAAGGTCTCGCTGGCCGCCAACCCGTCCCACCTGGAGACGGTCGACCCGGTGATCGAGGGCATCGCCCGCGCCAAGCAGGACATCATCAACAAGGGCGGCACGGACTTCACGGTCCTGCCGGTGGCGATCCACGGCGACGCGGCCTTCGCGGGCCAGGGCGTGGTGGCCGAGACCCTGAACATGTCGCAGCTGCGCGGCTACCGCACCGGCGGCACGGTCCATATCGTCATCAACAACCAGGTCGGCTTCACGGCCGCTCCCGAGTCCTCGCGTTCGTCGATGTACGCGACGGACGTGGCGCGGATGATCGAGGCCCCGATCTTCCACGTCAACGGCGACGACCCCGAGGCGGTCGTCCGCGTCGCCCGCCTGGCCTTCGAGTTCCGCCAGGCGTTCAACAAAGACGTGGTGATCGACCTCATCTGCTACCGCCGCCGCGGTCACAACGAGTCGGACAACCCGGCCTTCACCCAGCCGCTGATGTACGACCTGATCGACAAGAAGCGCTCGGTGCGCAAGCTCTACACCGAGTCCCTGATCGGTCGCGGCGACATCACCCTGGAAGAGGCCGAGCAGGCCCTGCAGGACTACCAGGGCCAGCTGGAGAAGGTCTTCACGGAGGTCCGCGAGGCCACCTCCCAGCCGGCCGCCGCGGACACCCAGGCGCCGCAGGACGGCTTCCCGGTCGCGGTGCCGACCGCGATCTCCTCGGAGGTCGTGAAGCGCATCGCCGAGTCCCAGGTCAACATCCCCGACCACTTCACCGTGCACCCGCGTCTGCTGCCGCAGCTGCAGCGCCGGACGACGATGGTCGAGGAGGGCACGATCGACTGGGGCATGGGCGAGACCCTGGCCATCGGCTCCCTGCTGCTGGAGGGCACCCCGGTCCGCCTGTCCGGCCAGGACTCCCAGCGGGGCACCTTCGGTCAGCGCCACGCGGTTCTCATCGACCGCCAGACGGGCGAGGAGTACACCCCGCTCCAGTACCTCGCCGAGGACCAGGCGCGCTACAACGTCTACAACTCCCTGCTGTCCGAGTACGCGGTCATGGGCTTCGAGTACGGCTACTCGCTGGCCCGCCCCGACGCGCTCGTGATGTGGGAGGCGCAGTTCGGCGACTTCGTCAACGGCGCGCAGTCGGTCGTCGACGAGTACATCTCGGCGGCGGAGCAGAAGTGGGGCCAGATGTCCGGCGTCACGCTCCTGCTCCCGCACGGCTACGAGGGCCAGGGCCCGGACCACTCCTCGGCCCGTGTCGAGCGGTTCCTCCAGCTGTGCGCCCAGAACAACATGACGGTCGCGATGCCGACCCTGCCGTCGAACTACTTCCACCTCCTGCGGTGGCAGGTGCACAACCCGCACCACAAGCCGCTGGTGGTCTTCACCCCGAAGTCGATGCTGCGCCTCAAGGCCGCCGCGTCGAAGACGGAGGAGTTCACGTCGGGCCAGTTCCGCCCCGTCATCGGCGACTCGACGGTCGACCCGGCCGCGGTCCGCAAGGTCGTCTTCTGCGCCGGCAAGGTCTACTACGACCTGGACGCCGAGCGGCAGAAGCGCGGCGTCACGGACACGGCGATCATCCGCGTCGAGCGGCTGTACCCGCTGCCGGGTGCCGAGCTGCAGGCGGAGATCAAGAAGTACCCGAACGCCGAGAAGTACCTGTGGGCCCAGGAGGAGCCGGCGAACCAGGGTGCCTGGCCGTTCATCGCGCTCAACCTGATCGACCACCTGGACCTGGCGGTCGGCGCGGACGTCCCGCACGGCGAGCGCCTGCGGCGCATCTCGCGTCCGCACTCCTCGTCCCCGGCCGTCGGCTCCGCGAAGCGGCACCAGGCCGAGCAGGAGCAGCTGGTGCGTGAGGTCTTCGAGGCATAGGCCTCCGGCGGTTCAGCCGACGCTCAGGGCCCGGTGCCGAGTTCTTGCTCGGTGCCGGGCCCTTCGCCTGCCCCCTCAGCCGAGATACGGCTCGAAGTCCCAGTACGGCCTCGTGCGTTGCCGGGCGGAGAGAGTGTGCGGGTGCTGCGCGCCCAGCGTGCGGGTGAACCCCAGCAGCCCGTCCTCCTCCAGCTTTCCGGCCTCCTCGTGCTCGCGCGCGGCCCGCAGATCGGCGGCGAGCGCGATCACGCAGGACAGGGTCAGCGGATGCTCGTCGCCGAGGCTGTGCCGGGCCCGCCTCAGGGTGTCGCGGCTCAGCTCCACGGCGTCGCCGATACGGCCGTTGAAGTTGCGGGCGCTGGCCGCGTTGAGGGCGCAGCCGAGGACCCAGGGATGGTCGGGCCCGAGGGTGGCGCTGAGGCCCGCGAAGGACGCCTCGAACATGGACAGGGCCTCGGCCCGCTCACCGGACGCCTGCATCACCAGGCCCGTGTTGGCGAGCATGCCGGTGGCCACGGGATGGGCGGGTCCGAGGAGGGCCCGGTAGCCGGACTCGGCCTCTTCGACCAGTTCCCGGGCCCGGCTCAGTTCCCCGTGTTCCCTGAGGTAGTTGCCGTAGTTGGCGAGGAACGCCAGCGTCCGGTAGTGCTCCCGGCCGTGCAGCTGTACCAGCTGCTCCAGGAGGGCGGCCATCGACGGCCCGACGTCCGGGGCGAACCCGCCCTCGCGCTGCCGGCACATGGCGAGCTGGGCACGCGCCTCCAGGGTCTGCGGGTGCTGCGGGCCGAGCACCTGGACGTGCGACCGGACCACGGGCTCCTGGCGGGCCACGGCGTCCCGGTAGCGGCCCAGCAGGCGCAGGCAGTTGGTGACGGCGTTGCCCGAGTTGAGGGTGTTGATGTGCCGGGCGCGCAGGACGTTCTCCCGCCGGGCGAGCGTCTCCAGGTCGAGTTCGTACGACTCCGCGTACCGGCCCAGCAGTCTGAGGCCGACGCCGAGGTTGTGCCGGGCCGCCAGCGTCATGACCTCGTCGGGGCCGAGGAGCTGAGTGGTGCCTTCGAGCACCTCCTGCTGGAGGGTGTGCGCGTCGTCGTACCGCCCGAGGTGGCGCAGGCCGTTGGCCATGGCGCTCTTGGTGGTCAGTTCGGCGAGTTCGTTGCGCCGGGGAGCGGTCCGGAGGCGCTCCAGGACGCCCCGGTCCAGTTCGTAGGCGTCGCGGAACCTGCCGCTGGCCCGCAGGATGTAGCTCTCCTGGTTGGCGAGGTCGAGCATGGGCTGGGCCAGCGGGTCCATGGTGCGCGACCAGTGGTCCCGGATCTGCTGGGCGAGCTTGAGACCGCCGCTGTACTCGCCGCTGCGGAAGCAGTACCGCAGACAGTTCAGCACGGTCTCCTGCACCCGGGGCTGGTCACTGCCGAGCGCGCCGGAGAGTTCCAGGTGGGGCAGCAGCTCGGCGTACCGGGGCCAGTTCCTGGAGTCCACCGGGTTGCCCGGGTCGGCCTCCGCGAGCAGCGTGTGCACGGCCCTGCGGTGCACGGCGCGGCTGTCGTCGCTGGTCAGCTTGGAGACGATGTCATGGACGAGCCGGTGCATGTGGACCGACTCCTGGTGCGGGCCCATGTCGGCGCCGACGGGACCGCGGGTCTCGCGGGTCAGCACCGAGTAGTTGACCAAGGTGTCCAGGGCCCGGGTCCAGGCGGGCAGGTCGGTGGCCATCCAGCGCAGTTCCTCGGGCAGGTCGGCCTGCGGGTAGGCGCGGATCAGGCCGAGCGGGATGCGTCCCGGCGCGAAGGACGTGCACAGGCCGAGGATGTCGATGGCCTGCGGCTGGGCGCGGCGGAGCCGGTTGAGCAGTATCGACCAGGAGGTCATGGACGACTGCGGGAAGCCGTCCCCGGTGACCGGCTCGTCGACGGTGGAGAGCCTGCGCTCGCGCACCATCCGCAGGTACTCGGGCACCTCCATGCGGGACTCGCCGAGCCAGGAGGCGGCCTGGACGATGGGCAGCGGGACGTCACCGAACTCGGCGGCGACCTCGTCCGCCTCGGCCGCCGTGATGTGCGGGGCCCGGCGCATCAGATAGCCGGTGGACTCCGGCCGCAGGAAGGCGGTGACCTCGAGGATGTCGGTGTGCTCGCTCCAGCCGCGGTTGCGGGAGGTGATCAGCACGTGTCCGGGGCCCTGTGGAAGGAGCGTGTTGATGCCCTCGGTGTCGTCCCAGCCGTCGAAGATCAGCAGCCAGTTGGCGTGCGGCTCGCCCCGGCGCAGCGCGTCACGCACGGCACGGATGCGCTCGCCGGGCTCGCTGCCGATCCCGAGCCCCAGTTCCACGGCGAGTTCGCCGAACCGGTCGCGCTGGATGTTGCGGTCGTCGGAGTTGACCCACCACACCACGTCGTAGTCGGGGCTGAACCGGTGGGCGTACTCGGCGGCCAGCTGGGTCTTGCCGATGCCGGACATGCCGAGCAGGGTGCAGGCGGCGGCGCCGCGCTCGGCGTCGGCGAGCCGCTGGTGCAGATCGGCCAGCAGGTCGTCGCGGCCGGTGAAGCGCGGGTTGCGGCGCGGGACCTCGCCCCAGATCTCGCAGCGGGTGTCGGGGTAGCGGATTCGCGTGGTCGGGGCCCTGGGGGTGCGGCGGCGTTCCAGGCCCAGCCGGCCCAGCAGCCGTTCCTCGGCGCCTTCCTCGCCCATTCCCCACAGGCTGGCCGGTTCCAGGACCGCGGTGGCGGGCAGCAGGGGCCGGTTGGTGAGGTTGACCGCGGTGAAGCGGTCGGCGTGGGCGGCGACGAAGCCGCGCAGGGCGTCGTTCCACTCCCCGGCGGGGCGCGGGCCGAGTTCGAAGAACCAGTCGTCCAGGACGAGCAGTACCCGTCCGGAGGACAGCAGCAGGTCACCGAGCGAGTCCTCGAGCGGCACCTCGCGGGGCGGGTCCCAGCGCTGGAGGGTGACCCGGTGGCCGTGGCGCTCCAGGATCTGCGCGATCCAGGCCGCCCATGAGCGGTGATAGCCCGGGAAGACCACGAGGAAGTGCTCGGTCGCCCCCGTATCGCCCCCACCCGTCCTGCGCTGTTCCGCCATGCGCCAACTCCCTGTTCCACGTCCGCCGCCGCCGTACCTCGTCCGCGGCCCTTCCACCGGCCACTCACCAGGTGTGACCGATCACGCACACAGTGTCACTCATGCCCCCGGCTCGCCACGCCGAGCCGGGCGTGGGATCTGGCCATCGCCCGGACGAACTGCCCACCCGCAAAAGTCAGTTCATCGGATTCAAGGAGAATCGACAAGGCTTGGCCGACGTGTGCGCGGTGTTGGTCGAACTGCTCGGCGGCGCGCCGCCGCCAGGCCCGTCCGGCCGTCGCCCCGCTTCTCGCCCGCCACCACAGGTCGCTCAGCGCCAGATGGGCGTATGCCCCGTGCAGGACGCCTGCCACGGGCCGCGGATCGGCGCGCCAGCCCACCCGGTGCACGGCTGCTCCACCCGGGCGGCACAGCGGAACCAGTTCGTGCAGGGCCGCCAGCTTGGTGTGGTGCGCCTCGTGGACCAGGGACTCCGCCAGGTCCGCCCCGCTCGCCGGGAGCTGGGAGAGCACGGCGCCCGGCGCGGTCTGCAGGGTGGCGCTCATGGCGGGGCCGCCGCGCCGGGGCGAGGCCAGGGGCACCACGGCCCGCAGCACCGCACCGATCTCGGCGACACGCTCGGGATCCGTCGTCCGGAGCAGCGCGTGGGCCTCCCGCCACCGCCGGGCCCACGCCCGGTGGGCGGAGCGCGGCCGCTCCGCCGGGGGCAGCGCCCCGGGGCCGATGCCCCCGGGCGGCACCCGCTGGGGGTGCAGATCGTCGAATACGACGGCCCCGCCCGGGAGCGTGCCGAGGGCCGACCAGCCGCGCCGGGCCGGCCGCCGCGGCCCGGCCCACCGCACCGCGGGAGCGTACAGGGGTACGACGTGCTCGCGGCCGGGGCCGTCCGGGATCCGGACGCTGCCGCTGCGGCCGTCCAGGTGTGCGCGGCCCGCCGCCGGGTCGAGGACGCCGAGTCCGGGCAGCACGAGGAAGCCGGCGGCGGGCGGGACCGTCACCGCGATCCGGTGGCCCGCGCGGACGGCCGCGGCGGCGGCCAGGCCCCGGAACTGCGCGAGCTGTCCGTGGAAGGCGGGGCCGTCGGGCGCGCCGAGCGTCTCGGCCAGCCAGGCGCCGGTCATCGGGTAGTCGACGACCTCACGGACCGCTCGGGCGTCGGTGCGCTCGGCCTCTTCCAGCAGGGCCCAGTCCGCCTCGAAGTCCCGGCGGGCCGGACCGCCGCCGCGCTCCACCCGGACGGCGAGCGATTTGAGCAGGAGCAGGCGTCGGGCGTGCAGCCCTTCTGCGAGAGCGGCCAGGGCGGCCGGGCGGGGCCGGGTCCCGGCGAGTTCCGCGAACGCGTCGCGCGGCACGGACACCAGGGTCATCCCGGCCGTTCCTCACCCCGTACCAGCTCCGTACGGGTGGCTGGAAACGACCGGCCGGGGGGTCCAGGGTCGACGGGGCTGTAGTCCCCACCGGTGTACCAGACCTCGCCACACCGCTGGGCCGACGCCAGGACCTCGTCGACCAGCGCCGTGAGCCCTGGATCGTCCATGGCGCGCAGAGTGCGCAGGTCCACGCCGGTCAGGTCGGGCAGAAACACGGACCGACCGGCTTCCTCGCCCGGGCCGACCTCCTCCTTCGTCTGCTCCGCCACGCTCGGCTCCTCCCTGCCCACGTCCGCCCCGCACGGCCGTCATGGCTGCCCAGTTCTTCCCGACAGGCCGGAGGCAGAAACCCTGGACGGCTCAAGTCCGGTCAGCATCGGCCGGGTTGGCCCACTCCTGGGTCCAGGGCCACCAGGGCGGAGCCATCCGGTGCCACCGCTCCTCCGGCGTCCACCGCGCCTCGTCGAGTCCCGTCAGCTGCTCCTGCGCCGTGCGGGTCAGCTCGACGTCGGCCCAGTCGACCTCCCGCAGCGCGCCGACGAGCCGCTGCCACTGGTCCCGGGCCGCCCGGAACGCGCTGCGCGCCGCTCCCGGGCGTCCCATCAGGGCGAGCACCGCTCCGCTGCCGTGCCGGGCGCGGGCCGCCGTCGGCGAGCCCGGATCGCCACCGTGGGCCGCGTGCGCCTCCCGCTCGGCGTTCTCGTACGCCTGGAGCGCGTCCATCAGCACGGGCGCCCCGGCGTGATGCCAGCCCTCCAGCCGTACCCGCCCCAACTGGAGCCACACCTCGGCGCGTACGGCCGCGTCGGCTGCCGCGCGCACCGCCTGGCCGAGCAGATGCCGGCTCTCGAACAGGTCGGGCAGGAAGCCGAGGTGCCGGAACCGCTGGGCGAGCGCGCTGCCGACCAGGCCCTGGAGGCGGCCCCGTTGCGCGGAGCGCACCGGCAGGGCCTGCAGCGCCTCGCGCAGCACATACTCGGCCCGGTCGACGATGCCGGCGCCGTCCCGTGCCGAGGCCCGCCGGAGCAGCGACTCGCCCCAGGCGGTGAGAAGTTCGCAGCGCCGGGTGCTGTCGGCCGGGGCGAGCAGCGCGGCCCGCTCGTAGGCCGCGTCGGCCTCCCGGGCCTCCCCCGCCTCGTCGTGGAACGCGGCCAGGGCGGCGAGGCAGGGGAGCAGCAGCGCGGGATCCTCACCGGCCGCCCGCTCGGCCCGCTCCAGCACCCGGCGCGTCTCCGCGTCGTCGGCCCCGGTGGCCCGCAGCGCCCGAGCGAGGTCGAGCAGCGCCGGGGCCCGTACGGCGTCAGCGGCCTCTTCGAGGTCCAACAGCGCACAGCCTTCCCTGAGTTCGGGCACGGCGGCACCGGCGCGCCGCAACGTGAGCAGCAGCCGGCCGCGCAGCAGCAGCCGGGCCCGGTGCGCACCGACGGCCCAGGGGACGTCCTCGGTGTCGACGTCATCCTCACCCGTGCCGTCGGCCCCGTCCTGTCGCAGACGCACCCAGGCGCGCGCCGCCTCCGTCGGCCCCGGCCACGGCGCACGGTCCGGGTCGAGCACCTCCAGCGCGGCCACCAGCAGTTCGTCCTGCGCCGTCAGCTGCCACAACTCCCGGCGCGAGGAGGCCAGTTCGAGGGCCGTCTCGGCGCGCTCGCGGCTGTCGGCGGCGGCCGTCCCGTACGCGGTGGCGAGCTCGGCGACCGCCTCGCGGAGCAGTTCCTCGCGGCGGCCCGCGGCGCGTGCGGCCGCCGTGCCCGCCTCCGCGCGCAGCACGCGGCCGAGCAGCAGCCGGGCCCGTGCGGCGGTGCCCGGCAGGGGCGCCGCGCCGGTCACCGCCGTACGGGCGAGGTCGCGGGCCTGCCGCAGCGTCTCCGGATCGCCGCGGCGCCGCCACTCCTCGAACAGCCGGCCGCCCTCGGTGAGCGGATCGCGGGCGGGGTGCTCGGGCTGGTAGAAGCGCAGTACCCGGGCGGGCACCCGGGCGAACAGCTCGGCCTCGACGCTGCCGCCCTCGTCCCGCGCCCCGGTCTCCTCGGGCAGCGGCCCGGCGCCGCCGTCCGGGTCGTGGTCGGTGAGCCGCGCGGCCGCGAGCGCGGCGAAGTTACGCGTGCCCCGGCCGAAGTGCCGCTCCACATAGGCCGAGCAGTGTTTGAGGACGAGTCCGGCGGTGTCCTGGTCCAGGGAGGACAGCAGCAGGTCCTGGACCCGGGGCGGGTAGGCGAAGCAGGGCTGGTCGGCGGTGCCCGGGAGCTGGGTCAGCAGTCCACCGAGGAGCACCTCGGCCAGCTCCATGGGCCCGGTGTCGGGCAGCATGGCCCGCTGCACGAGCTGCATCACGGGCAGGGTGAGCGGGGCCGCGGCGAGGTAGACCGCGAGGCGCAGCGCACCGGGCGAGGCCCCCGCGCGGAAGGCCCGCAGCAGGTCGTCGTCGCTCGGCGGGCCGGCGCCGACGGGCGGGGGCGGCGGGACCGTACCGGGGCCGGTGAGCGCGGCCCAGGCGCGCTCGCGGGTGGGCCCGGTGCCCGCGAGCAGCCGGGCGAAGGCGCCGAAGGCGTCCGGGGTGGGCGTGAGAACCGGCACCGGCCGGGCGTCGGCGGCCGGTTCCTCCCAGGGTTCGTCGTCGGGGAGGAAGGCCAGGCGTCCGCCGGTCTCGCCGCCGCGCACCAGCAGTCCGGGTTCGGCGGGCAGCGCGGTACGGCCCCACAGGCGCGGCGGCAGCGGCTGGACGACGGCGAGCGGGGCGCTGCGCGGCCACTGGTGCAGCAGCCGCTGGGCGCTGCCGTTCTGCCAGAGCGGGCCCACGCAGTCGCTGATGACGAACGTGACCCGGCGGCCGGTGGGGTCGTGCAGCTCGTCGGCGGGGCGTAACCGGGTGCGCCGGCCGGGGCCGGCGGTCGTACCGACGAGGGGGACACCCGCATCCCCCAGGTACAGCTGATGGACCCGCACGGAGGCGAACGCTCCGGACTGCTGGCAGGCCTGGCGCAGCTCCTCGACCATCCGGCCCCACACGGCCATCGCGGGGCCGGTGTCCATGAGGAGCTGGACGTCGCAGCGCCGGCGGCGGCCGGGCCGGGTGACGGGCAGCAGGATGCCGCCGGCGGCGGCCCGGTCGGCGGTGGCCTCCTCGTCGATCCGCTCGTCCTCGGGGCGGGCGGAGGCGGTCCGGTAGCGGCCGAGGGCGCGCAGCGCCTGCTCCAGGCCGAGCAGTCCGGGCAGCGCGCCGGCGGCGGGGGCGCGGACGGGGAACGCGGCCGGGGCACCCTCGGACTGCGCCCGTGCGGGACCGGAGCCCGGCGTGCGCATATGCAGCGGCACGGGGGCGGTGGAGTGCTCCGGGCGGGACGGACGCGGGCCGGTGCCGGGCTCCGGTGGAGCGTCCGGGGTGTCCTGCGTGGCCGGTGCCGGCGTGCCCTCCCGGAGGGGTGGGCCGGGCTCGGCCGGGGACGGCCCGGGGCCGTGGCGCGCCGGGCCCGTGCCGAGCCGCCCGGCCAGCCAGAGCGCGTCCGCCACGTCCTCGGCGGTCGGGTCGAGCCCGCCCTGGCGCAGCTTGCCGATCAGCTCGTCCAGACCCATGCCGGGCATCCGGCCATCACCTCGTACGGTCGAGCGGCTGCATGAGCATCTCGGCGATGCGCTCCCGGGTGAGGCTCTGTGCGCGCGGGTCGTGCCGGGTGAGGAAGAGGGCGTTGAGCAACTGGTCCGCGGCGAGCACCTCGCCCGGCTCGCGCTCCAGGAACCGCCGGATCAGCTCGCCGCCCGCGGCGACGCCCTCCGGACCCAGATGTGCCTCGACCATGGCGGTCAGCTGCTCCTCGCCGGGCGCCTCCAGCTCCAGCTGGACGCAGCGGCGCAGCAACGGGGCGGGAAAGTCGCGTTCGCCGTTGGAGGTCAGGACGATCACCGGGAAGGCGGTGCAGGCGACGCGTCCGCCGTGCACGGCCACCCGGTCGCCGTCGTGGTCGAGCACCTCGACCACGGGCTCGCGGTCGGCCAGCCGCTCCAGCTCCGGGATCGCGAACTCCCCCTCCTCCAGGGTGTTCAAAAGGTCGTTGGGCAGGTCGAGGTCGCTCTTGTCGAGTTCGTCGATGAGCAGCACGCGCGGCTCGTCGGCGGGCAGCAGCGCGGTGCCGAGCGGCCCGAGCCGGATGTACGACCCGATCCCGGACGGGCTCGCCGCGTCCTGGCCGCCGCCCCGGGCCCGCTCCAGCTGGACGTCCTGCAGGCGGCCTATCGCGTCGTAGCGGTACAGGCCGTCCTGGAGGGACGTACGGCTGACGATCGGCCAGCGCAGCACTCTGCCGAGGCCCAGTTCGTGCGCGATCGCGTAGGCCAGGGTGGACTTGCCGGTGCCCGGGTTGCCGGTCACCAGCAGGGGCCGGCGCAGATACAGGGCCGCGTTGACGGCGTCGACCTCGGCGGGCCGGGGTGCGTAGCTCTCCACCAGCCGGCGGCGGACCCCGAGCCGGCGGGCGCTGCTCGGGTCCTCCGGGCCCGCCGCCCCGTTCTCCCGGGACGCCGCGAAGTCGCGCCAGGGCGGCGGCGCCGGCAACCGCCGTACGCCGTCGTGCGGCTGACCCACTCCGCGGTAGATCCGCCAGTCGTTCACCTTGGGCTCCTCCCGGCTCTGGTGATCATGAAGCGGGTCCCGGTCGTCCGGCCTATGAGGCTACCGCCAGCGGGCCGTGGCTGCCGAGGTTCGGGGCGCCCGGTGTTCACTTCCGGCCGGACGAACGCCCTTGCGGATCAAGTGGGTTGACGGCGTGTCCACGGGCCGGCGGCGGGTCCGCGCGCGACCGGGTCAGCCGTCGGGCGCGGCCTGCGGCGGCGGCCGCATCGCCTCGGCGCCGAACGGCGGCCGGTCCGGCGGGTCGAAGAGTACGGCGATCTTCCCGCACAGCCCGTGCCCGCGGGCGGTGTCCGCGTCGGCGAGCCGGATGCGCAGATCACGCATCGGACCGTGCAACCCGCCCGCGTGCCGGGCCGCCTTCAGCAGGTCGGCGGCCTGCCGGTGGAAGGCCCCGCACTCCTCGTGGTCGTGCCGGTCCCGGCGCCACAGCACCACCGGGTGCCCGGCCCGCAGCGCGTCGTTCATCGCGGCCAGCCCCTCTCCGCTGCCGACGGGCCCGCAGTACACCGGTACGCACCCGTCGGCCATCCCGGTCAGGGCGCCGTAGTACGCGAAGCGGCCGCCGGGGCGGGCACCGGGCGGATGCCCCTCGGCCGCCGGCCGTCCGTGCAGCGTCTCGCCCGTGAGCGGCCCCTTCCGCACGCCGTTCCAGCGCCGGCGCCACTCCGGGGAGGGCGCCAGGGCGGTGCGGCGCACGTCCCGGACGACGACGGTCCGCCGCATCCCGAGCGGCATGGCCCGCTCGTCCACGAACTCGTCCTCGGCGTCCTCGTCGCCCACGGGCCCCTCCCCGCCGGGCGGTTCGGGCAGCAGCTGCCACTCGTCCACCGGCAGGTCGAACAGCCTGCGGGGCAGGAACACCTCGATGGCGGCCAGATGCTCGCCGTGATCACCCTGGCTCAGCGCCCGGGCCAGCGGCTCGCGCAGCGCCCGCACCAGCTCGTCGGCGGGCACGCCCCGGTCGTCGGCGGCGACCGGGGTGACGTCCTGGCCGTCGTAGATCAGCTGCACGCTCCACGGATACCGGCCGTCGTACATGGGCGCGCCGACCTTGACCAGGACGTCGGTCCGGGCGTCGGGCGGTACGGCGGACCACTCGCCGGCCTCGCTGCCCGTGCTCTCTTCCTCGCCGACACAGGGCGCAGCCGATGGGCCCCGAGGGCTGTCGATGCCCTCCAGCAGGGCGCGGATGGCCTCGCCGACCGCCCAGTGCCGGTGCCCGGCGGCCTGACCGGCGATCCAGGAGGTGAAGGCGCCGAGGCGGGCGGGGTCCACCTCGTCGGCGCGCTCCCACGCCGTTCTGCGGGCGACCTTCGCCGCGTAGAGCAGCACGGCGTCCAGATCGACCAGGGTGCCGCCGCCGCCCGGCTGGAGGGTGCGCAGCCCGGACAGCAGCCCGGCGCCCTCGCGCCAGGTCCGCGCATTGCGCAGCACCAGCGAGAGCAGGCGCTCGCCGCGTACCTGCTCCTTCACGTCCTCCACGAGGTGGACCACCTCGCCCGCGCCGGCCGGCGGCGGCAGGTGCGCGAGGTGGCCGTACAGCCGGGTGCGCAGTTCGGCGCCGATCCCGGTGACGGAAGGCGCGTGCCCGGGCAGTTCGGCCTGGAAGGAGGTCCAGTCGGGGTACGCCGGGAAGGGTGAGGAGAGGGAAGTGTCTTCGAGGCGGCGCAGATGGTGCAGGTCGTGCGCGCGCAGCACCTCGCGCACCGTGCGGCCGCCGTCCCTCAGGTCGAGCAGTTCGGACAGCGCGGTGACCGGGACGGCGACGCCGTCCTCCGTCCGCCGTCCCTTGATCACGCCGATGACCGAGCCGTGCCGCAGGTCGAGCACCGGGCCGCCGGACAGCCCGCCGACCGGCAGGCTCCCGGTGAGCAGCAGGGCACGCGCGTCGGCGCCGGCGAGTTCTCCGTCGCCGTGCCGGATGCCCAGCTCGCCGGTCTGCACGGACCAGCCGTAGAGGCCGACGGGGGTGCGGGGGCCGGCCTCCCGGTCGGCCAGCCACAGACAGGGCACGTCGTCGGCCCCGCTCACCTGGACGAGCGCGAGGTCGGGGAACGACCAGCGGTCACGCACCGCCTGCGCGGCCTCGGGACGGGGGGCGAGGAGCCGGGCGGTGCCGGTGCCGGTGCGTTCCGTCCAGCCGTCGGCAAAGGTGCGCTCCAGCCAGGTCACGCTCATGGCGCTCTCCCCTCGGCACACCTCGGCTCCCCCCTTCCCCACGACATGGGCGCAGGTCAACAGCCAGCCCGGGGCTATGAAGAAGCCCGATCCCCAGTACGGGTCACGGTCCGTTGCATACCCGTCACCCGGTGCGCCGATGCGTGCGAGGGAGGGGCGCACCATCTCGGCGAAGGCGCTCATACGGCGCCGGAGGCCGGGGACCGCGGCGGTACGACCGTGCCGCCGGGCTGTGCGGGATCCGCGCCGTCGGCCGCGGTGGCCGGTTCGGTCCAGGTCAGGGACACGGTCAGGGACGACTTGCCGCCGCCCTCCGCGATGGCGCTCACGATCTTGCCCGCCTGCGCCGTCAGTTCGATGCCGAAGCTGACGGAGACCTCGACGGGGGCCGGTGCGTCCAGACCGGCGCGCAGGGAGCGCACGACTCCGCCGACCGTGCCGGCGAGACCTCCCGCCATGTCGATGACGCGATCTCCGAGCGAGGTGTCCCGGTACCCCTCGCCGTAACCGCCCTCGTCTCCGTCCCCGTCCCCGATCCTGGCCCAGACGACGGTCCCGTCGTCCAGCCGTATCCGCTCGACTCCGCCAGCCATGACGCCCCCGTTCGCCGATGGGAGAAGAAGGCTAACTCCCGGGAAAGGGGAGGGGGGAGGGGGAGGACCTGCTCGTACGCCACGGGCTCCAGGGGGCTACTCGTCGTCCTCGTCGTCGAGCCGGGCGAGCCAGGTGGCCAGCCGCTCTACGGGCACCTCGAAGTCGGGGTTGAGATCCACGAACGTGCGCAGCTGCTCGGCCAGCCACTCAAAGGTGACCTCTTCCTCGCCGCGCCGCTTCTCCAACTCCTCGATACCGCGGTCGGTGAAGTACATGGGGTGCGTCTCCTGCGTGAACATCAATGCCGGTGGTGGCTACAGAGACAGCGTATGCAACGTTTGGGGGTGGGCGGCGCGGGGTTCGGGGGCGGCGCCGCGGCAACCTGTCCCAGCCGCGGGCAGACGCGCCGCCGGGGCCGCGCCCTCCCGCCACCGTCACTCAAGACCGTACGCAGCTGCGGACCATCCCACTGACTGCCCGCACGGTCCCGCACACCCCCGCCACAGCCGCCGGCACGCGCGCCGCCAGGGCCGCGCCCACCCGCCACGCCACTCAAGACCATACGCGGCTGCGAACCACCCCATTGACTGCCCGCACACTCCCCTGCATCCCAGCCGTAGCTGCGGGCAGTCGTGCCGCTGGGGCGGCACGGGGGCGCAGCGGGACCCGGCGGTGCCGGCCAGCGACCCGACCCCCGGACCGCCGCGGCACCGGGTGTCCCACGAACCCCGCCCAGCCACAGCACACGGCGCCGTACGCCGACGCACGCAGTCATCCGCGCACGCCCTCGTCCGTCATCCCCAGCGCCTGTGCGCCGGCAGCAGCACCCTGCCACCCCCTAAAGGGTGCCTTGACTTCCAAGCGCCACGATATATCGTGTTTCCTAGAGAACGCGATATGGCGTGTCGCCCTGTGTCCGGCCTAGGAGGTCTCCCATGTCCGAGTGGTCCGTCAACGAGCCCCAGAAGCTGACCTTCGACACTCGCGTGAGCGACCTCCAGGTCCGCATCGTCAACGGAACGGTGAACGTGGTGGGCACGGACGAGGGTTCCGCCCGCCTCGAGATCTCGCAGATCGAAGGCCCACCCCTGGTGGTCACCCAGCAGGGCGACACCCTCACGGTGGCCTACGAGGACCTGCCCTGGAAGGGCTTCCTCAAGTGGCTCGACCGCAAGGGCTGGCGGCGCAGCGCGGTCGTCTCGCTGGCGGTCCCCGCCGACACCCGCGTGGAGGTGGGCGTGGTCGGCGCCGGCGCGGTCGTCTCCGGCATCCGCGGCCCGGCGGTGGTCAAGGGAGTGACCGGCGAGACGACCCTGGTCGGCGTCTCGGGCCCGGTCCGCGCGGACACCGTGTCGGGGAACCTGGAAGCCCAGGCGGTCACCGGCGACCTCCGGTTCAAATCGGTCTCGGGAGACCTGACGGTGGTCTCGGGCTCCGGCCGCTCCGTCCGTGCCGACTCGGTCAGCGGCTCCATGATCGTCGACCTGGACCCGGACGGCCCGACGGAGGTCAACCTCACCACCGTCTCCGGCGAGATCGCCAT
Source organism: Streptomyces sp. NPDC002076 (assembly GCF_053593835.1). NCBI lineage: Bacteria > Bacillati > Actinomycetota > Actinomycetes > Kitasatosporales > Streptomycetaceae > Streptomyces > Streptomyces sp. NPDC002076. The sequence continues at coordinate 38,808 of NZ_JBSFDI010000001.1, forward strand.
CCGCCTGCCCCACCCGGCGGACGCCGAGGTGGAGGCCAACACCGCGAGCGGCACGATCTCCAACGCCTTCGACGGACTGCGGGTGCACGGCCAGTGGGGCGCCCACAAGATCACCGGCCGCCTCGGCGCGGGCACGGGCAGGCTGCGGGCCACCACGGTCTCCGGCTCGATCGCCCTGCTGCGCCGCCCGCCGCACGAGGAGGACGAGACGGACACCGCGTGGGAGGCTGCCCGGCCCGCAGAACCCTCCGGCCCCTCCGGCTCCTACGCGGCCCCACGGGACTCCGGCACCGCCCCCGCCGCAGGCGGCCCGGCCACCGCGGGGGACAATTCCGTCTCCGGCCGGGGCGCCGACGCCTCCGATGGCACCGACACCCCGGCCGACGGCACGACCGACAAGAAGGTGCTCTGACATGCCCCCCGTCTTCGCCCACGGGCGCCTCCGCCTGTATCTGCTCAAGCTGCTCGACGAGGCCCCGCGCCACGGCTATGAGGTGATCAGACTCCTCGAGGAGCGCTTCCAGGGTCTGTACGCCCCTTCGGCGGGCACGGTCTACCCCCGGCTGGCCAAGCTGGAGGCCGAGGGCCTGGTCAGGCACACCACCGAGGGCGGCCGCAAGGTGTACGCCATCACGGACGCGGGCCGCGCCGAACTGGCTGACCGCAGCGGCGAGTTGGCCGATCTGGAGCTGGAGATCCGCGAGTCGGTCGCCGAACTGGCCGCCGAGATACAGGCCGACGTGCGCGGCGCGGCCGGCGATCTGCGCCGCGAGATGCGCGCCGCCGCCTCCGAGGCCCGCCGGGGCGCGAAGGCGGGCGCCGGCGCGGGCCCCTTCGGGGAGTACGGCGACCTGGGCGACAAGGAGGCGTGGAAGGCCGCCAAGGAGGAGATGCGCCGGGCCAAGCAGGAGTGGAAGGAGCAGGCGCGCCGGGCCAAGGACGAGAGCCGCCGGGCCCGTGAGGAGGCCCAGCGGGCCCGCCACCAGGCGCAGGAGGCGCAGGCGCGGGCGCGCGCCCAGGCGCAGGAGGAGGTGCAGCGCATCGCCCGCCGGGTCCAGGACCGCGTCCAGGACCACTTCGCCCAGGGCGACTGGCCGACGGGCGTCCGCGAGGGCCTGTCCGAACTGACCAGGGAGCTGGGCGACTTCGGCAAGTACTGGGGCTCCCCCCGCACCGCCGGGGAACCGGCGCCGAAGCCCACCCCCACACCGGCGGACGCGCACCACGTCTCTCCGGAGGAGGACTTCCCGGCCGAGTACGAACCCACCTGGGCCCACGAGGACTCCACCGGCGAACCGGCCCGCGACCTGGACCGACTCCTGGACCGCTTCCGCGACGACATCCGCGACGCGGCCCGCGACCACGGAGTCACCCCCACCCAGCTCCGGGAGGCCCGCCGCCATCTGTCCACGGCGGCGGCCCACATCGGCGCGCTCCTGCGGACACCGAAGGCCTGACGGGGCCGGGAGCGGGTCGGCACCCGGCCACTGTCTCTCAGCGGCCGGCACCTCTCCCGGCCGGCGCCTCAGCGCGGCGGCGCTGCAGCAGGCCGGCCCCTCAGCAGGCCGGTGCCTCAGCCGGCCTGCGCCTCGCCCGCGCCGTACAGCACACGAGTCACGGACGCGTGCGTCACCCCGTGGTCCGCCAGCACCTCGCCCACCACTCCGGGCAGGACGGTCAGGGCGAGCAGCAGGTGCTCGTCCCCGATGTGCCGGTCGCGGTGTCCTACGGCGACCCGCAGCGACCTCTCCAGGACGGTCCTGGCGCCCCGGCCGAAGCCCGGCCGCCGCCCGGGCCGGCGGCGGTCCTCCTGGTCACCGGACATCGCCCCGACACCGTGCACCTCCTCGACCCGGGCGACGATCTCCGACACATCGATCCCGAGCCCCGCCAGCGCGTCCGAGTCGGCCCGGGACAGCCCGCCGCGCCGCCGCGCCTCGTCCAGCGCCTGCCGTACGGACGCCTTGCGCTTTTCGAGCCCCAGTGCGGCCAGCGCGAAGGAGGCCCGGCTGCCGTCCCGGTCGAGAAGGGCGAGCAGCAGATGCTCGGCACCGACGGTCTCTTCACCCGAGCGTTCGCAGTGGACGAACGCTCCCTTCACGACCTCACGGGCGTCCTTGGTGAAGCGTTCGAACATCACTGCCTCCCGTACTTCTTGTGCACGGCCTGCCTGCTGACTCCGAGCTCCGCCGCGATCTCCTGCCACGACCAGCCCTGATTGCGCGCACTGCGCACCTGTACCGCCTCCAGCTGCTCCAGCAGCCTGCGCAGCGCGGCCACGGCCCGCAGTCCGACCCGCGGATCACGGTCGCCGGCACGCTCGGCGAGATCGGTTGCCTCGGTCATGATGTCAACCTACATTGACAAGCGCCCCACGTCAACCCAAGTTGACATGCGCGGCACGGGAAAGGGCGGGCCCGGACACCCGGACCCGCCCGACGACCACCCTCCCGAAGGACCTCAGGAGTTGGTGAGCACGATCTTCCCGAAGTGCTCCCCCGACGCGAGCCGCTCGAAGCCCTCGCGGGCGCGGTCCAACGGCAGTTCCTCGTCGATGACCGGCCGCACCCCGGTCGCGGCGCAGAAGGAGAGCAGGTCCTCCAGTTCCTCCTTGGTGCCCATGGTGGAGCCGACGACCTTCAGCTCCAGGAAGAAGATCCGGGTCAGCTCGGCGTGCGAGGGCCGGTCCCCGCTGGTGGCACCGGAGATGACGATCGTGCCGCCGGGCCGCAGCGACTTCACCGAGTGGGACCAGGTGGCGGCGCCCACGGTCTCGATCACGGCGTCCACCCGCTGCGGCAGCCGGGCCCCCGGCTCCACCGCCTCCACGGCCCCCAGCTCCACCGCCCGCTTCCGCTTGGCCTCGTCCCGGCTGGTCGCGAAGACGCGCAGCCCCGCCGCCCTGCCGAGCACGATCGCGGCCGTGGCGACACCGCCGCCCGCGCCCTGCACGAGGACCGAGTCGCCGGGCCGTACTCCGGCGTTGGTGAACAGCATCCGGTACGCCGTCAGCCAGGCCGTCGGCAGACAGGCCGCCTCGGCGAAGGACAGCTCCTTGGGCTTGGGCAGCACGTTCCAGGTCGGCACGGCGACCTGCTCGGCGAAGGTGCCCTGGTAGCGCTCGGTGAGGATGGAGCGCGGCTCGTCGGGGCCGACGCCGTAACCCGTCTGGCCGATGACGGAGTGCAGGACGACCTCGTTGCCGTCCTCGTCGACACCGGCGGCGTCACAGCCGAGGATCATCGGCAGCCGGTCCTCCGGGAGGCCGACGCCCCGCAGGGACCAGAGGTCGTGGTGGTTGAGGGAGGCGGCACGCACCGTGACGGTGCTCCAGCCGGGCCGGGCCTCGGGAGCCGGACGCTCCCCCAACTCCAGGCCGGTGAGCGGCTGGTCGCGGTCGATTCGGGCGGCGTAGACAGCGAACATGCAGCCGACGATAGGTGCGTTGATCAGCCGACGGAACAGTGCGGACCTGTGACACATGCCCTCTTGCGCAGGGCCACCCATGCGGCGCAGGCCGGCGCCACCGCGGGGCACCTCTTCAGCACCGAGTCCCCCTCGGCACCCTTGCACCACCCGAGTCGGGCGGGCGGGTGGAAAAAATGGCCCCGCCCGGACGGGCGGGGCCATTCAGCGCGACGTCAACGACGAGCAACGCCCTCGGCCCGCGCGGCAGCCGCAACCGCCGCCGTGACCGCAGGAGCGACCCGCTCGTCGAACGGCGAGGGGATCACATAGTCAGCGGCGAGATCGTCGCCGACCACCGCGGCGAGCGCCTCCGCCGCGGCGATCTTCATCCCCTCGGTGATCCGAGTGGCCCGCACCTGCAGCGCGCCCGCGAAGATGCCCGGGAACGCCAGCACGTTGTTGATCTGGTTCGGGAAGTCGGACCGCCCGGTCGCCACCACGGCCGCGTACTTGTGCGCGACCTCCGGGTGCACCTCGGGGTTCGGGTTGGCCATCGCGAACACGAAGGCGCCCTTGGCCATGGAGGCCACGGCCTCCTCCGGGACCGTACCGCCGGAGACGCCGATGAAGACGTCCGCGCCCGCGAGGGCGTCCTCCAGCGAGCCCGAGATGCCGGCCTTGTTGGTGAAGCCCGCGAGCTCCCGCTTGACCGGGGTCAGGTCCTCCCGGTCGGCCGACACGACGCCCTTGCGGTCCGCCACGGCCACGTCCCCGATGCCGGCCTCGACCAGCATCTTGGCGATGGCCACACCGGCCGCGCCGGCGCCCGAGATGACGGCCCGCAGCTGCCCGATCTCCCGCCCGCTGAGCCGCGCCGCGTTCCGCAGCGCCGCGAGCGTCACGACGGCCGTACCGTGCTGGTCGTCGTGGAAGACCGGGATGTCCAGGCGCTCCTGGAGCCGGCGCTCGATCTCGAAGCACCGGGGCGCCGAGATGTCCTCCAGGTTCACTCCGCCGAAGGACGGGGCGAGCCGGACGACGGTCTCGACGATGTCGTCCACGTCGGTGCAGTCGAGCGCGATCGGCACCGCGTCGACGCCGCCGAACTGCTTGAACAGGATCGCCTTGCCCTCCATCACGGGGAGGGAGGCCTCGGGACCGATGTCCCCGAGTCCGAGCACGGCCGTACCGTCGGTGACGACGGCGACCACGGAGGACTTCCATGTGTAGTCGTTGACCAGCTCCGGCTGTTCCGCGATCGCGGTGCACACGCGAGCGACGCCGGGCGTGTACGCGAGGGAAAGGTCGTCCTTGTCACGGACTGGCACGGTGGCCTGCACGGCCATCTTGCCGCCGCGGTGCAGCGCGAACACCGGATCGAAGGAATCGAGGGGCTCGGCCCCGCCGTCCTGGTCCGTATTGCTGTCGCTGCGAGGATTGACGATCTCCGCTGCCACTTCGTTTTACCCCTTAGGTATGCATGGTTTGAGGGTCGACCACTCCTGGTGAGGGGTGGGCGGGCACCGCGCACCGCCCGATTGCTGATACGTACGGGCCATACGCGACGGGCGCGCCGCACACGCGCCCTGAGCCCCGGATGAGGGGTGTAAAGAACCTTCTTACCGGACGGACGGTGCCCACGACGAGTCCATTAGGTGCAAGGTCACATCTCGGAACCAGAAAGCCACACCTGAATGACGCGCGGCTGACAACCGCGCGGGGCGTGCGAAGACGCTGGTGGACCGGCGCCCGCGGCGACCACATCGTGAGACGCGCCGAAGATTTTCCGGCCGGAATGCTGGATTCCCGCAGATGGTTCGGTGGTGAACTACCAAGGATGTACCGACCTGATGCGGTTCGGGGGTGACCCGTTATCCGATTTTGACATGGCCGCACCCCTGAACGGCGTAGTCCGAATGGCAAGATGCCGTAAACCCACGAGGTCGCGACACCCGAAGGTGTGTGTTCTCGCTGACCCATCGGCACCTTTCCCACCCGCCGGAGGTACCACGATGACCGCAAGCTCCACCCGTCGTACGACCGCCGCACGCTCCCGTCTGGCAGCGGCCGGTGCGATCGCGGTCGCGGGCGCCCTGCTGCTCACCGGCTGCGGTGACCAGACCAAGGACAAGAGCAAGGACTCCGGCGCTTCCGTCAGCAGCGCCCCGCTGGCCGACAAGCTCCCCAAGGAGATCCGGGACAAGGGCAAGATCGAGGTCGGTTCGGACATCGCGTACGCCCCGGTGGAGTTCAAGGACTCCTCCGGCAAGGCCGTCGGCCTGGACCCGGACCTCGCGGCGGCCATGGGCAAGCAGCTCGGCGTGACGCTGGACTTTCAGAACGGCACGTTCGACGCCCTGCTCACCGGTCTGCGCTCGGGCCGCTACGACATAGCCATGTCGGCCATGACCGACAACAAGAACCGCCAGGAGGGCGTCGACCCGGACACGGGCAAGAAGGTCGGCGAGGGCGTCGACTTCGTCGACTACCTGACCGCCGGCGTCTCCATCTACACCCGCAAGGGCGACACCCAGGGCATCAACGGCTGGTCGGACCTGTGCGGCAAGAAGATCGCCGTGGAGCGCGGCACCGTCTCGGAGGACCTGGCCAAGCAGGAGGCCAAGAAGTGTCCGAGCGGCAAGAAGCTCACCATCGAGCCGTTCGACGACGACCAGCAGTCCCAGACCCGGCTGCGCTCGGGCGGTGTGGACGCGGCCTCCTCCGACTTCCCGGTCGCCGCGTACGCGGTGAAGACCTCCGGCGGCGGCAAGGACTTCCAGATCGTCGGCCAGCAGGTCGAGGCGGCCCCGTACGGCATCGCCGTGGCCAAGAAGGACACCCAGCTGCGCGACGCGCTGCAGGCCGCGATGAACGCGATCATCAAGAACGGCGAGTACGCGAAGATCCTCCAGAAGTGGGGCGCCCAGGACGGCGCCGTCAAGGAGTCCGTGATCAACGGCGGCAAGTGACCCGCGGAAGCAGCAGAAGCAGAAGCGGCCACTGAGAGGCAACACCCGTGACTGACATCGAGAAGACGGCCGGAGAGGGCGCCGGGGAGGACGCGCCCGCTCTCCCGGCCGACGGCCCGGAGGCCATCAGGGCCATCCCGGTCCGGCACTACGGGCGGTACATATCCGCCCTCGTCGCCATCGGCATCCTCGTGGCGATCATCTACGCCTTCAGCCAGGGCAAGATCAACTGGCATGCGGTGCCGGAGTACTTCTTCGACCACCGGATCATGACCGGTGTCGGCAAGACCCTGCTGCTCACGGTCCTGTCGATGCTGATCGGCATCGTCCTCGGCATCGTCCTCGCGGTGATGCGGCTGTCGAAGAACCCGGTGACCTCGTCGATCGCCTGGTTCTACATCTGGTTCTTCCGCGGCACGCCGGTCCTGGTCCAGCTGTTCCTGTGGTTCAACCTGGGCCTGGTCTTCGAGTACATCAACCTGATGCCGTTCTACAAGGACTACTGGTCGAACTTCATGACGCCGCTGCTGACGGCGCTGCTCGGCCTGGGTCTGAACGAGGCGGCGTACATGGCCGAGATCTGCCGGGCGGGCCTGCTCGCGGTGGACGAGGGCCAGACCGAGGCGGCCCACGCGCTGGGCATGAGCCACAGCAAGACCCTGCGCCGGGTGATCATCCCGCAGGCGATGCGGGTGATCGTGCCGCCGACCGGCAACGAGGTCATCAACATGCTGAAGACGACCTCGCTCGTGGCGGCCGTCCAGTATCCCGAGCTGTTCCGCTACGCCCAGGACATCGGCCAGAACTCTGGCGCCCCGGTGGAGATGTACTTCCTCGCCGCGGCCTGGTACCTGATCATGACCTCGGTGCTGAGCGTCGGCCAGTACTACATCGAGCGCTACTACGCCCGCGGTTCCAGCCGCAGTCTCCCGCCGACCCCGTGGCAGAAGGTCAAGGGACATCTGACGACCTTCTCCAGCAGGAAGGTGACGGCATGACCGACAAGCTCAGCAAGACGCCGGACACCCCGGCCGAGGCCACGGTCCCGATGGTCAGGGCGCAGGGCGTGCACAAGTCCTTCGGCCATGTCGAGGTGCTCAAGGGCATCGACCTGGAGGTGAGGCCGGGTGAGGTGTTCTGCCTGATCGGCCCCTCCGGCTCCGGCAAGTCGACGTTCCTGCGCTGCATCAACCACCTGGAGAAGATCAACGCCGGCCGGCTGTACGTCGACGGCGAGCTGGTCGGCTACCGCCAGAAGGGCGACAAGCTGTACGAGCTGAAGGACAGCGAGGTCGCGCGCAAGCGCCGGGACATCGGCATGGTCTTCCAGCGCTTCAACCTGTTCCCGCACATGACGGCGCTGGAGAACGTCATCGAGGCGCCGGTGCAGGTCAAGGGCGTGAGCAAGGCGCAGGCCCGGGAGCGGGCCATGCAGCTGCTGGAGCGGGTCGGCCTGGCCGACCGGGCCGGGCACTACCCCTCGCAGCTCTCCGGCGGCCAGCAGCAGCGGGTGGCGATCGCCCGGGCCCTCGCGATGGACCCGAAGCTGATGCTGTTCGACGAGCCGACCTCGGCCCTGGACCCGGAGCTGGTCGGCGACGTCCTGGACGTCATGCGGGACCTCGCCCAGTCCGGTATGACCATGGTCGTCGTCACCCACGAGATGGGCTTCGCCCGCGAGGTGGGCGACAGTCTGGTGTTCATGGACGAGGGCGTGGTGGTCGAATCGGGCCATCCCCGCGAGGTCCTGACGAACCCTCAGCACGAGCGGACGCAGTCGTTCCTGTCCAAGGTGCTGTAACGGCACGCGCGGCAAGGGGCGGTACGACATCCTCGTACCGCCCCTTTCGCGTGCCCCGCTACAACAGCCGCCCGGCTACGGCAGCAGCCGCGGCTTCAGCGCCAGTTCGCGCAGCTGTGCCCGGGTCAGCGGGAAGGTCGACGGCCGGGTGAGCTTCTGCTCGGGCGTGAGCCAGATGGACAGCAGGCCGCCGGGCACCTTCGCTGCGTCGGCCCTCGACAAGGCGTGCGGAGTCGCCGGCCGCTACTTGAGGGCGAGCAGCAGCGTGTCCGACGGCGAGCACCACACCGGCCGGGCCTCGGCGAAGCCCTGCGCCAGCAGGGTGCGGGCGTGCCAGGCGGCCGAGGGCGTGTCCCCGTCCGCGTGCTCGCCGTAGATCTCGAAGCGGCGGGCGGTGGGCTCGGCGAGGACCGGGTCCTCGGCCGCGAGCTGCCACCATTCGGCCCAGTCCAGGACACCGTCCCGCTTGGCCTGATCCATACGGGCGTGGCGCCGGGCGCGCTCGGCGGCGTTGATCCGGGGCGTGCTGTCGTCGATCATGTGGTCCGCGTTCATGAAGACACCGCCGTCGCGGACCAGCTCCGCGACCTGACCGTAGAGGGCCGCGAGGGGTTCGCTGTGCAGCCAGTGCAGGGCCGTCGCGGTCAGGACGGCGTCGTAGGAGCCGTACGGCAGTTCCGCCCGCCAGTCGGGGTCCTTGAGGTCGGCGGTGACGAAGGTGACCCGCTCGTCCCCCTCGAAGGTGCCGCGGGCGATGGCCAGCAGCGCCGGGTCGAGGTCGACGCCGGTGCTGGTGGCGTCCGGGAAGCGCTGCAGCAGCCGGGCGGTGATGCTGCCGGTGCCACACGCGAGGTCAAGGACCCTCGGGGCCGTACCGACCAGCGCCTCGACCATGTCGAGCATGATCCGGAAGCGTTCCTCGCGGTCCGGCATGTACCACTCCTGCTGCCGGTCCCAGCTCGCCTGCCACGCGGCCCAGTCGGTGCCCGTGCTCGTCGTCATGAAGCCTGTCCCCCTCATCTGCGTAATACCCTGGAAGCACGACCGGCTGTTACCCGACCGCAGACACGACCATAGAGCGCCCCCGTAAGGACTACAAGTGGAACTGGCCTATTACTCGGATTACGCCGTCCGTCTCGTCAACAGCGAGGAACCGGCCCGGGGCAAGGACTCGCTGACCTCGGTCGAGGCCGTCCGCGACCTCTTCGGCGTCAACGCGTCGGCGGCCCGCCGCGCCACCGACGCCGATGTCACGCGCTTCCGCTCGGTGCGGGCGCGACTTCGCGCGGTCTTCGAGGCGGCTGACAAGGGCGACGAGACGCTGGCCGTGGACCTGCTGAACTCCCTGCTGCTGGAGTTCCCGGTGTCGCCGCAGATCTCCGGCCACGACCACCGCGACGAGGACGGCCGCCCGCTGTGGCACATGCACCTGGCCGACCACCCGTCGAACGCCACGGCGGGCTACGCGGCGATCGCAGCCATGGGCCTGGCCTTCCACCTGACGGAGTACGGCGTGGACCGCCTGGGCCTGTGCGAGGCGGCCCCCTGCCGCAACGCCTACCTGGACACCTCCACCAACCGCTCGCGGCGCTACTGCTCCGACCGCTGCGCGACCCGCGCGAACGTGGCCGCCTACCGGGCCCGCAAGCGCCTGGAGGCCGACCGGTCGGGCAGCAGCGGCCTCGCCGCCGAGAGCGCCCAGCGCACCAGCGTCAGCGGCGAGCGCTGACCGGCGGGCAGCGGCCGGTACCGGACGCGGGCGCGGCCGAGGATCAGCTCATCGGGTACAACCCCGTAGTCCGTGCTGTCCCCGCCCGCGTAGGGGTTGTCCCCGAGCACCCACCAGCCGCCGTCGCGCCGCTCCACGGCACGCTTGACGACGAGCAGGTCCTGCTGGAACGGATGCCGCAGGACGACGACGTCCCCCGCCCGGACCGACGCGCCGTACCGCACCAGCAGCCGGTCCCCGTGAAGGAGCGTGGGCACCATGGACGGCCCGGTCACTTCCGCCACTCCGAAGGGCGCCACGGCCCTCCCCCGCTCGGTCTCCTGCGACAGCTCCGGCATCCCCGGCACCTCCCCGGTCCGTTCCTCCACCAGTCTCAGTCTGACCCTGGACTTTTGTCCTAAGCCCTAGGGGGCACCCGAGAAATCGCCTTCCTCAGGGAGTAATGTCGCACCTGAGAAGACGATCACGAGGAAGGAATGCTCCATGCTTTCCCGCCTGTTTGCCCCCAAGGTCAAGGTCAGCGCCCACTGCGACCTGCCCTGCGGCGTGTACGACCCGGCCCAGGCCCGCATCGAGGCGGAGTCGGTGAAGGCCATCCAGGACAAGATGGCCGGCAACGACGACCCCCACTACCAGGCGCGTGCCACCGTCATCAAGGAGCAGCGCGCGGAGCTCGCGAAGCACCACGTCTCCGTGCTCTGGAGCGACTACTTCAAGGCCCCGCACTTCGAGAAGTACCCGGAGCTGCACCAGCTGGTCAACGACACCCTGAAGGCCCTCTCGGCCGCCAAGGCGTCCACCGACCCGGCGACGGGCCAGAAGGCGCTGGACTACATCGCCCAGATCGACAAGATCTTCTGGGAGACCAAGAAGGCCTGATCTTCACTCAGACCTTCTGACCTGCGGTTTCTTTCATCGCAGTATCTCCCTGCCCGCACCCGGTCCCCAGGCCGCCGAGCACGGCGCCCCTGACGGCCCGGGTGCGGTCTTTTTCACCCGGCCACAGGCGGGCCCGGCTCCGCGGCGTGACGACGGCGAACGCACGGCCGAGAACCGGCTCGACCTGCTTGACGCTGCACTTGGCCCGCGCCGCCGCCAAGTGGCACGAGCAGCGCGGCCACGCACAGCCGCAGCGGCCGAGGAGGCGTTCTGCCACTTGCAGGCGGGCACCGGCAGGCCGCCAGCCCGGTCTTGGCGGACCTTGCCCGCCGTGCTCCAGGCGCCACAACCGCCAGCCGTTCCGCGCAGGCCCCGCACCGAGAAAACCCATTGCGAGTGACCCGCATCGGATGTCTGATTGATCGCCCACCGATCAGGGGAGGGAACATGAGGACGTCGCTGCCCACCCCCTCGTTGCACACCGCTCGCCTTCGACTGCGTGCCTTCGATGACGCGGATGCGAACGACCTCTTCGCACTGCACAGCAGCGCCTACGTGCTGCGCTACTGGGACGCGCCACCGTGGAGCGAACGCGTGCGCGCCGAGAAGTTCATCACGGCTTGCCGGCAGATGGCACAGGAGGGCACGGGGGCGCGGCTGGCCGTAGATCGTGTCTCCGACGGGGCGTTCATCGGCTGGTGCAGCCTGAACAGCTGGAATCCGGACTACCGCAGCGCTTCGCTTGGCTACTGCTTCGACGATGCAGCGTGGGGCCACGGCTACGCGACCGAGGCCGCGCGCGCTCTGCTGCGGTGGGCATTCGACACGCTGGACCTGAATCGCGTCCAAGCTGAGACCGATACGCGCAACGTGGCTTCTGCCCGCGTGCTGGAGAAGCTCGGCTTCGTGCGTGAGGGGACGTTGCGGGAAGACTGCGTCGTCAACGGCGAGGTCTCCGACTCGTGGGTCTACGGGCTGATCAGGCGGGAGTGGCAGCCGTCGTCCGAGCCGGTTCCCGCCCACTGAGCTCCGTCGCTCGGCACCCGGTATCGGCTGCCCCCAAGCAGCTGGTCACTGCGCCGACCGCTCCACGCGGACCGGCGGGCGTCTAATGATCTGCGTGCTGGCCGTGCGAGGTCTCGGGCTGCCGTATCCACGCGGCCAGTAGCCGAAGCGCCTCTTCGGAGCTGGAGCCTGCCTCGGCGGTGTAGACACTCAGTCGCTGGTCCGGGTCGGCGGGCAGGGTGAGGGACTCGTAGTTGAGGGTGAGCGGGCCGACGATCGGGTGGTGGAAGTGTTTGCTGCCATGCGTGTGCCGAAACACGTTCTGGTCGGCCCACCAGCGGCGGAAGTCCTCATCCGTGATCGAGAGTTCGCCGACGAGTTCGGCCAGCAGCGGATCGTGGGGATGGCGTCCGGCGTCGCGCCGGAGTGAGGCGACGATGTCCTGGGCGTGGGTGTCCCAGTGGGTGTACAGCGAGCGGGCGGTCTCGTCGCAGAACATGAACCGCACCAGGTTCCGCTCGCGGTGCGGCAGCGTGTCGAAGTCGGTGAGCAGCGCACGTGCCATCCGGTTGGACGCAAGTACGTCCAGTCGCCGCCCCAGCACAAGGGCGGGGGTGTGCTCGAGGATCCGGAGCAGGTCGCGCAGCCCCGGGCGGACCGGCTGCGGACGCGTCGCCGTGCGGCGGGGCCTGCCTGCGGCGGGCTTGGCGAGCTGGAACAGATGGGCGCGTTCGACGGGATCGAGGCGTAGCGCGCGGGAGATGGCGTCCAGCACGGTCTCGGAGACGTTCAGTCGGCGTCCGCGTTCCAGGCGTACGTAGTAGTCGACGCTCACGCCCGCCAGTTGCGCGATCTCTTCGCGGCGCAGTCCTGGCACTCGCCGGGAGCCGCCGTCGTCGGACAAGCCCGCCTGGCGCGGGGTGATCCGTGCCCGCCGAGAGCGGAGGAACTCACCGAGAGCTGTGTTGCGGTCCATGCCGTTCACGATAGGGCCCAAGAGCGCCTGAACGGCCCGCGAAAGGGGGACTGGCAGTCCCTCGGTCCGGCTGTCCCCGGGGCGAAGCGGACCCCCCGGAAGTCGATCAGCAGCCGATTCCGGTGCTGAAGTGGAACGTGTCGAGACCGACCGGGGCCGGGCCGCCCCGGTCGGCCCCTGTTCGCATCGCACGAAGGGAACTCCAGTGTCGGACACCAAGACATTCCTGATCACCGGCGTCAGCACCGGCCTTGGCCGCGCACTCGCGCGCGCGGCGCTGGCCGCGGGCCACCGGGTGGTGGGCACGGTGCGCACGCCCACCGACGCACGGGCCTTTGAGGCGCTCGCCGGCGACGCTCACGCCCGCATCCTGGACGTGACCGACCATGTCGCGGTGGGGACGGTCGTGGACGAGACCGAGCGCGATCTGGGCCCGGTCGACGTACTCGTCGCCAACGCCGGGTACGGCCATGATGGCCTCTTCGAGGAGTCGTCGATGGATGACCTTCGCCGTCAGTTCGAGGTGAACGTCTACGGAACCGTGGCGGTGATCAAGGCCGTGCTGCCGCACATGCGAAAGCGCCGTTCGGGCCACATCATCGCCGTCACCTCGATGGGCGGGCTGATCACCATGCCGGGCCTCAGCTTCTACCACGGCAGCAAGTTCGCGGTGGAGGGCATCCTCGAAACGCTCGGCAAGGAGGTCGCCGATTTCGGCATCCATGTCACCGCCGTCGAGCCGGGCAGTTTCCGGACCGACTGGGCCGGCCGCTCGATGGTCCGCGCACCCCGTGTGATCGCCGACTACGACGAGCTGTTCGAGCCGCTGCGCGCCCGGCGCATCCACGGCAGTGGGCGCCAGCCGGGCGACCCGGACAAGGCCGCGGCCGCGGTGCTGCGCATCGTGGCGGCCGACCAGCCGCCGACGCGCCTGCTGCTCGGCACCGACGCGCTTCGCCTCGTCCGGGCCGGACGCGACGCCTTCGAGCGCGACATGCTGGCATGGGCCGAGCTGTCGGCCTCCACCGACTTCGACGACGTCAGCCGGTCCGCCTGACGTCACTCGCTGTCGGGCCCCCAGCGCGGGGCCTCGACCGGCGGCCGTCATCACCAAGCCGGCCCGCTCTTGGTCCACCACAGCCGGCCCTGCTCGTAGCCGTTCACGCCGCCCAGCACCCCTCGTAACCGGGGGAGGTCAAAACTCGAGCCAGGGCCTGTCTGACAGTGCCCAGGGCCGTATCGGCGGCGTCCATGAGGGCGGTGTGGGGCGCGGTCCAGGACACGCCGTCGCCGGCAGTCTCGCTGCGGCGCGGATCGAGGCGATCGACTGCTTGCTCGCTCCATGCCCGGATGACTGATGTCTGCTCGGGGGTCAGTGAGTCGAGGAAGTGGCGGCGAATGTTGCCGCCGTGCACGAGGACGGCACTCTGGGCGGCACGGCGCCCTCGGCGGTCAGCCTGATCCCCGACGCGAAGAGCACGGTGGAAGGTCCGGCACGCTCGGCGGCCGACCAGGCACTGGGCCGCTCCCGCGGCGGGCCGACCACCAAAGTCTCCCGGTCCCCAGGCCGCCGAGCACGGTGCCCATGGCGGACCGGGTGCGGTCTTCTTCACCCGGCCACAGGTGGGCGTGGATCCGCGCAAGGCCGACAGGGAAATCGCCTGCGCCGCCGAGCGGCGCGAGCAACGTGCGGGCGTTCAGCGACGAGCCGGTACCGAAGAGTTGCTCGAACGAGTGCCGGCAACCGCGACGCCCGGCCTCGCGCGCGGCGCGGCCGTCACTCGGTGTGCAGGACGCGGGCGATGGTCTGCCGGGCCGCCGCGCGGGCCGGCAGCATCGCGCCCAGTGCGGCGATCGCCACCCCGGCCAGCGCCAGGAGCGCCATGGAGCCGGGGTGCCACACGTCCAGCATCCGTGCCGGGAAGGCGAGATGAGCGCTGTGCTCGGTCAGGGGGATCACCACACGGTAGGCCTCGACTCCCAGCGGCAGCCCCAGGACCCCGCCGACCAGACCGAGCCCGGCCATGGACACCACCAGCATCACCGTGACCTGCCGTGGCGTCATGCCGATCGACTTCAGCATGCCGAGGTCGCGCTGGCGCTCCCGGGCGCTGAGTACGACGGTGTTGAACACGCCCATCGCGGCGACCAGTGTCAGCATCAGGGTCAGCGTGGCCGCGGAGCTGATCACCGTCACCGCCCCGGCGTTGACCGAGGGCTGCTCGGACGGGTAGAGCCCGGGATCGACGGCGCGAACCGCCTTCGTATAGGCGCCGTCCTCGGCTCCGGGGGTGAGCCGCACCCGGTACTGGTTGGCCCGCGCGTCCGGTGCCAGGGCGGTCACCGTCGCCCAGTCCGCGCGCACGAAGTCCGACGGCCCGGCCATGACCTCCCCGACCAGGGTCACGCGCTCCGTCCGGCCGCCCGCCGTGCCCAGCGTGAACGAGTCACCGACGCGCAGACCGTACTTGGCCAGGAACCTGCCGGAGGCCACCACCTCGCCGGGCCCGTGCGCCCACCGGCCCCTGGCCAGGTCGTCCTGGAGGGTGGACCGGCCCCCGCGCGCTCCCTCGATCGTCACGTCCTGGCTCTGCCCGAGCATCCGCACCTGGAAGTAGCCCACGGCGGACACGTCCGCCGCATGGGGCAGAGAGCGCAGCAGCGTCTGTGTCGCGGCGTCACCCTGGTGCGGAGCGGTCTCCCCGAACCTGGGCTGCCCGGCATAGACGACCACCTGCGTCCTGTCGGCGCCTTCGACGGCCTTGCCGTAGGAGACCATGGTGGCCGACAGGCCGGTGGCGAAGGTCACCGTCGCCACCCCGAGCAGTACGGCGGAGACCGTGAGCAGTGCCCGTCCAGGCCGGGCGAAGGGCAGGCCCAGGCCCAGCGTCACCGAGCGCGGCAGCCGCACCCCGCTCAGCCACCGCTGCACCGCCGGCCGCCGGCCGCCACCGGGGGCGCTGCCCGCGCTGATCGCCCGTGCCGCGGAGAGCCGGTGCGCGCGCAGCGCCGGGATCAGCGCGGCCAGCAGCACGACCGCGGGCATGCCCAGCGCCGTGGTCATGTACACCCAGGAGCCGACCGTCGGCCTGACGTTCACCGTGCCGAAGTCGGCGCCGTAGAAGACCTGGTGCAACAGCGGCCGGGCAACCACCGCGCCCAGGGCCGTGCCGATCGCCGCGCCCGCCGTCGCCGGGACACAGACCATCACCAGGTAGACCGCGACCACCTGGGCCGGTGTGAATCCCACGGACTTGAGCACCCCGATGTGCCGGAAGCCGGACACGACGGCACCGCTCACCACATTGGCCACGATCAGGACCGCCACCAGCAGGCCGAGGATGCCGAAGGCCATGAGGAACGGCACGAAGGCGTTGGGCTCGGCCGCGAGCTGCGCCTTCAGCGTCAGATACGACTGGTGGGCGACCAGCGATCCGGGCGGCAGGCCGGCGCTCACCGTCGCGGTGTCCGCCGTGATCTGCCGGGCCGTCGCGGCCCGGTCGAACCGGTACAGCATCTGGTACGTCGTCGGGTGCAGGGCCCGGATCTGCCGTGGGGAGACCCATGCCTGCGCGGTCCCGCTGACGCCGGAGGCGAGGCCGACGACGGTCAGCGGCGCCAGCCCGGGCAGCCGGATCCGCTTCCCGATCGGAGAGTGCGGCCCGTCGCCCAGCCCGGGCGCGTCCGGAAGCTCCAGGACGAGCTGGCCGGGGCCGGTGGCCCAGTGCCCGGCGAACAGGTCCAGCCGGTCGACCGGGCCGCCGGGGCCCGCCCGGCCCACCACGGTCAGCGGGCCGGGCCCCATCCCGGGCAGCTCGGCGACCGCGCTCCGCGGCAGGTCGACCACCGCTTCCGGGAACGGCCCGGCCGAGGCCCGTACGCCTGGACGGTGCGCGGTCCGCGCCAGCTCCGCGCCGGAGACCTTCGTCGCGTCGAACGTGGCGACGACGTGCGCGCCGTGCGCCTGGCCGAAGATCCGGTCGAACGGCCCGGACGCGGCGTCCAGCAGCCCGAGGGCGACCACGAGGGCCGTGCTGGAGACGAGGACGACCACCGCGATCACGGTGGTCTGCAGCCGGCGGCGGCGCACGGCCGCGCGGGATGCCCGCCACACCGCGCTCATGCCGACCGCTCCAGAGTCCGCTCGCCGGTGATCCGGCCGTCCGCCATCATCACCAGACGGCCGGCGCAGCGGGTGGCCAGCGTCTGGTCGTGCGTCACCAGCAGCAGGGTCTGGCCCAGTTCGTTGAGGTCGATGAGCAGGTCCATCACCTGCTCGCCCGCGTGGCTGTCCAGCGCGCCGGTGGGTTCGTCCGCCAGCAGCAGCGCGGGGCGGTTCATCAGCGCGCGGGCCACCGCCGCCCGCTGGCGCTCGCCGCCGCTGAGCGCGGCCGGGTAGACGTTCCTGCGGTCGGCGATGCCGAGTTCGTCCAGCAGCTCCAGTGCCCGGCGCCGGGCCTGACGGGTGGGCGTTCCGGTGAGCTGGGCGGCCAGGGCGACGTTGTCGATCGTGGGCAGGTCGTCGATGAGGTTGAAGAACTGGAAGATCATGCCGATCCGGCGGCGCCGGAAGAGCGCCAGCCCGGTCTCGTTCATCGCGCCCAGGTCCTCGCCGTGCACGCGCACCTGGCCGGCGCTCGGCCGGTCAAGGCCGGCGATCAGGTTGAGCAGGGTGGACTTGCCGCAGCCGGACGGCCCCATCACCGCGACCGCCTCACCGGCGCCGATCTCCAGCGACACTCCGTTCAGGGCGACGGTGTCGCCGTACTCCTTGCGCAGGCCGCTCACCCGGACGACTTCCTGCTCGCGGACGGCGGCCGGACCGGCCCCCGCAGTCGTGCCGCTGATGTCTTCGGTGGTCATGGCTGGGACGGTAGGCGGCGTGGGCAGCCCCGGGCGTCGGCCCCCGGAGGTATCCCGCGTCGGCGGTCATCCTGGCGATGTACGGGCTGGGTCGTAAGAGGGACGCCCGCTCGTCGGCTGCCTGGCACGATGGGCGGCGTGTGGAGATCGGAGACGGGGCCGCTGCTCATCGCCCTCGCGACGGTGAGCCTGGTGTCGGCCGGGGGCACCGCCCTGCTGCTGGCGCGCGCTCACCGCCGCCACCGCAAGCTCCTGGAGGACCGGCGCTGGCTGCTGGAGCGCGAGCGGGAGGCTGCCGCCCGCACGGCGGTGGCGGCCGAACGTGCGCGTATCGCCCGGGAGTTGCACGACATCGTCAGCCACAAGGTCAGCCTGATGGTCGTACAGGCGACCGCCGCCCGCGAGGTGCTCGCCGCCCTGCCGGACGCGGCGGAGACCGCGCTGCAGGCCGTGGAGGGCGCCGGACGCGACGCGATGACCGAACTGCGGCATCTGCTGGGCCTGTTGGCACCGTCGCCGGACGGCGACGACGACCGGACCGAACGCGACGGCGAAGGAGACCTCTCCGGACTCGCCCCGCAGCCCAGCCTGCGTCAACTGGGCACCCTCGTCGACCGGATCGCCTTCGCCGGCCTCCCGGTCGAGGTGCGCATCTCCGGGGAACCGCGCCCGCTGCCGCCCGGCATCGACGTCACCGCCTACCGGATCGTCCAGGAGGCGCTGACCAACGCGCTCAAGTACGGCGACGGGGGCACGGCGACCGTGACGGTGCGGTATTCCGACCACGGTCTGCGGGTCGAGGTGCTCAACAGCGGACCGAGCGTGCTGTCCGCCGGCCCCGCGAGCACGGGCGCCGGATCGGGCAGCCGCGAGCGCCGGGACGACGGAGCGGGGCGCGGCCTGATCGGTCTGCGCGAGCGCGTCGCCGTCTACGGGGGCCACTTCGACGCCCGGCGCCGCATCGGTGGCGGGTACCGTGTCCGCGCCCGCATCCCCCTGGAGCGCCCGTGACGCAGCCCGCCGCCGACCGCCGCATCCCCCACGCCCCGGGCCGGATCCCGGACACCCAGGGGCCGGGCCCGAACCGGAGCAGGGAAACCGCCGCCCCGCGAGTGCTCATCGCCGACGACGAGGAACTCATCCGAACCGGCTTCCGCCTCATCCTCACCTCGCGCGGCATCGAGGTCGTCGGCGAGGCCGCGGACGGCGTACAGGCCGTCGCGGAAGCCGAACGGCTGCGCCCCGACGTCCTTCTGATGGACATCCGGATGCCCCACCTGGACGGCCTGGAGGCCGCCAAACGCGTCCTGCGGCTGCTCCCGCACTGCCGGGTCCTCATGCTCACCACGTTCGACCTCGACCGCTACGTCTACGCGGCGCTCGCCGCCGGGGCGAGCGGCTTCCTGCTCAAGGACGTCACCGCCGCCCACCTCGCCGCGGCCGTACGACTCGTGAACACGGGCGACGCGCTGCTCGCCCCCTCGATCACCCGCCGTCTGGTCGAGCGCTACGCGACCACCCACGAGGCCGACCGGGCCGGCCCCGTGCGCCACCCCGCCACTGCGCCGGCCACGGCCCGCACCGCCTCGATCCACCGCGACCTGGCTCCGCTGACCCCCCGTGAACGCGAGGTCCTGACCCTGATGGGCCGGGGCCTGTCGAACACCGAACTCGCCGGCGCCCTCACGCTCAGCGAGGCCACCGTGAAGACCCACGTCGCCCGGATCTTCGCCAAGCTCACCCTCCGCGACCGCGCCCAGGCCGTCGTCCTCGCCTACGAGACGGGCCTGGTCACCCCCGGCGACTCCGCCGCCGGCTGACACCGCGCCCTTGGGAGACGGTCAAGGACCGCGCCCGCGCCGGCGCTCTGGGATGTGGAGCAGGGCGGTGCCGCCGGGATCGAGGCGCGGGTGGTCGATGCCGCCGAGGCTGTCGCCCTGGCCCTACACCGCGAGCCAGGCCGCCCGGTCGGGACCCAGCCGGCCGTCCTCGACGGGGCCGCTGGTCAGCAGGATCGCGGTGTGCTCGGGCAGCGGGTACGGCTCGGTGGAGAGGTTGACCACGCAGACGAAGCCGGGGTCGCGGCGGAAGGCGAGGACTCCGGCGGGGGCATCCAGCCAGGTGAGGGTGCCGTCGCCGAGGGCGGGATGCTCGCGGCGCCGCAGCAGCGCGGCGCGGTAGAGCTCCAGCATGGAGGTCTCGTCGCCGGTCTGCGCCTCGACGGTGCGCGCGGCCCAGTCCGCGGGCTGCGGCAGCCAGGGTGCGGCGGAGGCGCCCTCGGGGCTGAAGCCGTACGGTGCGCTCCGCCCGGACCAGGGGATCGGCACCCGGCAGCCGTCGCGGCCGCGGTCGGTGTGGCCGGAGCGTTCCCAGACGGGGTCCTGCAGCACCTCCTCGGGCAGGTCCTCGACCTCGGGCAGGCCGAGTTCCTCGCCCTGGTAGACGTAGGCGCCGCCGGGCAGGGCAAGCATGAGCAGGGCGGCGGCGCGGGCGCGGCGGGTGCCCAGGTCGAGGTCGAGGGGGCCTTCGGGTTCGTACCGCTCGTTGGCCACCCAGCGCTTGGCCGCCCTGCGGCCGTACCGGCTGGCGTGGCGCATGACGTCGTGGTTGGAGAGCACCCAGGTGGCGGGTGCGCCGACCGCGCCGAGCATGGCGAGGGAGTCGTCGATGACCGTGCGCAGGTCCTTGGGGTCCCAACTGGACATCAGGAAGTCGAAGTTGAACGCGGTGTGCAGGCCGTCTGCGCGGACGTAGGCCGCCAGCCGCTCGGGGGTGTCGGCCCACGCCTCGGCGACGAAACACCGGTCGCCGGGGAACTCGTCGGCCACCTTGCGCCAGGCGCGGTAGATGTCGTGGACCTCGTCGCGGTCCCAGTGCGGGTGGTCGAGGTGGTGCCGGCGCCGGCCGACCCCGGCCGGAGGCGGCGGCAGGTCGGGCAGTTCGGGGTGCTTGATCAGTCCGTGCGCGACGTCGATACGGAAACCGTCCACGCCCCGGGCGAACCAGAACCGCAGGATCGACTCGAACTCCGCCCGCACCTCGGGGTGCTGCCAGTTCAGGTCGGGCTGCTGCGGGGCGAAGAGGTGCAGGTACCACTCGCCGTCGGGCAGCCGGGTCCAGGCCGGGCCGCCGAAGGAGGAGACCCAGTCGTTGGGCGGCAGGTCGCCGTCGGGGCCGCGGCCGGGGCGGAAGATGTAACGGTCGCGTTCCGGGCTGCCCGGGCCGGCCGCCAGCGCCGCCTGGAACCAGGCATGCCGGTCGGAGGTGTGGTTGGGCACCATGTCGGGGATGACGCGTATCCCGTGCCGGTGGGCTTCCTCGATGAGCCGCTCGGCCTCCTGCACGGTGCCGAACAGCGGGTCGATCGCGCGGTAGTCGGCCACGTCGTAACCGTGGTCCGCCTGCGGCGACTTGTACCACGGGTTGATCCAGAGGGCGTCGACGCCCAGCGCCTTCAGGTACGGCAGCCGGGAGCGGATGCCGGCGATGTCACCGACGCCGTCCCCGTCCCCGTCGGCGAAGCTGCGGATGTAGACCTGGTAGATGACGGCGCTGCGCCACCACGGTGCGGTGCCGGACATGCTGCTCCTTAGGAGTGGACGAGGGCTTACTTCGCGGCACCGGCCGTCAGGCCGGCGACGATGCGGCGCTGGAAGAGCAGCACCATGACCACCAGCGGGATCGTGACGAGGACGCCCGCGGCCATCTGGCTGCCGAACGGGGTCTCGTACGTCGTGGCGCCGGTGAACTTGGAGATGGCGACCGGTGCGGTCTGCATGTCCGGCCGGTTGGTCATCGACAGGGCGATGAGGAACTCGTTCCAGGCGGCGATGAACGTGATGATCGCGGTGGTGAAGATGCCGGGCGCGGCGAGCGGGACGATGACCTTGCGGAAGGCCTGGCCGCGGGTGCAGCCGTCGACCATGGCGGCGTGCTCCAGCTCGTCCGGCATCTGCCGGAAGAAGGTGGTCAGGTTCCACACCGCGAGCGGCAGTGCGAAGGACATGCTCGGCACGATCATGGCCTGGTAGGTGTTGATCCAGCCGATGTCCGTGAACAGCTTCAGCAGCGGGACCACGATCGACACGACCGGGAACATCGAGGTGGCGATGATCAGGGTGAGGATCAGCCGCTTGAACCGGAACTCCAGCCTCGCCATCGCGTAGGCGGTGAACGTGGCCAGCAGCAGCGCCAGCACGGTGGTGACACCGGCGACGACCAGGCTGTTGAGCAGCGCCCGGGTGAAACCCTGGGAGGCGCCGAACAGCGACCGGTAGTTCGCGAACGACACCGGTGTCGGGACGAGCGAGGTGTCGAAGATGTCGGAGGTGCGGCGCAGGCTGGAGACCAGCATCCAGTAGAAGGGGGCCAGGCAGTAGGCCACCACCGCGGCAACCCCCACGTACAGCAGGCGGCCGCGCCACTTCGCCGTGGTCGTCATGCCGTCACCTCCGTACGGCGCGCGAACACGAGCCTGGTCTTCGTCTTCCGGCGGCCGCCGCCGGTGTCGCCGACGAGATCCGCGCCCAGCAGCCGTACGAAGGCGAGCGCGATGAGGAAGACATACAGGAAGAGCAGGACCGCGTAGGCGGAGGCGGGCCCGAAGCGGACGTTGGACGCCTCGTTCTGCGCCAGCATGGACAGGGTTTCCACCGAGTTCTTCTGCGCGCCGATCAGGATGTACGGCAGGTCGAACATCCGCAGCGCGTCCATGCAGCGGAACAGCATCGCCACCAGCAGCGCGGGTTTCACCAGGGGCAGCGTGATGTGCCAGAACCGGCGCAGCGCGCTCGCCCCGTCGATGCGGGCCGCCTCGTAGACCTCGTTCGGGATGACCTGCAGTCCGGCCAGGACCAGCAGCCCGATGAACGGGGCGGTCTTCCACACCTCGGCGACGATGACCGCGACCTTGGCGTGGAAGCCCTCGGTGGTCCACAGGATCTGGTGGCCGATCAGGGCGTTGGCGATGCCGTCGCTGTTGAAGATCCACCGCCACAGCAGGGCGGAGATGGCCGTGGGCACCGCCCAGGGGACGAGGATGCTCGCCCGCACCAGGGCCCGGCCGCTGAACGCCCGGTGCATGATCAGGGCCATGACCACACCGATCACCGTCTCCAGTCCGACGGTGACGACGGTGAAGAAGCTGGTGTTCCAGAAGGCGTTCCAGAACCGGTCCCCGGCGGCGCCGAAGATGTCGGCGTAGTTCTTCAGCCCGACGAACGGCTCGGTGCTGCGGATGAAGCCGGTCCTCGGGTCGAGACCCTTCGGTCCGTACAGCGACTCCCTGAGCGCCATGAGCGTCGGGTAGAGCACGACGACCGTCAGCACCAGCAGCGTCGGGGACACCAGCAGGGCCGCCATCCGCCCGGCGCCGGCCGTGGCGCGTGCCCGGGGGCGGGACCGCCGGCCTGTCACGGTCGTACCGGACCGGCGGTGGGGCTCGGCCGCCGCGGGTCCGTGCGGCATCTCGATGTCGGTCATGGCCCCGCTCCTCACTGCCCCGTGGACTTCAGCAGCTCCCGCTGCAGGTCCTTCAGCGCCTGTGCGCTGCTCTTGGTGCCGGTCAGCGCGGCGTACGCCTCCTGCTGGACCGCCGAGGTGACATCGCCGTACTGGACGACGCGCGGGCGGGGCACGGCGTGCAGGATCGACTGCTTGAGGACCGGGAGGTACGGGTACTGCCCGGCCAGTGCCGCGTCGTCGTACAGGTCGGCGTACGGCGGGGCGAGGGAGGCCTTCTCCAGGAAGGTCTTCGCGGTGGCCTCGCTGCTGTAGAACTTCATGAAGTCCAGGGCCGTCGCCTTGTTCTTGGCGAAGGACGACAGGGCCAGGTTGTGACCGCCCAGGCTGGAGGCGCCGGGTCCGTTCAGGCCGGGCAGCGGCGCGACGGCGTACTTGCCGGCCAGCTTGCTCTTGCCGGCGAGCGCGTACATGTACGGCCAGTTGCGCAGGAAGACCAGCTTGCCGGCCTGGAAGGCCTGGCGGCCGTCCTCCTCCTGGTAGGTGATGGCCTCCTTGGGGATCGTGGCGTCCCGGAAGGAGCCGGCCAGGAAGTCCAGTCCCTTCTTCGCCTCGGGGGTGTCCACGTCGGGCTTGCCGTTCGCGTCGGTGACGACGCCGCCCGCGGAGTTCACGGCCTCGGAGAAGTTGACCGTCAGGCCCTCGTACTTCTGGAACTGCCCGGCGTAGCAGGACACGCCCTTGGCGGCGGGCAGCTTCTTCACCTTGGCGCAGTCGGCCTTCAACTCGGCCCAGGTCACCGGGGCCTTGCCGATTCCCGCCTGCTTCAGCAGGTCGGTGCGGTAGTACAGCATGCCGCCGTCCGAGCTGGCCGGGGCCGCGTACAGACCGCCGCGGTACTTGGCCGTCTCCACCACCGGCTTGAGCATCCTGTCCAGGGGGAACTGCTGCTCGGGCAGCTTGTCGATCCACTGGTGCGCGGCGAACTCCGACGTCCACACGACGTCCAGAGAGAGCACCGTATAGGCGTCGGACTTCGTCTCGGCGTTCTGGATCATCTGCTGGCGCTGCGCGTCCGCGTCCGTGGGCAGCTGGATGAAGGTGACCTTCTCCTTCGGGTGCAGCTTGTTCCACTGGTCGAGGACCGGCTGGACGGCTCCGGTGGTGTCCTTTCCGGCCACGTAGGTGATGGGGCCGCGGCCGGTGAACGAGGTGGGCCCGGACTGCCCTGCGGAGCCGCCGTCGTCGGACGAGCCGCAGGCGGTGAGGAGGAGTCCGGCGGCGGCGAGCGCGGCCGAGCATCGAAGGGCTCTGGCGGTTGTGGTCTTCACTGTCTCTCCTGGTCGTGCGGAACCTGAGGCGACGCTGTTGTGAGACTGCGTTGTCACAGCAACTTCTTAATCAAACACGCAGGTCAAAGCACATGGAGCAAGTACATGGGGGACGGCTTTGACCCCTCCGAGACAACGCTTGCACGCTAGGAGCGAGGTAAGCGGAAGTCAATGCGTTACTTCCCGGTAACGAGTGGAAATCAGGGCGCCGGGCTTGTGAAAGCGCTGTCACAACCAGCGTCGACAGCGGGCCTTTTGTGCTACGGTCCGGCACATGCCTCCAGCTCAGCGACACCCGACGATGGCTGACGTCGCCGAACGGGCCGGGGTCTCCACGTCCACCGTCTCGCGGACCCTGCGCGGCCTGACCACCGTCTCGCCGGAGGTGCGCGCCCGTGTCGAACAGGCCGCCCGCGAGCTGAACTTCGCCGTCTCCCGGCAGGCCGCAAGCCTTGTCACGGGGAAGACCGGGACCGTGGCGGTGCTGGTCCCCACACTCAACGCGTGGTTCATGGGATCGGCCCTCTCCAGCCTGGCCCCGGTGCTGCGGGCCGCGGGGATGGAGCTGACCGTCTATGTGATACCCGACCTCGCCGAGCGCACCTCGTTCTTCGACCGGCTGCCCGCCCGCCGGAACGCCGACGCGCTGCTGGTCTTCTCCTTCGACCTCACCGAGGAGGAGACCGACCGGCTGGACACCCTCGGCATGCCGGTCATCTACGTCAGCCAGCATGTCGACGGCCGCCCCAGCGTGTACGTCGACGACGTCGCCGGCGCCCTGCACGGCACCCGGCACCTGCTCAACCTCGGGCACCGGCGGATCGCGTTCATCAAGACGGTGGGCGCGAGCGGCTTCTCCTTCAGCTCCAACGAGCGGCTGCTCGGCTATCAGCAGGCGCTCACCGAGGCGGGCATCCCCCTCGACGAGAACCTGGTGGCCGGGCTCCCGGTGGGCGACAAACGCGCCACCGCCGAAGCGCTGGGGAAGCTGCTGAGCCTGCGCGAGCCGCCCACCGCCGTCTTCGCCGAACAGGACGAGGTCGCCGTCGCCGTCATCCGGGCCCTGCGCCGGACGCACATCGAGGTACCCACGCAGATGTCCGTCCTGGGCTTCGACGACCAGCCGGTGGCCGACTGGTTCGACCTGTCCACCATCGCCCAGTCACCCTCGGACATCGGCCGCGAGGCCGGCCGGCTGGCCCTGCGGCTCATCGACGGCACCGAGGCGGACCAGCCCGACCAGCCCGACCGGGCGGACCACAAACAGCACATCGTGCTGCCCACGCATCTGATCCCGCGGGCCACCACCGCGCCCGTCCCGCACGGCGACCGGGACGTCGACGGCGAACTCCCGCGCGCCTGAGGCTTTCTGCGTACGCGTTCGGAGAACGGGTACGGTCGTGCGTTCGGCAACGGGCCCGGTCGGTTTCCCCTCGACCGGGCCCCTGCCGTCCGCGTATCCGCCGTCAGTGGAACTGCGGCACGATCAGACAGATCCCGTACACCACCACCGCCGCGCAGGCGAGGAAGCACAGGGCGGCCTGGACCCGGCCCGCGGTGGCGGCTCCGGAGCGGCCGGCTTCGGCGGCGTCGGCTTCGGCCCGGGACAGGCCGAGGACGCCGAAGGTGAAGACGACGACCAGGGCGACCGTGACACCGAGACTGACCACGGCAACCTTGCCGAGGGCGGACCAGTCGACATGCATGGGGACTCCCGGGGGTTCAGGCGGCCGAGCCGACGTTCGTCGGGCTCGGGGCGCGGAGGGTGACCTCGTGGTGGTCGTTGACGTTGTCGGCGCGCACCGGATTACGGCGGGACGCGGCGACGATGACGGCGGCGAAGGCCAGGGCGACCAGGGCGATGACCGCCGTACCGAGATTGCCGCCGTGCTTGACCACGCTCGCCGCGAGGCCGCCGACCAGCGCGGCGGAGGGCAGGGTGATCAGCCAGGCCAGCACCATACGGCCGGCCACGCCCCAGCGGACCTCCGCGAGCCGGCGGCCCAGGCCGGCGCCGAGGATGCTGCCCGAGGCGACCTGGGTCGTGGACAGCGCGAAGCCCAGGTGGGCCGAGGTGAGGATCACGGCCGTGGAAGCCGTCTCGGCGGCGAAGCCCTGCGGTGACTGGATCTCCGCCAGACCCTTGCCCATGGTGCGGATGATCCGCCAGCCGCCCAGGTAGGTGCCGAGGCCGATGGCGAGGCCCGCCGAGCCGATCACCCACACCGGCGGACCCGCGTCATGGCCGAGCGCGCCCGCCGAGATGAGGGTCAGCGTGATCACGCCCATGGTCTTCTGCGCGTCGTTGGTGCCGTGCGCGAGGGAGACCAGGGAGGCGGAGGCGACCTGGCCGAGGCGGAAGCCCCTGGTCACCGACTCCTGGCGGGCGCGGGCGGAGAGCTTGTAGGCGAGGTAGGTGGCGACCAGGGCGGCCAGGCCGGCCACCACCGGAGAGGCCACGGCCGGGATCAGCACCTTGTCGACGACCTTGTCGAAGTGCACGGCGCCGGAGCCGGCGCCGACCCAGACCGCGCCGATCAGACCGCCGAAGAGGGCGTGGGAGGAGCTGGAGGGCAGTCCGGCGAGCCAGGTCACCAGATTCCACAGGATCGCGCCGACCAGCCCCGCGAAGATCATCGCCGGGCTGACCAGGGAGTCGTCCACGATCCCGCCGGAGATCGTCTTCGCCACCTCGGTGGAGAGAAAGGCCCCGGCGATATTGAGGATCCCGCTGATCAGGACCGCTACGCGCGGTTTGAGTGCGCCAGTCGCGATGGAGGTGGCCATCGCGTTCGCAGTGTCGTGGAACCCGTTCGTGAAGTCGAACGCCAGTGCCGTGACGATGACGACCGCCACGAGGAACGTGATGTGGTCCATTCTCCAAGGCAAGCAAGAGAGAGCCAATGCACGGGGAACCGAAGGCGAACGGCGTGTCGAATATGGGGAAGCCTGTTGTGCAGTCCTGTGCGAAACCGTTGCATCCCGCGGTGTCGGTGCCCTGTGCCAAGCTGTGGACGTGACCCTGGAGGACCTCAGACAGCTGCGGCGCGTGCGCGACCGCATGGACCGGGAGTACGCCGAGCCGCTCGACATGACCGAGCTGGCCCGGGGGGCCCATATGTCGCCCGGCCACTTCCAGCGCAGCTTCCGCAAGGCCTTCGGGGAGACGCCGTACAGCTATCTGATGACCCGCAGGATCGAGCGGGCCAAGGCGCTACTGCGCCGGGGCGATCTCACCGTGACCGAGGTGTGTCTCGCCGTGGGGTGTACGTCGCTGGGCTCCTTCAGCTCCCGCTTCACCGAGCTGGTCGGGGAGACTCCGAGCGCCTACCGGGCTCGCGACCACGAGGAGAGCGCGGTGATCCCGTCCTGTGTGGCCCGTACGTTCACCCGCCCCCGCCGCCGCCCGTACTGAACAGCACGCCTCCCGACCGCCTCGGCGTGAACGGCTCACTACACCCCGCACCGCCTCGCCGACGACTCCGCGCCGCCGCCCTCAGCGTCCCCGCACCGGCCCATCCCACCCACCGCCGCCTCCACCCCCCGTCCCCCGACCGCCGACCGCCGACCGCCGACCGCCGACCGCCGCCACAGCGTCCCCCCAGCCGTCCGCACCGGCCCATCCGCCTCCATTGCCGCCACCGACCCGCCGGCACCGCCGTCCTCGGTCCCCCCTGGGCACCACCGCACCGCTGCCCACGATCCCCGACCGCCGTCCTCGATGCCCCCTTCACATCCAGGCGCCCACACCTCCGGTCCCCTCCCCTCCCCCTCCCCCCTCCGGCGCCGCCGCCTGTCGGCTCGCGCGCTTCGGCGCGGATGGGCCTAGCGTGAGCCCATGGACGTGAAACTCAAGAACTGCTTCATCGCGGTGGATGACCACGACAAGGCGCTCGCCTTCTACCGTGACGTGCTCGGCCTGGAGGTCCGCAATGACGTGAGCTTCGAGGACATGCGCTGGGTGACGCTGGGCTCGCCGCTGCAGCCGGACGTCGACATCGTGCTGGAGCCGCCCGGCGCGAACCCGGACGCCTCCCCCGCCGACCGGCAGGCGATGGCCGAGCTGCTGGCCAAGGGCATGCTCCGGGGCGTCATCTTCACGACCGAGGACTGCGACGCGCTGTACGAGCGGGTGCGGGCGTCCGGCGCCGATGTGCTCCAGGAGCCGACGGACCAGCCGTACGGTGTGCGTGACTGCGCCTTCCGGGACCCGGCGGGCAACCAGCTGCGCTTCCTCCAGCGCCTCGCGGAGTGAGTGCCCCGGCTGAATTCCCGGAGTCCGTCGAGGAGTTCGGACCTACACTCCCCACATGATCATTCGCTGGACGTACGCCTTCGCCGACCGCCCCGCCGGCCGGCTGCCCGAGGCGCGCGACTTCTGGACGGCCGTCACCGGCACCCGGGCGTCCCGGCCCCGTGGCGAGCGCGGCGAGTTCCTGACCCTGCTGCCCGAGGGGGCGGCCGGGACGGACCCGTGCGTGAAGCTCCAGGGCGTCACCGAGGGCGACGGCGGCGCCCATCTCGACCTCTGCACCGAGGACGTACGGGAGTTGACCGGGACGGCCCTGGAACTCGGCGCGGCGCTGGTGGCGGACCACGGCGACTGGGCCGTACTGCGTTCCCCAGCGGGGCAGTTGTTCTGCGCCGTGCCCTGGCACGGAGAAAGGGTACGGCCGCCGGTGGTGGCCGGCAGCCGACTGGACCAGGTGTGCCTGGACATCCCGCCGTCGGCGTACGCCGCCGAGTCGGACTTCTGGGCCGGTCTCACCGGCTGGGAGCGGCTGAAGGGGTCCCGGCCGGAGTTCGAGGTGCTGAGGCCGCCGGCGGGGCTGCCCGTCCGGATCCTGCTCCAACGGCTCGGCGAGGAGCGCGCCGCCTCCGCCCACCTCGATCTGGCCTGCACGGACATCGCCGCCGTCCGCGCCCGGCACGAGGAGCACGGCGCCGTCGTGGTGGGCGGCGGCCCGCACTGGACGGTGCTGCGCGACCCGGCGGGCGGCGTCTACTGCCTGACCGGCCGCGACCCGGAGACCGGCGGCCTGCCGGGCGGGGGTCGGCGAGCCGTCGTGGCGTAGCGGCACACGGCCGCGGCGTGCCCGGCTGCCGCCGCCCGATCCGCCGGCGGACTCGGCGGGCAGGAGCGGTCGTCGCCCAGCGGCTGCTGCCGCAGGCGCCGCGCCGCGGCCGGAGACGGGCCCGCCCCATGACCGCCGTCCAATGGCCGCCGTCCCATGGCCGCCGTCCCATGGCCGCTGTCCCAGACCTACGCCCCTGCGGCCGGGCGGCTTCCCGGAGTACGACCGTGACTCCTCCCACGGCCACGGCGACCGCCCGGACCGTCACCGCCCACCGCCACCACCGGCGGCGAGGCGTTCCCTCTGCGCGGTCAGCCCCAGGACTCCACGGCCACCACGGCGTCGGCCGGCACCGGCCCGTACACATGCGGGAACTCCTCCCCGCCGGGCTCCACGGCCTCGTACTTCACCGGCGCGCCGACCAGGGCCGGGTCCACGACCAGCACGACCAGCTCGTCCGGGCCGGCGTAGTCGCCGTAGAGGAACTCGGCGATGCGCGGGAGCTGTTCGCGGGTGGAGAAGTGGATGAAGCCCTCCTCCTGGAGGGTGCGGCCACGGGTCGACACCTCGTAGGTGCCGCGCTCGCGCGCCGCCTCCCACAGGGAGCGCTCGGTGATGTGGACGATGTGCGGAAGTTTCGGCATGCGGCCACGCTACGGCCCTGCCGGGGGCGCGCGTCTCCTCATCCGGCCCCGATGTCGTCCGCTCCGCCCATGACGGGCCGGATCACCACGGGGTAGTCGGTCAGGCCCTCGGGGCCGGGACAGCGGGTGACGCGTTCGGCGATCTCGGTGACCCGGTCCAGGCTCGCGCAGTCCACCACCCAGTAGCCGGCCATCAGCGGTTCGGTCTCGTCGTACGGGTCGTCGGTGATCAGGGTCCGGCCGTTCTCACCCCGCGCGACCAGCCGGGTCAGGGCGGGCTCGGCCAGGCCCTGGGCCTCGACGAGTTCGCCGGACTCGGCGAGGTCGTCGCTGAGCG
This sequence comes from Streptomyces sp. NPDC002076, assembly GCF_053593835.1. Lineage (NCBI taxonomy): Bacteria > Bacillati > Actinomycetota > Actinomycetes > Kitasatosporales > Streptomycetaceae > Streptomyces > Streptomyces sp. NPDC002076. The sequence continues at coordinate 69,285 of NZ_JBSFDI010000001.1, forward strand.
CCGCCATGTACAGGTACATGGCCTTGAGCTGCACCTCGGTCCAGGCCGGGGCGTGCTCGGTGCGCTTGCCGGCCATCGCGTCGTAGTCCGCCTGGGTGCCCTGCACCATCACCAGGTACCTCATGGCCCCCTCCTTCGGCTCGGGACCGCCCGCCTCAGGACTCCTCGGCCGTGGATCCACCGGGGCGCGGCTGCTCGTTCCCGTCGTCCGGAGCCGCGGGCGCGACGGGCGCGACGGGCTCGCCGTAGGCCGGGCAGTCGGGGTTGCGGCAGGGGCCGGGGCCCCACACCGGCACCCAGGCACCCAGCGTCTTGCGCCGTCCGACGACCGTGTCGACGGGCTGTCCGCAGACGGGACAGACGTGGTCCTCGCTGTCCATGTCCTCAGGGTAGGGCGGGCGAGGGTTCAGCGCTTCCTGCGGTACGTCCGCACCAGCGCGCCGTTGCCGAAGGTGCGCACCGAGTCCAGGGTGAACTCCTTGATGTCGAGTCCGGTGCCGAACATCGGCATGCCGGTGCCGTAGACGATGGGATAGGTCTTGATGACGAGTTCGTCGATCTCGTCCAGCAGTGCGCCGGCGAGCAGCGAGCCACCGCACAGGAAGATGTCCAACCCGCCTTCCTCGGCCTTCAGTTCACGCACCCGGCCGACCAGGTCGTCGGCGATGACCTCGACGTTCGGGTCGGGGGAGCTGCCCAGCGTGCGCGAGGCGACGTACTCGCGCAGATGGGCGTAGGGGCTGGTGATGCCCTCCTTCAGTGCCAACTCGTAGCTGGCCCGGCCCTGGATGACGGTGTCGAACCGCTTGTTCTCCAGGTCGTCCAGGCCCATCGGCTTGCGGACGTGGGTGGGGAGGGTCTCCGGGAACTCCGTCCCGAGGAACTTGAGGGAATCCTCGTCCAGGAAGCGGAACATCGCGGAGGCGTCGCCGTGCTCGTCGCCGATGAAGCCGTCGAGCGAGCAGGCGATGAAGTACGTGAGCTTTCGCAAGCTTGGTCTCTTTTCGTAGGCTGCTGGGCGGCCGGTTGACCACTCCGTCTGTAGTGCTTCATTTGTAGTACTCCGTATGTAGTGGTGGCAAGGTCTTTCGGGGATGCTGTCGGGACCGAAGGCAAGTGGGAGAAGGGATTCCGCATGGCGGGCAATCCGGAACGGCGGGCGGCGCTGGTGGACGCCGGGATCGCGGTGCTGGCGCGGGAGGGCGCGCGCGGGCTGACGTTCCGCGCGGTGGACGGCGAGGCGGGCGTGCCCACGGGTACCGCCTCCAACTACTTCACCAACCGCGACGACCTGCTCCGCCAGATCGACGCCCGGTTGCATCTCCGGCTCGCGCCCGATCCGGAGGTGGTGGAGACACTGTTGCGCGGGGCCCGCGACCGCTCCCTGGTCTTGGCGTTCATGCGGGATCTCATGGACCGCGCCACCCGCGACCGCACCGGCTATCTGGCCCTGCTGGAGATGCGTCTGGAGGCCACCCGGCGCCCCGAACTGCGCGCCTCCTTCACCAGGTCGGTGCGCGGGGACCTGGAACAGGGCATGGCGTTCCACCGCGAGAGCGGCCTGCCCGGCGGCGACGAGACCGTCACCGTCCTCTACCTCGCGATGCTCGGCCTCATCCTGGAGCACCTGACACTGCCCGGCGTCCTGGACGGAGCCCTGGCAGGAGTGAGCGTGCCGGAGGGGCTGGTCGAGAGAATCGTGACGACGATCGTCCCGGCCGAGTAGGCCCCGGCGGCCCTCTTCGGCGCGACGGCTCCTTGACGACGGCCGTCCCCGCCGAGCGGGCCGACGGGGCCCCACGGCTCAACGGCTCAACGAAGATCGCCCCGGCCGAGTGACCCGGTGACCCGGTGGGGCTCCGCAGCGCGACGGGTGGTTGCTTCCGGGCCCCCGTGCCCTCAGGGCTCAGCTGTTGCGGCGGGTGACGAACTCGGCGAGTGCCAGCAGGCCGCCCGCCGCCTCGGGAGCGGGGATCGCGCGGGACAGCTCCTGCATGGCGCGGGCCATGCGGTCGGCCGCCTCGGCCTGCGCCCAGTCCCGGCCGCCGGCCCGCTCCACGGCCAGGGCCGTACGCGCGATGCCCTCGTCGTCACCGGAGACGTACGGCTTGCCGTACAGCTCGGCGAGTTCGGCCGCGGCCTCGGTGCCGGAGGCCAGGGCCGCCACCACGGGCAGCGACTTCTTGCGGGCGGCGAGATCGGCACCGGCCGGCTTCCCGGTGTGCCGTGGGTCACCCCATATGCCGATGACGTCGTCGATCAGCTGGAAGGCGAGCCCCGCCTGGCGGCCGAAGCCGTCCAGCGCCGCCACCTCGTCCCGGCCGGCGCCCGCGTACAGCGCGCCGAGGGCGCAGGCGCAGCCCAGCAGCGCGCCGGTCTTCGCCTCCGCCATGGCGAGCACCTCGTCGAGGGTGACCTCCTCCGGGGCGCGGTGCTCCATGTCCGTGTCGGTGTGCTGGCCGGCGCACAGCTCCACGACACAGTCCGCCAGCCGGGCCGCGGCCGGACCGGAGGCCGGGTGCGTATCCTCCGCGAGCAGCCGCAGGGCCAGCGCCTGCAGTGCGTCACCGGCGAGGATCGCGTCGGCGTCGCCGAACACGGTCCAGGCCGTGGGCCGGTGCCGGCGGGAGGTGTCGCGGTCCATCACGTCGTCGTGCAGCAGCGTGAAGTTGTGGACCAGTTCGACCGCCACCGCCGCCCGGACCGCCGCCGTACGGGCCTCGGATCCGCCGAGGGCCGCGGCCGCCGCCAGGACGAGCGCGGGCCGTATCGCCTTGCCGGCGTTGCCCGTTGCCGGGCTGCCGTCCGCGTGCTGCCAGCCGAAGTGGTAGAGCGCGATCCGGCGCATGGAGGCGGGCAGCGACTCCAGGGCCGACCGCAGCTCCGGGTCGACGACGGCCCGGGTGCGCTCCAGCAGCGCCGGCGCCTCCTGCCCTTCGGACCGAACTTCGAGCTGTTCGTCGAGAGGCCGCCGTTGCCCCGCCGTGCCGCATCCCGGCACGGCGGGGCAACACTGTTCGGTCTCTGTCATGAACTCGGCCATGTCTCCCCCTCGCCAGGTCCGTGGACACCGGCGTCGCCGGCCCGGCCGGACGCATATTCCGAGGGTCTACCCCGCCCGGCGGGCGGGGACACGGCCGCGTAGTGCGGAAACGTCACCTCCACCGGCCGATCTCGACGTTCTCCAGGACGCCGAGCGCGTCCGGCACCAGTACGGCGGCCGAGTAGTAGGCCGTCACCAGGTACTTGATGATGGCCTGTTCGTTGATGCCCATGAACCTCACGGACATGCTCGGCTCGATCTCGTCCGGGATGCCCGACTGCCGCAGGCCGATGACACCCTGGTCCTGCTCACCGGTACGCATCGCGATGATCGAGGTCGTGCGCTCCGGGGTGACCGGGATCTTGTTGCACGGGTAGATCGGCACCCCGCGCCAGGTCGGGATGCGGTTGCCGCCGATCTCGACGGTCTCCGGAACCAGTCCGCGCTTGTTCAGCTCGCGCCCGAACGCGGCGATCGCGCGCGGGTGGGCCAGGAACAGCTTGGTGCTGCGCCGGCGGCTGAGCAGCTCGTCCATGTCGTCCGGGCTGGGCACGCCGTCGTGCGGCTGGATCCGCTGGTCGTACTCGCAGTTGTGGAGCAGGCCGAAGTCCCGGTTGTTGATCAGCTCGTGCTCCTGGCGCTCCTTGAGCGCCTCGACCGTGAGCCTGAGCTGCTGCTCGGTCTGGTTCATCGGCTGGTTGTAGAGGTCGGCCACGCGCGTGTGGATGCGCAGCACGGTCTGGGCGATGCTCAGCTCGTACTCACGGGGCCGCGCCTCGTAGTCCACGAAGGTGTGCGGGATGTCGGGCTCGCCGGAGTGACCGGCCGCCAGCTCGACCTCCTTCTCGCCGTACTTGTTGGTCCGCTGCTCCGGCACCGAGCGCAGCTGTTCGAGGTGCTCACGCAGGCTGTCCGAGCGCTCGGCGACCTGCTGGAAGTCCCGGCGGCTGAGGATCAGCACGGTGGTCGCGGTGTCGGCGCGGACGGTGTACTCCCAGATGGCGTCCGGATCCAGCAGCGCCTGCTCGCCGAAGTAGGCGCCGTCGGCGAGGACTCCGAGGACGGCGTCGTCGCCGTAGGGGCCGGTGCCGACCTTCTCGACCCTGCCGTGCGCCAGCAGGTACACCTCACCCGTCTGGTTGCCGAAGTCGGCGATCACCTCGCCGGGCGCGAAGTCGCGCTGGCGGCAGCGCCGGGCGAGCTCCGTCAGCACCTCCTCGTCCTCGTAGGCGCGCAGGGCCGGCAACTCGCCGAGTTCAGCCGGGATGACCTCGACCTGGTCCCCGGTCTTCACGAAGGTGATGCGGCCGTCGCCGACTGAGTACGTCAGCCGCCGGTTGACGCGGTACGTGCCGCCCTGGACATCGACCCACGGGAGTGTGCGCAGCAGCCAGCGGGAGCTGATCTCCTGCATCTGAGGAACGGACTTGGTCGTGGTGGCCAGGTTCCGCGCGGCCGCCGTCCCGAGGGACTGCTGCGGCTTGCCCTGATCCGTGCGGACCTCTTCGCCTACCGACATAGAGAATTGCCTCCCAAGTATGCCCGGCACCGAATCGCAGGGGGCACCGGTCTCACTGTCGAGCTTCCATCACGGAACGTGATCGCGCCATTACCCGAAAGAGCGGGAATGGATCATCGGACTACTGGGCAAGAAGGGGGACTCCGGCCGGCGCGTTGTGCCGACGGCGACCCGCGCCGCCTGTCCGGATCGGCTCGCACAGCGTGCGAACGATGTGGTCCGCGACGTCCGGTTTTCGGTAGATGTTTCATCGTAAGTCGGCAGATCGGCACGGCACGAAGGAGGCGGCATGGCCCCACCCATGTCCGCGAGCGGATTTCTGGACGCACTGCGCGCGGAGGGCGGCACAGTCGTCGAGGTGGGCGACTGGCGGAACCACAACCGCAACCACAAGGGCCCGTGGGGGCCCGTCCACGGCGTGATGATCCACCACACGGTGACCCGGGGCAGCGCGCACACCGTGCAGATCTGCCGGGACGGCCACCCAGCGCTGCCGGGTCCGCTGTGCCACGGCGTGATCACCAAGGACGGCACGGTCCACCTGGTCGGCTACGGCCGCGCCAACCACGCCGGCCTCGGCGACGACGACGTGCTGCGCGCCGTCATCGCCGAGAAGGGGCTGCCGCCGGACAACGAGGCCAACACCGACGGCAACCGGCACTTCTACGGCTTCGAGTGCGAGAACCTCGGCGACGGGGAGGACCCCTGGCCTCACGCCCAGCTGGACGCGATCGAACGGGTCGCGGCCGCTTTGTGCCGGCGGCACGGATGGACCGAGAGGTCGGTCATCGGCCACTTGGAGTGGCAGCCGGGGAAGGTCGATCCTCGCGGGTTCGGGATGGATTGGCTGCGGGATCGCGTGGCAGAGCGGCTGAAGGGATAGCGCCGCAGGGGTTCCTGGCCGTCACCGAGTGCGGTCCCCGGGCGACAATGGAGCGGTGACCAGCCGTACCCCGCTCACCCCCCGCCTCCCCTCCCCCCTCCAGGAGGTCAGGGACGACCGGTTCGAGCGGCACGGGCTGCGGCTGGTGCTCAAGCGGGACGACCTGATCCACCCCGAGCTCGTCGGCAACAAGTGGCGCAAGCTCGTGCCGAATGTCGAGGCGGCACGAGGGCGGCCGCTGGTGACCTTCGGCGGGGCCTACTCCAACCATCTGCGGGCCACCGCCGCCGCGGGCCGCATCCTCGGGCTGCCGACCACCGGTGTGGTCCGCGGCGAGGAGCTGGCCGGCCGTCCGCTCAATCCCTCGCTGGCCCGGTGCGCGGCGGACGGCATGCGGCTGCACTTCGTCGACAGATCGACGTACCGGCGGAAGAACGAGCCGGAGACGCTGGGCGCCGTCCTGCGCGCGGCCGGCGCCGAGGACGCGTACGTCGTGCCCGAGGGCGGCAGCAACGGCGCGGCCGTGCGCGGCTGCCGGGTGCTGGGAGCGGAGTTGCGCGGGCTCGCCGAGGTCGTCGGCGTCGCCTGCGGCACCGGGGGCACGCTTGCCGGACTGGCCGCCGGACTGGCCCCCGGGCAGCGGGCACTCGGCGTGCCGGTGCTCAGGGGCGGCTTCCTGGAAGGCGACGTACAGGAGCTGCAGGAACGTGCCTTCGGCGGCCGTACCGGCTCCTGGTCCCTCGACGAGCGTTTCCACTTCGGCGGCTACGCCCGTACCACACCCGAACTGCACGCGTTCGCCGAGGACTTCGAGGACCGCCACGGGCTGCCCGTCGAACGTCTCTATGTCGCCAAGTTGCTCTACGGACTTGCCGCCCTCGCGGAGGAGGGCGCCTTCGCGCGCGGGACGACGGTCGCCGCCGTCGTCACGGGGCGGCCGTTCCCGTAGCGCTACTCCGCCTCCCGGTAGGCCGCCGCCTCCTCCAGGTCCAGGCGTCTGAGCAGCGCGCGCAGCATCTCGTCGTCGATGTAGCGGTGATCACGGAGCGTGACGAAAACCTCGCGTTCGGCGCCGATCATCTCGCGCGAGAGGCGGCGATAGGTGTCGTCGACGGACTCGCCGGTGATGGGGTTGGTCTGGCCGAGACGCTCCCAGACGGCGTTGCGGCGGCGCTCCAGGACGGTGCGCAGACGGTCGGCGAGCGGCGGGGGCAGCTCGTTGCGCTCGTCCGAGAGGAGGTCGTCGAGGCGGTTCTCGGCGGCCCGGGAGGCCTGTGCCTGGGCGTTGGCCTCGGCGAGGGTCTCGGCCTGCGGGTCGCGGGCGGGGAACTTCAACAGGCGGATCAGCGGCGCGAGCGTCAGTCCCTGCACCACGAGGGTGCCGATGACCGTGGTGAAGGTCAGGAAGAGGATCAGGTTCCGCTGCGGGAAGGGGGCGCCGCCGTGCACCGTGAGCGGGATCGAGAAGGCGATGGCCAGGGACACCACCCCCCGCATGGCGGCCCACCCGGTCACCACCGGCCCCCGCCAGGTCGGGTTGTCCTCGCGCTCCCTGATGCGGCGGAAGAGCAGCCGGGGCCAGAAGGTCGCCGGGAACACCCACACGAAGCGGGCCGCGACGACCACGAGGAAGACCGCGACCGCGTACCAGGCCGCGTCGGCGCCCCGGTACGCGCCCAGTCCCTTGAGGACGGTGGGCAGTTGCAGGCCGATCAGCGCGAACACCGCCGATTCCAGCACGAAGGCGACCATCCGCCACACCGCGTCCTCCTGGAGCCGGGTGGCGAAGTCGACCTCCCACGCGTGGTGCCCGAGATAGACCGCGACCACGACGACCGCCAGGACCCCGGAGCCGTGGAACTGCTCGGCGACGCCGTAGGCGACGAACGGGATCAGCAGGGAGAGGGTGTTCTGGAGCAGGGCCTCCTTCAGGTGGGTGCGCAGCCAGTGGATCGGCACCATGAGCACCAGACCGACCACGACACCCCCGATGGCGGCCCGCAGGAACTCACCGATTCCGCCCGCCCAGGTGGCGCCCTCGCCGACGGCCGCGGCGAGGGCCACCCGGTAGGCGGTGATCGCGGTGGCGTCGTTGAGCAGGGACTCGCCCTGGAGGATGGTGGTGATCCGGGAGGGCAGACCCACCCGGCGCGCGATGGCGGCGGCCGCGACCGCGTCCGTCGGCGCGACCACCGCGCCCAGCACCAGCGCGGCGGGCAGCGGCAGCCCCGGTACGACGAGATAGGCGACCCAGCCGACGGCGAAGGTCGCGAAGAGCACGTATCCGATGGACAGCATGCCCACGGGCCGCATCTGGGCGCGCAGATCCAGGTACGAGCTCTCGGTGCCCTCCTTGTACAGCAGCGGCGGCAGCACCAGCGGCAGGACGATGTTCGGGTCCAGGGTGTAGTGCGGGATGCCCGGGATGTACGAGACCGCCAGGCCGACGGCGACCAGCAGCAGCGGCGCGGGCACCGGCGTGCGCCGGGCGACCCCCGCGACCCCCGCACTGCCCGCCACCAGCAACAGCAGCGGCATCACGTCCATGGTCCTCGCCCACCCTCGTTTTCCGCGCGGCCAACAGCAGGCCCGTCGTAATCTGGCAATCATGAAACAGTGCACGCACGCCGACGCGCTGCCGCACCCGGAACCGGAACCGCTCGATCCGACCTGCCCGGAGTGCCTGCGCGACGGCACGCACCCCGTGCAGCTGCGCCTGTGCCTCACCTGCGGCCATGTCGGCTGCTGCGACTCCTCGCCCGGACGGCACGCGACACAGCACCACGAGACGTCCGGTCACCCGGTGATGCGGACCATCGAACCCGGCGAGGACTGGCGGTGGTGCTTCGTGGACCACGTGCTCGTCTGACCCTCTTTCGAGCGGGTTCTCGCGTGATCGCATTCCCGTTCGACCGTGTTCTCGTGTGACACTGCATGCGGCGGCTGCCGCACGACGGTTCGAGTGTCTGACGTCTGGGTACGTCAACCCGGCGCGCGCTCCTCCCTTTTGGGCCCGCAAACCCTCTAGACACGGAGCGTATGCACAGCTTTACTGTGAGTGACGCCTGGGGGGTTGGGGTCCCGGGACAGGACCGTTCGGAGCGCGATAGCGTCACCGCGGAACCATGTGCGCGTTACCCCGGGGGGCGACCCTCGGCCCCGTAAAGCTTGTACCACCATGGAGGTGAGGGTGTCCCAGATCGCAGGCGAGCCCGCGGCGAATCAGGACTTCGTGGAAGTCCGGCTGCCGGCCGCGGGTGCCTACCTGTCGGTGCTGCGGACGGCCACGGCCGGTCTCGCGGCCCGCTTGGACTTCACCCTGGACGAGATCGAGGACCTGCGCATCGCCGTGGACGAGGCGTGCGCGATCCTGCTGCAGCAGGCCGTGCCCGGCTCTGTGCTCAGCTGTGTCTTCCGGCTCGTCGACGATTCGCTGGAAGTCACGGTCTCGGCGCCGACCACGGACGGTCACGCCCCTTCGCGGGACACCTTCGCCTGGACCGTGCTCTCGGCCCTCGCGGGCAAGGTCTCGTCCGCCGTCGACGAGGACAAGACCGTGTCGATCAGCCTCTACAAACAGCGCGGCGCGGGCCCCGGCCCGGCGTGAGGAACGGGGACGGTCCGGTGCGGGACGAAGAGCGCGGCACACGGGAGCTGCCGGCCGAGGACGGGGGCGCGTCCTGGCCCAGCACGGGCGACCTGTCCGGGGAGGCCCCCCGGGACGGTTCCCGGCGCATGGTGGACGGCATCGACGGCATCCCCGAGCAGGCCAGACCACACCCGGAGGACGACTCCGCGCGGGCCGGAGGTGACGGTGCCGCGCAGGGTGTACCGCCGGAGGGCTCCGGCGACGCCGGGTCCGCCGGCCGCACGGGGGCCAGGGCTCGGGGAAGGGCTACGGGCGGGACGATGAGCGAACACGAGCGGTACGCCGGGGACGACGCGCCGGGCGCGGAGGCCATGCGGGCCGTGCAGGCCGTACAGCACGACCCGGCGGACCGCAGCGGGGCGCGGGCGATGTTCGTGGAGCTGCGCGCGCTGAAGGAGGGCAGCCCGGAGTACGCGGCGCTGCGCAATCAGCTGGTCCGTATGCATCTGCCGCTCGTGGAGCACCTGGCGCGCCGGTTCCGCAACCGCGGCGAGCCGCTGGACGACCTCACCCAGGTCGCCACGATCGGGCTGATCAAGTCCGTCGACCGCTTCGACCCGGAGCGCGGCGTGGAGTTCTCCACGTACGCCACCCCCACCGTGGTCGGCGAGATCAAGCGGCACTTCCGCGACAAGGGCTGGGCGGTGCGCGTGCCGCGCAGGCTGCAGGAGCTGCGGCTCGCGCTGACCACGGCGACGGCCGAGCTGTCCCAGCTGCACGGCCGCTCCCCCACGGTCCACGAGCTGGCCGAGAAGCTCGCGATCTCCGAGGAGGAGGTCCTGGAGGGCCTGGAGTCCGCCAACGCGTACTCCACGCTGTCCCTGGACGTCCCCGACACCGACGACGAGTCCCCGGCGGTCGCCGACACCCTCGGCGCGGAGGACGAGGCGCTGGAGGGAGTGGAGTACCGGGAGTCCCTCAAGCCGCTGCTGGAGGATCTGCCGCCGCGTGAGAAGCGGATCCTGCTGCTGCGCTTCTTCGGGAACATGACCCAGTCGCAGATCGCGCAGGAGGTCGGCATCTCCCAGATGCACGTCTCCCGGCTGCTGGCCCGCACGCTGGCCCAGCTGCGGGAGAAGCTGCTGGTGGAGGAGTAGAGCGCCGGCCTACTCGGTGCGGCCCGGTCCCTTGATGCCGAGGGCCTGGGCCGTGGCCGGGTTCACCAGCAGCACCAGGGCGACCACGGCCACGACCGCGACGGCGATACCGGCCGGGATGGCGAGACTGTCGGCCTGGAGCAGTTGGTAGGCGCAGAAGAGGCCCATGATCTGCGTGATGACGGCGGGCCCCCGGCTCCAGCCACGCCGCAGCAGCAGTCCGCGCGCGGCGAGCAGCGGCAGCAGCGCAAGCACGACCAGGATGATCCCCAGGGCGACCGCCTGCTGCCGGTTGTCGGGCGAACCCGTGAGCGCGCGAACGCACACCAACAGGCCTACCGCCACCAGCGCGACACCCTCCAGGGCGGCCAGCACAGCGGCACAGGTCAGCCGACGGGGACGGGGTTCCTGGGCGGGGTTCTGCTCACTGCTCACCCCAGCAGGGTAGCGGGGGCGGTGTCAGCGCCCCGAGGGGCGGCCCGCAGACCAACGGCGTGTCCAGGCTCACGCCCGCCCCTCTTACCCGATCCCTACCTCGCTGTGGGCCCAGTACCCCCCAGTAGGTACGCTGCAGACCATGCGTGCACTTCTCGTGGTCAACCCGGCGGCAACCACCACAAGCGCACGCAGGCGTGACGTGCTGATCCACGCGCTGGCGAGCGAGATGAAGCTGGAGGCGGTCACCACCGAGTACCGCGGACACGCGCGCGACCTCGGCCGGCAGGCGGCGGACAGCGACGACATCGACCTGGTCGTGGCCCTCGGCGGCGACGGCACGGTCAACGAGGTCGTCAACGGCCTGCTGCACGCCGGCCCCGACCCCGAGCGCCTGCCCGGTCTCGCCGTCGTACCCGGCGGCTCCACCAACGTCTTCGCCCGCGCCCTGGGCCTGCCCAACGACCCGGTCGAGGCCACCGGCGCCCTGCTGGACGCGCTGCGGGAGGGCCGGGAGCGGGTCGTCGGGCTCGGGCTGACCTCGGGCACGCCCGGCACCGAGGACGAGGCGGTCCCGGACCGCTGGTTCACCTTCAACGCGGGACTCGGATTCGACGCGGGTGTCGTCGGCCGGGTGGAGCAGCAGCGCGAGCGTGGCAGGAAGTCGACACACGCGCTGTACGTACGTCAGGTGATCCGGCAGTTCCTCGGTGAGCAGAACCGCCGGCGCGGCTCGATCACGCTGGAGCGACCCGGCGAGGACCCGATTGCCGATCTTGTGGTGGCCATAGTCTCGAACACGTCCCCTTGGACGTATCTCGGCAATCGCCCCATGTACACGTCGCCTAAGGCCTCGTTCGATACCGGCGTCGACGTGCTCGGTCTCAGCCGTCTGTCGACTGCCGCGGTTGCCCGGTATGGCACCCAGTTGCTCACTTCGTCCCCCGAGCGTGGACCCCATGGTCGACATGTCGTCTCGCTGCACGATCTGGACCAGTTCACCTTGCATTCGAAGGCGCCCCTGCCCCTGCAGATGGACGGTGACCACCTGGGGCTGCGTACGAGCGTGACGTTCACAGGCGTACGCCGTGCACTGCGTGTGATTGTGTGAGCGGAACAGGCAAAAGTCCTTTCACTCGAACGTTTAGACCAGGATCCACCCCATGGAAGTACGGCTGTGACCTAGTCGACACCGAGGAATCAAAAAAAACTTTCCGGAAGGGGTTGTATCCGCCGCCGAGGTTTGCGAGTCTCTTCCTGGCGATCGGGACGGCCCGCAAGACCGGCCTCCACTGATCACCGGAACCCCTCTTCAAACCAAGGACCACGCCGGGGAAGACTCGGCGGTCGGCCCTTCACTTGTTGAGGGATTCGTGAAAGCGTTCACATTCACAAGCAACCTGCACGTAATACGTTCAGAGAACCTAGGAGAGGTAGCAGCCATGGACTGGCGTCACAACGCCGTTTGCCGCGAGGAAGACCCCGAGCTCTTCTTCCCCATCGGCAACACCGGTCCTGCGCTGCTGCAGATCGAGGAAGCCAAGGCCGTCTGCCGTCGCTGCCCGGTGATCGAGCAGTGTCTGCAGTGGGCGCTCGAGTCCGGTCAGGACTCCGGCGTCTGGGGTGGTCTCAGCGAGGACGAGCGCCGCGCCATGAAGCGCCGCGCCGCCCGCAACCGGGCTCGTCAGGCCTCCGCCTGACATACCCACCCCTGCTGACAGCCTGAGCTTGGCGGCGCGTGCAGCACGCACGCATCTCCCGCCCCCGAGCCGCAGCGCGCAGTATCCCCCGATGTGCTTAGCGATATAGCGGAGCAGCAACGAGCACAAGCCTCGGACCAACGGGTCCGGGGCTTTTTGCTGTCCTCAAGCTCCTTTACGGCGTACGGAGTTGCTCACTTCTGCGCCCGCACCGGAATGTCGAGGATCACCCTGGTCCCCCGCCCCGGCGCCGGGACCATGTCGAAGGAGCCACCCAACTCCCCCTCCACCAGCGTCCGTACGATCTGCAGCCCCAGGTTGCCCGAGCGGTGCGGGTCGAAGCCCTCCGGCAGGCCGACGCCGTCGTCCTGGACCGTGACGAGAAGCCGGGCCTCCTTCGTCGTACCGCCCCTGACCGCCGAGACCTCGACCGTGCCGGTGTCGCCCTCGCGGAAGCCGTGCTCCAGGGCGTTCTGCAGGATCTCGGTGAGGACCATCGACAGCGGTGTGGCCACCTCGGCGTCCAGGATCCCGAACCGCCCGCTGCGCCGGCCCGTCACCTTGCCCGGCGAGATCTCGGCGACCATCGCCAGCACGCGGTCGGCGATGTCGTCGAACTCCACCCGCTCATCCAGGTTCTGAGACAGCGTCTCATGCACGATCGCGATCGAGCCGACCCGGCGGACGGCCTCCTCCAGGGCCTCCCGGCCGCGCTCGGACTCGATGCGCCGGGCCTGCAGCCGCAGCAGCGCGGCGACCGTCTGGAGGTTGTTCTTCACCCGGTGATGGATCTCCCGGATGGTCGCGTCCTTGGTTATCAACTCGCGTTCGCGACGTCGCAGTTCGGTGACGTCCCGGCACAGCACCAGCGAACCGATCCGGGTGCCCTTGGGCTTGAGCGGGATCGCCCGGAACTGGATGACGCCGTCGTTGGCCTCGATCTCGAACTCGCGCGGCGCCCAGCCGCTGGCCGCCTTGGCGAGCGCCTCGTCGACCGGCCCCCGGGTCGGGGCGAGCTCGGCGGTGGTCTGTCCGAGGTGCTGGCCGACCAGGTCGGCGGCGAGGCCCAGGCGGTGGTAGGCGGACAGCGCGTTCGGGGAGGCGTACTGGACGATGCCGTCGCCGTCCAGCCGGATCAGGCCGTCGCCGACGCGCGGCGAGGCGTCCATGTCGACCTGCTGGTCGGGGAAGGGGAACGATCCTGCGGCGATCATCTGCGCGAGGTCGGAGGCGCTCTGGAGGTAGGTGAGCTCCAGACGGCTCGGGGTGCGGACCGTGAGCAGGTTGGTGTTGCGGGCGATCACACCGAGGACGCGGCCCTCGCGCCGTACGGGGATGGACTCGACCCGTACGGGGACCTCTTCACGCCACTCCGGGTCGCCCTCGCGCACGATCCGGCCCTCGTCCAGCGCGGCGTCCAGCATGGGCCGCCGGCCGCGCGGGACCAGGTGGCCGACCATGTCGTCCTGGTAGGAGGTGGGGCCGGTGTTGGGGCGCATCTGGGCGACCGAGACGTACCGGGTGCCGTCCCGGGTGGGGACCCACAGAACCAGGTCGGCGAAGGAGAGGTCGGAGAGCAGCTGCCACTCCGAGACCAGCAGATGGAGCCACTCGAGGTCGGAGTCGTCGAGGGCGGTGTGCTGGCGGACCAGTTCGTTCATGGAGGGCACGTCTGCGAGCGTACCCGGACGTTCGAACATGGCTGAAAAACGTCCGCGACCGGCTCCGGAAACACCCGCGGGCCGCGGCGCCTGGAAGGGACCCTCAACCCTCCCGGCACCGCAGCCCGGAGCATCATCGGCCGTGGGGTGTGCGGTCCCGGTCGGCCGAAGGTCGAGGAGCCGGGGCAGTCAGGGCAGAGAGCTCCGGGTCCTCGATCCGCCTTCCTGTGCGGGGAAGACGGAGGCTTGTTCACGTGGATACGTCGTCGGATCCGTCGTCGTCGATTGTGGACTAGACCACAACGATGTGTCCATGGCTTTGTCGGCATGCACGACGATGGCACCCGATGCCACGAAGCCTAGCCCGCCTCGGTCAGCCGTGGGGCCAGATGGACATGGCAATTTCCGCGAGTGCTTCCAGTTCCCGCCGGCTCGCTCCGTCGCGGGCCTGCTGGGACATGCCCTGGATCATGGCGCCGGCGTGCCGGGCGAGGGCGGCGGCGTCGGTGCCGGCCGGGAGCCGGCCCTCCGCGACATCGGCCCGGATCCGGGACTCCAGGGCGGCGATGTTCGCGTTCCGCCGCTCCCGCAGCAGCCGCGCCACCTCGGGACTGGTGCAGTTGGTGGCGGCGTGCACGACAAGGCAGCCGTAGGGATGGGCGAGGTCGGTGTACTCGGCGGCGGCCTCGCGCAGGATGCGCTCGACAGCGGCGCGGGCGGTGGGCTCCTCGGCAAGGGCGCGATCACCGAAGGCGCCGTACGTGGAGGTGTAGAGCCGTACGACCTCCTCGAACAGCGTCCGCTTGTCGCCGAAGGCGGCGTACAGGCTCGGGGCGCCGATCCCCATGAGCCGGGTGAGGCCGGCGACCGAGGTGGCCTCGTAGCCGTGCTCCCAGAAGGCCATGAGCGCCTTCTCCAGCGCGGTGGCACGATCGAAGGAGCGCGGGCGGCCCCGCGTTCCGGAGGCCCCGGCCCGTGTTCTCGTCTCCTGAGCGCTCGCCATGGAGGGCATTTTATAGCGGGCCCTAGAAAAATGTGCCGGTCGGGAGAAGCGCATCTCCAGCGGGACCCGGTTCTGTTAGATTGGTCTAAACCACATAGACGTCCAGAGCCCACTTCAGAACGGCAGGCCCAGCGTGGAAGTTGTCATCGTTCCGGACGCCGCGGCGGGCGGCGAACTGATCGCCGAAGCCATGGCACAGCTGCTGCGACGCAAGCCCGACGCCCTGCTCGGCGTGGCCACCGGCTCCACCCCGCTGCCCATCTACCAGGCGCTGACCGCGAAGGTGCGCTCCGGCGCCGTGGACTCCTCGCGGGCGCGCATCGCCCAGCTCGACGAGTACGTGGGGCTGCCCGCCGACCACCCCGAGTCCTACCGCTCGGTGCTGCGCCGGGAGGTCCTGGAGCCGCTCGGTATCGGCATGGACAAGTTCCTCGGGCCCGACGGCACCGCCGAGAACATCCAGGCGGCCTGTAAGGCGTACGACCGCGCGCTCGCCGAGGCCGGCGGGGTGGACCTGCAGCTGCTCGGGATCGGCACCGACGGGCACATCGGGTTCAACGAGCCGTGCTCCTCGCTCGCCTCGCGCACCCGGATCAAGACGCTGACCGAGCAGACCCGCGTCGACAACGCCCGTTTCTTCGACGGCGACATCGAGCAGGTGCCGCGCCACGTCATCACCCAGGGCATCGGCACCATCCTGGAGGCCCGCCACCTGGTGCTGCTGGCGACCGGCGAGGGCAAGGCGGACGCGGTCGCCGCGACCGTCGAGGGCCCCGTCGCGGCCGTCTGCCCGGCCTCCGCGCTCCAGCTGCACCCGCACGCCACGGTGGTCGTCGACGAGGCGGCGGCCTCCAAGCTGAAGCTGGCCGACTACTTCCGGCACACCTACGCGGGCAAGCCGGACTGGCAGGGGATCTGACGCCTGCTCGGCACTATGGACTAGACCAAACCCGGTCACCACTGTATATAGAGGAGATCACGGAGCGTGCGGGTGGAGTCCCGACAGAAGAACCCGTGCCACGATGTGAGCCGTGGCCGATGTCAGTCGGTCGCTTTCGGCATCCGCAGCCGGGAAGGCAGAGCATGAGCACCGACGTCAGCAGTGCGGAGAACGAGGCCGCGACGACCGTCCGTACGGCGCGCGTGCCCAAGTACTACCGCCTGAAGAAGCACCTGCTCGACATGACGGAGACGCAGGCGCCGGGCACGCCGGTCCCGCCCGAGCGCACGCTGGCGGCCGAGTTCGACACCTCCCGCACCACCGTCCGCCAGGCCCTGCAGGAACTGGTGGTCGAGGGGCGCCTGGAGCGCATCCAGGGCAAGGGCACCTTCGTCGCCAAGCCCAAGGTCTCCCAGGCGCTCCAGCTCACCTCCTACACCGAGGACATGCGCGCCCAGGGGCTGGAGCCGACCTCGCAGCTGCTGGACATCGGGTACATCACCGCCGACGACCGGCTCGCGGAGCTGCTCGACATCACCGCCGGCGGACGCGTGCTGCGCATCGAGCGGCTGCGCATGGCCAACGGCGAGCCGATGGCCATCGAGACCACCCACCTGAGCGCCAAGCGCTTCCCGGCCCTGCGCCGCTCCCTGGTGAAGTACACGTCGCTCTACACCGCCCTCGCCGAGGTCTACGACGTCCACCTCGCCGAGGCCGAGGAGACCATCGAGACCTCGCTGGCCACCCCGCGCGAGGCGGGCCTGCTCGGCACCGACGTGGGCCTGCCGATGCTGATGCTCTCCCGCCACTCCCTGGACCACGAGGGCAAGCCGGTGGAGTGGGTGCGCTCGGTGTACCGGGGCGACCGGTACAAGTTCGTCGCGCGGCTGAAGCGGCCTGCCGAGTAGGGCACCGCGGACCGTCGCTGAATCGATATACCGAGATCCGGACGAGGTCTTCCGCTTCCACGACACCGTCACCTACATTGCCTGCGCATTACACAGGTGATCAGCGAGGGGACGGAGCCGTGGCATGTCCGAAACGCCTGAAGTGAAACCACCGGTGGTGACGCCGGTGCGTGTGATCATCGGCCTGTGTCTCGTCGCGCCCTTCGTGGCGACGCTCTGGGTCGGCTCCTACGCCAAGACGGACCCCGCCTTCATCGGGATCCCGTTGTTCTACTGGTATCAGATGCTCTGGGTGCTGATCTCCACCGCGCTCACGATGACCGCGTACAAGCTGTGGCAGCGTGACCAGCGCGCCCGCGCCGCTCAGCAGGGCGGTGAGGCGAAGTGAAGAACGGCGTCAACGGCGTCGCGCTCGGCGTCTTCATCTTCTTCTTCCTGGCCGTCACGGTCATGGGCTTCCTCGCCGCCCGCTGGCGCAGGGCCGAGAACGAGCACTCCCTGGACGAATGGGGCCTGGGCGGGCGGTCGTTCGGCACCTGGGTCACGTGGTTCCTGCTCGGCGGCGACCTGTACACCGCGTACACCTTCGTCGCCGTACCGGCGGCGATCTACGCGGCGGGCGCGGCCGGCTTCTTCGCCGTGCCGTACACGATCCTGGTCTACCCGCTGATCTTCACGTTCCTGCCGCGCCTGTGGTCGGTCTCGCACCGCCACGGGTACGTCACCACCTCCGACTTCGTCCGGGGCCGCTTCGGCTCCAAGGGCCTGTCCCTGGCGGTGGCGCTGACCGGCATCCTGGCGACGATGCCGTACATCGCGCTCCAGCTCGTGGGCATCCAGGCGGTGCTGGACGTGATGGGCGTCGGCGGGGACAGCAGCACCAACTGGTTCGTACGGGACCTGCCGCTGCTGATCGCCTTCGGCGTGCTGGCGGCATACACCTACTCCTCCGGTCTGCGCGCCCCCGCCCTGATCGCCTTCGTCAAGGACACGCTGATCTACATCGTCATCGCGGTGGCGATCATCTACATCCCGATCAAGCTGGGCGGCTTCGACGACATCTTCGCCAAGGCGGGCCAGGCGTTCAGCCAGGTCAACCCGGCGACGGGCAAGCCGCGCGGCGCGCTCGTGCCCCCGGAGGCCGGACAGTGGACGTACGCCACCCTGGCCCTGGGCTCCGCCCTCGCGCTCTTCATGTACCCGCACTCGATCACCGCGACCCTGTCCTCCAGGAGCCGTAACGTGATCCGCCGCAACACCACGATCCTGCCGCTGTACTCCCTGATGCTCGGCCTGCTCGCGCTGCTGGGCTTCATGGCGATCGCGGCCGGGGTCAAGGTCACCAACGGCCAGCTGGCCATCCCCCAGCTGTTCGAGGACATGTTCCCGGACTGGTTCGCGGGCGTGGCCTTCGCGGCGATCGGCATCGGTGCCCTGGTCCCCGCGGCGATCATGTCGATCGCGGCGGCGAACCTCTTCACCCGCAACATCTACAAGGACTTCATCAAGCCGGACGCCACGCCGAAGCAGGAGGCCCAGGTCTCCAAGATCGTCTCCCTGCTGGTGAAGGTCGGCGCCCTGGTCTTCGTCCTCACCATGGACAAGACGGTGGCGATCAACTTCCAGCTCCTGGGCGGCATCTGGATCCTGCAGACCTTCCCGGCCCTGGTCGGCGGCCTGTTCACCCGCTGGTTCCACCGATGGGCGCTGCTGGCCGGCTGGGCGGTCGGCATGGCGTACGGCACGGTCGCCGCGTACGGCGTCGCCTCCCCGACCCAGAAGCACTTCGGCGGCTCGGCGAAGGAGATTCCCGGCATCGGCGAGATCGGCTACATCGGCCTCACGGCCTTCGTCCTCAACGTCGTGGTCACCGTGGTCCTCACCGTCGTCCTGAAGGCCGTGAAGGCCCCCGAGGGCGTCGACGAGACCAAGCCGGAGGACTACACGGCGGACGCGGGCGACCCGGGGGTGCAGGTGGAACTGCCGCCGGCGACGGCGGGCGCCGGTCACTGAGCGACCGCCGTACGACGGGCCGCCGGAGGAAATCCGGCGGCCCGTTGTCGTATCGCTCCGGCAGACTCGACGCCATGGACATCGTGATCCGGCAGGTAACCCCGGAAGAGTACGACGCCCTCGGCGAGATCACCGCCCAGGCCTACCTCCAGGACGGTCTCCTCGACTTCGGGGAGAGTGACTGGTATCTGGGCGAACTGAGAGACGTGGCCAAGCGAGCGGCCGCGGCACAGGTGCTCGTGGCCGTCCGGGACGGCGCCCTCCTCGGCGGAGTCACCTTCGTGCCGTCCCCCGGGCCCATGGCCGACATCGCCCGGCCCGGAGAGGCCGAGATCCGCATGCTGGCGGTCGCGCACGCGGGCCGGGGACAGGGTGCCGGCGAGGCGCTCGTCCGGGCCTGCGTCGACCGCGCACGGGCCACGGAGGCCTGCACGGCCCTCGTCCTGTCCACCCAGCGCACCATGCACGCCGCCCACCGCATCTACGAGCGCCTGGGGTTCGTCCGCGTCCCCGAACGCGACTGGAACCCGCTCCCGGAACTCGCCGACATCACTCTCCTCACCTACGAGTTGACGCTCTGACACCGTCACGACACAACATCTGGGGGTGACACGACAGCCCGGCACTAGATGTATGCTCATGCTCGCTGTCGCCGCAGGGGAATCCGGTGCGAATCCGGAACTGTCCCGCAACGGTGTACTTGTGCGCGTCTGCGCTCAGGAGTCAGTCCGAGGACCTGCCGGCAGCGCACCCGGCCGTCCGGTTCGGGTGCCCTGAGACGTCCGGGCCTCGTGGGATGGGCCGGTGGACGCGACGCCGTGCGCGCTCGTGGCTGCCCCCTGCCCTCCACAAGGCCCCCGTGCCGAGCGAGGGAGAGCCCCCACGTGACCATCGCGCCAGCAGATCCGGCTTCAGCCACCGGCCTGGAGACCGACGGTCCCGGTGCCGCGCTGCTGCGGACCCTGACCGAGCTGACCGCCGACCTCCCCGACGCCGACCCCGGCCGGGTCGCCGCCGCCGCGCTGCGCGGCCGGTCCGCCCGGGCCGACGAGGCGGAGTTGCGCGAGCTGGCCACCGAGGCCGCCGCCGGGCTCATCTCCGAGGACCCCGCCTACTCCCGGCTGGCCGCCCGGCTGCTGACCATCTCCATCCGCGCCGAGGCCGCCTCGCAGGGCGTGACGTCCTTCACCGGATCCGTGGCCGTGGGGCACCGCGAGGGGCTCATCGCCGACCGCACCGCCGAGTTCGTACGGCTGCACGCCGAACGGCTCGACGCGCTGATCGACCGCGACGCCGACGACCGCTTCGGCTACTTCGGGCTGCGGACGCTCCACAGCCGCTATCTCCTGCGGCACCCGATCACCCGCAAGGTCATCGAGACGCCCCAGCACTTCATGCTGCGGGTCGCGAGCGGCCTGGCCGAGGACGACACGACCCGTTCCGTGGACGAAGTGGCCGCGCTCTACGGGCTCATGAGCAGGCTCGACTACCTCCCGTCCTCCCCCACGCTCTTCAACTCCGGCACGCGGCACCCGCAGATGTCGTCCTGCTACCTCCTCGACTCCCCGCTGGACGAGCTGGACTCCATCTACGACCGCTACCACCAGGTGGCCCGGCTCTCCAAGCACGCCGGCGGCATCGGTCTGTCGTACTCCCGGATCCGCAGCCGGGGTTCGCTGATCCGCGGTACCAACGGGCACTCCAACGGCATCGTGCCGTTCCTGAAGACCCTGGACGCCTCGGTGGCCGCCGTGAACCAGGGCGGCCGGCGCAAGGGCGCGGCCGCGGTCTACCTGGAGACCTGGCACTCCGACATCGAGGAGTTCCTGGAGCTGCGGGACAACACCGGTGAGGACGCCCGCCGTACGCACAACCTGAACCTCGCGCACTGGATCCCGGACGAGTTCATGCGCCGGGTCAACGCCGACGGGCAGTGGTCGCTGTTCTCCCCGTCGGACGTGCCGGAGCTGGTGGACCTGTGGGGCGAGGAGTTCGAGGCCGCGTACCGCAAGGCGGAGGAAAAGGGCCTTGCGAAGAAGACCATGCCGGCCCGTGAGCTGTACGGCCGGATGATGCGCACCCTCGCGCAGACCGGCAACGGCTGGATGACCTTCAAGGACGCGGCCAACCGCACCGCCAACCAGACGGCCCTGCCGGGGCACGTGGTCCACTCCTCCAACCTCTGCACGGAGATCCTGGAGGTCACGGACGACGGGGAGACCGCGGTCTGCAACCTGGGGTCCGTCAACCTGGGTGCGTTTGTCGACATGACGACTGGCGACCTCGACTGGCAGCGGCTGGACGAGACCGTCCGTACCGCCGTCACCTTCCTCGACCGCGTGGTCGACATCAACTTCTATCCGACCGAGCAGGCGGGTCGGTCGAACGCCAAGTGGCGTCCCGTCGGTCTCGGCGCGATGGGTCTGCAGGACGTCTTCTTCAAGCTGCGCCTGCCCTTCGACTCGCCTCAGGCCAAGGCCCTGTCCACGCGGATCGCCGAGCGGATCATGCTCGCCGCGTACGAGGCCTCCGCCGACCTGGCCGAGCGCAACGGCCCGCTGCCGGCCTGGGAGAAGACCCGTACGGCCCAGGGCGTGCTGCACCCCGACCACTACGGTGTCGAGCTGTCCTGGCCGGAGCGCTGGGCGGCGCTGCGCGGCCGTATCGCCGAGGTCGGCATGCGCAACTCCCTGCTGCTGGCCATCGCGCCCACCGCCACCATCGCCTCCATCGCGGGCGTCTACGAGTGCATCGAGCCGCAGGTGTCGAACCTGTTCAAGCGCGAGACGCTGTCCGGTGAGTTCCTGCAGGTCAACTCCTACCTGGTGCAGGACCTGAAGGAGCTGGGCGTCTGGGACGCCCGCACCCGTGAGGCGCTGCGGGACAGCAACGGCTCGGTGCAGGACTTCGCGTGGATCCCGGCCGACGTACGGGCGCTGTACCGCACGGCGTGGGAGATCCCGCAGCGGGGCCTGATCGACATGGCGGCGGCCCGCACGCCGTTCCTGGACCAGTCGCAGTCCCTGAACCTGTTCATGGAGACGCCGACCATCGGCAAGCTCTCCTCGATGTACGCGTACGCCTGGAAGTCGGGCCTGAAGACGACGTACTACCTGCGCTCCCGCCCGGCGACCCGCATCGCCCGCGCCGCCCAGGCGCAGACCCCCGCCGGCATCCCCGTCCAGCAGGTCGCCGACCCCGACGCGGTCGCCTGCTCCCTTGAGAACCCCGAGTCCTGCGAGGCATGCCAGTAATGTCCAACCGTCCCCAGAACCTTCTCGACCCGGGCTTCGAACTCACCCTGCGCCCCATGCGCTACCCGGACTTCTACGAGCGCTACCGCGACGCGATCAAGAACACCTGGCACGTCGAGGAGGTCGACCTCCACTCGGACGTCGCCGACCTCGCGAAGCTGACGCCCGAGGAGCAGCACCTCATCGGCCGCCTGGTCGCCTTCTTCGCGACCGGTGACTCGATCGTCGCCAACAACCTGGTGCTGACGCTGTACAAGCACATCAACTCTCCCGAGGCGCGGCTCTACTTGAGCCGTCAGCTCTTCGAGGAGGCCGTGCACGTCCAGTTCTATCTGACGCTCCTGGACACCTACCTGCCCGACCCGGACGACCGCGCGGCGGCCTTCGCCGCGGTGGAGAACATCCCCTCCATCCGCGAGAAGGCCGGGTTCTGCTTCAAGTGGATCAACGAGGTCGAGAAGCTCGAGCGGCTGGAGACGAAGGCCGACCGCCGTCGCTTCCTGCTCAACCTGATCTGCTTCGCCGCGTGCATCGAGGGCCTGTTCTTCTACGGCGCGTTCGCGTACGTCTACTGGTTCCGCAGCCGGGGTCTGCTGCACGGTCTGGCGACCGGCACCAACTGGGTGTTCCGCGACGAGACGATGCACATGTCCTTCGCCTTCGACGTGGTCGACACCGTCCGCAAGGAGGAGCCGGAGCTGTTCGACGAGGAGCTGGGGCAGCAGGTCACCGACATGCTGAGGGAGGCCGTCGAGGCCGAGCTGCAGTTCGCGCGCGACCTGTGCGGCGACGGCCTGCCGGGCATGAACACCGAGTCGATGCGGCAGTACCTGGAGTGCGTCGCCGACCAGCGCCTCAGCCGCCTGGGGTTCGCCCCGGTGTACGGCTCGGAGAACCCGTTCTCCTTCATGGAGCTGCAGGGCGTCCAGGAGCTGACGAACTTCTTCGAGCGCCGCCCGTCGGCGTACCAGGTCGCGGTGGAGGGCACCGTCGACCTGGACGAAGACTTCTGACCGGCCGTTCAGACGGGGTGGGCCGCGCCGTGGTGCCTACGGGTCCGGCTCGGCCGCCTCGCCTCCTTCTCCCCCTTCGGCTTCGTCGCCTCTTCTCGCTGTGACCTACTGATCTGGCGGTCGATCATCCTGTCGTGCGCGATACCGATCACCGCCGGGAGGATCAGCAGGCCCAGGATCCCGATCACGGCGATCATTCCGAGCAGTCCTTCTGTCTGTGATGTGGTCATAGACATCACTGTCGCGCCGAATGCTCCTTACCGGGAGTGGCAGGACTGCCGCACACCCTCGAATTACTGCCACCGGCGAGGCAGACTGGCAGCATGCTGCAGAACGTGGCCGCCGTGCTGCTCGACGGCGTGAACCCCTTCGAGATGGCCGTCGTCTGCGAGGTCTTCGGCACCGACCGCAGTGACGAGGGACTGCCGGTGTACGACTTCGCGGTCGCCTCGGCCGAGGGCCCGGTGCTGCGCTCCAACGCGGGATTCACCCTGCAGGTCGAGCACGGCCTGGAGCGCCTGGAGGCGGCCGATCTGATCGCCGTACCGGCCGGGGCCTGCTACGACTCGCGCGCGTTTCCGCCGGAGCTGCTCACCGCCCTGCGCCGCGGGGTGGACCGCGGCGCCCGGGTGCTCAGCGTCTGCTCGGGCGTCTTCGTGCTCGCCGCCGCCGGGCTGCTGGACGGCCGGCGCTGTGCCGTGCACTGGCACCACGCGGCGGAGCTGGCCCGCCAGTATCCGCGGCTGACCGTCGAGCCGGACGTGCTCTACGTCGACGAGGACCCAGTGATCACCTCGGCCGGCACCGCCGCGGGGATCGACGCCTGCCTGCATCTCGTGCGCAAGGAGCAGGGACCCGAGGTCGCCAACAAGATCGCCCGCCGGATGGTCGTACCGCCGCACCGGGACGGCGGGCAGGCGCAGTACATCGAGCGGCCGCTGCCGAAGGGGCCGTGCGACACCGTCGGCGAGGTGCTGGTGTGGATGGAGGAGCACCTCGACCAGGAGGTGACCGTCGAGCAGCTCGCCGCCCGCGCCCACATGGCCCCGCGCACCTTCGCGCGCCGCTTCCAGCAGGAGACCGGGACCACTCCCTACCGGTGGATCCAGCGGCAACGGGTGCTGCGCGCCCAGGAGTTGCTGGAGGGGACCGACGAGACCATGGACGCGATCGCCTGGCGCACCGGGTTCGGTACGGCGGCTGCCATGCGGTACCAGTTCGTGCGGGCGCTCGGCACCACCCCGAACGCCTACCGGCGCGCGTTCCGGGGCCCTGAGGCCGCCTGAGCGCGCGCCGGTACCAGGTGTCCTACCCCGACCCTCCTACCAGGGCAGCGGCCTCAGCAGCAGGTTGTGCGGGCGGAGCGTGATGCCCACGCGGGTGGTGTCGTTCGACCCCGCGACCTGCTCGAAGCGGTACTTCGCCGAGATCGCCGCGGTGATCAGGCTCAGCTGGGTCATGGAGAAGTGGTCGCTGGGGCACTTGCGGTTGCCGACGCTGAAGGGGCTCATGGCGTACTTCGGCACGTCCTTGGCCCGCTCCGGCAGCCACCGGTCGGGGTCGAAGTCGAGGTGGCGCTCGTAGGAGCGGGCGTCACGCTGGATCGCGTAGGGGCTGTAGACGATGTCCGCCCCGGCCGGAATGCGATATTCACCGAGCGCGGTGTCGGTCACCGCTCGCCGCGTCAATATCCATACGGCGGGCCGGAGCCGCATGGCCTCGACGACGACATTGTTGGTGTGCCGGAGTGAGCGGACGTGTTCGAATCCGACCGGTTGACCGCCGGTCACGGATTCGACCTCGGTCCGTACCTTCTCGGCGTGTTGCGGGTGTTCCGCGAGGACCTGGAGCAGCCACATGATCGTGGACGCCACTGTTTCGCTGCCGGGGGTGAGTATCGCGACGACCTGGTCGTGGATCTCCTGTTCCCCGATGGGGTCGCCATTGTCGTCCTTCGCCTCCAGCAATGCCGTCAGCAAATCGTCCGGCTTTTGACCAGATGCCCTCCGCTCGGCGATGATCTCGTCGACCAGCAGATGCAAATCGGCCAGCGCCCGGTTGAATTCGCGGTTGGCCGGGAACGGCAGCCGGTACAGCGGCCCGAGCGGGATGACCATGCGCCGGTACATGCCGCGGAAGACGGTGGCGAGGTCGACGCTGAGCCGCTCGGCGCGCTCGTCCATGTACTCGCCGCGCAGCAGGCAGCGGGCGGCGATGCGGACGGCCACCCGGAAGGACTCGGAGGTGCAGTCGACGGTCTCGCCGGGCCGCCAGCGCTCGGTCAGCGCGTGCGCCTCCTCCTCCATGACCGGCCCGTAGTTCGGGATCGCGTCGAGCCGGAACGCGGGCTGGATGGTGCGCCGCTGGCGCCGGTGCCGAGGGCCGTTGGCGGTGGCCACGCCCTCCTTGCCGAGCAGCCCTTCGAGGGACTCCCACAGGGGTCCGTCGATCTTGAAGTCGGGGTTGAGCGCGAGCGCGCCGGTGAGCTCCGGGGCGGTGACGGCGTACACCGTCTTGGGGCCGAGCCTGAGGCGTACGACGTCGCCGTGGTCGCGGAGCCGGGACATGAACGCGAGCGGATCGCGGACCAGTTGCAGACCGTGCCCGAGGCCGGGCACCGCGCCGCCGGCCAGCGGCGGTTCACGCAGCTCGGCGGTCTGGGAGTTCAGGGGCAGCACAGACTCGACGGTCATTTCTCACCTGCCGTTTCGTTCCTGACGTACGGGGGTGTGGACCGGTCGTCCCAGGTGTCGACCATGTACCGGCCGGACTCGTGGTGGAACCAGTAGACGGAGCTGAACCAGTTGCGCATATTACCGACGCAGGCGCGGACCGCGGCGCTCAGTTCCTTTCCGTGGACCGTGCCGTCGGCGAGGCCGTCGGCGAACTGCAGGGCCTCCTGCTCGACTTCGAGGAATTCACTGATGCATTCCTCGACGCGCCGCCTCATTTCATCCACCGATTCCTCGAGAGTCAGCCTCTCATGGGTGATGAGACTGATGCCGAGATTGTGGACCTCGTCGCCCGCAATTTCCTTCGGCAGCGAGCACAGATCGTTGTACCAGGCGGCGAATTCCTGACTGAGCAGTGCGGCCCGGCGATAGGCCGGGCTTTTCCGTACGGAATCCGGGAGTTCACACCCGGCGCTCGGCTCCAGCAGGTCCGTCCATATCCGGTGCGCGAAGGTGTGCCGGCGCAGGGCGAGGTATTCCTCGACGCCGGGTATGTATCCCTCGGTGCGGTTGCGGAACTCGCGGTCGTAGGCCTCGATCACCGCGTGGAAGTGCCGGGCGAACCGCTGGTTCCAGGTGCGCGACAGGAAGCCGTACAGCCGCAGCACGCTGTCCGCGAACCCCGCGACCAGCGAGTCCGGGTGGTGCAGATGGTGCCGGGGTGCGTCGAGGGCCGTATGGAGGCGGTGCCTGAGGCGTCGCCAGTCGTCGGCCCGGCCGTGGACCACGTACCGGTCGTGGCGGTCGTCCCAGACGAAGAACCATGCGCTGTAGTCGGCGATGGCCTGCAGGACCTCGTCGGGGGCACCGAGGTAGTAGCCCGCCATGAGGTCGGTGTAGCACAGTCCATCGGCATATTCCCGCACCAGGTCCGCCGGCATGAGCCGCTTTTCCAGCAGCCAGAGCCGTGTCTTCTCCTGGAGTCGCGGCCAATACGGGTGCAGTTGCCGAGGAAAGGCGGACTCGATCACCGGGAGTGCCAGTGAGGGTGGTACTACGACCGCCATCGGCGTCGCTGTGGTGCCGTGTGGGAAAGCATGCACGTACAAACCCCTCTCCGCCGCCAGGAGCGCACACCCCTACCGTCGTGCCGGGCGTGCGCCGTTGCGTATCCCCGCACTTACATTCAGCACCACAACTGTCCGCCATGGGAACGGATTTGCTTCACTCACTACCCCAAGGTGCCGAGAATCCCCCCCTGCGTGACCGATTAAGGATCATTAGGAGGGCAGAACGGTTCGGTTGTACGACGCACGGATGATCGAAGCCGGACATACGAAGGGCGCCCGACCGGGAGTGATCCCGGCCGGGCGCCCCAAGTCCGCGGTCTCTGCTAGTCGTTGGCGACCACCGGATAACGTGGCTCGTTCTCGGCCATCTGCCGCAGCGCGTCCTTGCGGTCCCGCTTGGACAGCCGGTCGATGTACAGGTAGCCGTAGAGGTGGTCGGTCTCGTGCTGCAAACACCGTGCGAAGTAGCCGGTGCCACGGACCCTGATCGGGTTGCCCTGCTCGTCCTGGCCGGTCACCTCGGCGTAGTCGGGCCGGGCGAGCGGTGCGTACGCCGTCGGCACCGACAGGCAGCCCTCGTTGCTGTCGTCCAGGCGGCGCTGGTCGGCGGGCAGCTCGACGAGCTTGGGGTTGCACACCACGCCCACGTGCCGGACGCCCTCGTCGTCGGGGCAGTCGTAGACGAAGACCTTCAGGTCGACACCGATCTGGTTGGCGGCCAGGCCCACACCCTCGGCGGTGCGCTGGCTGGCGAACATGTCCGCGACGAGCTGCTGCAGCTCCTCGCCGAACTCGGTGACGTCCTTGCACTCCTTGTGCAGCACCGGGTTGCCGACGACCGTGATCGGCCGCGAGGTCCCGCGCTCCCGCCAGGCCTTCTCGCGCTCCTCGCAGTCCTCCGTGTCGACGACGTACCCCTCCTCGTCGACGGGGAGCACGCCCGCGTGCTGCTGATCGGTGTCCTGCTGCGCCATGACCGACGTACGCCTTCCTGCAAACCTTGGAAAAGTCTCGGGTACAGCCTAAAGGCGGCTGGTCACCGGCGGCTCAGCAAACCTCTTCGAGATCCCGCCAGTCCCTGGAGTCCGGGCTGTCGGCGACCCACCCGTCCAGCAGCCCCCGCACCAGCGAAGCCGGCGCGGCCACCCCGCACTCCCGCTCCGGCACCCACAGCTGCCCGTCCGTCCGGTGCCCCAGCGGCCCGGGATGACCTGGCTCGCTGTGGTCGTGCGGGTCCAGGTGATCACCCTCGCCCTCGTCCGACGGCATCCGCGACTCCGAGCACATCCGGCACAGCAGCCGCACGGACGACGACCAGTCCTCCGCGGCGAACCCGGCGTCCGCGGCGAGCTGCTCCAGCGCGTCCCGGTCCGCCTCCGTGGCCGCCTCCAGCAGAACCACCCAGGTCGGCACGGGTGAGGGCGCCCACAGCTCGATCTCGTCGAAGACCGGATACGCATGGCCGGTGGAGGTCGTGCGCTCGCCGTGCGGGACCCCGTCGTGCAGCACGACCTCGCCCCAGCGTCGCCCGGACGAGGGAAGCGGGATGGACAGCACCTCGATCCGCGCGGGGTCCAGCCTGCGGCCCCACACGACCTCGGCCTCACCCTCCGGGGAGAGCCGTACGGCCGCGCTGCCCAGCTCCATGCCGACCGGTTCCCCGGCCACGGCGGCGCCTCCCCCAGCCTTCGGCCGGGAGGGGCCCCCAGGCACCTTCAGCCCGTACGCCTGCCAGGCGCGGCGGGCCAGCGGCCAGTCCTGCAGGGCGGTGGCGGCGATGCCGACGTTCCACCAGTCGGGCGCCCCGGTCTCGCGGTCGAGCAGGGCCACCGCGCGCAGACCGGCCGCGCGGGCCTGCTCCCAGTCGTGCCGGAACTTGTGCAGCAGGGCGAGGTTGAACCAGGACTCCGACAGCCAGGGCTCCAGGTCGGCGGCCCGTGTCAGCAGCTCGCCCGCGTCCTCGTACCGACCGTCGCCGATGAGCGTGAACGCCCGGTCGGTGGCCTGCCGCCAGGAGGCGGAGGGCCGGTGCCGTCCCTTGCCGAAGATCCTCACGATTCCCGCCTGCCAGTTCCAGTTCCGCTCAGTGGGCTGGCTTGTGCCCCCGGACACCCTCTCCCTCGCATCCAACCACGTACGGTGGGAAAGGCGCTCATTACCCATGGGTTACCCAGCCGCGAGGGGGGTCAGACAGTGCCGTGCGTCTCCCGTCGCCCGCCACCGGCGCACTCTCCCCCCAGGTCCGTGGCTGGGCCAGGACGCGGGCGAGGGACTCCACCACCTCCGGAGCGTAGTCACCGGCGGTGCCGAGACGCAGCTCCTCCAGCGCCCGCAGGGGTCCCTCGGGGCCTGCGTCCCGGGTCATCTCCTCGTAGGCGTTCACGGCGCGGATGATCCGGGCGGCGAGGGGCTGTTCGCGGTAGGGGTCCGCCTGCCGTTCCACCATCACGGCGACGGCCGCGGACACACCGGTCTGCCGTACGACGGCCCCGCCGAGCAGCGCGATCCGCCGCTGCTGCGCGGGCGGCAGCCCGGCGGTGGCACCGGCCGGGACCGGGTCGACCAGGCTGAGCTGGCCGATGTCGTGCATGAGGGCCGCGTACTCCAGGACGGTCAGTTCGCCGCCGGTCAGGCCGAGATCCCGGCCGACGGCGAGGCTGAGCGCGGCCACGCGGCGGGCGTGCCCGGGTGGGGTGCAGCCGGCTATCTCGGTGGCACGGGCGAGCGAGGCGATGGTCTGCCGGTAGGTGGCGCGGACGGCCGCGTATCTGCGCAGGGACAGCTGGGTGAGCAGCAGGGGCAGACAGAACACGGGCAGCGCCCACAGCCCGGCGACGGCGACCCCGAGCGCGATCACCGCGCCGGTCGCACAGACGGCGGAGCCGATGCCGAGCAGCCCGCGCAGTTCCTCGCGCAGCAGCGGGCCGAACGGCCAGCGGGTGCGGGAGTGGGCGAGAGCGGCGGCCAGGACGGCGTCGCACAGCGCGGTGAGGCAGAGCAGGGCGACCAGGAGCAGGGCGTAGGCGGGGCCGCTCCAGGAGGTGAACGCGCCCTTGTTGTAGAGGGGTTGGAAGCAGACGGCGGCGAAGCCGACGGTGAGCACGCGGCGGGCCAGATGGTCGAGGGTGGGGGTGCGTCCGTGCCAGATGTGCGGGACGGCGCCGAGCAGGGCGGCCGCCAGGACCACGGTGACGACCTGCGCCGCGTCGTGGTGCGCGGGCCGACCGGCCTCCGCTCCGAGCAGGGCGTACGACAGCGAGCCGGCGGTGGCGAGGGGGGCGGCCTGCCGTACCTCGGCGTCGCTCCAGCGGGTCAGCTCGCCGACGGCTATGAGCACCCCGAAGGCGAGGGCGACGCCCCGTTCGTCGAGCCCGGTCCACAGGGTGACCGCGAGGGACCCGGCCGCGGTGAGCCCGGCGGCCCCGTGCACGATCCTCAGGGCCGTCACCGGGGTGCCCCGATGACCGGCGACCGGCCCTGGCTCTCGTGCGGCTTCCCGGTGTCCTCGGAGGTGACCGTGGGGTGCCAGCCGTAGCGGCCCAGTGCGCGCCGGAACGCGTCCACCATGCGCGGGTCGAACTGCGCGCCGGCGCAGCGCTCCAGTTCGGCGACGGCCGCCTCGACCGGGCGGGCCCGGCGGTAGGAGCGGGTGGAGGTCATCGCGTCGAAGGCGTCGGCAACGGCGACGATGCGGGCGCACTCGGGGATCTGGGTTCCGACGAGGCCGTACGGGTAGCCGCTGCCGTCGAGGCGTTCGTGGTGGTGCAGGATCGCGGCGCGGGCCTCGCCGAGGAAGGAGATCCCGCGGACCATCTCATGGCCGTACTCGGGGTGCAGTTCGATGATCCGGCGTTCCTCGGGGGTCAGCGGGCCGTCCTTGCGCAGCAGCCGCGTCGGGACACCGAGCTTGCCGACGTCGTGCAGGATGCCGGCGAAGCGCAGCACCTCGACGCGGTCGTCGTCCATGCCGAGTTCGCGGGCGATCATGACG
Organism: Streptomyces sp. NPDC002076; assembly: GCF_053593835.1. Taxonomy (NCBI): domain Bacteria; kingdom Bacillati; phylum Actinomycetota; class Actinomycetes; order Kitasatosporales; family Streptomycetaceae; genus Streptomyces; species Streptomyces sp. NPDC002076. The sequence goes on from NZ_JBSFDI010000001.1 coordinate 100,136, forward strand.
GAGGCCTGTCCGACGCGTTCGCTGTGGCCGCGGGTGTAGCCGTCCTTGATGTCGACCGCCTGGACGAGGGCACGGATGGTGGCCTGGTGGGCGGCGCGTTCGCGGTGGTACTGGGCGAAGATCCACCAGGACACGCACATCGGCAGCAGCACGAGCAGCGCGGCGACCGGGCCGTACGGGCTGCGCCACAGCACGGCCGTCATCAGCCCGGCGAGTCCGTGCGCCGCGACCGGCGCGAGGGAGCGGGACAGCAGCCCGCGCCAGGCCCGGCGCAGCGGGATGCCGAGGGCGACGGCGCGGATCCCGCCGTCGAGGACGGTGAGGATCAGGCAGAAGGCGAGCACGGCCGCGCCGGCGGGCAGCAGCGCGTACGGGAAGTCGGAGGCGACGACGGCGTCCCGGCCGCCGAGCGCCCAGTGCACCCGGGCGGCGCCCCACACGGCCAGCGCGGGCCGCGCGGCCCGCCAGAGGCGTCTGAGCGGCGCCGGCCGGTGCCCGGCCCGCTCGACCGGGGAGAGCAGGGCCGCGGGCAGCGGGACCAGCGCGGCGGCCGGCGGCGGCAGCAGGAACGCCCCGGCGAGCAGCACGGGGTAGAAGGTGCCGCCGAAGCGCCGGCGCACGACGTGCTCGCAGACGGCGTAGAGCGCGCAGAGCAGGCCGAGCGCCCACCACGGGGTGCGGACCGTCGGCAGCGGCAGGAGGCAGAGCAGCGCCAGCAGGGCGACACAGGCCACACAGCCGCGTGCCCTCGCCGGTACCGCCTCCATCGCGCCCCTCCCCCGACCATGCCTGTCCAGGCTCGGAGCCTAGGGCGGGGATCGGGGGGTGCGGGGCCTATGACCTGAGGATTAGCACGTTCGGGTGATGACCCGGCGGTCAGCTCTCCTGCGGGGTGGCGGTCACGTCGTGCTCGGGCACAGCCTGGCCGGAACGGATCAGGTCGATCCGCCCCATGACCTTGGCGCGCAGATCCGCGGGTACGTCGTCATGCCCGCAGCACCGCTTGACCAGCTTCTTCACGGCCTGCTCCAGGCCGTACTTCTCCAGGCACGGAGAGCATTCCTCGAAGTGGTGCTGGAACTTGTCGCGATCGACGTCCGGCATCTCACTGTCGAGGAACTCGTACAGATGGTCGAGGACCTCACTGCAGTCCGTCTCGTGCGGCTCTCCGCAGCTCATGAGCCCGAGCCTTTCGCTTCGTTCGACTCTCCGGCGCCCGCCGGGACCAGCCCGCGCTCACGGGCGTAGTCCTCCAGCATGCCGCGCAGTTGACGACGGCCCCGGTGCAGCCGGGACATCACCGTACCGATGGGTGTCCCCATGATGTCCGCGATCTCCTTGTACGCAAAGCCCTCTACGTCCGCGAGATAGACGGCGATGCGGAACTCCTCGGGGATCGCCTGCAGCGCTTCCTTCACGTCCGAGTCGGGCAGGTGGTCGAGCGCCTGCGACTCGGCGGAGCGCAGACCCGTCGACATGTGCGACTCGGCGCGGGCGAGCTGCCAGTCCTCGATCTCCTCCGCGGCGGAGCGCTGCGGCTCGCGCTGCTTCTTGCGGTAGGAGTTGATGAACGTGTTGGTGAGGATCCGGTACAGCCACGCCTTGAGGTTGGTGCCCTCGCGGAACTGGTGGAAGGACGCGTACGCCTTCGCGTAGGTCTCCTGCACCAGGTCCTCGGCATCGGCCGGGTTGCGCGTCATGCGCAGCGCGGCCGAGTACATCTGGTCGAGGAACTCGAGCGCGTCCCGCTCGAAGCGCGCACTGCGCTCGGCGGTGGACTCGGAGATCGCCTCCGCGCTCACGCCCTGGCCCTCGGGCTGCTCCGCCTGGCCGTTGTCGGTCCCTGCGTCGGTACCGGTGACCGGACCCACCTCCTCAAGATCCCGGGCAGGACCAAAACCGGTCCCACTCGTTTCGGAGGATAGAACACGACCCGTGCCTGCCGCCCCTCGAATAGGAGTGGCCTTGGCCGCGTGCAGCACCGTCCAGTCCAGGTCAGCGCTGCGCTTTTGGCTCGGGCAGATGGTCGAACCCATGCGGCGGACTTCCTCTCCTACGACCTCGGTGCCGAGGCCTCAGCACTTCTGTCCGGATCAACAGAGGTCCAGCCCGCAACATTCCCGGGGGTCACCCGAGTGACACGGTCCACTCCACGACGCCCTCGGTGGCGATCTCCAGGGCCCGCTCCTGGGTGATCTCCGCGCGCTTGGGGACCGCGAACCCGTGATCGCCGTACGGCACCTCGATCAGCTCGAAGTCACCCTTCGGGAACTCCTCCGGCTTGCCGAAGGGGTCGTTGCCGCCCTGCACGACCAGTGTGGGCACTCCGGCTCCCAGCAGCTCCTCGGCGCGGGACTTCTCGGGCTTGCCCGGCGGGTGCAGCGGGAAGCTGAGCGCGAGGACGGCATGCGCGCCCAGCTCGGTCGCCGTGCGGCAGGCGACCCGGGCGCCGGCGCTGCGGCCGCCGGAGACCACCGGCAGCTCCATCCCGGACAGCGCGGGCCAGATGCCGCGCCAGCCGGTGTCCAGGGTCTTCGGCGCGGGGGCGACCTTCTTCCCGGCGACGCGCCAGGGCTGCTCCACGAGGGCCACGGTCACGCCGTGCTCCGGGAGCACCCGGGCGAGCGCCTGGAGGTCCCGTACCTCGATGCCACCGCCCGCTCCGTGGCTCACGGCCAGGACCAGCCGCGCCTTCTTCGCCTTGTGCCAGGTGATGCGTGCGGTCCCGGCGTCGGTCTCGACAATCTCGATCACGCTAGAAGAGTGTGCCCGCTTCCGGTGCCTCAAGCTCCTTCAGCAGTTCCGGGCCGTTGTTGCGGACGTTGCTGACGGCCGTGGAGACCGGGTAGGCGCGCATCAGGCCGGGCGGGGGCGGGGCGAGGAGGTCGCGGAGGGCGTCGGGGTCGGTGCGGGCCGGGTCGAGCCAGGCGTCCCAGCGGTCCGGGGTGAGCATCAGCGGCATCCGGGGGTGGATGTCGGCCAGCGAGTACGGGCCCTCGGCGGGGGCCACGGCCAGCGGGGTCTGCTCCGCCTCCGTGGTGATCACCGAGCAGGTCACCCACCAGGCCTGGGGGTGGTCGTCGGGCAGGGTGCGGTCCCGCCAGAACTCGTACAGCCCGGCCATCGCGAACACCGAGCCGTCGGCCGGCAGCACGAAGTACGGCTGCTTGCGCGGCCGCTTCTTCTTTCCCTCGACCTCCAGGTCGCGCTCCTGCTGGCCGGTCACCCACTCGTAGTAGCCGTCGGCGGGGATGATGCAGCGCCGGGCGGCGAAGGCACGGCGGTAGGCGGGCTTCTCGTGCACGGTCTCGGCCCGCGCGTTGATCATCCGGGCGCCGCCCTCGGGGGTCTTGGCCCAGGACGGCACCAGACCCCACTTCAGCTTGCGCAGCTGGCGGACCGGACGCGGGGAGTCCGCGTCTTTCAGGGGACGGTCGAGGACGGCGTAGACCTCCTTGGTCGGCGCCACGTTGTAGTCCGGCTCCAGCGTCTCCTCGGGCTCCCACTTCTCGACCTCGAAGATGCCTGCGAGATCCTCGGGCCTACGACTCGACGCATACCGTCCGCACATCCGAAACCACCCCTCCGACCTGCCCAGTGACCCCAGGGCCTTCACCACCTTACGCAAGGAGGACGAGCAGTCCGAGAAACGAAAGTGACGCGTGATGCGCTGGATCTCTCGGGGATCATGTAATCGTCCGGCGGTCATGGGCCGGCCGGCCACGTCATCCGGTCCCCATAGGTTCGACGTGTGGCAAGGGATGCCACGTTTCCACAAGGTGGGGCATGAGAACTGCATACAGGGGCCGGCGATCGCGTCCGTCCGGACTGAAGAAGCGCGCCTGGGTGGCGTTGGGAGCGGTCGTCGCGGGAGGCGGCCTGGCGGTGGCAGCCGTCGCGGCGGCCGGGCAGGGCGGTGGTTCCGGGGCGTCGGCGGCGGGGCCGGTCAAGACGCATGTGCACTCGCTGCCGCTGACCGGTTCGAGCGCGTCGCTCAAGACGCTGGGCGCCCGGTCCACGGACCCGTTCAGCATGGTGGGCGTCACCTGGAACGGCGCGCACACCTCGCTGCGCGGCACGGTGGAGGTGCGCACCCGCTCCGCGGCCGACGGCCACTGGACCCAGTGGCTGAAGATGCAGCAGCCGGACGACATCCCCGACGCGGCCGAGCTGAACCGTCCCGGCGTACGGGGCGGGATGTCGCCGATGTGGGCGGGGCCGTCGAACGGCATCCAGGTCCGCGCGGCCGGCGCGCACCGCGCGGCCGCGCTGCCCGCCGGGCTGCGGGTGGATCTGATCGACCCGGGCAAGTCCGCCTCGGGCACCTCGGGCTCCGGCATGGCCCCGGCCGGCTACGCCATGGACGCGACGGCCACCGACACCGCCACGGCCACCGACACGACCACGCCGACGGACACGGCCACCGCGACCGACACGGCGACGGCCACCGACAGCTCCGCCCCGACCTACTCGGCGACGGCGACGGCGACGGACTCAGCCACCCCCACGGCCACGGACTCCAGCTCCGCCGCGCCGTCCACCAGCACCTCGCCCTCCGCCTCCGGCTCCACCTCGCCGAGCGCGTCGGCGACGTCCTGGCCGAGCCAGTTGCCGACCATGGACCAGGCGTATCCGTCCTGTCCGGCCTCCTCGGCCAGCCCTTCCGCGTCGGCATCGCCGGTCCCGCCGGACCCGATGCCGGCCACGACCACCTCGACGGTGGCGCCGCCGACCGTGGTCACCCGGGCCGGCTGGGGCGCGGACGAGTGTGCCCGGGAGGCCGGTTATCCGTCGTACGGGTCGGCGGTGAAGGTGATGTTCGTCCACCACACGGACACCACGAACAACTACTCCTGCTCCGACTCCCCGGCGATCGTGCGCGGCATCTACGCCGAGCACCTCAACCAGGGCTGGCGCGACCTCGGCTACAACTTCCTGGTCGACAAGTGCGGCACCATCTTCGAGGGCCGCTTCGGCGGGATGGCTCTGCCCCTCGTCGGCGCCCAGACCTACGGGTTCAACACCAACAGCATGGGCGTGGCCGCCATCGGCACGTACACCGACTTCAGCGGCGGTGACTCCACGGCCAGCACCTTCCCGGGGGCCACGCCGACGCAGGCGATGCTGGGCTCGATCGCCCGGATCGCCGCCTGGAAGTTCGGCATGACCGGGGTGAATCCGGGCACCGGCTCCGCCTCCCTGCCCGAGGGCGCCTCCGACAGTTACGGCTTCACCCTGGGCAACAGCTACAACTTCAACGTCATCTCCGGGCACCGCAACGGTTACGCCACCGACTGCCCCGGCAACCAGCTCTACAACGCCCTGAGCACGGTCCGCTCCTACGCGGCCGGCCCGGTCGGTGCCGTCACCGTCACCGGAATGTCCGGCGGCGCGGCCAAGTCCGGCACGAGCTACTACACCAAGGGCGCGGCAGCGGTGAGCTGGACGACCGCCACACCGTCCCAGGTGATCTCCGGCTTCGACGTCCTGGTCGACGGCAAGGCCGTGGCGCACGCCTCCGGTTCCGCCCGCTCCGCCTCGATCTCGGTCGCGGCCGGCAGCCACACGGTCCAGGTCCGTGCCACTCACGTCCGCGGCTCGACCACCCTGTCCGGCTCGGTCACCCTGGTCGGCGACACCACCGCGCCCACCTTCCCGACCGCTCCCGACGTCAAGACGCGCACCGGCACGGTGAGTTCGACAGCGGTTCCGGTCACGGTGACCTGGAAGGCAGCCGACAGCGCGGCGCTGGCCAAGGCCCTTGCGACCTCGCCCTCCGCCGCCTCCTTCGGCCCGACCACCACTTCCTGGAACACCACCGCCAAGCCCGGCAGCTCGGACTTGTTCGCGCTGAAGGCGTACGACGTGGCAGGCAACAGCGCCGGCGCCTCCGTCTACCGGACGCCGAACATCATCCAGGAGACCTCCACCACCCGCACCGGCACCTGGACGCACAAGAGCAGCACCAGCTACCTGGGCGGCTACTCCTACAGCGCCTCCTCCGCCGGGGCCTCGATCAGCTGGACCTTCACCGGCCGCTCGGTGGCCTGGATCGTCTCGCGGGCCTCCACCTCCGGCCAGGCGTACGTCTACGTCGACGGCACCAAGGTCACCGAGGTCGACCTGAAGTCCTCCACCACGCTGTATCGACAGGCGATCTGGACGAAGACGTGGTCCAGCTCCGCCAAACACACCCTGAAGATCGTCGTGGTCGGCACCTCGGGCCGCCCGACCGTCACCACCGACGGCATCGCAACCATCGGCTGACCGGCACCCCCCGCCGTCCCGCCCACGGTCGCACCGCTGGGCGGGACGAGCGGGCACGCGCGCTCACCGACGTAGGCCCTGAGCCCGAAGAGCACGTCCCGTGCCCCCTCACGGCGACCCCGTCTTTCGGGTCGGTCAGATGCTTTCCCGGTAGCTCATGAACCAGTGGGTGTCGAAATAGCGGGCCATCGTGAACGGGTGGTGCGGGTCGACGAGGATGCGGCAGACGAACTCCGCGGCCTGGCAGTCGAAGGAGACGTCCTCGCCGTCGAAAGAACGGACCACGACGGGCCAGCGGTCGGGGTCGTCGCCGTCGGCCCTCCAGCAGTACAGGTCCTCGTGCTCAGTGCCCGCCCAGATCAGCAGCCCGTCCTCCCTGAGATGCGTCCACGGCTCCTGGTTCAGATCCAGATATCCGTCGAAGGCACCCTTGCCGAACGTCTCGACCATGCACTTGTAGTCGCTCGGCAGCGCCGTGCCCAGGCGCGACTCCGCCTCCGCCCAGTCCACGTCCGGCCGCTGGGCGCGATGCGTCCAGCCGGTGATCCGTCTGAGCCGCTCCATCCAGTCGACGTCCTCGTCCTCGTCCTCGTCCGGAGCGACCGCCAAGGGTTCTGGCATCTCCCTGCGCGCGATCACCAGCACCGGCCGCTCGACCCCTTCGGCGTCGCGCACCGTACCCGTGCCGACCCACTGATCCCCGTACGCCCACGCCCGTATCTTCACGGCCCGGTCCTCGAAGGGGGCAAGGAGGGCCGCGCCCCGGGACTCGTCGACCGTCGGATCGGTGAAGCCGTCGAGGACGAGGGTGCGCGGGGCGCCGTACCTGCCGCCGAGCAGGTCGGTCAGGTCCTGCGGGTCCAGGTCGCCGGGCAGGTACATGTAGCCGCCCCCGGGCCGAGTTGGGCCAGCAGGTCGTTGACGGTCGCTTGGGTGAGCTCCACGGCGGACAGTGAAGCGCACCGCACTGACAACGGACGTGCTCAGACTTGTCCGACGTCGGCCCAGGCATCGACGAGCCCGCACACCACCACGGCCGTCACCAGGAACGCGGCCGCCCCCGAGAGCAGCGTCACCTCGTAGTAGGCCCTGGGCGTCAACCAAGCGGCCGCGGCACTCGCTCCCGCCAGGACGGCACATCCAAGTCTTCCGGCCGGCAGAAGCACAAACGGCCGACGCCGCTCCGCCCCCGAGAATTCGCCGACACCGAACGCCTGGCACAACTGCTTGTAGTCGCTGGGCAGTTCGGTACCCAGTTCTGCTTCGATCTGCGACCAGGGCTGCGCGACGCCCCGCGCGTCACGACCTGTCGCACGGAGAAGAGAGTCCACCCGCATGACAACACCTCGACCTGCACCCCAACGCTGCGGCCTGCACATGTGCCCTCAGGAACGATCGCTGCGAGGTCGGCGTCTCAGATACCGTCCGCACAGACGTGCCACACTGCCAGACTCCGCACCAGAACAGGGGGCCTCTCGGACATATGGACAGCCTCGCCGCCACCGCGCTGCCCGACATCTGGGACCGGCTCACCGGTACCCAGCCCGATCCCGATCTGTGGGTGGTGCTCGCCACCTCGGTGGCCGCACTCGCCGTGGTGGTCCCGCACACCGTGTGGCGGATATCCCGCAATGCGATCACCATCGCGCACGAGGGCGGTCACGGGCTGATCGCCCTGCTCACCGGCCGGCAGCTCACCGGCATCCGGCTGCACTCCGACACCAGCGGCCTCACGGTCAGCAGGGGCAAGCCGCACGGGCTCGGCATGATCCTGACGGCCGCCGCCGGGTACACGGCCCCCTCGCTGCTGGGCCTCGGCGGCGCCGCCCTGCTGGCCGCGGGCCGCATCACGCTGCTGCTCTGGGCCGCGACGGCCCTCCTGGTGGCGATGCTGGTGATGATCCGCAACGCGTACGGCGTGCTGACCGTGGTGCTGACAGGGGGCGCCTTCCTGCTGGTGTCCTGGCTGGCCGGGCCCCAGGTGCAGGCCGCGTTCGCGTACGCGGTGGTGTGGTTCCTGCTGTTCGGCGGGGTACGGCCGCCGTTCGAGCTGCAGCTGAAGCGGTCGCGTGGCGGCGCGGGCGACTCGGACGCGGACCAGCTCTCGCGGCTCACGCACGTACCGGCGGCGCTGTGGCTGTTCCTGTTCCACGCGGTGTCGCTGTGCTCGCTGATCGGCGGCGGCCGCTGGCTGCTGGAGGTGTGAGCCCCGGGCAGGGACGCCGCCGCGGGCGACGGCTCCCGTCGGGCTCTCGGCGGGGGTTTCGCCGCTTTTGGTCGAGATCTCCGGCCGCCCCCAGCCACTAAAGTGGGGCGCATGACCGTTAACCCCGCACACACCGCCCTCTGGCCCGCCCCGCACGCGAGCGGAGCCGTCGACGCGACGGTCCACGTGCCCGGGTCCAAGTCGGTCACCAACCGCGCTCTGGTGCTGGCCGCCCTCGCCTCCGAGCCCGGCTGGCTGCGCCGCCCGCTGCGCTCCCGCGACACCCTGCTGATGGCCGGTGCCCTGCGCGCGATGGGCGTGGAGATCGAGGAAGGGGTCGGCCCCGACGGCACCGGCGAGGCCTGGCGGGTACTGCCGACGGGGCTGCACGGCCCGGCCACGGTCGACGTCGGCAACGCCGGCACGGTGATGCGCTTCCTGCCGCCGGTGGCCGCGCTGGCCGACGGCCCGATCCGGTTCGACGGCGACCCGCGGTCGTACGAGCGTCCCCTGCACGGTGTGATCGACGCGCTGCGCGTGCTCGGCGCCCGGATCGACGACGACGGCCGGGGCGCGCTGCCGCTCACGGTGCACGGCGGCGGGGCCCTGGACGGCGGCCCGGTCTCGATCGACGCCTCCTCGTCCTCCCAGTTCGTGAGCGCCCTGCTGCTGTCCGGACCCCGTTTCAACCAGGGCGTCGAGGTCCGCCACACCGGCGCGACCCTGCCTTCCATGCCGCACATCCGGATGACCGTCGACATGCTGCGCGCGGTCGGCGCCCAGGTGGACACCCCGGAGTCGGGCGGCGAGCCGAACGTGTGGCGGGTGACGCCGGGCGCGCTGCTCGGCCGGGACCTGACGATCGAGCCGGACCTGTCCAACGCCCAGCCGTTCCTGGCTGCGGCCCTGGTGACAGGCGGCAAGGTGCTGATCCCGGACTGGCCGGAGCGCACCACCCAGCCGGGTGACCGGCTGCGGGAGATCTTCACCGAGATGGGTGGCTCCTGCGAACTCACCGAGTTCGGGCTGGTGTTCACCGGCTCCGGCGCCATCCACGGCATCGACGTGGACCTGGGCGACGTCGGTGAGCTGACCCCGGGCATCGCGGCGGTCGCCGCCCTCGCGGACTCCCCCTCGACCCTGCGGGGCGTGGCCCATCTGCGGCTGCACGAGACGGACCGGCTGGCCGCGCTCACCAAGGAGATCAACGAACTCGGCGGTGACGTCACCGAGACCGCCGACGGCCTGCACATCCGCCCGCGCCCGCTGCACGGCGGCGTCTTCCACACCTACGAGGACCACCGCATGGCGACCGCCGGCGCGATCATCGGCCTCACGGTCGAGGGCGTGCGGATCGAGAACGTGGCGACGACGGCGAAGACCCTGCCGGACTTCCCCGAGCTGTGGACCGGGATGCTCGGGCAGTAGGGACACGCCATGCGCCGCTACGGCAAGCACACCGACGAGGACGACATCCGTACCCGCCCCGGCCGCCGGGGCACCCGGCCGCGCACGAACATCCGGCCCAAACACGAGGACGCCGCCGAGGGCCTGGTCCTCACGGTCGACCGGGGCCGGCTGACCTGCCTGGTCGACGACCGGACCGTGATGGCGATGAAGGCCCGCGAGCTGGGCCGCAAGGCGGCGGTGGTCGGGGACCGGGTGGCCCTGGTCGGCGACCTGTCCGGCAAGAAGGACACGCTCGCCCGGATCGTACGGATCGAGGAGCGCACGTCGGTGCTGCGGCGCACGGCCGACGACGACGACCCGTTCGAGCGGGTGGTCGTCGCCAACGCCGACCAGCTGGCGATCGTCACGGCCCTGGCCGACCCGGAACCGCGCCCGCGTCTGATCGACCGCTGCCTGGTCGCCGCCTTCGACGGCGGCCTGGAGCCGCTGCTGGTGATGACGAAGTCGGACCTCGCCCCGCCGGACAAGCTGCTGGAGCTGTACGGCGCCCTCGACATCCCCCACGTCGTCACCAGCCGCGAGGATCTGGAGAACGGGGACGCCGCGGACCGGGTGCGGGAGTACCTGGACGGCAGGGTGACGGCGTTCGTCGGCCACTCGGGCGTCGGCAAGACGACCCTGGTCAACGCGCTGGTGCCCCAGGAACGCCGGCGTTCGACGGGACACGTCAACGCGGTGACGGGCCGCGGCCGCCACACCACGACGTCGGCCCTCGCCCTGCCCCTGACCGATGTGGACGGCTGGGTCATCGACACCCCGGGCGTGCGCTCCTTCGGCCTGGCCCACATCGACCCGTCCCGTGTCATCCACGCCTTCCCGGATCTCGAACCCGGTACGGAGGGCTGCCCGCGCGCGTGCAGCCACGACGAGCCGGACTGCGCGCTGGACGCCTGGGTCGCGGACGGCCACGCGGACCCGGCGCGCCTGTACTCGCTCCGCCGCCTGCTGGCCACGCGGGAGCGCAAGGAAGGCGACTGAGCCGCCCTGCGTTGTTTGCCGGGGCCCGGGTTCGGTAAGTGCATAATCGCACCGAGCCGGAGATCCGGATCAACGGGAGGACCGCACATGGCGTGGCTGCTGGTCATCGTGGCCGGGGTTCTGGAGACCGGTTTCGCCGTGTGCCTGAAGCTCTCGCACGGGTTCACCCGCCTCTGGCCGACCATCGCCTTCGCCTCGTTCGCCCTCGGCAGCTTCGGCCTGCTGACCCTGTCCCTGAAGAAACTCGACGTGGGCCCCGCGTACGCCGTGTGGACCGGCATCGGCGCGGCGGGGACCGCGATCTACGGCATGGTCTTCCTCGGCGACCTGGTCTCCACCCTGAAGATCGTCTCGATCAGCCTGGTCATCGTCGGGGTGATCGGGCTGCAGTTGTCGGGGTCGGCGCGCTAGGAAGGTGCATCGCCGGCGGCTCCGGCCGTCGCCGGGTGCGGGTCCGTGGACAGCTGCCCGTGCCGAGACCCGGGAATCACACGGCCTGGCGTGGGACGACCGCCTGGATCAGCTCTGCCACGCCGCCTTCCCCCGGCGGTGCCGCGACGCAGGACAGGGCGAGGCGTACGGCCAGTTCGCAGGGGCGGGTCAGCTCGGCGGGGTCGGCCGGGGTGGCGGCGGGGCCTGTCAGGGCGGTGACGGCGCGGTCCCGCACGATCCGCACGAAGTCGCGGGGCGTGGGCAGCGGCCCGTCCGCGCGGCGCTGGGCCGGCACCGAGGAGGAGGACGGCACGGCGGCGAGCGGCGGCGTGGGCAGCCGTTCGCTCCAGCAGCCGGTGAGCATGGCCCGTACCAGCACGTTGTCCCGCGCGGCGGAGCGCGTCCACTCGGCGACGGCGGTGAGCCGTTCTCTCGGCTCGCCCGGCCCGGCGAGCGCCCGCTCGACTCCGGCGAGGTACCCGTCGGCCTCCCGCCGCACCAGCGCCCGCGCCAGCCCGTCCTTGCTCCCGAACTCGTTGTACAGGGTCTGCCGGGACACGCCCGCCGCCGCGGCCACGTCGACCATCCGCACCGCGGACCACGGCCGGCGCGCGAGCGCCGTATAGGCGGCGTCCAGTAGGGACTCCCGGGCAGCAGGCATCATCGCCTCCCTGGGTCAGAGCGGCTCTGCGCCCAGATTTGACGCGCTTGTATGCACTGTCAAGAGTTCGCGGAGGTACGGGTCGGCGGACCGACACGCCTGTCACCACAGCCCCACCGGCACCACAAGCCCCCGACACCGCCCCCTCCCCTGGTAGCCCCGTACCGACCCCGGCAGATAGCGTTCGTCACATGCCGGACTACCTCGACGATCTGCGCCTGGCCCACGTCCTCGCGGACGCCGCCGACGCCACCACCATGGACCGCTTCAAGGCCCTCGACCTGAAGGTGGAGACCAAGCCGGACATGACCCCGGTGAGCGAAGCGGACCAGGCGGCGGAGGAACTGATCCGCGGCCACCTCCAGCGCGCCCGCCCGAGAGACTCGGTCCTCGGCGAGGAGTACGGCGTCGAGGGCTCCGGCCCCCGCCGCTGGGTGATCGACCCCATCGACGGCACCAAGAACTACGTACGCGGCGTCCCCGTATGGGCGACCCTCATCGCGCTGATGGAGGCGGGCGAGGGCGGCTACCACCCTGTAGTCGGCGTCGTCTCCGCTCCCGCCCTCGGCCGCCGCTGGTGGGCCGCCAAGGACCACGGCGCCTTCACGGGCCGCAGCCTGACCTCCGCGACCCGCATCCACGTCTCCGCCGTCGGCAAGCTCGCGGACGCGTCCTTCGCCTACTCCTCCCTCTCCGGCTGGGAGGAACAGGGCCGCCTCGACGGCTTCCTCGATCTCACCCGCCAGGTGTGGCGCACGCGCGCGTACGGCGACTTCTGGCCGTACATGATGGTCGCCGAGGGATCCGTGGACATCTGCGCGGAGCCGGAACTGTCGCTCTGGGACATGGCCGCCACCGCGATCGTCGTGACGGAGGCCGGCGGCAGCTTCACCGGCCTCGACGGCCGCCCGGGCCCGCACAGCGGCAACGCGGCTGCGTCCAACGGTCTGCTGCACGACGAGTTGCTGGGGTATCTCAACCCGCGCCACTGAGACCCGGGAGCAGTCCCGATACGCCCTCAACTGGCGTCGCGCGCCCCCTTGTTGACCCGACCTTTACCTGTCACCCTGAAGTCACCCCCACTTGTGAACTTGTGAATCCAGGAACTAACGCACTGGATTCCTAGGAGGTGGCCCCATCCATGCTCGTCCGTGACGCCATGAGCACGGTGATCCTCACCGTCGGCCCCGCCCACACCCTTCGCCAGGCAGCCGCCCTGATGTCCGCCCGCCGGGTCGGCGCCGCCGTCGTCCTCGACCCGGACGCCGGCGGCATCGGCATCCTCACCGAACGCGACATCCTCAACTCCGTCGGCCTCGGCCAGAACCCCGACACGGAACGCACCCACGCCCACACCACCACCGACGTCGTCTTCGCCGCCCCGACCTGGACCCTGGAGCAGGCCGCACGCGCCATGGCCCACGGCGGCTTCCGGCACCTGGTCGTCCTCGACCGCGGCGAGGTGGCCGGCATCGTCTCGGTTCGCGACATCATCCGCTGCTGGGCCCCGACCCGCGAGCCCGCAGCGGTGCTCTGAGCAGTCCCGGGCAAGGCATGTGACCGAGCGGAACGGGCCGGACCCCGAGCACCAGGGGGTCCGGCCCGCCCAGCGGCACCGGGCGTGCCGCCGATCCGTTGCCCCCGACTGAATACGGCCGACTCGATACGACCGACTCAGCCGCGCAGCGCCTGCACCGCCGCCTCCAGCCGCTTGCCGAAGCCGGCGTCGGCGTTGCGGAAGTTGCCGATGGCGCGCTCGAGGATGTCCTCGCGCGAGACCTGGGAGACGGCACCCGCCAGGTCCGCGATCAGGCGCTCCCGCTCCTTCTCCGACATCAGCCGGTAGAGGTTGCCCGCCTGCACGAAGTCGTCGTCCTCGGCGTGCACCGGCGTCGCGTGGTTGCCGGTGGAGCCGTCGACGGAGACCGGCTGCCACAGCGGACGGCCGGTCGGCTGCGGCCCGCCGAAGCTGTTCGGCTCATAGTTCTTCGGCCGACGCGGCGACGTACCAGTGCTGTCCTGTGGCCAAAGCCGTGCCCGATCCCACATTGGACAAGCTCTAAGTTAGATATCGATCCAAACTCACACCTATTCCCGTCCTGGTCCCCCTTGCTGTTAGGCTGGTCTCCATGAGCGACCTTCTGGAACGGCTGCGTGGACGCGGATGGCGGATGACCGCGCAGCGGCGCGTCGTCGCCGAGGTCCTCGACGGCGAGCACGTCCATCTGACGGCCGACGAGGTCCACGCACGGGCTGTCGCGAAGCTGCCCGAGATCTCCCGGGCGACCGTCTACAACACGCTGGGTGAGCTGGTCTCGCTCGGCGAGGTACTGGAAGTCGCGACGGACAAACGCGCCAAGCGCTACGACCCGAACGCGCACCGGCCGCACCAGCACCTGGTCTGCGCCCGGTGCGGCGCGATCCGCGACGTCCACCCCACGGGCAACCCGCTCGCCGACCTCCCCGACACCGAGCGTTTCGGCTTCACGGTGTCGGACGTCGAGGTGACGTACCGGGGGCTGTGCCCGGACTGCGCGCGGGCGTGAGCGAACGCTGAAGAGGGGGCGGAAGCCCCCTCTTTCATTCTGTCCTGCGCTCCTGGATCTGCCGGATCTCCTGGATACGACTGAGGGCCGGAATCCATCTCTGGATTCCGGCCCTCGGCCTTCAGTAGCGGGGACAGGATTTGAACCTGCGACCTCTGGGTTATGAGCCCAGCGAGCTACCGAGCTGCTCCACCCCGCGTCGGTGAACACGACATTACGTGAGGGAGGTCGACGGAAGCAAATCAGTTACCGGGGACGTGGCGGGGCTCACGCCGAGAGCTCCTCCCGCAGCGCGTCCCGCAACCGCCCCGCCCGCTCCGAAACCTCCGCCGGCCCCAGCTCGACCGCGCGGTCGGCCCACCGCTGGCCCTCCGCCAGCTCCCCCCGACGCGCGTAGACCAGAGCCAGCCGCAGCGCCGCCCGGCCGTGCCCGGCGTCAGCCGCTCGCGTCCACCACACCGCGGCCTCCGGCTCGCTCCCCTCCCGCGCGAGCAGCAGCCCGAGGTTGAAGGCGCCGTTGCGCGACCCGGCCTCCGCCGCCGCCCGGTACCAGCGCGCCGCCTCGACCACGTCACCCCGGGCCGCCGCGAGCATCCCGACCCGCACCTGGGCTCGCCGGTGCCCCTGGGTGGCCGCCCGCTCGTACCACTCCTCGCACTCGGTCTTCTCGTGCACGATCTCGCCCAGCTCGTGCGCCGGCTCCGGCGGCCGCCGCGCGTCGAGCAGCGCGGCCAGGCGGTACGCCGCCTCCGCGCTGCCCCCGCCCGCCGCGCACCGCAGATGCCGCTCGGCCTCCTGCTCCTCGCCCGCGCGCAGCCGGGCGATCCCGACCTGGAGCGCGGCCTCGGTGTGCCCGGCGGCGGCCGCCCGCTCGTACCAGCGCAGCGCCACGGTCTCCTCGCCGCGTCCGGCGTAGAGGATGCCGAGGTTGAACGCGGCGTCCACACTGCCGGCCTCGGCGGCCTTGGAGAACCACGGCTCGGCGCCGGTGGTGTCGCCGCCCTGGAGCAGCAGGATGGCCAGCGCGTTGGCGGCCTCCCGGTGCCCGGCGTAGGCGGCCCGCCGGTACCACTGCTCGGCCTGCGCGGTCCGCCCCTGCTCGGCGCAGAGCAGCCCGAGGTTGTAGGCGCCGTTGTCGTCACCGGCGTCCAGCGCCGCCCGGTACCAGCGCTCGGCGGTCTGGGTCTCGCCGCGCTCGGCGTGCAGTGCGCCGAGGGCGTTGGCCGCGTTGCCGTCGCCCTCCTGGGCCGCGCGCAGCCACCACACGGCCGCGCTCTCGGTGTCCCCGGCGTCGCGCAGCAGAAAGCCGAGCGCGCAGGCGGCGCGGGCCTCGCCGTCCTTGGCGGAGGTCAGATACCAGCGCCCGGCCTCCTTCAGATCCCCGCGCTTCTCCAGGATCGCCCCGAGGTGCAGCGCGGCCCGCCGGTGGCCGCGCGCGGCCGCCTGTCGGTACCACTGCTCGGCCTCGGCGACAGCGTTGTCGGCCCCGGCCTCGTCCTCACGGCCGGCCGTGTCGAGCGCGCGCGCCAGCCGGTAGGCGGCCTCCCGGTGCCCCCGCTCGGCCGCGGCCCGCATCCAGTGCTCGGCGCCGACGTCCCCGCGATGCTCCAGCAGGTCGGCGAGCGCGTAGGCGCCGAGGACATGGCCCTGCTCGGCGGACTGGCGCAGCCAGTACTCGGCGGCGGGCTCGTCCCCGCGCTCTCGGTGGTAGCGGCCCAGGGCGTGCGCGGCGGCCGCGGAACCGGCGACGGCGGCGATGCGCCACCAGCCGGCGGCCTCCTCGGGGTAGCCGCGCTGGTGCAGCAGGACACCCAGGTTGTTGGCGGCGGCCCGGTCACCGGCCGCGGTGGCGGCTCGCAGATGGGTTTCGGCTCCGTCGAGGTCGCCGCGGCGCAGCAGCATGGATCCGAGGACGCTGGCGGCCTCGGCGTCGCCGCTCTGCGCGGCGAGTCCGAGGCGTACCTCCTCAGCGGCGTCCCCCGTGTCGGTCATCTCGTCACGGGACGGTTCCTCACCGGAAGGCTGCACAAATCGCCCTGACTCGAACAGAGTTGCCTTGTCCCCCATAACGTCCATCGTCGCACCACCTGCAACCTGGGTACACCCGGTATACCGCAGCCCGTGAGGTCACTTCAGCGTTTTGTCGACATGCCCACAGGACGACAAGTCAAACACACACCCCTCAACTCCCCACGGCGGCGCGGCCGTCCCTCCCCTCAGCACATGAGTTCGCACACCACGAAGGCCCGGATCCCTTGGGATCCGGGCCTTCGACTGCAGTAGCGGGGACAGGATTTGAACCTGCGACCTCTGGGTTATGAGCCCAGCGAGCTACCGAGCTGCTCCACCCCGCGCCGTTGCCTGTCAACCGTACCACGACGTGGGGCGCCCTTGATCAAGTGCCCTTTTTGCCGGTGCTCTTGTCGGCGTTCTTGCCAGCGCCGGACTGACCGGCCTTGGCCTCCGCCTCCCGCGCCCGCTGCAGCGCGTCCTTCAGGTCCCTCTGGGCCTTGGCGTACGCGGTCCAGTCCGGTCCGTTCGGCGCCTGCAGGGCCTTCTGCCCGGCGTCGTACGCCTTCTGGGCGTCGTCCAGGGCCTGTTGGACGGTCGGGTTGGCGGACGTGGGCGGATTGGGGGTGCCGGTGTCCGGCGGGGTGGTCGAACCCTGTACCCCGAACACCTTGTTCAGCGCCTCGTCCAGGGTGTTCTCGAAGGCCGTCTTGCCGTTGTAGGTGACCAGAACCTTGCCCAGCAAGGGGTACTTCAGCTTGCCGCCGAGGACGTAGACCGGCTCCGCGTACAACAGTCCGCCGTCGAGCGGCACGGTCAGCAGATTGCCGTACTCGACCTTGGAATGTCCCCGGGTGAGCAGGCTGATCGTCTCCGCGATGTCCGGCCGGGAGTTGAACTGGCTCTGCACCTGTTTGGGACCGTCGGCCGTCGTGCTGGTCGGCAGTTTCAGGATTCTGATCTTGCCGTAGTCACTGGTGCCCGGGGCGGAGTCGACCGCCATGAACGCGCTGAGGTTGTCACGTCCGTTCGGCGTGAACGTCGTCGTCAGCGAGAACGACTGCCTGCTCTGGTCCGGCATCTTCATGCTCAGGTAGTACGGCGGCACCGCGCTGCCCGAGTCGTTGGTCGGGTCGTCGGGCACCTGCCAGACCTCGCTGCCGGTGAGGAACGTCTGCGCGTCCGTCACGTGGTAGCGGCTGAGCAGCTCGCGCTGGACCTTGAACAGATCCTGCGGATAACGCAGATGGGCCAGCAGGTCCTTGGAGATGGCGCTCTTCGGCTGCACCGTGCCCGGGAACGCCTTCATCCAGGTCTTCAGCACGGGGTCCTGGGTGTCCCACTGGTACAGCTTGACCTCGCCGGTGTACGCGTCGACGGTCGCCTTCACCGAGTTGCGGATGTAGTTGACCTGGTTCTGCTGGGCCACCACCGCGCGGTTGTTGTTGGCGGCGGTCAGCGAGTCGGCCGTCGTGTCGCCCAGGGTCGTACGGGAGGAGTACGGGTAGCCGTTCGACGTCGTGTACGCGTCGACGATCCACTGGATATGACCGTCCACGACCGCCGGATAGGCGTCCCCGTCGATGGTCAGCCAGGGGGCGACCGCCTCCACGCGCTCCTTGGGCGTGCGGTTGTACAGGATCCGCGAGCCCTTGCCGATCGCGCCCGAGTAGAGGATCTGCGGCTCGTTGAACGCCACCGCGTACGCGGCCCGGTTGATCGGATTGTCGAGGTTGACGCCGCTGTTGCCGGTGTAGCTGAAGGTCTTCTCGTCGCCGTTGTCCGCCGAGTAGTCGACCTCCTTCTGCGGCCCGCCGACGATGGAGTACGTGGTGGTCTTCTCGCCGTAGTAGACGCGCTGTTCGTACGTGCCGAGGTCACCCTTGGACGGCAGGTTGGACTCGGTGAAGACCGGCTGGCCCTGGTCGTCGGCCTCGGTGCCCTTGGCGGCGACCACGCCGTAGCCGTGTGTGTAGCGGAAGTGGTCGTTGATCCAGTTGTTCTTCGGGACGCCGTCCAGGTTCAGCTCACGCAGGCCGATGACCGTGTCCTGTTCCTTGGCGTCCTTGGCGTCCTTGCCGTCCTGCGGGGGGTAGCGGTCGACGTCCAGATTGGTCGGGAAGGCGTAGTAGTTCTTCATCTGCTGCGCCTGCTGGAACGTGGGCGAGACGATGTTCGGGTCCATGATCCGGATGCTCGCCGCGTCGTCCGCGTCACCGCGCAGCCTGGTCGTGTCCGAGGTCGTGGACTTGCCTGCGTACTCGGTGACCTTGGTGTCGTCGATGCCGTACGCCTCGCGGGTCGCCTTGAGGTTCTTCTGGACGTACGGGGCTTCCTTGGCCTGCTCGTTGGGCTGGACCTGGAACTTCTGCACGATCGCCGGGTACAGCCCGCCGATCAGGATCGCGGAGAGGACCATCAGGCCGAAACCGATGACCGGCAGCTGCCAGGTGCGCCGCCACAGCGTGGCGAAGAACAGCAGCGCGCAGATGACGGCGATGCAGAACAGGATCGTCTTCGCCGGCAGATAGGCGTTGGCGTCGACGTAGCGCAGGCCGGTCCAGTTGCCGGTCGCCTTGAAGTCGCTGGACTTCACCGCGAGGCCGTACCGGTCGAGCCAGTAGGCGACCGCCTTGAGGGCGACGAAGATCCCGAGCAGCACCGACAGGTGCCCGGTCGCGGCGGCGGTGGCCCGCGCGCCGGGGCTGGTGACGCGCAGCCCGCCGTACAGATAGTGCGTGAGCGCGGCGGCGATCAGGCACAGGACGGCGGCGGCGAAGCCGAAGCCGATCAGAAAGCGGTACCAGGGCAGCTCGAAGGCGTAGAAGGAGATGTCGAGGTGGAACTGGGGGTCCTTCTGGTGGAAGGGCACGCCGTTGACCCACATCAGCCAGGTCCGCCACTGGCCGGCGGCGGAGGCGCCGGCGATCAGCCCGACGAGCGCGGTGACGGCGAGCAGCAGCCACTTCTTGTACGGCGCGATGCCCATCCGGTAGCGGTCGAGGCTCTGCTGCTCCATGGACATGGCGCTCAGCGGGGGCCGCAGGCGGTGCGCGAGCCAGATGTTGACCCCCACGGCGACCGCCATCAGCAGACCGAAGACGAAGAAGAGACCGATCTTGGTCCACAGCGTGGTCGTGAACACGGACGAGTAGTGCACCGACCGGTACCACAGCCAGTCCGTCCAGAAGCCCGCGAACATGGTGAACGCCATGCCGAGGACGGCCAGGACGCCCAGCGTCATGAGCAGGGTCCGGACACCCCGGGACGGTCGTCCCGCTCTGATCCGCGGCCCCGTCGGGCCTCCGCCGCGGTCCGGCATCTGGAAAGCCAAGGTGCGCACCTCGAAGTTCGCTGTCGATCCGTCAGGCCCTCGTGTTCGCGGACCCGCCGTGGCCCCCCGTGATCGCGGACCCACACCTATGCAACTTACTCACGCGTTCCTCGGTTCCCGATTCCGGTGTGGAACGAGGCAGGATTGTGACCATGTCCAACACTCCCATGGCAGCGAGCCCGCTCACCCGGGCCGTACTCGAGATCGACGAGTACGTCTCCGGCCTCGGCTGGGACCAGCCCGCTCGCCTCTTCGCCCTTGTCGACACCGCACGGCTGCGGGCCCAGGAGCCCGCGCTCGCGGCCCAGCTGGGCCTTGAGGACGAGTCCGCCTCCGCCGGTCTCACCCCGATCGAGCAGGACGAGATCCCGTCCGGCAGGCCGCTGGACGAGTTCCTCGGCACCATCGCCTGGCCGGACGCGGTGGCCGGCTGCGCGCTCTCGGTGGAGCGCCTGATGCTGCCGCCGTCCGCCGAGGCTCAGGTGCCGAAGAACCTCAGCGAGGCCAAGCTGGCCCAGTGGGTGGCCG
Source organism: Streptomyces sp. NPDC002076 (assembly GCF_053593835.1). Taxonomy (NCBI): domain Bacteria; kingdom Bacillati; phylum Actinomycetota; class Actinomycetes; order Kitasatosporales; family Streptomycetaceae; genus Streptomyces; species Streptomyces sp. NPDC002076. The sequence goes on from NZ_JBSFDI010000001.1 coordinate 120,568, forward strand.
ACCACCCCGAGCGTCAGGAGGTGCGCATGACGGTCGCGGTGCTGCGCGACGGCGGCCGCGAGTCGGCACTGCGGCTGCGCGAGAAGGACTCCCCGACGGAGGTCCTGACCGGCCCGGACCTGGTGCCCGGCCTGGCGGCGGCCCTGGCGGCGACCTTCGCGGACTGATCCGGCCGGGTTCGGTACGGCGCTGGGGGCGCCCCCGCCTCAGGGGGCGCCCCCAGCCGTGTCACGGGCCGGTCAGCTCTTGGTGGTGCACTTGGGCAGCGCCGCGGTGTTCCCGCTGCGGATGTCCTTCAGCGCGCCGAGCGCGTCGCCGATGTTCTTCACCTTGACCAGGGTGAGCCCGCTCGGGGTGTCCTTGGCGGCGGCCGCGCAGTTGTCAGCGGGCGTCAGGAAGTACTGGGCGCCCTTCTCGCGTGCGCCGACGGTCTTCATCTCGACGCCGCCGATCGGCCCCACGGTGCCGTTGTCATCGATGGTGCCCGTACCCGCGACGAACTTGCCGCCGGTCAGGCTGCCCGGGGTCAGCTTGTCGTAGATGCCGAGGGCGAACATCAGACCGGCGCTGGGCCCGCCGACGTCGGCGAGCTTGATGTCGATGCTGAACGGGAACGTGTGGTCGGTCCCGGCCGAGATACCGACGATGGCCCGCTTGGCGCCGCTGTCAGTGGAGGTTGCCGTGGTGATCGTGACGTCCTGCGTCTTCGTCGCTGTCTTGTGCGCCTTCTCGGCGGCGGCCTGCTCCTTGGCGGGGACGACGGTGAAGACGACCTTCTGCCCGGGCTTGTGCCGGGTGACGAGCTTGGCGACGTCGGTGGGCTGCTTCACGGCCGTGCCGTCGACGGCCTTGATCACGTCACCGGCGTGCAGCCTGCCCTGGGCGGGCGAGTCCTTGACGACGGTGGAGACGATCACCCAGGACTTCACCGGGATGCCCAGTTCCTTCAGGGCGGCGACCTTGGCGCTCTCCTGGGACTGGCTGAACTCCTCGGCGTTCTGCTGCGAGGACTGCTCCTCGGTCGTCCCGTTCGGGTACAGCGTGTCGTGCGGGACGACCTTGGTGTCGTGGTCCAGCCAGCCGTAGACGGCCTCCACCAGGTTCATGCGGAAGTCCGCGCTGGTGACCCGGACGGTTGTCATGTTCAGGTTGCCGCTGGTCCTGTACGTGTCGTGCCCGTTGATCTGCAGCACCGGCTCGCCGTCGTGGTTCCCGAGCGTGTTCACGGTCGGGCCGGGGGACATCTCCGAGTACGGCACGGGGATGAGCACTCCCGCGCACAGGAGCGCGATCAGCATCAGGGTGGAGGCGAGCATCGTCGCGGTGCGGCGTGGCATGCCACGACAGTACGGGACGCCTCTGTCAGCGCACCGTCAGGGCACCCCCGTCACGCCCCGCCGGCACCCGTGTGGGATCTCTCCATGGCCTCGCGGAACCGGGCATACCCGTCCAGCTCCGGGCCGTCACCGCGCACCTTACGAGTCCGATTGGCCCAGCTGCCCCACAGTCCGCCGCCGACCGCGGCCACCAGCGGAATGAGCAGCCAGACAAGCGCCCCCATGCCGACCTCCCAACGCCATGAGCGTCCGCAACTGACTGATCAGCAGATTAACCATCCGCACTGACAACGCTCACGCGAGGGTGCCGGTTACGCAACACGGGGTAGCCCGTGTGCTCCGAGTGACCTAGCTCAGCAGGCCCCGACCCGCCCTCCCGTCACCCGACCACCGCACCCGACGACGGCGCTACGCGCCGACCCATTCATCGGTGCCGTCGGAGAACCTCTGGTGCTTCCAGATGGGCACTTCGTGCTTGAGGTCGTCGATCAGCTTCCGGCAGGCGTCGAAGGCCTCGGCCCGGTGGGGACAGGCGACGCCGACGACCACGGCGAGATCCCCGACCCGCAGGTCCCCCACCCGGTGCACGGCGGCCAGCGCCCGCACCGGGTACTCGGCCACCACCTTCTCCGCGATCCGCCGCATCTCGGCCTCGGCGCTGGGATGGCAGGAATACCCGAGGGCGTCCACGTCCGCACCCCCGTCGTGGTTCCGCACCGTCCCCACGAACAGGGCGATGCCGCCGGCCGCGGCGTCCCCGACGGCCTGGAACACCTCGTCCACGGAGAGCGCGGTCTCCCGGACACCGATCAACTTGATGGGATCCTGTGCCGCCTGCTCACCGGGGTGTTCGTTCGCGTGTGCCATGCCCCCATCGTGCCGCACGCCCGTGACACCGGGGAATACGAGATTCACCAGGCACGCACGCGGGGCGTTTTGGATGCTTGTACGACTCAGCCGCAGGCACGGAGCCCACCCCGCCCGGCCGCACCGGTCTCAGACCCGCCGCCGAGCCTTCCGAGCCCGCCGGACCACGGCGGCCGCGCCGAGCAGGGCGACCGTCGCCCCCGCGGCCCCCGCGGCCGTGGCGTCCTTGCGTCCCAGCCGCCGCCCGGCCACCGTGTGCCGCCCGGAGACCTCCTCGAGCAGCTCCGCGAGCACCTCCTCGTTGGTCCACCCGGGCCGCCACCCGGCGTCGTGCAGCCGGCTCCCGCTGACCACCCACGGGTACATCGTGTAGGCCAGATCCCCCGCCGGGGACGGCGTGAGCCCGATCCGGTGCAGCCGGGCCGCCGCGCCCAGCGCCACCGCCGACGGCAGCTCCATCCGCCGGATCCCGCTCAGCTCCTCGACCTCCTCCTGCTCCAGCCACCCGTCGCAGCCGACGGCCAGCTCCCCGTCGACCTTCTCCAGGACCGCGTACTCCAGGGCACTGCACAGGTCCTCGACATGGCAGAACTGCCACGCGGGCCGCGACCCGGCCACGACGAGCAGCCGCGGCGACTCGAAATAGCGGGTCAGCGCCGTGTCGGTACCCCCGACCAGCACGGCGGGCCGTACCACGGTGACGTTCAGCCCCGGATGCGCCCGCGGCGCCCGCCGGGCCAGCCGCTCGATCTCCAGCAGGTCCCCCACCCCGGTCGCCTCGGCGGTCGCGCGCAGCTCGGCGTCCTCCGAAAGGGGCAGCTCGTTGTCCGGCAGCGCGCCGTAGACCATCGCCGAGGTGCACAGCACGACCCGGTGCACACCGGCCGCCGCTGCGGCCGTCAGGACGGTCTGCGTCCCCCGGACGTTGTAAGCGGTGCGAGCGGCCGGATCGGTCTCCAGGTCCAGGTCGAGCGCGAGGTGGACGACCACGTCGGCGCCCCGCAGCTTGTCCGCGATGGCGGGGTCGCGCACGTCCAGGATGTGCCACTGCGCCTCGGCGCACTCCCCGCGCCGCTCGTCGATGGCGATGACCTGCTTGATCTCCTCGGAGGCGGCGAGCCGCTCGGTGAGCAGGGCACCGACCCCGCCGGCGGCGCCGGTGACCGCGACAACGGGGCCGCGCACGGCGGGAGAGGTTGACGGGTTTCGCGCTGCGCGAACCTGCGGATCTGGGGAACTCACCGGGCGTCTCCAGCGGTTGTCTTCAGTACGGGCGCGAGTGACGCGCACGTACCAGGTGCATCCATCCTGCCGCAGGCCTGCCGTGGGCGAAGCACCGAGGCCCGATCGGGTCCGGGTGTCTACGCTTGGTGTTGTCGGGCAGCCGCGCCGCCGGAGAGAACCGGTGGCCTTACCAGCCGAGGAATCCCGTGAGTGACACCCCATTCGGTTTCGGCCTTCCGCCGGAGGAGCCGGAAGACGGCGACGAGGGCAAGAAGAAGGACCAGCAGAGCGGTGGTGGGCAGGGACCGGCCAATCCGTTCGGCTTCGGCGGCCTGCCCGGAGCCGGAGGCTTTGGCGGCCCCGGCGCCGACAATCCGCTCGCAGCGATGTTCGGATCGCTGAACCCCACCGACCTGGGCGCCGCGTTCCAGCAGCTGGGCCAGATGCTCTCCTACGAGGGCGGCCCGGTGAACTGGGACATGGCCAAGCAGATCGCCCGCCAGACGGTCGCCCAGGGCACCCCGGACGGCACGAAGGACGCCAGCGTGGGCCCGGCCGAGCGCAGGGCGGTCGAGGAGGCCGTCCGCCTGGCCGACCTGTGGCTGGACGACGCGACGTCCCTGCCGTCGGGCTCGGCCTCGGCGGTGGCGTGGTCCCGCGCGGAGTGGGTCGAGGCGACCCTGCCGGCCTGGCAGGAGCTGGTCGACCCGGTCGCCGAGCGGGTCGGGGCGGCCATGGGCGACGTCCTGCCGGAGGAGATGCAGGCCATGGCGGGCCCGCTGATCGGCATGATGCGCTCGATGGGCGGCGCCATGTTCGGCACGCAGATCGGTCAGGCCGTCGGCGTGCTCGCGGGCGAGGTCGTCGGCTCCACCGACATCGGCCTGCCGCTCGGCCCGGCCGGCAAGGCCGCGCTGCTCCCGGCCAACGTGGAGGCCTTCGGCAAGGACCTCAGCGTGCCGCAGGAGGAGGTGCGGCTGTATCTGGCTCTGCGTGAGGCGGCCCACCAGCGCCTGTTCGCGCATGTGCCGTGGCTGCGCTCGCATCTGTTCGGTGCGGTCGACGGGTACGCGCGCGGGATCAAGGTCGACACCGCCAAGCTGGAGGACGTGGTCGGCCAGTTCGACCCGCAGAACCCGGAGCAGCTGCAGGACGCCCTGCAGCAGGGCATGTTCCAGCCGGAGGACACGCCGGAGCAGAAGGCCGCCCTGGCCCGGCTGGAGACCGCGCTGGCGCTCGTCGAGGGCTGGGTGGACGCGGTGGTCCACGCGGCCGCGAAGCCGCGTCTGTCGTCGGCCGACGCCCTGCGCGAGACCCTGCGCCGCCGCCGTGCCACGGGCGGCCCGGCCGAGCAGACCTTCGCCACCCTGATCGGCCTGGAGCTGCGCCCGCGCCGGCTGCGCGACGCCTCCCGCCTGTGGGCCTCGCTCACGGACGCGCGCGGGGTCGACGGCCGGGACGGTCTGTGGGCCCACCCGGACATGCTGCCGACCGCGACCGACCTGGACGACCCGGACGGCTTCGTGCACCGCGAGCAGCTGGACTTCTCCGAGCTGGACAAGATGCTCGGGGAAGCCGCCGACAAGCCGGACCTGCGCAAGAAGGACGACGGCGAGGCAGAGGGCGACGACGCCGAGTGAGCCTGCACGACGACGCGGTCCTCGTCCTGAAGGGGTACGAGGACCAGGACGAGCTGCGCCAGGCCTACCTCGACCATCTGGCGGCCCACCCGGACGGCATGTGGAAGGCCTGCGAGGCCGGCCATGTGACGGCGAGCGCCCTGGTCATCGATCCCGAGCGCGGCAGGGTGCTGCTCACCCTGCACAAGAAGCTGCGGATGTGGCTCCAGATGGGCGGCCACTGCGAACCGGGCGACCCGTCGCTCGCGGCGGCGGCCCTGCGCGAGGCGACGGAGGAGTCCGGCGTCCCCGGGCTCACCCTGCTGACCGGCGGCCCGGTGCGCCTGGACCGGCATCCGATCCCGGCGCCCTGCCACTGGCACTACGACGTGCAGTACGCGGCCCTGGCACCACCCGGCGCCGTGCAGGCGATCAGTGACGAGTCGCTCGACCTGCGCTGGTTCCCGTACGACGAGGTGGCCGACGTGGCCGACGAGTCGGTCGTACGCCTGCTGGAGGCGACGCGCGCCAGGCTGTGACGGTGTGAGCGTGGCCCGGTGTGAGGGGTGGCCACCATGGGCGGCCACCCCTCACCTGTCGGCTCAGCTCCAGACGTTCCCCTGGTTCTGCCCGCGTGCCCCGTGCTGCCCCATGCCGAACTGGGCGGCGAGGCCCTGTCCGATCACCGCGTTCTGCGGCGGCAGCAGCTCGCTGGGCTGGACCAGCGCGAAGCCGGACCCCATGAAGCTCAGCTCCCAGCCCTCACCGGTGTTGCCGCGCCGGCGCCACACTCCGGAGGAATGCGTCTGCGCCTGCATCTGCACGCGCAGCCCGGTGGACCAGGCGACGATCGCGTCCGCGTCGCAGTTGACGTACTTGTCCGGCGTCACCTGCATCAGCAGCGGCGCGCCCGACGTCATCAGGGCGACCCTGCCGCGCCCGGTGATGTTCAGCTGGTACTTCCCGGAGCCGGAGATGCCGTAGAGGCTGTCGACGGCGACGACCTCGTAGTGCAGCGAGGAGTCCATGGCGAGGACGTAGGAGCTGTCGACGGTCAGCCCGTCCTGCTCGACGTCCATGATGTGCACGTGCTGGGCCAGGTTGGCGAGATACACCGTGCCCTGCCCGTGACAGCGCATCAGGTCCAGGCCCTCGCCGGTGTACGCACGCGCGCGTGCCTGGTTGTTGTTCTGGTACTCGGCGTCGAACTCCATCAGCCCCTGGTAGGCGACCATGGTGCCCTTGCGGGCGAGGATGTCGTCGTGGCCCTCCAGGGTGACTCGGAGCAGCTGCGAGTTCTGCAGGCTCCAGCGCTCCTGCGTCTGGACGTCGTTGTGCGCGAAAAGCGGGCTCTGCATGGCTTGGTGACTCCCCCTCAGCCCCGGATCCGGAGGCGGTCGGTGCTGTCCTCGCTGGGCTGGACGACGACGATGCCCTGGCCGGAGAAGGCCATCTGGTAGGCCTCACCGCTGCCCCGGCCGATCAGCGACTGCGCCTTGAAGCTGCGCTTGCCCTTCACCTTCAGGTTCGGCGACCAGGCGACGAGCGCGTCCGGGTCGACGTAGGTCTCGTCCTCGCCGCCGCCGCAGTCGACGACGATCGGCTTGCCGCGGGAGGTCAGCGCGACCCAGCCCTGCCCGGAGATCCTCGTGTTCCACAGCCCCTGCCCGGCGAACTTCGCCAGACCCTTCACCCGCTCCACACCCCAGCTGAGGTGGGCGTCGAAGGCGAGCAGATTGGTGGCGTTGACAGAGATGCCGTCGCCGTTGAGGTTGATCACGACGACGTTGGCGCCGTAGTCGGCGAGGTAGAGCAGGCCGTCCCCGGTGCACTTCATCAGGGGCGCGCCCTCGCCGGTGATCCAGTCGCGGGCGATCTGGCGGACGGCCGGCGGGTTGGGCTCGTACTGGATGAAGCCTTCGTAGGCGACCATCGAGCCCACGCGCGCGAGAAGGTCGTTCCCGGTCTGCATGGCGACCTTCAGCATGTGGCTGCCGTGGTTCTCCATGCGGGCGGTGACGGGTGCGGGGGCGTAGCCCGCGAGCGGCTGGTTCATGACGGGCTCCCCTTAGACCTCGTACGGCTGGACGACGATGAAGTTGCCGGGCGCGCCCCGGAACTGGAGGTTGACGCTCTCGCCGGTGTCGCCCGGGTAGGCGTTGCGGCGCATGCGGACCTGGCTGGAGACGATCACCTGGGAGGCGGCCGACCAGGCGACGACCGCGTTGCAGTCGGCGAAGGTGGTCGGCGTGACCGGCAGGACCACGGGCGTGCCGTGCGTCTTGACGACGATCGTGCCGGTGCCCTGGAACTGCATGGTGAACAGCGCGCCGCCGGGGATGCCGTGGCCCTCGATGCGGCGGACCTCGTAGTGGAGGCTCTCGTCGAAGGCGAGGACGTTCTCCGCGGACACGCAGATCGCGTCGCCCTGCAGCTCGACGGGGTGCACATGGGTGGCGTTCTCGGCGAGGAACACCTGGCCGTTGCCGGTGCAGCGCATCAGCTGCATCTCCTGGCCGGTGGCGTTGCCGACGATCCGCCCGGCGAATCCGGCGCCCTTGTAGCTGAAGTCGACCTTGCCCTGGTAGAGCACCATGCTGCCCTGCCGGGCCAGCACGGGCTGCCCGCCGATGCCGAGGTCGACGCGGATGAGCTTCTTGTTCTGCTGCGTCCAGCGCTGGCCGGTGGGCGTCTCCTTGTACATCTGCAGCGCGGCCGTCACACCGGCACCGCCCTGCGGGGCGCCCTGCGGCACTCCGTAGCCGGCGGGCTGCCGGCCGGGTACCTGCCCGTAGCCCGGGGGCATGGGCGCGGTGGGCTGTCCGCCGTAGGAGGGCGGCTGCTGGCCGTAGCCCGGCGGCATCGGCGCGGCCGGCCGGCCGCCGTAGGACGGCTGTTGGGGCGGCTGGCCGTACGGCTGCTGGGGCTGTCCGAACGGTGCGGGGGCCGGGGCCGGCGGCGGGACCGTGCCGCCGACGGGCGGGGTCATGGGGGCGATGACCGTCGGCGCGGCGTGCACGTCCGGCGCGGGCGCCGGGGCGGGGGCCGGGGGCGGGGTGTGGCCCTGCGGGGCGTGGCCGGGCGGCGTGAAGCCCTGCGGAGGTGTGGCTCCGGGCGGCGGCGCGAAACCCTGGGCGGCGGGCTGTGGCGCGGCGGGGGCGGGGGCGGCCGGGGCGGCGAACGCGGGCGGGGCAGCGGCCTGGGCAGGCGGGGCGAAGCCGGGGGCGGCACCGGTCTGCGGCTGTTGCGGGGCGGCGGGCGCCTCCTCCTCCAGCACTTCACCGCCGAAGTTCTTCAGCAGCGCCTCCAGTCCGCCGTCGAAGCCCTGCCCGACGGCGGCGAACCGCCACACGTCCTTCAGGTAGATGTCGCCGACCATCACGGCCCGCTCGGTGGAGAACTCCGCGCCGTTGAAGGAGTACCGAGCGACCTCCTCACCACCCGCCACGATCCGCAGGTAGCCGGGGGCGATCTGCGACATCTGCCCGGCGCCGTCGATGGTCGCCGTGAAGGCCAGCTTGTGGATGTGCGGGGGGATCCGGTCCAGCGTGACCCGGAACGACTCGGTGTCGCCCGCCTGGGCACCCAGCAGATGGATGGACTCCTCAGGGGACTTCGGCTGGTTGAAGAAGACGAAGTACCGGTCGTCCGAGAGGCGCTCGTCGGCGTCCAGACCGAAGCAGCTGATGTCGAAGCTCAGCCCGGGGCCGGAGATCTGCACGCCTACGTACAGATCCGTGCCCGCCGTGAGGTCACTGATCCTGGCCTTGTGGCCGCGTTGGAATTCCCTGGCCATGCGTAACGACCGTCCCCCATCCCGAATACGAGTGCGTCGCGCCAGGCTAACGGCAAAGTCCGACAGCGGACGCAGCCGGTACAGACCCGGTACACAACCGCGCCCGCAGGAGGACGGACGGCGCCGGGTTCACCCCCCGCGCGCCCCGGGCACATGCGGCAGCCGTTCCGCGGCGACCACCCCTTCGAGGTAGCCGCGGGCCCGCTCGGTGCGCGGATACGCCTCCAGCAGCCGCCAGAAGTCCGGCCCGTGACCGGGGACCAGCAGATGGGCCAGCTCATGGCAGAGGACGTAGTCGACGACGTACTCGGGCATCCCCTGCAGCCGGTGCGAGAGCCGGATGCTGCCCTCGGCCGGGGTGCACGAACCCCAGCGCGTGTTCTGGTTGGTGACCCAGCGTACGGAGGCGGGGCGCGCCCGGCCGTCGAAGTACTGCGCCGACAGCCGCTCGGCACGCTCGGCCAGCTCGGCGTCGCCGAGTGCCCGCTTGCTCTCCTGGGCAGCGAGTTTGTCGAGCATGACGGTGATCCAGCGCTGTTCCTCCGCCTTCGACATCCGGGCGGGAATCAGTACGACGGTGCGATCGCCCTCGCGGTACGCGGAGACCGTCCGGCGGCGCCGGGAACTCCTGCGGACCTCGATCGCGCTCGCCCCCGAGCCGCCGGGCGGCTGGCTCGTCGTGCTGCGCTGTGGAATTCCGGCGCGGTGCAGTGGGTCGGCGGGCACGCCCCGACGTTACCCGCTGGGCAGGGCCGACGTCCCGGCTCCGGAACGGTTCGATGCCGATCCCCCACCGTGCGTTTGATTCCTATGATTCCTACCACTGATCCGCACATCCGGTTTACGGGGCTCCGCACCAGCGGTTTGTCGCCACTTTCCGACCGATTCGTTGCGCTTTGCCCGGTCGGCCTATACGACAAATACCCTCACCCTGTGGATAACCCTCGGCGCCGGGCCGACGGGCACGGCATGCTGGCAGGCGTCGGTGGAGCGTGACCGGTTCCACCGACGACGAGATGTTCGGGATGCTTTCCACGAATACGGGGGCCAGTCATGCATCCGGTGATGAAACCCGCGCTGCGGCGCGGCTGGCGTGATCGCGAGACCGTGCAGTTCGGTATGACCCAGGCGCACGCGCTGACACTGGGACCGATGGACCCGGCCACGCGCGGCTTCCTCGATCTGCTCAACGGCACGCGCGGGCTGCCGCTGCTCCGCGAGGAGGCCCGCCGCATGCGGCTCCCGGCCGGCCATGTCGACACCCTGCTGGGACGACTGACCCGCGCGGGCCTGGTCGACGACGCGCGCGGCGGCGGACCCGCCGCCGACGCGCTGCGCGCCAAGACGCAGGTCCTGGGGCGGCTGCGCCCCGACCTCGCCGCGCTGTCCCTGACCACGGCCGAGCCCGGCGGCGCGCTCGCCCGGCTCGCCGCCCGCCGCGCACTGCGCGTCCAGGTGCGGGGCGCGGGACGCGTCGGCGCCGTGCTGGCGTCGGCGCTGTCGGGCGCCGGAGTCGGCGAGGTCGACGTGCGCGACGTGGGACACGTCGAGCCGTGGGACGTGGCGCCGGGCGGGCTGCCCGCCGAGTCGCTCGGCGAGCGCCGGGACACGGCGGCGCGGGCCGCCGTGCGCCGTGCGGCACCCGACCGCCCAACGCGCCGCGCCCACTCCCCCGGATCCGGCGCCCAGGACCCCGGGTTCTCCCTGGTGATCCTCACTCCCCGGGACGACGTCGCCGTGCACGCACCGGACCCGGCCGACGCCGAGCCGCTCCTGGCCTCCGGAACGCCCCACCTGTACGCCGGTGTCGTCGAGGGCACCGGAGTCGTCGGACCGCTCGTCCTGCCCGGCGCGTCGGGCTGCGCCGGCTGTCTGCACCTCGACCGCAGGGACCGGGACCCGGCCTGGCCCAGGCTGACCGCCCAGTGGCGGTGCGCCAGGGCCCGCCGGGTCGGGGCCTGCGATCTGACGCTCGCCACGACGGTCGCCGGACTGGCCGCGGCGCACGCGCTCGCCTTCCTCGACGGGGAGTCGCCGTCCAGCACCGGCACCCGCTGGGAGGTGTCCACGCCCGGCCTGAACTGGCACGCCCGACCGGTCCGGCCGCATCCGGCATGCGGGTGCGGCGCTGCGGACAGACCTAAGGAGGAGCACTCCTCAACCGCCGGCGAAGCACGCGCGACAATGGCGGTGCAACGGCCGTCGACGGAGCGACGACGCAAGTCAGGCGCGGCGCGGCCGACTGGGACTTGGAGGGCGCATGTCTGATCTTCCCCGGAAGGCGGTCACCCGTACCGCCAAGCTCGCCGCGCTCCCGCTCGGCTTCGCCGGCCGGGCGACCTGGGGGCTGGGCAAGCGGATCGTGGGCGAGTCCGCGGAGATCGTCGGCCGGGAACTGCAACAGCGCACGGCGGAGCAGCTGTTCAAGGTGCTGGGCGAGTTGAAGGGCGGTGCGATGAAGTTCGGGCAGGCCCTGTCCGTCTTCGAGTCCGCGCTGCCCGAGGAGATCGCCGGGCCCTACCGCGCCGCCCTGACCAAGCTCCAGGAGGCGGCGCCGCCGATGCCGACCCGCACGGTGCACGCGGTGCTCGCGGAGCGGCTCGGGCCGGACTGGCGCGAGCTCTTCGAGGAGTTCGAGGACAAGCCGGCCGCGGCGGCCTCGATCGGGCAGGTGCACCGGGCCGTGTGGCGCGACGGCCGTGAGGTGGCGGTCAAGGTGCAGTACCCGGGCGCCGGCGAGGCCCTGCTCTCCGATCTCGGCCAACTGAGCCGTTTCGCCCGCCTCTTGGGCCCGCTGATTCCCGGTATGGACATCAAGCCGCTCATCGCGGAGCTGAAGGACCGCGTCTCCGAGGAGCTGGACTACGGACTGGAGGCGCAGGCCCAGACCGCCCACGCGGAGGAGTTCGCGGACGACCCGGACGTGGTGGTCCCGGCGGTGGTGCACCAGTGCGATCAGGTCCTGGTGACCGAGTGGATCGACGGCATCCCGCTGTCAGAGGTGATCTCGGACGGCACCCCGGAGCAGCGCGACCGCGCCGGCCAGCTCCTGGCCCGGTTCCTCTTCTCGGGTCCGGCCCGCACCGGCCTGCTGCACGCCGACCCGCATCCCGGCAACTTCCGGCTGCTGCCCGGCGGCCCGGAGGGCGAGGACGACTGGCGCCTGGGCGTCCTGGACTTCGGGACGGTCGACCGGCTGCCCGGCGGTCTGCCGACTCCGATCGGCATCTCGCTCCGTATGACGCTGGACGGCGAGGCCGAGACGGTCTACGAACTCCTCTGCGAGGAAGGATTCGTGAAGGAGTCCATAGAGCTGGACCCCGACGCGGTCCTCGACTACCTGCTGCCGATCATCGAACCGGCCCGGGTCGAGGCGTTCACCTTCAGCCGTAGCTGGATGCGCAACCAGGCCGCGCGCATCGCCGACCCCCGCTCCCCCGCCTATCAGCTGGGCAAGCGGCTCAACCTGCCGCCCGCCTATCTGCTGATCCACCGGGTGACCCTGAGCACCATCGGTGTCCTGTGCCAACTCGGCGCGACGGTACGACTCCGCGATGAGCTGGAGGACTGGCTGCCGGGATTCGTCCTCGACATGCCCGAGGACGAGCTGGACGACGAACTGATGGACGACGAACTGCCCGAGGAGGAGCCTGCGGCGGAGGCGTGATCCCGTGATCCGGGGTGCCTCGGATCGGGTGACCGGCGATTCTCGAAAGCGGGGCGGGAGGGAGGGGGAGGGGGGAGGGGCCCCGAGAAGCGGCTCACCACCAGGACGAGTCCAGCCGCCCCTCGATCGCCCTCAGGTTCTCCCTGGAGCAGGTGTCGCAGAAGTACTGGCGGACGCCGTTCTCCACGGAGCAGGTCCAGGTGGCCGGCTGGGGGCCTTCGGCGGGGGTTCCGCAGCGGGCGCACACCAGAACGCGGCGCTCCGGGGTGGAGCCGCCCTGATCACTTCCTCCGGGAAGACTCGTCACCCGGCGACGATAACTCCGCAGGCGGCGGAACGCCGTACAACGCACCGCGGGGGCCGGTCCGTTCAGCCGGACCGGCCCCCGCTCGAGAAGGCTTCGCCTCCCGGGCCGGGAGGCCGCCGCTTCCGCAGGCGTGATCGTTACTGCATGACCGCCATGGCGAGCGCGCGCCGGGCGCGCAGCGAGGCGCGCTCGGCCCGGCGCTGCATCCGCTCGGCGACCGCCAGGCGTACGGCCCGGCGCTCCCGCGCGGCGTCATGGAGTCGCTCGTCCATATGCGCACGAGCCAGGGCTTCTTGCATGAGTTGCATCTCTCGGGTCCTGTTCTGGCGCGCTTCGGTCGCGCCGGTGGTGGTGACGTCTGGAGTCGCGGAGCCTGCGGGCTCGCTGGTGGACGGCTTCATCGGGGCCTGCTTCTTGGGGTCGTGCGTGAGGGGACGGTCGATCGTTCCTGCGGTGTTCATGCCGTGACCGGGTTCTTCCGCGGGCGACCACGCGGCCGCTTCCGGGCGACGACGACACCCTGGACGAACAGCTCGCCACCCCAGACGCCCCAGGGCTCACGCCGCTCCTTGGCGCCGGCGAGGCAGGCCTCGATCAGCGGGCAGGTGCGGCAGAGGGACTTGGCGTACTCGACGTCCGCCGGCGACTCGGCGAAGAAGACCTCCGGGTCGTAGGAGCGGCAGGGGACGGGTACGCCGAGGTTCTCAATGGCGTCGTCGAGCGCGGTGAGCGCGGTGAGGGGGGTCAAGGTGGAGTCCTCCGTGAGGCCGGGCGGGGGGATCGTTTGCGAAGGCGGTACGGACGGGGCGTGCGCTTCGAGTTGCACGGTTGGTCTTCCTCGTCTGGTCGGTCCGGCCGGTTGACCGGGTGTCGGCTTGGTACCGGGTTCTTTTCTTGTCCCGAGGCCCCTTCGCTCCGTCGTCCCCGTTCAGGGAAAACAGAAGGGCCGCGGATCCCGGATGGGGTTCCGCGGCCCTGAAGGCGCCGGCCTGATCGGATCAGGCTGGATCACTCCAGGGTTCTGGCCCACGGAAGGCCCACATCAGGTTGTGCTGCGTCGTCTGCTTCCGGAATCCGGCACCGGCCGCCGCAAAGGCATAGGCCTGCGCCTGTGCCGCTACCGCTTCCAGTGCCTTGGTCGGTCGCTCATTGCGCTCACGGACGGGAAGGCCCGCGGGAGCAAGGGAGGACGCCGGGCGGTCGGCACGAATGCCGGACAGACCGGTGCCCTGGTGGGAGGCGCCGAGCATGCACAGGGAGACGGTCGAGCGATCGGTCAGTTTGGCCGTGCTGATGGTGCTGGTGTTGATGCTGATCACTGGACTCGCCTCCTCTCGGCGTCTCAAGGGACTGGGGTGAACCAGTCCGTTCGGATGTGCAAGTACATCACGGAAGCGGGCCCTTCGAGAAGGCCGCTGCTTCCGTGCCTAGAACCTATGGGGATTGCCGGGGCATGCGCAAACTATTTTTTCGACGAGTTCGCATCAGCCGTGCTCGTCGCCTTCCCCAACCTCGTGGCCTGCGCAGATGGCCAGAACGTCGGTTCCGTAGCTGCGCAGCTTGCGGCTGAGGACACCGGGGATGCGGGAGAGCTCGGCGGGACTCTCGGGCCGCGCCTCGGCGATGGCCATCAGGGTGCGGTCGGTGAAGACGCAGAAGTCCGGTTGTCCGCTGCGCTCGGCCTGGACCGCCCGCCACTCCCGCAGCCGTGCGTAGAGCCCTTCGTCCATGTCCGAGGGGCAGTCCTCGCAGCGCATCAGCTTCATCTCGCCGGCGTCGGTGAGCGTGCGGCCGCAGACCCGGCAGCGGGCGGGGGTGCGCTGGGTACGGCGGGGAGCGGCGAGGGTGCCGGTGGTGGTCCCGCGCTCGGTGCCTGCGGTGACGGCGGTGCCGGCGTGGCCGACGGTGGGGGTGGTGCCGGGGCGCAATCCGTCGAGGAAGTGGCTGGGTCTGCGGTTGGGGCGGGTTCCGGGTGAGCGGGACAGCGCCCAGGAGAGGTGGAGCCGTTCCCGCGCCCGGGTGACGCCGACGTAGAGGAGCCGGCGTTCCTCCTCGATCTGCTCGTCGGTCCTGGCGTAGGTGATGGGGAGCATGCCCTCGGCGATGCCGACCAGGAAGACGACGTCCCACTCCAGGCCCTTGGCGGCGTGCAGGGAGGCGAGGGTGACGCCCTGGACGGTCGGGGCGTGCTGGGCGTTCGCCCGCTCGTCGAGTTCCGCCACGAAGTCGCCGAGGGTGGCGCCGGGTCGGGCGGCGGCGAGGTCGTGGGCGAGGCCGACGAGGGCGGCGAGGGATTCCCAGCGTTCTCTGACGGCGCCGGAGCCGGCCGGGGGCTCGGTGGTCCAGCCCTCTCCGGACAGGACGGCGCGCACCTGGGAGGGCAGGTCCGCGGCGTCGTCCAGCAGGGAGTCGTTGCCGCCGAAGCGGGCGGCGCCGCGCAGGGCGATGCCGGCCTTGCGGACCTCGGGCCGGTCGAAGAAGCGCTCGGCGCCGCGTAGCTGGTAGGGGACGCCTGCGTCGGCGAGGGCCTGCTCGTAGGTCTCGGACTGGGCGTTCGTACGGAACAGGACGGCGATCTCGGCGGCCGGGACGCCCGCGTCGATCAGTTCGCGGATGCGGCGGGCGGCGCCTTCGGCCTCGGCCGGTTCGTCGGTGTACTCGGTGTAGACGGGCTCGGGGCCGGGGTGCCGCTGGGAGACCAGTTCCAGCCGGTGGTCGGCGGCGCGGCCGCGGGCCTGGGCGAGCAGGCCGTTGGCGAGGTGAACCACCTGGGGGCTGGAGCGGTAGTCACGGACGAGTTTGACGACGGTGGCGCCGGGGTGCCGGGTGCGGAAGTCGAGGAGGTGGTCGGGCGTTGCTCCGGTGAACGAGTAGATCGTCTGGCTGGCGTCGCCGACGACGCACAGGTTGTCGCGGTCGCCGAGCCAGAGTTCCAGCATCCGCTGCTGCAGGGGGCTGACGTCCTGGTATTCGTCGACGACGAAGTGCTGGTACTGCGCGCGGACCTGTTCGGCGATGTCGTGCCGGTCCTGGAGGATGGCGACGGTCAGCAGCAGGACGTCCTCGAAGTCGATCACGGCGCGGTCGCGCTTGAGGTCTTCGTAGGCGGCGTAGAGGTGGGCGATCTCGGCGGGGTCGCGGGGGGCCTCGCGGCCGGCCTTCGCGGCCGCGTACGGGTAGTCGGCGGGGATGGTCTGGGTGACCTTGGACCATTCGATCTCGGCGGTGACGTCGCGCAGCTCACCCCGGTCGAGACGGGTGCCCAGGCGTGCGGCCGCGTCGGCGACGAGCTGGATCTTGCGGTCGACGAGCCGGGGCATGCCGCCACCGATCGCTTTCGGCCAGAAGTACTGGAGCTGGCGCAGGGCGGCGGAGTGGAAGGTGCGGGCTTGGACGCCGTGGGCGCCGAGCTGGCGCAGCCGGCCGCGCATCTCTCCGGCGGCGCGGTTGGTGAAGGTGACGGCGAGCACGCTGGAGGGCTGGAGGATCCCGGCGCGCACGCCGTAGGCGATGCGGTGGGTGATCGCCCGTGTCTTGCCCGTGCCCGCTCCGGCCAGGACGCACACCGGGCCGTGCAGGGCGGTGGCCACCGCGCGCTGCTCGGGGTCGAGCCCTTCGAGCACCGCGTCGGCAGAGTCCGGTGCCTGCGGGAAGAGGGTGGAGTGCGTTGCTGCTGTCACACCGCCATGCTGCCAGGTCGCCCGGGACCGCCGTGCCGGTTGTCCGCAGGCGGGCACAGATAGTCGTATGAATGCGGCAGGCGTCACAGCCGCCTGTGGATACCCCGGGTGGGAATGGCGGGCGGCTCGCGTACGTTCTTCCCCCGGACGACTTTCCGAGCTGCCTGAGGAGCGCGAGAGACATGCAGGGCACTGTGACGATGTACAGCACGACTTGGTGCGGCTACTGCCGGCGGCTGAAGAGCCAGCTGGACCGGGAGGGCATTGCCTACACCGAGATCAACATCGAGCAGGACCCGGAGTCCGCCGCTTTCGTGGAGAAGGCGAATGGCGGAAACCAGACGGTCCCGACGGTGCTCTTCGCGGACGGTTCGACGCTGACGAATCCGTCGCTCGCCCAGGTGAAGCAGAAGCTCGCCGCCTGACGCTCCGCGGGTTTCCGCGGTGACCCCGCGGCAGGGCGGCCCCTGAAAGGATCGGGGGCCGCCCTGCTGTGTCTTCAGACGAAGCTGCGTGTCGGCAGCGGCTTGCCGTACCACATCTCGATCAGGCGGGCCGCGATGGAGATGCCGTAGGGCGGCAGCACCTCGCCGGATTCGAAGGCGTCGTGCAGTTCCTCGCGGGAGAACCAGCGGGCCTCGTGGATCTCGTCGCCGTCGACGTCGATCTCGGTCGAGGTGGCGCGGGCCATGAAGCCGAGCATCAGGCTGGACGGGAAGGGCCAGGGCTGGCTGGCCACGTACTCCACGGGGCCGACGGTGACGCCTACCTCCTCGGACACCTCGCGGCGCACCGCCTGCTCGATGGACTCGCCGGGTTCGACGAAGCCGGCGAGCGTGGAGAAGCGGCCCTCGGGCCAGTGGACCTGGCGGCCGAGCAGGATGCGGTCGTCCGCGTCGGTCACGGCCATGATCACGGCCGGATCGGTGCGCGGGTAGTGCTCGGCGCCGCAGGCCGGGCACCGGCGGATGTGGCCGGCGGCGGCGATGACCGTGCGTTCCCCGCAGCGGGAGCAGAAGCGGTGGGTGCGCTGCCAGTTCTCCAGGCCGACCGCGTGCACCATCAGCCCGGTGTCGCGCGGCGAGAGCAACAGGCCGGCCTCGCGCAGCCCGGCGGGCCGTGCGGACTGGTCGATACGGCCGGGCAGCGCGTCCTTCTGGAGCGCGAAGTAGCTGACGCCGTCCTCGTCGATGCCGAGGAAGTAGCGGTGCGCCTCGGTGAGGGGGGCCTCGAAGGACGGCGTCATGACGAGTTCGGTCCGGCCGTCCGGGGTCTCGTCGATGAGCACCTGGCCGCCGGAGACCACGAAGCAGCGGGTCGTGGGGTGGCTCCACGCCGCCGCGAGCCAGGCCTCGTCGAGCCGGTGGTGGGCGGCGCGGTCGATGCCGTTCGGGGCGGTCAGCGAGATGGGACGGTCGGCTGTGTCGTCGGTCCAGGTGGTCACGGGTGCTTCCAACTCCCCCAGTGCAGCGGTTCGTTCGGCGGGCGGTTCGGCGGGACGTGGGCGGGAGGGCACCGGGCCGGGCTCGGGTGGGACGGGCGGGACGGTCCTTCCAGTGTGCCCCGCGCGCGGTGCCCACCCGTACGGCACCGGCCGGTCAGGGCGTGTGACGCCAGTGCTCGGCCAGGTCACCCCACAGATAGGCGCTGGTCTCGACACCCTTGAGGAGGAGGTCCAGCTCGACCTTTTCGTTCGGGGCGTGCCAGCCGTCTGAGGGGACGGAGATGCCCAGGAAGAGGACGGGGGCGCCGAGGACCTCCTGGAGGTCGGCGGCGGGTCCGGAGCCGCCCTCGCGGGTGAAGCGGACCGACTTCTCGAAGGCGCGGCCCATGGCGCGGACCACGGACTGCAGTGCGGGGTGGTCGAGCGGGGTCAGGCACGGGCGGGTGGCCGCGCCAAAGCCGATCTCGTACCGGATCCCGGCGGGCATCTGTGTCTCGACCCAGGCGCGGACGGCCTTCTCGAGGTGGTCCGGGTCCTGGCCGGCGACCATCCGGAAGGACAGCTTCACCATGGCCGAGGAGGGGATGATCGTCTTGTTGCCGGGGCCCTGGTAACCGCCGCCGATGCCGTTGACCTCGGCGGTCGGGCGGGCCCAGATGCGTTCGAGGGTGGTGTATCCGGCCTCGCCGTGGGCGGCGCGAGACTTGGCGGTGTCCAGCCAACGCTGCTCGTCGAAGGGCAGCTCGGCGAACAGCTCGCGCTCGCGGTCGGTAAGCTCCACGATGCCGTCGTAGAAGCCGGGGATCGCCACGCGCGCGTGCTCGTCGTGCAGGGCTGCGACCAGGCGGGCGGCGGCGACGGCCGGGTTGGGTACGGCACCGCCGAAGGAGCCGGAGTGGATGTCCTGGTCGGGGCCGTACAGCCGGATCTCGCACTCGGCGAGGCCGCGCATGCCGGTGCAGACGGTCGGGGTGTCCTCGGACCACATGCCGGTGTCGGAGACGATCACGGCGTCGGCGGCGAGCCGGCCCGCGTGCTCCTCGACCAAGGCCCGGAAGTGCGGGGAGCCGGACTCCTCCTCGCCCTCGATCAGGAGTTTCAGGTTCACCGCGGGTGCGGTGCGGCCGGTGGCGGCGAGGTGGGCGCGGACGCCGAGTGTGTGGAAGAACACCTGGCCCTTGTCGTCGGCCGCCCCGCGCGCGTAGAGACGGTTTCCGCGGACGACCGGCTCGAAGGGGTCGGTGTCCCAGCCGTCCTCGCGGGCGGCGGGCTGTACGTCGTGGTGGCCGTAGACCAGGACGGTGGGTGCCTCGGGGTCGCCGGAGGGCCACTCGGCGAAGACGGCCGGGGCGCCGGGGGTCTGCCAGACCTCGGTGGTCGGGAAGCCGGTCTCCTTGAGTTTGGCGGCGAGCCAGTCGGCGCTGCGCCGTACGTCGGGCGCGTGGTCGGGCTGGGCCGACACGGAGGGGATGCGCAGCCATGCCGCAAGGTCGTCGAGGAAGGTGGCGCGGTGCTGCTCGATGTACGTGCGGACGGCGCTGTCCGGGGTCTGGCTCATGTTCACGAGCCTATCGGCCCGCACCGACATCCTCGGCGGGCGGTTCGTCACACTCAGATTGCCGGGTGTGCCGTTTCGGTGTCTTCCGTGAGGAGCCGTTCCAGGGCGGCCCGGTCCGGCAGGCCCCGCGGCCGTACGACCTCGCCGGTGCGCACGTACAGGAAGGCGGCCGTGACGGACTCGGGGGGCACGCCCTGCTGCTCGGCCCAGGCCAGCCGGTACACGGCGAGCTGGAGCGGGTCGGCGGTGCGGGTGCGGCTGGTCTTCCAGTCGACGATCTCGTACGTCGCCGCGTCGCCGTCGCCGTGTCTGTAGACGGCGTCGATGCGGCCCCGTACGACGCGGCCGGCGAGGGTGAGCTGGAAGGGCGCTTCGACGCGGTAAGGGGTGCGCCGGGCGTACTCGGTGCGTTCGAAGGCCTCCTTCAGGGCTTCCAGGTCCTGTTCGTCGGCGATCTCGGCGTCGCTGCCGGGCAGTTCGTCGGGTTCCAGCAGGGGGAGCGTCAGTTCCTCGAAGCGGGCTTCGACCCAGGCGTGGAACCGAGTGCCCCGGCGCGCGGCCGGTTGCGGAGGGCGTGGCATGGGGCGCGCGAGTTCCTGCGCGAGCCCGTCCGGGTCCTCGGCCAGGCGCAGCAGCTGGGTGGCGGTGAGCGCGGCGGGCAGCGGGACGTCGGTGACGGTCTGCCGGGCGCGCAGCAGTTCGCCGCTGAGCGCGTCCAGGTCACGGTCCCAGGAGGCGATGGTGCGGGCCTCCTCGGGGGTGAGAGCGGTCTCGGGCGCGGGATCGGGGGTGCGCGGAGCGCGTGCGCCGGGCGCGGGTGCCTGGTGGGGAACGGTCGGTCGCTCGGCGCTCCAGGAGTCCCAGCTGTCGGGATCCTGCGCATCGGGGCCGCCGTCGTCGTACGGGAACTCGTCCCCGTACGGATCCTCGGGCAGGCTCTCGTACGGCTCCTCGCCGTAGGGGGCGTCGTCCGGGGGCGGGGGCCAGTCCGGGTCGTCGAGGGCGGCGGGGTCGTGGGCGGCCGGCGGGTGGGCGGTGTCCTGGGCGGCGAGGGCGTCCAGGTGGGCGAGGACGGTCTCGGCGGCCGCGCGGCGGCGGGCCAGGGCGGCGGCGTCCAGCGGGAGCGGCCACACCTGGTCGGCGCCGGCCGTGTGCAGGGCGGGGTTCTCCTCGTCCTCTGCGGGCTCCTCGGCCCAGGCCTCGATCTCGCCGTGTCCGGTGGCGCAGTGGTCGTGGAGGGCCTGGAGGAAGTCGGAGGGGCCGCGTGGCTTCTTCTGGCTGGGCCCCCACCAGTGGCCGGAGCCGAGCAGCAGCGAGCGGGGGCGGGTGAAGGTGACGTAGCCGAGGCGGAGCTCCTCGGTGTGCTGATGGTCCTTCATGGCCTCGTGGAAGGCCTTCATGCCGCGCGCGTCCCAGCTGTCGACGTCGGGCAGGGTGTCGGTGTCGCCGCGCAGGGCGTGCGGCACCACCTTGGCCTGCGCCGTCCACTTCTCGCGGCCCTGTGCGCTGGGAAAGGTGCCCTTGACCAGCCCGGGGACGGCCACGACGGCCCACTCCAGGCCCTTGGACTTGTGGGCGGTGAGCACCTTGACGGTGTTCTCGCCGCCGGGCAGGGCGTTGTCGAGGCCCTTCTCGTACTGCGCTGCGGTGCGCAGGAAGCCGAGGAAGGCGAGCAGGGTGGCCTCGGCGTCGCTCGCCGCGAAGGACGCGGCGACGTCCAGGAAGTTGGACAGGGTCTCGCGGCGGCGGGCGGCCAGGGCGTGCGGGGACGCCGACAGCTCCACTTCCAGGCCGGTGACGGCGAGCACGCGGTGCAGGACGTCCATCAGCGGGTCGGACAGCGAGCGGCGCAGGTCGCGCAGTTCGGCGGCCAGGCGGGCGAAGCGCACGCGCGCGTCCGGGGAGAACGGCAGCCCGCCGTCGTGCGACTCGGCGTCCATGGGTGCTTCGAGGAAGGTGTCGAGGGCGTCCGCGAGCGAGATCACCTCGGCGGGGTCGATCCCTTCGACGGCGGCGGCGAGCCGGCGGTCGGGGTCGTCGCCGTCGTCCACGCGGGCGTGGGCGACCAGCAGCCGGGCGCGGCGGCCCAGCAGGGCGAGGTCGCGGGGGCCGATGCGCCAGCGCGGGCCGGTCAGCAGGCGCACCAGAGCGGCGTTGGCGCCGGGGTCCTGCAGGACCTCGCAGACGGCGACGAGGTCGGCGACCTCGGGCAGGTGCAGCAGCCCGGACAGGCCGACCACCTCGACGGGGACGTCCCGTGCCACGAGGGCGCCCTGGATCTCGGCGAAGTCGGTCGCCGCCCGGCACAGTACGGCGATCTCGCCGGGGGCCGTGCCGGTGTGCACGAGGTGGGCGATCGAGTCGGCGATCCAGTCGAGTTCCTCGGCGTGGGTGGGCAGCAGCGCGCAGCGGACCGTGCCGTCGTACTCGGCGCCGGGGGCCGGGCGCAGGGCCTCCACGCCCGCGTGCATGGCGCGCAGTGGTTCGGCGAGGCCGTTGGCGAGATCGAGGAGGCGGCCGCCGCTGCGGCGGTTCTCGCTGAGGGCCTGCCGGGTGGCTCGGCGGCCGTCGGCGTGCGCGAAGTGCGCCGGGAAGTCGTCGAGGTTGGCGACGGAGGCGCCGCGCCAGCCGTAGATGGCCTGGCAGGGGTCGCCGACCGCGGTCACGGGATGGCCCGTGCCGCCGCCGAACAGGCCCGCGAGCAGGACGCGTTGGGCGACGGAGGTGTCCTGGTACTCGTCCAGGAGCACCACGCGGAACTCCTCGCGCAGCAGCCGGCCCACCTCGGGGATGCCGGCGAGGCGGGCGGACAGGGCGATCTGGTCGCCGAAGTCGAGCAGGTCGCGTTCGCGCTTGGCCGTCCGGTAGCGGCGGACGAGGTCGGCCAGTTCACGGCGGGCGGCGGCCGTCTCGGGCACCTTGCGTAGATCGGCGTTGGTGAGTTCGGCGCTCTGGAGGGTGCGCAGCAGGTCGGCGTCCCAGGAACGCAGTTCCTCGGGGTCGATGAGGTGTTCGGCGAGTTCGGAGTCGAGGGCGAGCAGGTCGCTGACGAGGTCGGCGAAGGAGCGGGTCAGCGCGGGGTAGGGGCCGGGGGCCTCGCGCAGCACGCGCGCGGCGAGCTGGTAGCGGGTGGCGTCGGCGAGCAGCCGGGAGGTGGGCTCCAGGCCGAGGCGCAGTCCGTGGTCGGTGAGGAGGCGGCCGGCGAAGGCGTGGTACGTCGAGATGACCGGCTCGCCGGGCGGGTTGTCCGGGTCGATGACGTCCGGGTCGGTGACGCCGGCCTTGATCAGGGCTTTGCGGACGCGTTCGGCCAGCTCGCCTGCGGCCTTGTTGGTGAAGGTCAGGCCGAGGACCTGTTCGGGGGCGACCTGGCCGGTGCCGACCAGCCAGACCACGCGGGCGGCCATGACGGTGGTCTTGCCCGACCCGGCTCCGGCCACGATCACCTGCGGGGCGGGCGGCGCGGTGATGCAGGCCGTCTGCTCCGGGGTGAACGGGATGCCGAGGAGCTCTTTGAGCTGCTCGGGGTCGTTGATGCGGGCGGGCATGTCGCAAAAGGCTAGCGGCGGGGACTGACAGTCGATGCCCGATCGACCCTCCGGGGAGGAAGAAGCGCAGGTCAGCGCATGCGGTGCCGTGCGTCACTCCGGCATCCCCGGTGGCTCAGTCGATCACGTGCCGTCCCTCGGGACGGGCGCTGCACGAGGCGCGGAACGCGCAGTGCGTGCAGTGCTGGCCGGTGTTCGGCGCGAACCGCTCGTCGAGGACCTTGCCGGCGGCGGTGGCCAGCAGCTCGCCGACCCACTCCCCCGACAGCGGTTCCTGGGTCTGCGTCTTGGGCAGGCTGTCGCCGCCGTCGCGTCTGGCGGCGCCTTGCCTGAGGTGCACCAGTTCGGCGCCGCCGGATTCGGGACGGGCGCCGTCGAAGGCCTCGTCGACGGCGCCCTCCTGGACGGCGAGCTGGTAGACGGCCAGCTGGGGATGGCGGGCCACCTCGGCGGCGCTGGGTGCCTGCTTGCCGGTCTTGAAGTCCACCACGTAGGCGCGGCCCTCGCCGTCCGTCTCCACGCGGTCCATCTGGCCGCGGATGCGGACCTGGTAGTCGCCCGCTTCGAGGGTGACGTCGAAGTCCTGCTCGCTCGCGACCGGGGTGCGGCCGGTGCGGTCCAGCACATGCCAGTTCAGGAAGCGTTCGAGCGCCACGCGCGCGTTGTCCTTCTCCTGCTGCGACTTCCAGGGCGCGTCGAAGGCGAGCGCGTTCCACACCGAGTCCAGGCGTTCCATGAGGACGTCGAGGTCGGCCGGGCTGCGGCCGGAGGCGACCTCATCGGCGAGGACGTGGACGACGTTGCCGAAGCCCTGTGCGGTGGTGGCCGGGGCGTCGGCCTTCACCTCGCGGCCCAGGAACCACTGGAGCGCGCAGGTGTTGGCGAGCTGGTCGAGGGCGCTGCCGGAGAGCACGACCGGCCGGTCGCTGTGGCGCAGCGGCACCTTGCTCTCGGTCGGGTCGTACATGCCCCACCAGCGGTAGGGGTGCGCGGAGGGCACCAGTGGGCGGCCGTCCTCGTCGGCGAGGGCGGCGAGCCGGGCCAGGCGGCCGGCGGCGGCCTCCCGCAGGGCGGCGGACGCGCGCGGGTCGACCGTGGTGGCGCGCAGCTCGGCGACGAGCGCGGCCACGGACAGTGGGCGGCGGGGGCGGCCGGTGACGTCCTTCGGCTCGACGCCGAGTTCGGTCAGGAAGCGGGACGGCTGGTCGCCGTCGTCGGCCGGTGCCTTCACCGCGGTGACGACGAGGCGTTCACGCGCGCGTGTGGCGGCCACGTAGAACAGCCTGCGCTCCTCGGCGAGCAGGGCGCCCGGGGTGAGCGGTTCGGCGAGTCCGTCGCGGCCGATGCGGTCGGCCTCCAGGAGGGAGCCGCGCCGGCGCAGATCGGGCCACAGGCCATCCTGGACACCGGCGACGACGACCAGCCGCCACTCCAGGCCCTTGGCGCGGTGCGCGGTCATCAGACGGACGGCGTCGGGGCGTACCGCGCGGCGCGTGAGCGTGTCGGCGGCGATGTCCTGGGCCTCGATCTCCTCAAGGAAGTTGAGCGCGCCACGGCCTCCGGTGCGCTCCTCCGCGCGCGCGGCGGTGGCGAACAGCGCGCACACGGCGTCCAGGTCCCGGTCGGCGTTGCGGCCGGCCGCGCCGCCGCGCCGGGCGGCCCGTTCCAGGCGCGTGGGCCATGGCGTGCCCTCCCACAGGTCCCACAGCGCCTCCTCGGCCGTACCGCCGCCCGCGAGGCGCTCGCGGGCCTTGCGCAGCAGCGCACCGAGGCGCTGCGCGCCGCGCGCGTATGCCGGGTCGTGCACGGCCAGGCGCTCGGGTTCGGCGAGCGCCCGTGCGAGGAGTACGTCGGAGGGGGGTGGCAGCGGGTTGCCGGCCGCCCGCTCCTCCTCGCGCAGGGCGCGGCCGAGGCGGCGCAGGTCGGCGGGGTCCATGCCGGCGAGGGGGGAGGCGAGCAGGGTGAGCGCGGTCTCGGTGTCGAGCCAGGAGAGGTCCGGGACCGGCTCTGCCGTGTCTTCAGGCGCGGTGTCTTCGGGGGCGGCCTCCGCGGCGACGGCCTCTTCTGAGGCCGTCTCCCCAGGTTCGTCCGAGGCGGTCTCGACAGACTCGCCGGCAGGGGAGAGCACGCCTGCGTTCTTCTCATGGCGCCGGGCCTCCGCCGTGGCCACCGCGCGCAGGGCCGTCAGCAGCGGCGCCACCGCCGGCTCGTGGCGCAGGGGCAGGTCGTCGCCGTCGATGTCCAGCGGAACGCCGGCCGCGGTGAGGGCGCGGCGCAGGGTCGGCAGGGTGCGGGCGCCGGCTCGGACCAGGACGGCCATGTCGCTCCAGGCGACGCCGTCCTCCAGGTGTGCGCGGCGCAGGATGTCCGCGATGTTGTCCAGTTCTGTACCTGCCGTCGGGTACGTGTAGACCTCCACGCGGCCCCCGTCCCGTACGGCGGCCGGCTCGCGGTGGACGCGAACCTTGTCGGCGGGCAGCCGGGGCAGCGGCATGCGCTGGGTGATCAGCCGGGTGGCGGCCAGCAGTGTGGCACCGGAACGGCGGGAGGTGCGCAGCACCTCGACGGGGGCGGGGCGGCCGTCCGCGCGCGGGAAGGCCGCCGGGAAGTCGAGGATGCCGTTCACGTCGGCACCCCGGAAGGCGTAGATCGACTGGTCGGGATCGCCGAAGGCGACCAGGGTCCGTCCGCCGCCGGCCAGCGCGTGCAGGAGCCGTACCTGGGCGGAGTCGGTGTCCTGGTACTCGTCGACGTACACGGCGTCGTACTGGGCGGCGAGCCGTGCGGCGGTCTCCGGGCGGCGGGCGAGCAGGACCGCGCGGTGGACCAGTTCCGCGTAGTCGATCACGCCCTGCATGTCGAGCACGTCCAGGTACTCGGCGAGGAACGCGGCGGCGGCGCGCCAGTCGGGGCGGCCGATACGGCGGGCGAATGCGTCCAGTGCGCCGGGGCCGAGGCCCAGCTCGCGACTGCGGGCGAGGACCGCGCGGACCTCGTCGGCAAAGCCCCGTGTGGTCAGGCAGGCGCGCAGCTCGTCGGGCCAGCTCACATGCGCCAGTCCGAGCCGCTGCAGTTCCGGCTGCCCGGCGAGCAGCTCGCGGACGGTGACGTCCTGTTCCGGGCCGGAGAGCAGTCGCAGCGGCTCGGTGAACAGGTCGCTGTCCTGATGGGCGCGCACGAGCGCGTAGCAGTACGAGTGGAACGTGGTCGCCCGGGGCGCGCGAGCGGCGCCGATGCGCAGGGCCATGCGGTCGCGCAGGTCGACGGCGGCCTTGCGGCTGAACGTCAGCACCAGGATGCGTTCGGGATCGGCGCCGCGGGCTATCCGCGCGGCCACGGACTCGACGAGGGTGGTGGTCTTGCCGGTGCCGGGGCCGGCGAGGACGAGCAGGGGTCCGGCGCTGTGGTCAACCACGGCGCGCTGAGCCGCGTCCAGACGAGGGGGGTCCATGGCGGCCGGCGGGGTACGGACCAGTCGGTAAGCGCCACGGCCCCCCTGCCGCACCGGGGGGTGCGGCAGGCGCCTGGTGGAGGAAGAGGAGCTCACGTGATCGGCCGGTCCTGGTGTTCGTGCTGGTGGGCGGGCGGTCACGCGTGCGAGGCGGTGACCGCGGGGTGAGGGGGACACGTGCAGCCGACGCTACGCCGCCGCACCGGACGGAAGCAGGGCTTCCGCTTCTTCCCTCGCGGCGCTCATGCCACGCGCGTCCCACAACCCACGAACGTACGTCATGCCACGGATGTCCCCCGTGTCACCCGTACGGGCCATGGGCTCTCCCCGAGGGCATCGAATGGCGGAAGCTGTCAGGTGTGACCAACCGCGCCCGTTCCGCCGTCCCATCGGGCCCGCCGCATGTCGATCCGCGGCAGATGCCCCTCGGCACTCCTGGCCGCCTCCTTCAGCGGCGTGCCCTCCGCGCGGTAGTGGGCGAGTGCGCGCAGTTCGTGGCCGGGCAGCAGCACCCCGTCGGCACGCACCACACGCCACCACGGAACGGCGCCTCCGTAGAGCGACATCACACGGCCGACCTGGCGCGGTCCGCCTTCCTCGAGCCACTCGGCGACATCGCCGTACGTCATGACCCGCCCCGGCGGGATCCGCTCGGCGACCTCGAGGACCCGCTCGGCGTACTCCGGCAGCGCGTCCGCGTACTCCTCGCGGGTGTCCTCGGCAGGGCTCTGCTCGCTCATTCGCCCCATCCTGCCCCACCCCACCGACATCGCGGCGCGGACCGCGAGGAACGGCCCTCTCGCCCCCGGACGGCGCTTCCGGCAGACTGTGCGCCCGCGCATCCGCACCCTGATGCCCCCGTGTGTCGGTGGGGCATGCCACCATCGTGCGGGCGGTGACTGGTGATACGAGACCAAGAAGAGACCATGAAGCAGCAGGGCGTGCACCCCGAAGGAGCGGCGGGCACCCCTGACGCCGCCGCGCGCCCCGACACCGCCGGCGGAGCGCAGGACGACGGCCCGCGCAAGCTGGAGAACAGCGCAGAGGACAGCGCACGCGCGCGTGAGAACAGCGCGGCCGACGGAAACGACGACGCCGAGGGAGCGCACGTCCCGGAGAACACGACCCCCGGCCACGGTCCAGGCGCAGACGACGATCCGCACGCCGAGGCCGTGGAGGGCGACGAACCGCTGCTCCCCGCGCGCGTGCACCGCCCCTCGGACCTCATGCGGCTCCTGGTGGGCGTGCTCGCCATCGCGGTGCTGCTCGCGATCGCCGCGTTCGCGCACGGCACCACCTCGGGCTTCGAGCAGGACATCCACAAGGGCACTGGTCAGGCCCCCGACCTGCTCATCAAGATCGCGGGTCTGGCGTCCAGCATCGCGATCCTGCTGGTGCCGGTCGCCTTCGCGATCGAGCGGCTGATCAAACGCGACGGGCTGCGCATCGCCGACGGCGTCCTCGCGGCGGTCCTCGCCCACGGAGTGACCCTCGCGACAGACCTGTGGGTCGCGCGTGCCGCCCCGGGCTCGATCCAGGAGGCGCTCACCCAGCCCTCCCCCGGCGACATCCATGCCCTCACCGACCCCGTGCACGGCTATCTGGCACCCGTCATCGCCTATATGACGGCCGTCGGCATGTCCCGCAGACCCAGATGGCGCGCGGTGCTGTGGATCGTGCTGCTGCTCGACGCGTTCTCGATGCTGGTCACCGGCTACACGACGCCGTTCTCGATCATGCTGACGGTGCTGATCGGCTGGACCATCGCCTACGGCACGCTGTACGCGGTCGGCTCCCCCAACGTGCGCCCCACCGGGCAGACCCTGATGGCGGGCCTCAGGCACGTCGGCTTCCACCCCGTCAGCGCGGCCCGCGAGGAGGCCGTGGAGACGGAGAACGGCGACCGCGGCCGGCGCTACTTCGTCACTCTGGAGGACGGCCCGCCGCTGGACGTCACGGTCGTGGACCGGGAACAGCAGGCCCAGGGCTTCTTCTACCGGGCGTGGCGCAATCTCACCCTGCGCGGCTTCGCCACCCGCTCCAGCCTCCAGTCCCTGCGCCAGGCGCTGGAACAGGAGGCGCTGCTGGCGTACGCGGCGATCGCGGCCGGCGCCAACGCGCCCAAGCTGATCGCCACCTCCGAGCTCGGCCCCGACGCCGTCATGCTCGTCTACGAGCACACCGGCGGGCGCACGCTGGACTCGCTGGCCGACGAGGAGATCACCGACGAGCTGCTGCGCAACACCTGGCACCAGGTGCAGGCGCTGCAGTCGCGGCGCATCGCACACCGCAGACTCGCAGGTGACGCGATTCTGGTGGATCGTTCCGGCAGGGTGATCCTCACCGAGCTGCGCGGCGGTGAGATCGCGGCCGGCGAGCTGCTGCTGCGCATGGACGTGGCCCAGCTGGTCACGACGCTCGGTCTGCGGGTGGGCGCCGAACGCGCGGTGGCCTCGGCGGTCCGGGTGCTCGGGCCCGACGCGGTCGCCGACTGCCTGCCGCTGCTCCAGCCGATCGCCCTGACCCGCTCCACGCGCGCGACGCTGCGCAAACTGGCCCGGGAGCAGGCCCAGCGCGAGCGCGAGGCGGTCCTGGAGGCATCCCGGCAGGCCAAGCAGGCGCCTCCGGAGGAAGCCGGAGCGCAGGGCACGGAGGCCCTCGGGAAGGCCGACAAGAAGGCCGTACGCGCCCAGGCGCGGGCCGAGAAGCGGGCCGTCGACGAGGCCCTGGAGGAAGCGCGTGAGGAGGATCTGCTCACCCAGATCCGCCATGAGGTGCTGCGGATCAGGCCGCAGGCGCCGGTGGAGCCGGCCCGGCTGGAACGGGTGCGGCCACGCACGCTGATCAGCGTCTTCGCCGGTGCCATCGGCGCGTACTTCCTGCTGACGCAGCTCACGCACATCGAGTTCGGGCCGCTCGTGGCCAACGCCCAGTGGGGCTGGGTCGTCGCCGCCGTGCTGTTCGCGGCGCTCAGCTATGTGGCGGCGGCGATGCAGCTGCTGGGGTTCGTACCGGAGCGGGTGCCGTTCCTGCGGGCCGTGGCGGCTCAGGTGGCCGGCTCGTTCGTGAAGATCGTGGCACCGGCCGCGGTCGGCGGTGTGGCCCTCAATACGCGGTACCTGCAGCGCTCGGGGGTGCGGCCGGGGCTCGCGGTGGCGAGCGTGGGCGCCTCGCAGCTGGCCGGGCTCGGCTTCCACATCCTGATGCTGTTGTCCTTCGGCTATCTCACCGGCACCGAGAAGACGCCGTCCCTGTCGCCGTCCCGGACGGTCATCGCGGGCCTGCTGACGGTGGCGGTGCTGGTGCTCGTGGTGACATCGGTGCCGTTCCTGCGGAAATTCGTCGTCACGCGCGTGCGCTCACTTTTTGCGGGTGTCGTGCCCCGCATGCTCGATGTGCTGCAGCGGCCGCAGAAGCTGATCACCGGCATCGGCGGCATCCTGCTGCTGACGTTCTGCTTCGTGATGTGCCTGGACGCCTCCGTCCGGGCGTTCGGCGACGGCTCGGCCTCGCTCAGCATCGCCAGCGTCGCCGTTGTCTTCCTCGCGGGCAACGCCCTCGGCTCCGCGGCGCCCACCCCGGGCGGCGTCGGTGCCGTGGAGGCGACCCTGACGGTCGGCCTGATCGCCGTCGGCCTGCCCAAGGAGGTCGCCGCCCCGGCCGTCCTGCTGTACCGCCTGCTGACGCTGTGGCTGCCGGTGCTGCCGGGCTGGCTGGCCTTCAACCAGCTCACCCGCAAGGGAGCCCTGTAGGGGTCGCACAAGGCACGGGCACGGGGTTCCGTACCTCATACGGCCCGCGCCCCGCGCGCCCCGGCGTGTGCGCCTCCAGGATGGGAGTATGGCGAATTCCTCCCGGCTGCGCGCCGCCGCCCTGACCACCGCTGCCCTGATGCTCCCGGCTCTGCTGGCCGGGTGCGGCGACCGCAGCAAGGACAGCGACCTCTCGGCGCAGAAGCTGGACTGGAAGGACTGCACGGCTCCCTCCGAGGCCGAGGGTGGCGGCAGCGCCCCGTCCCCGCTGCCGAACGGCGGCACATGGCAGTGCGCCACCATGAAGGCACCCCTGGACTGGAGCAATCCGAAGGGCGACACCATCGGCATCGCCCTGATCCGCGCCAGGGCCAGCGGCCCCGCGAGCGAGCGGATCGGCTCGCTCGTGTTCAACTTCGGTGGCCCCGGCGGCAGCGGCGTCAGCTCGCTGCCCGCGTTCGCCTCGGACTACGCCGCCCTGCGCACCCGCTACGACCTGGTCAGCTTCGACCCGCGCGGGGTCGGCCGCAGCGCGCCGGTGCAGTGCGAGAGCGACTCCCAGCTGGATGTGTACTTCCAGCAGGACGCGACCCCCGACAACGGCGCCGAACGTACGGCGCTGGTGAACCGCACCAAGCAGTTCAACGCGGCCTGTGAGAAGAACTCCAGGAAGATCCTGCCGCACGTGGCGACCACCGACGCGGCCCGCGACATGGACCTGATGCGCCAGGTCCTCGGTGACGACAAGCTGCACTACTTCGGCATCTCCTACGGCACCGAACTCGGCGGCGTGTACGCCCACCTGTTCCCCAAGAACGTCGGCCGGGCCGTGCTCGACGCGGTCGTCGACCCCACGCAGAACCCCGAACAGAGCGCGCTCGGCCAGGCCAAGGGCTTCCAGCTCGCGCTGGACAACTACGCCGCGGACTGCACCTCCAAGACCACGGAATGCCCGGTCGGCACCACCGCGCAGGATGTGAAGAACCGCATCGCGAAACTGCTGAACGACCTGGAGAAGAAGCCGATCCCCGGCATCGCGCCGCGTCAGCTCACCCAGACCGCCGCGACGAACGGCATCGCGCAGTCCCTGTACTCCAAGGACTTCTGGGAGTACCTCACCGAGGGCCTGGAGCAGGCGTACGCGGGCGACGGCAAGATCCTCATGCTGCTGTCCGACTCCATGAACGGCCGCAGCGAGGACGGCGAGTACAGCAACATCACCGCGGCGAACATCGCCATCGACTGCGCCGACGAGAAGCCGCGGTACACCGTCGGCTACGTCCAGCGGAAGCTGCCCGAGTTCCGTGCCGCCTCGCCGCTGTTCGGGGACTACCTGGCCTGGGGCATGGTCAGCTGCACCAACTGGCCCGTGGCGGGTGCCGCCGACCATCCCGACGTCAGCGCGCCCGGCTCGGCGCCCATCCTGGTCGTCGGCAACACCGGCGACCCGGCCACCCCGTACGAGGGCGCCAAGAAGATGGTGGAGGCGCTGGGCAAGGGCGTCGCCGTCGAGCTGACGTACAAGGGCCAGGGGCACGGTGCGTACGACAGCAAGAACAAGTGCGTGCAGAGCGCGGTGAACGGCTATCTGCTGGACGGGAGGGAACCGAAGGCCGGCACGGTCTGCTCCTGAAACACCCCCACACCTGCCAAGAAGCCGCTGGTCAGAGCGTTATCCACAGGCCGCCACGAGATCGGCCGGGTATGCCTACCATGGCCTGGACGCCCGGCGCGGCACGACGCGCAGGGCCTGCGAGGGGGGTGCGTATGAGGCG
Source organism: Streptomyces sp. NPDC002076 (assembly GCF_053593835.1). Taxonomy (NCBI): domain Bacteria; kingdom Bacillati; phylum Actinomycetota; class Actinomycetes; order Kitasatosporales; family Streptomycetaceae; genus Streptomyces; species Streptomyces sp. NPDC002076. The sequence goes on from NZ_JBSFDI010000001.1 coordinate 152,593, forward strand.
GTTCCTGCGCTGGACGGCCGCGCTGGCCGCGGCGCTGCTGGTGGCCGGCTGCGGCGGCGGCTCGGCGGACGGACGGGGCAACGGCAAGGGGCACGACGGCGGCGAGGACGAGGGCACCAGCACGGCCGGCCCGCCCGCTCCGGCGACGGACCTGCCCGCGTCCCTCACCTCCCAGCACCTCGACTGGCACGGGTGCAAGGCCACGGGGAACTCGCCCGCGCCGAGCGGCGACTGGCGGTGCGCGACGCTCAAGGTGCCGCTGGACTGGTCCGAGCCGGACGGTGCGACGATCGGCCTGACTCTGATCCGCGCGCAGGCGACGGGCGGGAACCGTATCGGCTCCCTGCTGTTCAACTTCGGCGGCCCCGGCGGCTCGGGCCTGGAGATGATGCCGTACTACGCAGGCGCCGTCTCGAAACTCCGTGAGCACTACGACCTGGTGAGCTGGGACCCGCGCGGGGTCGGCGCCAGTGAGGGCGTCCGCTGCCGCGGCGACCGGCAGATCGAGGCCGCCGAGGACGTGGACGCCACGCCGGACAGTCCACAGGAGGAGCAGGCGTTCTTCCAGGACGCCACCGACTTCGGCAAGGGCTGCGCGAAGGCCGCAGGCAAGCTGCTGGCCCATGTCTCCACCACCGACACCGCACGCGACATGGATCTGATGCGCCAGGTACTCGGCGACACGCGGATGCACTACTTCGGCATCTCCTACGGCACCGAACTCGGCGGTGTGTACGCCCACTTGTTCCCGAAGCGGGTGGGACGGCTGATCCTCGACGCGGTGGTCGACCCGACTGCGGACACGATGAGCCAGGCCGAGAACCAGACCCGCGGCTTCCAGCGGGCGCTGGACGACTACCTGAAGTCCACCGGACAGGACCCCGCACAGGGTTCCCGGAAGATCGCCACTCTGCTGAAGCGCATCGACGCGCGCCCGCTGCCGACGTCGTCCGGGCGGAAGCTGACCGACACCCTCGCGGTCACCGGGATCGTCCTGCCGCTGTACAGCGAATCCAGCTGGCCGAGGCTGACCGCCGCGCTCGACTCGGCGGAGAAGGGCGACGGCTCACCGCTGCTGGCGCTCGCGGACGACTACAACGAGCGGGACTCCTCGGGACACTACGGTACGACGTCCCACTCACAGCGGGTCATATCGTGCCTGGACGAGAGGGAGCGGCCGACGCTCGCCGAGACGAAGAAACGGCTGGCGGAGTTCGAGCGCATCTCGCCGGTGTTCGGGGACTTCCTGGGCTGGGACACGGCCGGCTGGTGCCACGACTGGCCGGTACCGGGCCAGTTCACGACCCCGGAGGTCAGCGCGCCGGGAGCGGCACCGATCCTGCTGGTCGGCAACACCGGCGACCCGGCCACGCCCTACGAGGGCGCCCGCAGAATGGCCGACGAACTCGGCAAGGGCGTCGGTGTCGAACTCACTTGGAAGGGCGAGGGACATGGGGCGTACGGCAACGGCAGCGACTGCGTCGACTCGACGGTGAACGCCTACCTGCTGAACGGGACGGTGCCGAAGGACGGCAAGGTCTGCTCCTGACGTTGTGTGCGGCGGGCGGCGCTTCGACGCACCCCCACACCCTCAACCTGGCACTCGCGGCGGCCCCGCCCGAACCGTTCCGGCTTGGTGCTGCGGGTGAGGGTGTGCCGGTCTCAGGTTGGCGGTCCCTGCGGTAGCGTCCGCCGCATGACCTCACCATTTGACCTCGTCAGCCAGCTGAAACCGGGTGTGACGGACGCCGCCGAGGCCTGGCGCTTCATTCGCGGATTCGCCGCGCACTGGGTGACACCACTGGCTGAGGGCGACGGTTGCGACGATGCGGAGCTGGCATGTGCGGAGACCCGACTCGGTCTCACCCTGCCCGCGGCACTTCGTCAGGGCTACCAGCTCATAGGGGGCCGACAGGATCTGACGAGCAACCATGACCGCCTGCTCAGTCCGGATCAGCTGTACGTCGACGAGCGCGGTGAGGTATTGGTGTTCCGGCATGAGAACCAAGGGGCGGCGTCGTGGGGCATCCGGCTCGTTGATCTCGACAAGGCCGATCCTCCTGTGATGACGAGGCTCGATTTGGCCGACAAGGCGGCCGAGCGCTGGGAGGCTTGGATGGAACGGTGTTCCCTGGCCTGGGTCGAGATCGTCCTGTCGGAGTCCCTGCATGCGCCAGAGGAGCTCAGCGACTTCTTGCCGGACCTCGACGAGCCGTTGGACAACCGCTTTGTGCTGCTGCCGTGTCCCTCCTACCCGGGAGAGTCCGGGGAGTGGGGACGCTGGTTCGCTGGATCGGATGTGATCCTGCGGGAGGAGGGCGGGGTATGCCTCTCGGTTCGCGCGCGCAGCGAGGAGGCACTGAATCGGGTCCGCGATGCGCTGTCTGGTGATTGGGTCAACGACTGCCGTTGACGTCAGGGGCCGGGCCTGCAGCGGGGGCCGGCTCCCCCGCGTGGCGGGTCATCGCGACCCGCTGTGACACGACCAGTTGTGGGCCCTCAGCGGCAGCCGCATTCCCGGATGTCGGGATTTCGGTGGCCCGCTGCCGCTCAGGGAGTGGGATTGCGCGCCATCAGCGCGGTGTCGGCCCGCGGGCTCAGGCGAGGGCGGCGACCAGCAGGGCGAAGGCGGCGATGATGACGGCGACGCGGACGTAGTGGAAGCGGTCCCAGCGGTTCATCTGCTCCTTCCAGTCCTCGGGCCGGTTCTCGCGGGTCCACGTCTTGCCCCGGTTGTTGATCGGGACGAGCAACAGGATCGACATGACCACGCTGAGGATCAGCAGCGCGCCGGCGGTGACGACAAGGCCGGCGCCGTGGTGGTGCCATCCGGCGACGGCCCAGACCGCGCTCAGGATGAGCGAGCCGATGTACCAGAACGGCATCACGGCGCCGAGCATCCGGCCCCCGTGGGCGCGACCGAGTTGGCCACTGTCGCCGGGGAGTGGGTCGAGGATCAGGTTGATGACGAAGGCGACGGAGAACTCCACCCCACCATCACGCCGACGACCACGGTGGTGAACACCTCGAGTGCGTTGAGCAATGACCCCTCCTGAGATCTAGCACCGCTAGATGATGAGGCAACGCTGCTGCTGCCGCTCACACTTCCGCGGCAAGCGCGAGATATCGGCGCCGTCGCCCTTGAGGGCGCCACCGAGATGGCCGCGGCGCTGCGGGCCGCGACCTCCGCCGCGGACGGACCTCGCACCCGGGTCACCGCCCTCGCCCGCACCTACCTCGAATTCGCCGCACGCAACCCGGCGGTCTACGACGCCATGTTCCAGCTCGACGGCGGCCTGGCCTTCGCGAAGGAGGACACCCCGGAGCCACTTCAGGGCGCCTTCGCCGCCCTGCTGGTGACTCTCCGCGAGGTCGCCGGGGACGGCATCCACCCGGGACTGTTCACCGAGGTGTTCTGGGCGGCCCTGCGCGGGCTGGCCACCCTGGCCCGAGCAGGACGACTGCCGCCGGAGGACACCGAGCCGAGGGTGGAACTGCTGGTGGACCGGCTCGCCATGATCTGACCGATGCAGGCGGGGAGTTCGTAGAGCGGCGCCGAGCGCTACCGCATGGCGGCCCCCGGCAGCCGCTGCCCGGGCCGTCTCCGGGCCGTGCGAGGCCGCCCGACTCCGACCAACAACGACAGAAGCCCACGGCTCCGACCAGGTCGGAGCCGTGGGCTTCGTCAGCCTCGCCGGTGGGCGGGCCCGGTGATCAGTAGACCGGCTTGTGCGGTTCGATCTGGTTGACCCAGCCAATGACGCCGCCGCCGACGTGGACGGCGTCGGCGAAGCCCGCGGACTTCAGGACGGCCAGGACTTCCGCACTGCGGACACCCGTCTTGCAGTGCAGGACGATCTTCTTGTCCTGCGGGAGGCCCTCCAGGGCGGTGCCCATGAGGAACTCGTTCTTCGGGATCAGCCTGGCGCCCGGGATGGAGACGATCTCGTACTCGTTCGGCTCGCGGACGTCGATGATCTCGATGTTCTCGCCGTCGTCGATCCACTCCTTGAGCTGCTTCGGAGTGATCGTGGAGTCGGCGGCCGCCGCCTGGGCCTCCTCGGAGACGACGCCGCAGAAGGCCTCGTAGTCGATGAGTTCGGTGACGGTCGGGTTCTCGCCGCAGACGGCGCAGTTCGGGTCCTTGCGGACCTTGACCTGGCGGTACGTCATCTCCAGGGCGTCGTAGATCATCAGGCGGCCGACCAGCGGCTCGCCGATGCCCGCGAGCAGCTTGATGGCCTCGTTGACCTGGATGGAGCCGATGGACGCGCAGAGCACGCCCAGGACGCCACCCTCGGCGCAGGAGGGGACCATGCCGGGCGGCGGGGGTTCCGGGTACAGGCAGCGGTAGCAGGGGCCGTGCTCGGACCAGAAGACGGAGGCCTGGCCGTCGAAGCGGTAGATCGAACCCCACACGTACGGCTTGTTCAGCAGCACGCACGCGTCGTTGACCAGGTAGCGGGTCGCGAAGTTGTCGGTGCCGTCGATGATCAGGTCGTACTGGCTGAAGATGTCCATCACGTTGTCGGCCTCGAGCCGCTCCTCGTGAAGGATCACGTTCACGTACGGGTTGATGCCCTTGACGGTGTCACGGGCGGACTCGGCCTTGGAGCGGCCGATGTCGGACTGGCTGTGGATGATCTGGCGCTGCAGGTTCGACTCGTCGACCTCGTCGAACTCCACGATGCCGAGGGTGCCCACGCCCGCGGCGGCCAGGTACATCAGCGCCGGCGAGCCCAGGCCGCCGGCGCCCACGCAGAGCACCTTGGCGTTCTTCAGCCGCTTCTGCCCGTCCATGCCCACGTCGGGGATGATCAGGTGGCGGGAGTACCTGCGGACCTCGTCTACGGTGAGCTCAGAGGCTGGCTCAACCAGGGGTGGCAGCGACACGGGGACTCCGTTGGTCGGTCAATCACTACAGTTGTTCTCTCCGTAACACTGCCACGGCCTTCTTCATTCCGAGACACCTGTTCCGATACGCGAGACGATTTCGTCCCAGTAACCGGGCATGGTCTCCCAGGGGTCGGTGCGGCCGCCGCGGTCCGTGCGGTCGGTGAAGTAGATCGTCGCCGCGCCCTGCCAGCGTGCGATGCGCAGCGCCTCCTCCAGGTGGCCACGGGGCACGCCGTGCACGAAGTGGCAGAAGCGGTCGGGCGGGTAGTCGGCGGTCCACTCGGCGACCTGCGACCAGCGGTACTCGGACCAGGGACCGGAGAAGGTCACCAGTTGATCGGCTTTCTCCGCGTACCCGGGGTGCGGATGGCTGCCGTGGCCGAGGACGATGTGGACAGTGTCACTGATCGTCCGCAGCGTGGTGACCGCGCGGCGGACCTCGGGCAGCGCGGTGCGGTCGGTGGGGCAGCGGTCCAGCAGGAAGCCGTCGACCCGGTACCAGTCGAGGTGGCGGTGGGCGTCGGAGAGCAGGTCGGCGAAGGCGCGGGTGCCGTGGGCGAGGTCCAGGTGGCCGAGGACGCGGACCCCCGCTTCCCGCAGCCGGCCCGCGGCCTCCAGGCAGTGCGGGTCCGGGCGGGTGCCGGGGCCGGCGGCCACGTTCAGGACCACCCAGTCCAGGGGGGTACCCGGGCGGGCGAGCTGGGCCCACTGGGCGGGGGCGACGAGCGGGTGGGCGTAGCCGGGTACGCCGATGGCGGTGCGCAGGCCGGTGCTCGTGGCGCCTGCTGTGGTGCTGGTCAGATGCGGCATGCCGCCTCCATCCAGATGTCGGCCAGGGATTCTTCGAGGTTGATGCGGGGCCGCCAGCCGAGCCGGTCGCGCGCGGTGCGCACGTCGGCCTGCTGCCAGCTGCCGCAGCCGTCCGGGTACGGGTACGCCACTGGGGCCGCGTGGTCGGAGTCGGCGCGGGGGTGGCCGATGGCGCTGCGCAGCGGGCCGGGCGGGGCGTCGAGTTCGTGCAGGGCGCCGCCGTAGCCCGCCACGCGCGCGAGGACGGCGGCGGCGTCGCGGAGGCGGACGGCGCGGCCGGAGCCGATGTTGATGACGCCCTGCGCGGCGGAGAGCGAGGCGGCGTGCACCGCGCGGGCGACGTCGCGTACATCGACGAAGTCGCGCTGCACGCCGAGGCCGCCCAGCTTGAGCTCGCCGTCGCCGGACTGCATCGCACGCCGCATCGCCTCGGCGAGCCGGCCGAGCGGGGAGCCGGCCGGGGTGCCGGGGCCGGCCGGGGAGAAGACCCGCAACACGACGGCGTCCAGTCCGGAGCCGAGGACCAGTTCGGTCGCGGCGAGCTTGCTCACGCCGTACGGGCCGCCGGGGCGCGGTACGGCGTCCTCGGCGGTGGAGGAGCCGGGCTGGCTCGGCCCGTACTCGGCGCTGCACCCGATCTGCACCAGCCGGGCTCCGCAGCCGCTGCGGCGCAGGGCCTCGCAGACGGTGGCGACGGCCACGGTGTTGTGCCGGGTGAGTTCGCGGGCGCCGCCGCGGATGGCGCCGGCGCAGTTGACGACGACCCCGGGGTGGACCGCGTCCAGGAAGCGGGTGAGTGCGCCGGGGCTGCCGGTGGCGAGGTCGAAGCGGACGTCGGCGTCGTCGCCGCGGCCGAGCGCGGTGAGCTGGACGGCCGGGTCGGCGAGCAGGCGGTCGGCGACGAAGCGGCCGATGTATCCGTTGGCTCCGATCAGCAGGACCCTCATCGGGCGGCTCCCGTGGTGCGGGCGCCGGCGTGACTGGCGGGGCCGATGTGACAGTTGTGGCTGGCTGCACCGATGTGGCCGACGTGGCCAAAAGGTGCCTTGAGCCATGAGGGTGTGCTGGGTCCGCCCGTGCTCGCGGTGCCTGCGGATCCGGTGGCTGCCCGGACTCCGGCTCCGGCGGTCCCGGCTTGTGCATCCGCGGCTGCGACTGCTGCGGACGCGCCGGAGGTTCCGGGGGCTCCGGACGCTCCGGGTCGGGAGGTGGTCATCTCGTCTTCTCCTTCAAAAGGGGCGGTGCGGTCGCTGCCGGCGACGGTTCGGGCCGGTGGCGGAAGATTCAGTCGGGGGCTGCCGTGGGCGCGTGCGCCGAGGCCTGGGTGAGGGTCCGGCCGGCATGGCACAACAGGGCCAGCGCGGCCGTACCGCAGACGAGGGCCGGGACCGCGGCCTCACCCCAGGCCGCGACGAGGGTTCCTACCGGGGTCGCCAGCACAGCGCAGCCCGGCAGCCTTCCGGCCAGCGGCAGCGCGAGGGCCACCGCCTCCGCGGCCGCAGCGGCGCCGAGCGCCACGGCCGGGGCGTGCCGGCGGCCGTGCACGGTGAGCACGCGGGCGAGCAGCAGCAGGGCACCCAGGGCGAGGGTCTGCGGGTAGGCCACGGGTTCGTGCAGGAGGGTGCCGCACACCAGGAGCAGGGCGGTGAGGGCGCCCAGGAACAGGACGAACATGCCGAACAGCAACGGTTTGGCGCTGGCTGTGAAGTCCTCCAGACCCCGGCTGCCGGCGAGCCTGCGGCGGGCGCCCGCGCTGAGCAGGTGCGCGCACCATGCCGCCGGAGCACAGGCCAGCATGAGGGCCAGGGCGGGCGCCAGGGCCGTGGGCCAGGGGCCGTCCGGGGCGCCGGTGGGCAGGGCATCGGGCCCACCGGTCGTGATCGCGTGGAGGAGGCCGTCGCCGAGGAGGGCGTATCCGAGCAGCCACAGGGTCCACGCCCGCGTGGCCTTCGCCGTGCGCCACGCGTGCGTGCCGGGCGGTCCGGCGAGGGGGCCGCGGCGCAGTGCGGCACGCGTGGCGAGGGCTACGGCGAGGATGCCGGCGGCGGCGGCGAGCAGGCGTGGGTGTCCGTGGGTGAGGCGCAGTCCGGCCACGGTGGCCGCGCCGAGTGCGCCGGGCAGGAGGGTGAGCAGGATCCAGTCCGCGCGCACACGGGGCACGGGCAGGGGCTCGGACTCCGGGCCCTGCTCGCCGCCTCGCGGCACGCGCGCGTACAGCTCCTCGGCGAGCGAGAAGACGTCGCGGTGGCGGAAGCGGGCGGCGGTCCGGTCGGTGACACCGTGCGCCTCCAGCCCGGCGGCGATCTCCAACGGGTCCACGGCCCGCTCGCACAGCTCACGGTGCCGGTGCAGCAGGGCTTTCACGGGGTCGGCGGCTCCACGCCTGGGCACGGCGGCGACGCGCCGCTTGTCCGGCTCACCGTTGCCCGAAGGGGAGTTGCCCGAGCGGGAGTTGTCCGACGGCGAGTCGTCCGATGCCGCCTGGGTGACGGCGCCCGCGGGGGGCGTTCCGGTACGGCCCGGCCGCCCGTCCCGTTCGGCGACACCTGTGGAGCCTGACGCGCCGGGCAGCACGGCGGCGGACCGGGCCGACGAGGTCTCGCCGGACAGGGCTGCCTCATCGACCCGCTCGGCCTCGAACCACTCCCCCGACCGCGAGTCCCAAGGTTCGGCAGCACTGGGCTTGCCGAGCGGCGCGCCCAGCCCGCCCGGCTCCCCCGACACCCCGGCGGGCGAACCCGAGCTCCCCGACTCCCCGGACACTCCAGTGCCCCACGCGCCCGACCCGCCCAGCGCCTCCGCCACCCCGGTGGCCGAATCCGCGCACCCCAGCCCGCCCCGCACCTCAGTGCCCCGCGGTCCGAGGTCTCCCGGCGTGTCCGGTTCGGTCGGCTCGTCCACCGACACGATGCGCTCTGCGCCCGTGTGGTCGTCCCGTGTGTCCATCACGCCCCCTCGGTGGCCAGTCGTGTCGCGCGTACCGGTGGGGCCGTGGCCCAGCCGGGGGCGGTCCGGGGCAGGACGCGGGCCGTGGGGCCGGTCCAGCGGCCGGGGACATGGGACTCGGCGGGGGTGGCGAACGGCAGGGGGTCACCGGCCTCGTCGAGGACGACCCTGCGGACCGGGCAGCGCGAGACGATCTGCAGGTAAATGCCGTGAAATGCCGCGATGTTCTGCTCGACGGTGAACAGTTCGAGCGCGCGGGCGCGCGCGGCGGCGCCCAGGCGCTCACGGCGCTCGGGGTCGCGCAGCAGCGCCACGCACGCCTCGGCGAGCGCCCGCGGATTGCGCGGGGGCACGACGAGCCCCGTGCCCCCGATGACCTCCACCACCGCGCCGACGTCGGTGGACACCGTGGCCCGGCCGCAGAACATGGCCTCGATCAGGCCGATCGGGAAGCCCTCGACCACGCTGGACAGCACGACGACCGCGCCGGCCCCGTACACCTCGGGCAGCGTGGGCGCCTCCGGGCCACCGATCTCCTCGAAGGAGACCGGGTTGTCGCCGACGGCGTGCACACCCTCCGCCTCGTCCGGGAAGAGCTGCGCGGCGAGCGCCCGGCAGTGACCGAGGTAGGCCGCGCCCTCGGGTCCGGAGGGCGCGCCGACGATCCTGAGGCGCGCCTTGGGCTCCTCCTTGCGGACTTCGGCGAAGGCGTGCAGCAGCGAGATCAGGTCCTTGGCGGGTTCGACCCGCCCGACCCAGACCAGAGTGCCGGGGTCGGCGCGGTCCGGGGCCTCGCCGACCTCCGTGAAGTGGCCGGCGTCCATGCCGGGGTAGACCGTGCGGATCCGGGCCCGGTCGGCGCCGCACCGTTCCTGCCAGCGGCGGGCGTGGGCGTTGCCGGGGGTGAGGACCTCGGCGCGCCGGTAGACCTCTGCGGCGAGCCGGCCGTGAAAGGCGGCGAGCAGCGCGCGTACGGCGGGGGCGGCGGAGTCGGGGCCGAGGGCCAGGTAGTGCGAGCGGAGCTGTACGCCGTACTCGGTGACGAGCAGGGGTACGCCGGCGAAGTGCCGGGCGAGCAGCCCGGGAAGGGCGGCGGTGCCGCCGGCGGCGGCGTGGCAGAGGTCGGCCGCGCCGAGGTCCTCGTCGCCGTACCAGTCGAGGGAGAGGGGGCGCAGGGCGCGTTCGAGGTGTGCGGTGACGGTGAGCAGATCGGGTACGCGCGCCTCGCGCGCCGCGCGCAGCGCGCCGGGGGCGCGGCAGGCGCGTTCGAGGGTGCGTACGGCGGCGTCCGAGTGCAGGGCGCCGGCCAGCCCGCCTTCCTCGCGGGCGAGTTCGGCGAGTCCGTACAGCGCGCTGCCGAAACGGTCCGCCATGTCGGTGGACCCGCCCCCGGACACCGGGTCGGCTCCGGCGCTCATGGCGGCGACCAGTTCGCCGTAGCACTCGGTGAAGTGCTGGCGCGTGCGCCGTGAGTAGGCGACCCCGTCGTCCTCGGCCGTCCACAGCGGCGCCGTACGCACCCGGCCGACCTGCGGCGGGAGCGCGACCCAGCCGTCGTCCTCCTGGCGCCGGCTGCGGCTGAGCGCGTAGATGTCGAACTCGTGCTGGTCGAGCCCGCGCACGAGCCGGTCGCACCAGAGTCCGGCGTCACCGCTCACATACGGGTAGCCGCCTTCCGTAAGCAGTCCGATGCGCACGTGTGCACCCCCGATCTCCTGTCCGGTGAGCCGCCGTTCCCACGGCGGCTCGCAGCGGGACGAACGTAAGGGGACAAGGCGGTGGCGCGACGGACGGTTGTCCATCGCGCCACCAAAAGGGGTGAACGGTCGTAACTTTCGCGTGCGGGTCGCGTTCGGCCGCGCTAAGGCTTCACAGGGCGATCAGTCATGCACGAAACGTTACGCCGCGGCCGGTTCGCGCCGCGCGGCGCGGCGCTGCGCCGCCAGCTCCGGGTCGAGCGCCGGTACGGCCGCCAGGAGCTGCCGGGTGTACGGCTCCCGCGGGCTGTCGTACACCTCGTCGGCGGGCCCGTATTCGACGAGCCGGCCCTGGCGCATCACCGCGACCCGGTCGCTGACCTGCCGTACCACGGCGAGGTCATGGGCGATGAAGACGAGCGCGAGGCCGAGTTCCCGCTGGAGTTCGCCGAGCAGCTCGACCACCTGGGCCTGCGTGGTGACGTCGAGTGCGGAGACCGGCTCGTCGCACACGATGACGCGCGGGTCGGCAGCGAGTGCGCGGGCGATGCCGATGCGCTGGCGCTGACCGCCGCTGAACTCGTGCGGGTAGCGGTCGTAGTGCGCCCTTTCGAGCCCCACGCGCTCCAGCAGTTCGTTCACGCGCCCCCGGATGCGCTCCTCGTCGTGTTCGCCACGCGCGCGTAGCGGATCGGCGATGGACTCGCCCACGCTGCGACGCGGGTTGAGGGAGGAGACGGGGTCCTGGAAGACCATCTGGACGGCCGGGTTCACGCCCTTGTGCGGGCGGCCCTCGTAGCGGATCGCGCCGGAGGTCGGCTCCAGCAGGCCGACCAGCATCCGGCCGAGCGTGGTCTTGCCGCTGCCGCTCTCGCCGACGACCCCGAGCGTCTCGCCGCGGCGGACGGTCAGCGAGATGTCGTCCACGGCCGCGAACGCCCGCCGGCCACGCCCGAACTCGCGCCGCACCCCGGTGGCCTCCAGCACGACCTCGGCGGAGGCCCGGGAGCCGGTGCGCCGGGTGTCCACGCGCGGGACGGCGTCGAGGAGTTCCCGGGTGTACGCCTCGGCGGGCGCCGCGAGGACCGTGCCGACCGGGCCGTGCTCGACGACCCTGCCGTGCCGCATGACGAGGATGTCGTCCACGCTCTCGGCGGCGACGCCCACGTCATGGGTGACGAGCAGCAGGCCCATGCCGGTCTCCTCGCGCAACGTGTGCAGCAGGTCGAGGATCTGAGCCTGGACGGTGACGTCGAGCGCGGTGGTCGGCTCGTCGGCGATCAGCAGGTCCGGCTCGCAGGCGAGGGCCATGGCGATGAGGGCGCGCTGGCGCATGCCGCCGCTGAACTCGTGCGGGCGGGACCGGGACCGCCGTGCCGCGTCCGCAATTCCAACCCGCTCCAGCACCTCGACGGCACGCGCGCGTGCGGCGCGGCGCGACACGCGCGTGTGCACGCGGTGGACCTCGGCGATCTGGTCGCCGATCGCGTAGTACGGGTCCAGCGAGGACAGCGGGTCCTGGAAGACCATGGCGGCCGTGGCGCCGCGCAGCCGCCGCAACTCCTCGTCGGGGGCCGCCTGTACGTCCGTGCCGGCGACGCGGACCGAGCCGGTGACCCGGGCTCCGGTGCCGCGGTGCAGGCCCAGCAGGGCGCCCGCGACCGTGGACTTGCCGGAACCCGACTCGCCGACCAGGGCCAGCGCGGCGCCCTTCGCGAGGCTGAAGGAGAGTCCGTCGACGGCCCGCAGCGAACCGAACTCGACGGTCAGATCCGTGACTTCCACCAGGCTCATTGGAGTACCACCCGTCGGTCGGCCACCGCGTACAGGACGTCCGCGACGGCGTTGGCGAGGACCACGAAGAAGCCGATGACCAGGACCATGCCCACGACCACCGGCAGGTCGACGACCTTCACCGCGTGCACCAGCTCCTGGCCGATGCCGGGCAGCCCGAAGAGGGTCTCGGTGAGGACGGCACCGCCGACGGCCGAGCCGACGTTGTTGGCGTTCAGCGCGATCACGGGCGCCAGGGCGCCGCGCAGGGCGTGCCGGCCGACGATGGAACGCTCGGACACGCCGTACGCCCGGAAGGTCCGGATGTGGTCCTCGGCGAGGGTCTCCAGCATGGCGGCACGGGTGAGGCGGGCGAAGGCCGCCGCCTCGATCAGGGCGAGCGAGAGCCAGGGCAGCAGCAGGTTCCAGGCCCATTGCTCGGGATCGTCGGAGAAGTTCACGTACTGCGGGAAGGGCAGCAGCTGCAGTTCGCCGCAGACGACGATCATCAGCACCAGGCCGATGACGAAGACGGGCGTGGCCGTGCCCGCGAGGGTGATCGCGGTCAGCACGCGCTCGGAGATCCGGCCGCGCCGCCACGCGGAGAGCACGCCGGTGCCGACGCCGAGGACGAGCCACACCACCATGCCGCCGAGGACCAGCGACAGACTGACCGGCAGCTTGGTCAGGATGATGTCCAGGACCTGCTGGTCGGTCTGGTACGACTGCCCCAGGCAGGGCGCGGCGCAGTGCACGACCGATGTGCCCGTGGAGAAGTCCTGGCCGACGACGAGCCCTTCCAGGAAGTGCCAGTAGCGCAGGTAGAGGGGGTCGCCCAGCTTCAGTTGCTCGGCGACCTGGCGCACCTGTTCCGGTGAGCAGCGCGGGCCGCAGGTGATCTGGGCGACGTTGCCGGGGGTGACGTAGAAGACGACGTAGACGATCACCGAGATCGCGAGCAGGGTGACCACCACGCCGACGGCGCGGCGCAGCAGAAAGCCGCCGAGGCCGCTCATGCGGTTGCCTCCTTGTGACTCTTGGCGCCCTCGGCGTCCGGGGCGTCCTCGGCGTCCTTGCGGCCGGTGCCGACGCGCAGGCGGGAGGCGGCGCGCGGGTCGAGGGCGGTGCGCACGCCGTCGCCGAGGACGGTGAGGGCGAGGACGGTGACGAACAGGGCGCCGGCCGGCAGCAGCAGGTACTGGGGCGCGGCCTGGTACCAGACGTCCGCGGCGGTCAGCATCTGTCCCCAGGACGGGGTGGGGGGCTGCACGCCGACGCCGAGGAAGGACAGCGCCGCCTCGACGGAGATGTTCGTGGGCACCAGCAGCGCGGCGTACGTGATGACGGGCGCGGCGAGGCCGGGCAGCAGTTCGCGGCGGGCGACCCGCCAGGCGCCCCAGCCGCTGAGCCGGGCGGCGGAGACGTAGTCGAGCCCCTTCAGGGAGAGTGTCTGGGCCCGCACGATCTTCGCGATGTTGCCCCAGGCGATCAGGCCGATGACCAGCGCGACCAGGACCGGCCGCGGAAAACTGGATGGCACGATGGCCAGCAGTGCCAACGACATGATCATGAGGGGCATCGACACGATGATGTCCGTGGCGCGACTCAACAGTTGATCAACCCATCGATTGCCGAGCGCGGAGGCCACACCGACGGCGACCCCGATGGCGACCTGCACCACCGTGGCCGCGAAGGCGACGCCCAGCGACACCCGCGCCCCGTAGACCAGGCGGGCGAACAGGTCGCGGCCTGTCTGCGGTTCGACGCCCAGCCAGTGGTCGGCGCCGATGCCGCCGAGGGAGCCGATGGGGACGCCGCCGCGCGCGGAGTCGATCAGGGACGGGTGGTAGGTGGTGGGGTCCTGGCCCTCCAGGGCGGTGAGCAGCGGCGCGGCGAGCGCGACCAGGACGAGCAGGGCGACGGCGGCCGCAGCGACCAGAGCGGCGCGCTGCGCCCGCAGCCGCCGCCAGAACTGACGGGCCCCCGAGGCCGCCGGGACGGTGGCTTCCGTCCCGGCGGCCTCGACGGCGACGAGTGCCTCGCTCACGGCGCTACTTCACCGCGACCTGGGAGATGTCCAGCACGCCGGTCCAGTCGCTGATGACGATGTTCTTGACGTCCTTGCCGTACAGACGCTTGTAGACCGGGTGGAACAGCGGCACGACGAGGGCCTGTTCGCCGATCTTCTTGTCCAGTGCGCCCCACCGCTTGGCGGCGGCGTCGAGGTCGGTCAACTTGTTGATCGCGTCAATCTCGGCATTGACCGACTTGTCGTTGAGCAGGCCCGTGTTGAAGTTCGCGCCGTCCTTGACGATCTGCCGGCCGTCGAAGATCGGGGCGAGGAAGGGACCGCCGGAGGGCCAGTCGGCACCCCAGTGCGCGAGGAAGAAACCGGGCTCGGTCTTCACGCTGTGGATGGTGTCCCGGTAGTCGTTGTCCTCCAGGCCCTGCAGCTTGACCGTGATGCCGGCCTTCTTGAGCGCGTCCTGGACGGCGGTCGCGATCTCCGGGCTGGTCTCGAAGTCCTTGGCGTTGGAGTGGGTCAGCGTGATGGTGAGCCCGTTCTTGTAGCCGGCCTGGGCGAGCAGTTCCTTGGCCTTGGCCGGGTTGCCGGACGCACCGGCCGGGAACGGGTCGTACGGCGTGTAGCCGAAGGACTTCTGGTTCGGTAGGAAGGTGGTGGCGGGCTCCGCGAGCGCGCTGCCGCCGGCCGCGTTGACCACCGAGGAGCGGTCGACTGCGTAGGCGATCGCCTGCCGCACCTTGGGGTTGTCGAAGGGCTTCACGGTCGGGTTGAACGCGATGTAGTTCGTGTAGCCGAAGTGGCCGGTGCCGACGCGCGCGGCCAGTTCCTTGTCGCCGCTGACCTTGGCCAGCTCGGCGGGACCGAGGTTGGTGTCCGTGGTGACCGCCGCGGCGTCCGCACCCTGAGACGCGGACAGCCGCTGGTTGATCACCGAGGAGTCGAGTCCGGAGCGGACGTCGATGGTGTCCGGGTAGGCCTTGCGCTGGTCGTCGACAGCTGTCGACCAGTACTTGTTGCGTTCCAGGACCAGGTGCTCGCCGTCGTTGTCGTTCTTGACGACCCGGTAGGGGCCGGACGAGATCGGGTGCTCCTCGTACTTGGTGCCGTTGTCCCTGTGCTTGGGCACCGGGGCGAACTGCGTCTGCGTCGCGAGGAACGGGAACTCGCCCTCGGGCTTGTTCAGGTGGAAGACGATGGTCCGCGCGTCAGGCGTCTCGATCGCCGAGAGCCCCTTCTTGTCCTTGTAGGGCCCCTGGTAGTCGGCCGCGCCGACCAGCCAGTCCCTCAAGTAGGGGGCGCCGCCGGAGAGCTCGGGGGCGAAGGAGCGCTCGATGCCGTACTTGATGTCGGCCGAGGTGATCGGGGTGCCGTCCTCGTACTTGAGGCCCTTCTTCAGGGTGTACGTCCACACGGTCGCGTTCTTGCTGGGGCGCCCGGTGTCGGTGGCGAGGTCGGGGACGACCTTGGCGCCGGCCGCGCCGTTCTCGCGGTTGCGCGTGGTGAGGGTGCGGAAGACCAGCGAAGGGACGTTTCCGCCGCCGGAGGTGTAGAGGCGCGCGGGGTCGAAGTCGGTCTGCGGCTGGGAGTTCAGCACCGTGAGGGTGCCGCCCTTGTGGGGCGTGGAGTCGCCACCGGAGCCCTTGGCATCGTTGTCCTTCGGGCCGCAGGCGGCGGCGCCCGCTGCCACGACCAGGCTGACGGATGCCGCTGCCACGCGGCGCGCTATGACGGACGGTTGACGCATCGGAATGACGACCTCTCGAATATTGAGACAGAAGGACAAGGAGTGAGACGATTGCGGGCAGACGTCAGCCTCGGCGTCGGGGCGTCGAAAATCCGTGACTCAATCCGTGACTGAGTCACGGACGTGAAAAGGGGAAAAGGGTCGCGACGCGAACGCCAGGGTGGCGGCGTCAGCGACAGTCGATGTCGGCCACGCAGAGTGCGGTCACGCCGATGAGCGCCAGCTCGATGGCTGCGCTCTCACGGACGGCATGACTAGACCACATGAGCAGAAATATGAACGACCTTGCGGCTCATGTCAATGTGACATAAGTGGCGCCCGTCAACTCCCGGGATACGGCCAGGGGTTGGGCAGACAGTGGATTCCGTCATGGTCGAGGAACTTGGTCTGCTGCTGCATGACGGGGGCGAGTTCGCCGTCCTTCTGGCACGTCACATGGCCGTGGCCGAGCCGGTGACCGACCTCATGATTGATCAACATCTGCCGGTAGGCGTGGATTTTGTCCCCATATGTCTTGCTGCCCTGGGCCCACCTGTATGCGTTGATCATCACTCGTTCGGTGGCGGCGGAGTCACAGGAGACGTTGTCCTCGGTGGTGTCGAGCCCGGACTTGGCGCACCACTTGGCGGTCGTACCGGGGCTGGCCAGCGTGATCACGAAGTCGGGTTTGCCGGAGGAGACCCGCTCGAAGGTACGGGCGCCGTCGTGGGCCCAACTGCGGTCGTCGTTCAGGGTCTTCTGCACGGCCTCGGCGAACAGTTCGCCGTCCAGTCCGAGTCCCTGCTCGATGTCCACGCGGTAGGTGTACTTCTGCCCCGTGCCGGGCGCCTTGGCGAAACCGGGCACGGTCTCGAACTTCCCGGAGCCCTTCAGCGTGGCGCTGAGCGGGTACGTCCGGTCCATCTTCTGTTCGTACGACAGTGTGACCGTGCCGGGCGAGGCGGACGGGGCCTCACTGCCGGGGGTGCGTGCGTCCCGGGCCTGGTCGGTGGCGGAGCTCGGCTGTCCACCGCCGTGGTGCTGCGACCCGGTGACCTGGCCGGCAACGATCACCGCGAGCACGGTGGTGACGGCGGCCGCCGCGATTCCGGTGAAGGCCCGCCCCTTGCCGCCGGGACGCTGCGCCGGCAGGCCGACGGAGGGCTGCGCGGGCGGGCCGGCCGGGGGTGCGTCACCGCCGTCTGCCTCCAGCGCGTCGGCCGGGTGCCCCTCGGCGGGGCGAGGCTTCCCCGTGCGGGGCGTGAAGACGTCGATGTCGTCGTCGAGGCCGACGCCGCCGCGCCCGTCGGCGAAGGCGTCGAGGTACTCCTGCCGGGGCCCGGCCCCGGCCCCCGGACCAGCCGGCCGCTGCCTCGGAACCACGACACCGGGACCGGCAGCCCCCGCGAACTCGCCCCAACCACCACCGGCTTCCCGCTGCTCGGGGTGCCCACCCCGAGCAGCCGGACCGCCCTCACGAAGACGGGGGACACCGTGCGCGGGGGTGCCGTCGGGAAGGCGGGGCATGCCGTGCACGGGGGTGCCGTCGGGAAGCCTCGGAACACCAGGCGCAGGCGTGCCATAAGGAAGCCTTGGCACACCGCGCGCGGGCGTCCCGTCGGGAAGGCGAGGCACACCGTGCGCCGGGGTTCCCTCACCGAAACGCGGCACACCCTGGGCCGGCGTGCCGCCCGGGAACCCCGGAACACCATGGGCGGGACCGCCGTCGGTAAGCCTCGGAACCCCACGCGCAGGCGTGCCGTCGGAAAGCCCAGGAATCCCGCGCGCCGGCGTGCCGTCGCGGAAGTTCTGGACGCCGCCCGTAGGAGTGCCGGGCGGGAAGGTCTGTGGGGACCCGGTGGTGGCTGGCGGTGCCTGTCGCTGGCCCGGTAGCAGGGGCTGCCCGTCTCGGGAGCCGGTCGTCCGCCCGGCGGCGGGTACGTCCGCGGAGTCGTCCTTCGGGGACGGGCCGCGGCGGCTGTGGCGTCCCACGCCGGCCTCAGCTCCCCGTGCCCGAGTCGGTGCCGGTGTCCCCGGTCGCCGCGAGGAGTTCCCGGAACGCCGTGGCCACCACGTCCGGGTACTCCATCATCGCCACGTGCCCGGCGTCCGGCAGGGACAGCAGGCGCGAGTCGCGGAAGGCGCGGGCGGCCCGGTGAGCCATGCGGAAGCCGACCAGCTGGTCACGGCCGCCGTAGATCAGCAGGGTCGGCGCGAGCACCCGCTCGGCCTGGCGCCACAGCCCGTGCTGTCCGCCGAGCGTGTAGGCGTTGACGATCCCGCGCGCGGAGCGGGCCATCGCGTCCCAGAAGTACGGCAGCTGCAGCCGTCGCTCCAGCTCCTCCACGGCGTGCTGGAACGCCTCGGGCGACACCCGCCCGGGGTCGCCGTAGCAGAGCGCCAGGACCCCGCGCACCCGCTGCTCGGCCGTCCACTCCTTGGTGAACCGGGTGAACAGGGCGGCGACACCGGGCACCCCGAGCAGCGCGGTCGGCGCCGCGGTGCGCTGGATGCGCAGCTCCGGCAGGGCCGGGGACACGAGCGTGAGCGTACGGACGAGGTCCGGGCGTACGGCGGCCACGCGCGTGGCGACCGCGCCGCCGAGCGAGTTGCCGAACAGGTGCACCGGGCCGCGGCCGGCCGCGTCGAGATAGCGGATCACCGCACGCGCGTGCCCGGTGACGGAGTAGTTCCCGTCGTCCGGGGGCGGTGAGTCGCCGAAGCCCGGCAGGTCGACCGCCTCGCTGTCGACGACGCCGTCCAGCTCGGCCATGAGCGCCGACCAGTTCTGCGAGGAACCGCCGAGCCCGTGAACGTACAGCGCGGGCGGCAGGCCCTCGCGCGCGGGACGGCGGGACCGGATCGACAGGGTGACCCCGGACAGTCCCACGGACCGCACCCGCTCGCCCTCGCCGACCCGGACGGGCGCCACCCGCGGAAGAACACTGGCGGCCGGCACGGACGGCGACTCGGTCGAAGACATGCGGCAATGTTACGAGGTGATCACGTCGTGGTTCATGTGTTCGCCGTCACAGAGCGACCCGCGAGTGACGGGTGAAGCGGAACCGCACCCGGATCCCAACCGGATCTCAAGCGGATCTCAACCGGATACGAACAGGTCCGCTGCGAACGGGCGAGACGGCATGGCATCCGGTTCCGGCGTCTCATAGGCTCGTACAGAGGGCACCCGTATGTGGCCCCTGCTGTTTCCAGGGACGTTCGTAGGAAGGGAGCCCACCATGGCCTATGACCCCACCGAACCCGACACGATCGAGGATCTGGAGGCCGACGCGGTCCCGGAGATCGACGTCGAAGCCAACGAGGTGGACGCCGCCGAGCAGCACGCCGACGTCAAGCCGGACCGTGACGACCCCCTGACGGGCGTGGATCCGGCCCGCGCGAACGAGGCCGATCTGGTCGAACAGGCGCGTGTGGTCTCACTCGACGAGGACGACTACCGCTGACCTCGCCGACCCCGCGGCCGCACGAGACGCCCGCTGCAGCTCGCACGGAGCCCGACTGCAGCTTTCGCCGCCGTCCGGTACGTGAAATTCTGCGCTCGCACCGCGCACACCACGGTTACCGAAAAGTACGATGGCCGCGCGGCTGACACCGCGAAATGGACGACTTTGGGAGGCGGCGTGACAGCCATCGAGCAAACTGAGGCGGCACGCCCGCGTGGCACCCGTCTGCCACGTCGAGCCCGACGGAACCAGCTGCTGGGCGCCGCCCAGGAGGTTTTCGTCGCGCAGGGGTACCACGCGGCGGCGATGGACGACATCGCCGAGCGGGCCGGCGTGAGCAAGCCGGTGCTCTACCAGCACTTTCCCGGCAAGCTCGACCTCTACCTCGCCCTGCTGGACCAGCACTGCGAGTCGCTGATCCAGTCCGTGCGCAACGCGCTGGCGTCGACGACCGACAACAAGCAGCGGGTCCGGGCGACCATGGACGCCTACTTCGCCTACGTCGAGGACGACGGCGGCGCCTTCCGGCTGGTCTTCGAGTCGGACCTGACGAACGAGCCCGCGGTCCGCGAGCGCGTCGACAAGGTCACCAACGACTGCGCCGAGGCGATCTGCGACGTCATCGCCGAGGACACGGGACTGTCGCGCGCGGAGTCGATGCTGCTTGCCTCCGGCCTCGGCGGCCTCGCCCAGGTGGTGGCCCGCTCCTGGCTGCACAGCGACCGCAGCGTGCCGCGCGACCAGGCGGTGCAGCTGCTGACCTCGCTGGCCTGGCGGGGCATCGCCGGCTTCCCGCTGCACGGCACCGAACACCACTGACGGCCGTTTGTTCCCGTGCGCTGTTCGCTGACGGCGTTCCGGCCCGCGGCGTGCGGGTCCTCTCACCGGGCTAATGTGTGCTGGGTACGGCGCGGAAGATCGCGCACATCACTGACCGTCGGAGGGACATAGCCGTGGAGGTCAAGATCGGCGTGCAGTACGCGCCCCGCGAGATCGTTCTGGAGAGCGGTCAGAGCGTCGAGGAGGTCGAGCGCCTGGTGAGTGACGCGCTGGCCGGAAAGACGCAGCTGCTGACCCTCCAGGACGAGAAGGGCCGCAAGGTCCTGGTGCCGACGGACCGCCTGGCGTACGTGGAGATCGGCGAGCCGACCGTGCGCAAGGTGGGCTTCGGCGCGCTGTAGGCGACGTCACGAGAGGGGCCCGGCGGCCGTGTGCCGCCGGGCCCTTCCGCATGTTCGGGGCGCACGGTCGGAGCACAACTCCGCCACAGCGGATGATTGCACTCCGCAGGTCACGGGTATGACCAGCTACGACCGCATGTGGGCAGGCCGGCCGTGGGAGGAACCCCGACATGATCCTGGAAGCACTCGCGTCCGCAGTGCTCGGTCTGATCCTCTCCTGGGCGGCGGCACACCGTCTGTCCCACCGCCTGCCGGCCCGCCCCATGGTGTTCTCCACGGGCATCGCCGGCGCCCTCTTCGGCGACTTCGTCACCCACACCGCCCTCGGCCCCGGCGCCGCCTGGCTGAGCCTCCTGGGTGCCGCGATCATCTCGGCGGCATCCCTGTCGCTGCTTCTGCGCCCGTCAGGCCGCCTGCGCCGACGATCATTGACGGCGTAGCCAAAGCCGAGCCGTCAGGGACGCGGAGGGTGCAGCGCCCCCGAAGGGGCGCGGGGCTGTTTTTGATGTGCGGCTCCGCCGCGGGGCGCGAGCAACCACACCCCACCCGCAGCCGCGCAACGCACCGCACCCACCCCCACAGAGCTCAGCGGACAGAGCGCACCGGCTCTCAGGCCGCGAGGCCCAGCGCAGCCATCCGCTTCGTGTGCGCCTCGGTGATCCGCGAGAACATCCTCCCGACCTCCGCGAGGTCGAACCCGTCGGCAACCCCGCCCACGAGCATCGTGGACAGCGCGTCCCGGTCGGCGACCACCCGCTGGGACTGCGACAGCGCCTCGCCCATCAGCCGCCGCGCCCACAGCGCCAGCCGGCCCCCGACCCTCGGGTCCGCGTCGATGGCGGCCCGCACCTTCTCCACCGCGAACCCGGCGTGCCCGGTGTCGTCGAGCACGGCGAGGACGAGTTCGCGCGTGTCCGAATCCAGACGGGCGGCGACCTCCCGGTAGAAGTCGCTTGCGATCGAGTCGCCGACGTAGGCCTTGACCAGGCCCTCCAGCCAGTCCGAGGGCGCGGTCTGCCGGTGGAAGCCGTCGAGTGCGGCGACGAACGGGTCCATCGCCGCCGTCGGCTCCTCGCCGATCTCGGTCAGCCGGTTCCGCAGCCGCTCGAAGTGGTGGAACTCGGCCGAGGCCATCTTCGCCAGCTCCGCCTTGTCCGCGAGGGTCGGCGCGAGCTTCGCGTCCTCCGCGAGCCGCTCGAACGCCGCAAGCTCCCCGTACGCGAGCGCGCCGAGCAGGTCCACGACGGCGGCGCGGTACTGCGGGTCGGCGGAGGCCTGCGCCCAGTCCTGGGCGGCGACACCGGTGGGTTCGGCGGAGGCGGCGGACGCGTTCTCAGGCTTGTCAGAGCTAGTCATGAGGCGCACAATAGCCCGCTCGCGCGGCACCGGAAGGTCGTTGCCGATCAGTGTGACGACCATGACGTGACCAAATCGGCCATCGCATGTGCGCGAATCCGGGGTATGGTGGTAATGCGCCTGCCAGAGTGCGTCGACGGTGTTCGACGTCTCCGAACAGGCTGCATGCATGAGGATGCCCGGTCGGTGGCCCGATCGGCTCCGACCCGACAGCCCTCCCTGGCCGTACGGAACAGTACGTACGACGACCGGAGGGACACCCTCAGCGGTACGAGCGCTAGAGCGTCGGCAGAGGTCCCGTGCCTTACGGCTTGCCTTGAGTGGCTCGCCCGTCCGGCAGCCGACGTCCCCGGCACGGTCGCACATGACCCCCGCGCTCGCCTCGCGCCGCGCACACAGAAGAGGCATGACCCTGACTACGACGTTTCGAGACCTTGGGATTCTCCCCGAGACCGCCGAGGCCCTGGAGGCCGTCGGCATCATCACTCCCTTCCCCATCCAGGAGATGACGCTCCCCGTCGCCCTTTCCGGCACGGACGTCATCGGCCAGGCCAAGACCGGCACCGGCAAGACGCTGGGCTTCGGTCTTCCGCTCCTCGAGCGCGTCACCGTCCCCGCCGACGTCGAGGCCGGACGCGCCGCCCCCGAGGCCCTCACCGACGCCCCGCAGGCGCTCGTCGTCGTCCCCACGCGCGAGCTGTGCACCCAGGTCACCAACGACCTGCTGACCGCGGGCAAGGTCCGTAACGTACGCGTGGTGGCGATCTACGGCGGCCGGGCCTACGAGCCCCAGGTGGAGGCCCTGAAGAAGGGCGTCGACGTGGTCGTCGGCACCCCGGGCCGGCTGCTCGACCTCGCGGGCCAGAAGAAGCTGAACCTCAAGCACGTGAAGTGCCTGGTCCTCGACGAGGCCGACGAGATGCTCGACCTGGGCTTCCTGCCCGACGTCGAGAAGATCATCGACATGCTGCCGGTCAAGCGCCAGACCATGCTGTTCTCGGCGACCATGCCGGGCGCGGTCATCGGCCTCGCGCGCCGCTACATGTCGCGGCCCACGCACATCCGCGCCACCGCGCCGGACGACGAGGGCGCGACGGTCGCGAACATCAAGCAGTTCGTCTACCGCGGTCACTCCATGGACAAGCCGGAGATGGTCGCCCGCATCCTGCAGGCCGAGGGCCGCGGGCTGGCGATGATCTTCTGCCGCACCAAGCGCACGGCCGCCGACATCGCCGAGCAGTTGCAGCGCCGCGGGTTCGCCTCCGGCGCCGTCCACGGCGACCTCGGCCAGGGCGCCCGCGAGCAGGCGCTGCGCGCCTTCCGCAACGGCAAGGTCGACGTCCTGGTCTGCACCGACGTCGCCGCGCGCGGCATCGACGTCGAGGGCGTGACCCACGTCATCAACTACCAGACCCCCGAGGACGAGAAGACGTACCTGCACCGCATCGGCCGTACGGGCCGCGCGGGCGCCAAGGGTACGGCGATCACGTTCGTCGACTGGGACGAGATCCCGCGCTGGCAGCTGATCAACAAGGCGCTGGAGCTGGACTTCAACGACCCGGTGGAGACGTACTCCTCGTCCCCGCACCTGTTCTCCGACCTCGGCATCCCCGCGGGCACCAAGGGCGTCCTGCCGCGCTCGGAGCGGACCCGTGCGGGTCTCGACGCGGAGGAGCTGGAGGATCTCGGCGAGACCGGCGGGCGTGGCGCTCGCGGCCGCGGCCGTGGTGGCCGGGGCGAGCGTGACAGCCGTCCCGAGGCCGGCACCACCGAGCGCGAGCGCACGGACCGTGCGGCGCGCCGTCGCCGCCGCACCCGTGGCGGAGCGCCGCTCGACGCCACCGCGGCCACCTCGGTGCCGGCGTCCGAGTCGGGCGCCCCGGAGGCCGCCGGTGTGGAGGAGTCCAGCGCTCCCCGCACCCTGCGCCGCCGTCGCCGTACGCGCGGCGGGGCACCGGCGCAGCAGGTGACGGCCACCGAGGCCGCTGTCGAGTCGGTGGACACGGCGGAGGGCCCGGCCCGGCTGGAGACCCCTGAGGTCCCGGAGGTCCCGGAGAAGCCGCGCCGCCGCCGCACCCGCAAGTCGGCGGAGCCGGCCGTGACCGAGACGGCGCCCGAGACCACCGCGCCGGCGGCGGAGACGGCACCTGTGGCCGCCGAGCCGCAGGCCGAGGCCGCCTCCGTGGAGGCCCCGGAGGCCAAGCCGCGCCGCCGTACGCGCAAGACGGCCGAGCCCGCCGCCGAGACGGCCGCCGCCGCGGCCGAGGGCACGGAAGCGAAGCCGCGCCGCACCCGGAAGACGGCCGCCGCCGTCGCCGAGGCGGCACCGGCCGAGGCAGCACCGGCGGACACGGAGGCGGAGCCCAAGCCGCGCCGCACCCGCAAGAAGGCCGCCGCCGCACCGGAGACGACCGAGGCCGCGGAGGCCGAGGCCGCCGTGGACACGGCCGAGGCCGCGGAGGCCAAGCCCCGCCGCACCCGCAAGAAGGCCGCCGCACCGGAGACGACCGAGGCACCCGAAGCCGAGGCCAAGCCCCGCCGCACCCGCAAGACGGCCGCTACCGTCGTCGAGGCGGACGGAGACGCCGAGGCGGCCACGCCGAAGGTCCGCCGGACCCGCAAGGCCGTCGCCAAGGCGGTCGCCGCGGAGATTCCGACGCAGGCCACCGAGGAGCCGGCGCCGGAGGCCAAGCCGCGTCGCCGTACCCGTAAGGCCACGGCGGCCGTCGAGGTCGCCGAGGGCTGATCCGGCGCACGACAAACGACGGCCCGGTCCCTGATGAGGACCGGGCCGTCGCCTTTCCCGGATGCCGCGCCGCGGTCTGCGCCTGCGCCCCTCCGAGACGCTCCCGCCCAGCCGCAGCACAGCGCGCGGCGCCGCGCCCGGTAGCCTCTCCCCATGAGCAGGCCCGCCACCTTCGTCCCGCCTCCCGGTGCCCGTGCGTACTCGCTGCGGACCGCGCGCGGGGAATTCGCCGTCGTCGACGCTCCCGTGGCCGACGGGGTCGAGCCCCGAGGGGTGGCGCTGTTGCTGCCGGGGTTCACCGGGAGCAAGGAGGACTTCAACCCGCTGCACGTGCCGCTCGCGCGGCGCGGGTACCGGACCGTGGCCGTCGACGGGCGCGGGCAGTACGAGTCGGACGGACCCGACACCGACGAATCGGCTTATGCGCAGCAGGAGTTGGCGCGGGACGTGCTGGCGCAGGCGGAGGCGCTCGGGGAGCCGGTGCATCTGCTGGGGCACTCCCTCGGCGGGCTGATCTCGCGCGCGGCCGTACTGCTCGACCACGCACCCTTCCGGTCGCTCACCCTCATGGCCTCCGGCCCCGCGCAGATCTCGGAACCCCAGCAGCAACGCGTGAAGCTGCTGCGGGACGCGCTCGCGGTGATGACCATGGGCCAGGTGTGGGACGCAATGCGGGCGATGGAGACGCCCGAGGAGACCGAGACGGCGGCGCTCGACGGCGGCCTCGACGACCGGGACGACCTGCAGCGCCGCTGGCTGGGCACCAAGCCCGCCCAACTCATCGCCACCGGACGCCAGTTGTGCGCGGAACCGGACCGCGTCACGGAACTGGCCGCGCTGCCGCTGCCGTTCCACGTCCTGTCCGGCGCGTGGGACGACACCTGGCCGCTGCACCTGCTGGACGACATGGCAGCACGGCTGAACGCACGGCGGACGGTGATCGAGAACGCCGAGCACTCCCCCAACACCGACCAGCCCCTCGCCACGGCCCGCGCGATCGCCGACTTCTGGGACAGCACCGCCGGGCAGGGCTAGTACTGCGTCTGCAGATGCTCCCAGAACCCGTCCCTGAGGGCGCGGCGCAGGTCCGCCTGGCCGCGCAGGGAGTACTGGAGCAGGCCCTCGGCCTCGACCAGCAGGTCCTGGTCGACGGAGCCGGGGAGGTAGGGGTGGCCGGGGAGCAACTCGACCAGGGCCTCGCGGCCTCGGGAGACGAGCCACTTCGCGGCGATCTGGGCGCCGACGAAGCGGACGTCCTCGCGGGTGGGGCGGGTGCCGGCGGTGGCGTCGTACGCGGCGGCCGTGCGGCGGGAGACGTACGGCTTGAAGAACTCCAGGTCGAGGGTGCGTTGGCTGTCGACCTCCCAGAGGAGGGGTTCCGCCTGGTTGCGGCCCTCGGGGGCCTCGATGCCCCACAGGTGGACGCGAGCGCCGTAGCCCTGCGCCGCCTCGACCGCCGAGACCAGGTCCTCGTCACCGCCGAGCAGGGCAGCGTCGCTGATCGCGCGATGCCTCGCCAGTGATTCGAGGTCGCTGCGGATCAGGGAATCGACGCCCTTCTGCTGGTTGTTGGCGTTGAGGTTGCCGAGCCGGACCTTGACGTCGGGGAGTTCGGCGATGGACTGCTGCTCGGCGGTGTGGATGCGCCGGCGGGCGCCGTCGTACCAGTACACACGCAGCAGGCGGCTGTCCGCGAAGACCTGGCGGGCCCGGTCGATGAGGGCCTCGATCAGGCCCTCGGCGTCGAGGTCGAAGGCCCGGCGGTCCTCGGTCCCGGCGACCAGCCGGCCCGCGGCCGCGTACAGATAGCCCGCGTCGACGAAGATCGCGTGGGTGGAGGGCGTCTTCGCCACCTCGGCGAGCATGCGTTCCAGCAGCTCGTTCGTGCGGTCGATGCGGGCGCCCAGGGCCGCCAGGTCGTCGTTCATCGCCTCCATTGTCCCGGTGGTCACGCTGCGAACACAACCGCTCCCGATCAGTCCCGCACCCTCTACTTACCGGTCGGTAATTAGCCGTTCGAAAAATTTCTTTAGCGTAGGGAATGTTTGTAACAAGAAGCACGTTGACTACTCACGAGGCCGGAAGACACTTCCGGCCCGCCAAGTAGTTCTCCGCAGGAGGATGACCAGACGAAGGGAGAAGCCATGCGCTTCGAAATCATGCGACTCGACGAGGTCGACGGCACGACCGTGGACAGCACCGTCGTGGACGCCGCCTCCGTCAACCGGATCGTTCAGCAGGCCGCCGCCATCGGACAGCGCCTGTGGATCCGCCCGGCCGACACCCAGGCCTCGTAACGCTCACGCGCTGCGCGCCACTCAAGCTTTCCGGGGGAGCCGAGCCGACGAGGGCTCAGCTCCCCCGGATGACCTGAGTGATCCCGTTGATGATCTGCTGGACGGCGATCGCGGAGAGCATCATGCCCGCGAGCCGCGTCACCAGCACGACACCGCCGTCCTTGATGACCCGGATGATCAGCAGCGAGTAACGCATCACCAGCCACAGCACGACATGGATCGCGAGGATCGCGCTCCACACCGATACCTGCGTGGCCACGCTGTCGGCCTTCTGCACGGCAAGGATCACGGACACGATCGCACCGGGCCCGGCCAGCAGCGGCATGCCCAGCGGTACGAGCGCCACGTTCACGTCCTTGGTCTGCTTCGGCTCGTCGGTCTTGCCGGTGAGCAGGTCCAGTGCGATCAGCAGAAGCAGCAGTCCGCCCGCGATCATCAGCGCGGGGACGGAGACGTGCAGGTAGTCGAGGATCTGGTGGCCCAGGACACCGAAGGTGGCGATGACCCCGCCCGCCACGCACACGGCCTGGAAGGCCATCCGCTTCTGCACCTTGGCCGGACGGCCGGCGGTGAGGGCGAGGAAGATCGGGGTGATCCCTGGGGGATCCATGATGACAAAAAGGGTCAGAAACAGGGAGCCGAAGACGGCGATGTCGAACATGGGGGAAGTACTGGCCTTGCTGGAAAAGGGTGAACTAGGGGCGCGCGAGGGCCGCTGACGGCCTCAGGCCCCGCCGGTCCCCGGCACGGGAAACGCCCCGGTGGCCCGCCTCGTGATCTCGCCGTACACCTCGGGGTCGGTCGCGTACGCGCCCAGCGCCACGGTCTTGCGGCTGCCGTGGTAGTCCGAGGAGCCCGTGACCAGCAGATCCAGGTCCTTCGCCAGGCCCCGCAGCCGGTCGCGCGCGTCGGCGTCGTGGTCCATGTGGTCGACCTCGATGCCGTCCAGACCGGCCTCGGCCAGCTCCGCGATCCGCGCCTCCGGGACCGTACGACCGCGCTTGGCCGCGGCCGGGTGCGCGAACACACAGACCCCGCCCGCGTTCTTGACCAGCCGGATCGCCTCGAAGGGGTCGGTCTCGTGCTTCTCCACGAAGGCCCGCCCGCCGTCGGCCAGCCACTCCTCGGTGAACGCGTCGCTCACCGTCGGTACGACGCCCAGCTCGACCAGCGCCGTCGCGACATGCGGGCGCCCCACCGAACCGCCGGCCGCGATCCGCTCGACCTGCTCCCAGGTGACCGGCACGCCCAACCCGTTGAGCTTGGCGATCATGCCCTTGGCCCGCGGCACCCGGTCGTCCCGCACCAGCTCGCGCTCGGCGAGCAGCGCGGCCTCCTCGGGGTCGAAGAGATAGGCCAGCATGTGCATCGAGATACCGTCGATCCGGCAGGACAGCTCGGCCCCGGTGACCAGGGTGAGCCCCTCGGGCAGCGCGGCGATCGCCTCGGCGTACCCACGGGTGGTGTCATGGTCGGTCAGCGCGACGACGTCCAGCCCGGCAGCGGCGGCATTGCGCACCAGCTCGGCCGGGGTGTCCGTACCGTCGGAGGCCGTGGAGTGACAGTGCAGATCGATACGCACGCAGACTCCAGGCGGTGACGGACGGAAGGGGACACCTAAGGATACCGGGGTTTTCAAGCCCACTGTCACACCCGCAACCGTTCAGCGCCCCCTACGGCAGCCAACCTGAATGGGGCGCGGGCAACTGCGCGGGCAACCCACCACAACCCGCAGCCGCCATCAGACAGCACCCGGCACCCCAGTGGGCGCTACGGCCGAAGCAAGCGCGGCGACAACGCTCCGAAGGGCACCAGATCCAGCTCCGCCCCCGCGTCCCGCAGATCGGTCAGCACCAGCTCGTCGTACATGAGCAGGCCCGCCTGCTCCGGCCACATCACCGCCCACAGCCACATGCCGAGGGCCTCACCGGCGAAGACGGCGCGGTCGTCGGGGGTGCGGTAGACGTGCCAGAGCGGGGTCGGGCGACCGACGGCCAGCACCTTGGCCTGGGGCGGCTTCTCGACGTTCATGTACGACCCCGGGTCCGGGCCGTCGATGCCCGCGTACCGCGCGCCGAGGCCGACGCCGAGCTCCTCGGCGACCAGGATGAGTTCCGCCGGGCCGCCGAGCGGGCCGGGTCCGGAGCAGGCGACGGCGGTCGCGCGGCCACCGCTGCGGTCGTCACCCGCGTAGGCCACGCCCGTGAAGAGCCAGCCGACGGGCAGCGGCCAGGGCATCCACAACGGCACGTGTGTGCGGTGCACGACGGCACTGAGGGCTTCGACACTGGGCGGGATCACGGGCTGCAGCGGATACACCGTGCCGTGCACATCGCACTGCCACGCATCGGCGAAGAGACCGGGCGCCCTGACCCGGCCACCGCACCTCGGGCAACTGGGTTCGCCCCTCATAGGGCTCCACGGTCCTACCCCCGAACGCCCACGTCAAGGACGATCACCCGTCCGGCAAACTCGATGCCATCTACATCGATCACCTGTGCGGTCGCATTCCTGGGCATCGGCCCGGTCGGCTCGATCCCGCCATCGGCCGCGCAGGGCCGCACGACACCGCGGACGGCGTCACCGTCTTTGCCAACTGGCCGAGTCCAGCCCTGCGTTGGTGAGATCGGTCACTTCCGGATCAGTCGAGCGGGACCGACCTGCGTGCGGGATCCCTCAGATCCGTCCCGTTCGCGAGCCATCGCTCCTGGAGGGCCTGGGCGCCGTGCACCCGCTTCCAGGCCGCCTCGTTCGGGGTCATCGGCAGCAGCGGCAGGAACCGTACGGGCTCCATCGGGTCGTCCAGCTCCAGGTCCTCGACCAGGCCGCCGGGCTCACCCACCAGGACCGAGGTGAAGGGGGCGCCGGGCCACAGCGGGTCACCGACGTCCAGGGAGGCACCCGGGGTCACGACCAGGCCCTCCACCTGCGGGGACGCGGCCAGCACGGCCAGCGGCCGGAGCACCTTGTCGGTGTCGGCGAGGCCCGCGCGGACGGACAGGACCAGCTCGGCGCGGGGGCCCTTGACCGGGTCGGCCAGCATCGCCGTGGGGTCGGTCATGGGGTGCGCGGACATGCCGAGGGTGGCGTACCGCACGACGTCCCCCTCCTGGAACCGGAGCACCTCGATGCGGTCCGTGCCGAGGAAGGTGACGGCGGCGCGCGCGTCCGGCTCGCCCAGCGCGGTGGTCAACCGTGCTTCGACCAGAGGAAGAACATCAACCATGCCGTGAGCATAGAACTCGTCAGTAGCGGGCAAAGCTGCGCCTTGACACATCGGGCGGCTGCTACGCTGAGCCGGTGGTTCGGGACAGCACGCAGAAGCGTCGCTATCGAGTCCCGACGCCGATGAGACTCCCTTACGAGGGACCGGCCGGAGGAGGTGGGGCTGTCATGGATCGAAGTCGACCGTGCAGTACCACTCGCTCTTCCGCCCGTTGATGTAGTCACTGGCTGGTTTCCGGCTGCTCTACGCCTTCCTGTGCGCGTTGCCCTTCGGAAGAGCACTTCGTTTCGCTTTGCCTGATCCGCCTGATCATCCGATCCGTCTGATCACCCGATCTGCCGATCGCATCAGTTCTGCATCAGTAGCGAAGTCGCCACCGCAACGGTGCGGTGCTCCCCGCTTTGTGGACGTGCCAAACATCCCGCAGTCAGGACGTCCCCATTCCGGGTAGTTCCACCCGTCGCCGGCGGTCTTTCGTTGCCTGTCGCGAAGGAGCCTGCCCATGTCGATGATCCGCGACCTGCGCGCCGTGGTCCGTCCGTCCCGCGTCTCGCTGCGCAAGCCCACGAGCACGTCGAGCGTGTCGTACGACACCACCCGCGACCCCGCCACCCCGTCGGCCGTGGTCGACTGCGCCGTCTACCGCGACGGCGTCCGCGTGCGCAACGACAAGCCGCTCAGCCCGCACGAGGCGATGCGGCTGGTGCGGCGCGACGGCGGCTTTGTGTGGATCGGGCTGCACGAGCCGACCGAGGCCGAATTCGCCGGTATCGCCAGCGAGTTCGGGCTGCACCCGCTGGCCGTGGAGGACGCGGTGCAGGCGCACCAGCGGCCCAAGCTGGAGCGGTACGACGACTCGCTCTTCACCGTCTTCAAGACCATCCACTACGTCGAGCACGACCGGCTCACCGCCAACAGCGAGGTCGTGGAGACCGGCGAGGTCATGTGCTTCACCGGCCGGGACTTCTTCATCACCGTCCGGCACGGCGGCCAGGGCTCGCTGCGGGCGCTGCGCCACCGGCTGCAGGACGACCCGGAGCTGCTCGCCAAGGGCCCCTCGGCGGTGCTGCACGCGATCGCGGACCATGTGGTGGACGGCTACATCGCGGTCGCCGACGCGGTGCAGGACGACATCGACGAGGTGGAGACCGAGGTCTTCTCGCCGGGCCGCAAGGGCGGGGTCTCCCGTGGTGTGGACTCGGCGCGGATCTACCAACTCAAGCGTGAGGTACTGGAGTTCAAGCGCGCGGTGGCTCCCCTGCTGCGCCCGATGCAGCTGCTGAGCGAGCGGCCGATGCGGCTGATCGACCCGGACATCCAGAAGTACTTCCGGGACGTCGCCGACCACCTCGCCCGGGTCCAGGAGCAGGTGCTGGGCTTCGACGAACTCCTCAACTCCATCCTCCAGGCCAACCTGGCGCAGGCGTCCGTCGCGCAGAACGAGGACATGCGCAAGATCACCGCCTGGGCCGCGATCATCGCCGTGCCGACGATGGTGACCGGCGTGTACGGGATGAACTTCGACTACATGCCCGAGCTGCACTGGAAGTACGGCTACCCGCTGGTCCTGGGCGTCACCATCGCCATGTGTGTGGGCATCCACCGGGTGCTGAAGCGCAACGGCTGGCTGTGAGCGGGCGCTGGATAGGCTGGGCGCATGACAAGCGAGCTGCTCGACCGGGCCCTCATCGAGGAGGCCTGCAAGAAGTCCGGCCTCATCTGGGTCAGGGGTGCCGGGGCCTCCGCCGCGCGTGCGCTGTGGCACGTGTGGCACGAGGGCGCGGTGTGCCTGGTCGGGGGCGGGCCCGGTGAGCAGCCGCTGGAGGGGCTGGTCGACGGGGGCACCGCCGAGGTGACGGTGCGCAGCAAGGACAAGGGCGGGCGGCTGGTGACGTTCCCCGCGACCGTGTCCGAGCTGTCCTCCGGCTCCGAGGAGTGGGAGGCGGCCGTCGCCGAGCTGAAGGGCAAGCGCCTGAACGCCCCCGACGGCGAGGAGATGCCGGCCCGCTGGGCCCGCGAGTGCCGGGTGCTGCGCCTGGTTCCGGCGGGGTCCGGGGTGCCGTTGCCTGCCGGCAGCCTGGCGGAGGCTCCTGTGCCGACGCCGGCGACCACGCGCCGACCGGTGCCCGCGGGCCTGCCGAAGCTTCTCGCCAAGCGCCGGAAGCGACGGTAGCGCAGAACCCTGCTCAGCCCACCCCTGAGCGGACCCGTCCGAACGCCTACGACGCCGGCAGCTGCTGCCCGTAATCCACGGTCTCACCCTTCGCGGGCTCGGCGACAGCGAAGTCCTTACCCCAGTCCGAGAAGCTGAGCGTGCCCGCGCCGCCGCCGCGGACCAGGCGGAGGGGATACGGGGTGCCCTCGAGGGAGACGTCGAGGCTGCCGCCGGAGCCCTTGTCGCCGGTGATGCGGATGGTGCGGGTACCCGCGTCGTCGTGGTGACCGTCCGTCGCCAGTGTTCCGTGCAGGCTGAGCAGTCCGTCGAGGAGGACGTCCTTGTCCGTGAAGCCGCTGAACTTCCGGTACGCGGGGTCCCCCTGCGGCACCTTCACATACTTGCCGTTCAGCTTCTCGCCCGCGCCGTCGGCGCCGTTCCTGCCGCCGGCCTGGTTCCAGAAGTCCGCGTCGGCCTTCAGGTACAGCTGCTTCCCGACCCGCAGCAGCTTGAAGGTCGCCCCCCTCGAGGTCACGGAGCCGGTCCCGCCGTCGGCCTTCAGCCGCATGTCCAGCTGGTACGTGCGGCCGCTGGTGACCACGGTGCCGGACAGCCGTACCGCCGACGCGCCCTGGGCGGCCGACCGGGTCTTCGCCTGGATCTCGCCGGCGGGCAGCTTGCCCACGCCGTTCGTCCCCGCGTCCGGATCCTCGGCGCCGCACCCGGTCAGCACCGCCGTCCCCGTCACGGCGCCGACGCAGATCGCGGCGACCAGCGCGGCCCGGCGGGTACGGCCCTGGGGAATCGCAGTCACAGGTGGGGTCGCCTTTCTGACGGTTCCTGAGCGGTGCACGGCAGCGTACCGGTGCCCCGGCCACCCGGCGGAGCCAGTCCGTCCGGACCCCCCACCGGGGCGTGTTCGACCGGTACGGGCTAGCCTGAAGCGCACCCGAGCGGGCAAATCCGAGCAATTCACTGATCTATTCACAAAGAAAGCGGAACACCCCACCAAAGGGCGATTCCCAGGCAACGTCAGCAGAGGAAGCAGAGCCATGGCAGCCGGCGCCCCCCGGATCTTCGTCTCGCACCTCGCCGGGGTCCCCGTCTTCGACCCGAACGGCGACCAGGTGGGCCGTGTGCGCGACCTGGTCGTGATGCTGCGCGTGGGCCGCAAGCCCCCGCGCCTCCTCGGGCTGGTCGTCGAACTGACCACCCGGCGCCGTATCTTCCTGCCCATGACCCGGGTCACCGGTGTCGAGTCCGGGCAGGTCATCATCACCGGCGTGATGAACGTCCGGCGCTTCGAGCAGCGGCCCACCGAGCGGCTGGTCTTCGGCGAGCTGCTGGACCGGCGGGTGACGCTGGTGGAGACCCGCGAGGAGGTCACCGTCCTCGACGTGTCCGTGCAGCAGCTGCCGGCCCGCCGCGACTGGGAGATCGACCGCGTCTTCGTCCGCAAGGGCAAGAAGGCGAGCGCCTTCCGGCGGGCCAAGGGCGAGACGCTGACCGTCGAGTGGTCGGCCGTCACCGGCTTCTCCCTGGAGGAGCACGGCCAGGGCGCCGAGAGCCTGCTCGCCACCTTCGAGCAGCTGCGCCCCGCCGACCTCGCCAACGTCCTGCACCACCTCTCCCCCAAGCGCCGCGCCGAGGTCGCCGCCGCCCTGGACGACGACCGGCTGGCCGACGTACTGGAAGAACTGCCGGAGGACGACCAGATCGAGATCCTCGGCAAGCTGAAGGAGGAGCGCGCGGCGGACGTCCTGGAGGCCATGGACCCCGACGACGCGGCCGACCTGCTCGGCGAACTGCCCGAGGAGGACAAGGAACGGCTGCTGAGCCTGATGCAGCCGGGCGACGCGGCCGACATGCGCCGGCTGATGTCGTACGAGGAGCACACGGCCGGCGGTCTGATGACCACCGAGCCGATCGTGCTGCGCCCGGACGCCACCGTCGCCGACGCGCTCGCCAGGGTCCGCAACCCCGACCTCTCCCCCTCGCTCGCCGCCCAGGTCTACGTCTGCCGACCACCGGACGAGACCCCGACCGGCAAGTACCTGGGCACGGTCCACTTCCAGCGGCTGCTGCGCGAGCCGCCCTACTCCCTCGTCAGCTCCATCGTCGACACCGACCTGCAGCCGCTCGACCCGGATGCGGCGCTGCGCCTCATCGCCGGGTTCTTCGCCACGTACGACATGGTCGCCGCGCCCGTGGTGGACGAGTCCGGGTCGCTGCTCGGCGCGGTCACCGTGGACGACGTACTGGACCACATGCTGCCCGAGGACTGGCGCGAGACGGAGTTCCACCTGAACGACGAGAACGAGGGGGTGGGCAGCTATGGCTCCTGAGCGTGACACCGCGACCCGCGAGCGCAACCCGGTGGGCGCCACCGCCGCCACCCGGCCCCGGGCACCCAGGCTGGACCAGCCGCGCCCGCCGCGCCGCCGGATCATCCCCGAGTGGGACCCGGAGGCCTTCGGCCGGCTGTCGGAGCGCATCGCCCGCTTCCTGGGCACGGGACGCTTCATCGTCTGGATGACGATCGTCATCATCGTCTGGGTGCTGTGGAACATCGCCGCGCCCCGCCATCTGCGCTTCGACGAATACCCGTTCATCTTCCTGACCCTGGCGCTGTCCCTGCAGGCCTCCTACGCGGCCCCGCTGATCCTGCTCGCGCAGAACAGGCAGGACGACCGCGACCGGGTCAACCTGGAGCAGGACCGCAAGCAGAACGAGCGGTCCATCGCCGACACCGAGTACCTGACCCGGGAGATCGCCGCACTGCGCTTGGGACTGGGCGAGGTCGCGACCCGCGACTGGATCCGCTCGGAGCTGCAGGACATGGTCAAGGAGCTGGAGCACCGACGGCATCACGACGGGCATGTCCTATTCCCGGCGGAACGGTCAGATCGTTCTCCGGGACGTGACACAGACGACCGCTGAGGGGCATCCCGGACGCCCCTCGGCGCGCCGTACCATCGTTCTTATGGCTACGGAAGACGCGGTGCGCGAGGCACTGGCGACGGTGAACGACCCCGAGATCAACCGACCCATCACCGAACTGGGGATGGTCAAATCGGTGGAGATCGGGGAGGACGGCGCGGTCGCGGTCACCGTGTACCTGACGGTCTCCGGCTGCCCCATGCGCGACACGATCACCCAGCGTGTCACCGAGGCGGTGTCCCGGGTCGAGGCCGTCACCCGTGTCGACGTCACCCTCGACGTGATGAGCGACGAGCAGCGCAAGGAGCTGACGGCGGCCCTGCGCGGCGGCCAGGCCGAACGCGAGGTCCCCTTCGCCAAGCCCGGCAACCTCACCCGCGTCTACGCGGTCGCCTCCGGCAAGGGCGGCGTCGGCAAGTCCTCGGTGACGGTGAACCTGGCGGCCGCCATGGCCGCCGACGGCCTGAAGGTGGGCGTCGTCGACGCGGACATCTACGGCCACAGCGTGCCGCGCATGCTGGGCGCGGACGGCCGTCCCACCCAGGTCGAGAACATGATCATGCCGCCGTCTGCGAACGGC
This sequence comes from Streptomyces sp. NPDC002076, assembly GCF_053593835.1. Taxonomy (NCBI): domain Bacteria; kingdom Bacillati; phylum Actinomycetota; class Actinomycetes; order Kitasatosporales; family Streptomycetaceae; genus Streptomyces; species Streptomyces sp. NPDC002076. Next base: position 188,409 of record NZ_JBSFDI010000001.1, read on the forward strand.
GTGAAGGTCATCTCCATCGGCATGTTCACCCCGGGCAACGCCCCGGTCGTCTGGCGCGGCCCGATGCTCCACCGCGCCCTCCAGCAGTTCCTCGCGGACGTGTACTGGGGCGACCTGGACGTCCTCCTCCTGGACCTCCCGCCCGGCACGGGTGACATCGCCATCTCCGTGGCCCAGCTGATCCCGAACGCCGAGATCCTGGTCGTCACGACGCCTCAGCAGGCGGCGGCCGAGGTCGCCGAGCGCGCCGGTTCCATCGCGGTCCAGACGCACCAGAAGATCGTCGGCGTGGTCGAGAACATGTCCGGGCTGCCCTGCCCGCACTGCGGCGAGATGGTCGACGTCTTCGGCACCGGCGGCGGCCAGGTGGTCGCCGACGGCCTCACCCGCACCACGGGTACGACGGTCCCGGTCCTCGGCAACATCCCGATCGACGTCCGCCTCCGCGAGGGCGGCGACGAGGGCAAGCCGGTGGTCCTGACCGACCCGGACTCCCCGGCGGGCAGCGCGCTGAGGTCGATCGCCGGGAAGCTGGGCGGCCGCCAGCGGGGTCTTTCGGGCCTGTCGCTGGGGATCACCCCGAAGAACAAGTTCTAGCGGCCCTACGGCGAAGGGGCGCCGAGAACAACCGGCGCCCCTCAGTCATGCGTAGGCGGCAACGTCCTTCACCACGGCGAACCCAAGCCCGTACGCGCTCATTCCCCGCCCGTACGCACCCAGGTGCACCCCCGCCTCCGTGGTACCGGCGAGCACCCACCCGAACTCCGACTCCCGGTAATAGAAGGAGGCCGCAACCCCGTCCACCGGCAGAGAGAGCCGACTCCACTCCGGCCCCTCCAGATCGTCGGCCAAAGCCCATGCGGTCTCGGTCTGCTGCTCCAGCCAGTCGTCCCGCAGGCTGTGGTCCATCTGCGCGGGCCAGGTGAACGACAGCAGCCCCACCCCGGCCAGCCACGCCGCCGAGGAGACCGACGTGGCCTCCAGCAGCCCCGTGCCGTCGGCGCTCCTCCGGGACGGCTGTGCGGCCACGGTGACGACCACCGCGAACTTCTCCCGCGGCTCACCTGCGGCGCCGGCCTCGCCCCGTACGGAGGGCTCGTCGCCGTGCCCGATCGAACCGTGCTCGACGGCACCGTCGGCCGCCGTACCGACCTGCATCAGCCAGCGCGGCCCGGTGAACGCCTCGTCGAGGCCATACCACGGGAAGGGTGCCTGCAGATAACCGTCGATCGTACGCCGGGCGAAGGGGAGCTGTTGCGCACCCTCCGCGGCCGGCGCCTGCGCGCCCACCCGACTCGTCGTCTCCATCTGCCCGGACGCCTCCTCGCTCTCGTCGGACCGGGATGGCCCGCCCCCCTTCGGGCGTACTCGCCGGTCCGCACAACAACTCGGCAGCATATCCACACTGGTGAGAGCCGCAGGGCAGGCGCTGGATGCGTGGGTCGCGCGAACGGCCTGTTCAAGCCGTGTGCGAGGGGTGCGCGCTATGAAACGCGTCACGTGCGCGGCGTACGCCCGCGTGCGCGTGTCGGCGCCGGGGCGTGCGCCTAGGTGGCGTCCGCGTCGAAGGGCGGCCGCTCGTGCTTGCCGGGCTCCTCCGGCTTCTTGGTCATGTCGATCCGCCCCGAGGGGGCCGAACCCGAAGAAGACACGGAGGAGGGGGAGGACGAGGACGCTTCGCTCTCCCGCCCGTTTACGGCGTCCGTGACCTCGGCCATCTCCTTCTTCAGGTCGAAGCCGTTGCGGATCTCCTTGAGGCCCAGCTCGTCGTTGTCCAGCTGCTTGCGGATGAACGTCTTGGGGTTGAGGTCCTCGAACTCGAAGTCCTTGAACTCCGGACCCAGTTCGCTGCGGATGTCCTGCTTGGCGCTCTCCGAGAACTCGCGGATCTTCCGGATCGTGCGCGTGACGTCCTGGATGACCTTCGGGAGCTTGTCCGGACCGAAGACGAGCACGGCGAGCACAATGATCGTCACCAGCTCCAGTGGTCCTATGTCATTGAACACCTGACGCTCCTTGCGATGTCCTCGGTCGCTCAACGGTACCCGGCGTTCCTGTCCGACCGGTACCGTCCCGAGGTGAGACTTCTGTCAGTTCTGCTCCGCCGCGCCCAGTCGGAGCGGGACCTCCTGGTCCGTGCCGTCGCGCCGGACCGTCAGCCGCAGCCGGTCACCGGGCCGGTGGCTGCGGATCTTGACGATCAGCTCCTCGGCCGTGTGCACACGCTGCCCGTCGACCTCGGTGATGATGTCGCCCGCCTTGAGACCGGCTCGCGCACCGGGGCCGCCCCGGGTCACGGCGGGGCCGCCGTCCGCGCTCCTGCCGTCGATACGGGCGCCGTCGCCGGTGTACGCCATGTCGAGCGTGACGCCGATCACCGGGTGGGTCGCGTGGCCGTCGTTGATGAGTTCCTCGGCGACACGCCTGGCCTGGTTCACGGGGATGGCGAAGCCCAGTCCGATGGAGCCGGCCTGTTCGCTCTCCGAGTCGGAGCCGCCGTCGGCGGAACGAATGGCCGAGTTGATGCCGATGACCTGGGCCCGTGAGTCGAGCAGCGGTCCACCGGAGTTGCCCGGATTGATGGGGGCGTCGGTCTGCAGCGCGTCGACGTACGAGACGTCGCTCCCGTCGCCCTTCTCCCCGCCGGCCGTGATGGGCCGCTCCTTGGCACTGATGATGCCGGAGGTGACGGTGTTGGCGAGGTCGAAGGGGGCGCCGATGGCGACGACGGGGTCACCGACCTGGACGTCGTCGGAGTTGCCGAGGGGCAGCGGGGTGAGCCCGTGCACCCCGTGGACCTGGACGACGGCGAGGTCGTAGCCGCTGTCGTGGCCGACCACCTTGGCCTTGATCGTGTCGCCGCTGCTGAACGTCACGGATATCTCGCCGCCTGATCCGGCCGGCGCGACGACGTGGTTGTTGGTGAGGATGTGCCCCTGGGTGTCGAGCACGAAGCCGGTGCCGGTGTCCGACTGGTCGGTGCCGTTGACATGAAGGGTGACGACGCTGGGCAGCGAGCGGGCGGCTATCCCGGCCACGCTGTACGGCGCCCGCCCGACGGGCACGTGCCCGGCCTGCGGCAGATGTATGTCGTCCCCCAGCCCCTGCCGCTGGACCCAGGCGCCGGCCACCCCGCCGATCCCCGCGGAGACGACGGCGACCGCCAGGGTCCACGCGACCAGCAGTCGACGCCCCCGCCGCTTGCGCTGCTCCGCGGTCAGCACCCCGGCACCGGTCTGCTGCAACGCCCCCTGAGCGAACACCTGCTCCTTGGGCGGACCGGTGGCCCAGGGGTCGTACCGCTGACCCGTCTCCGCCGCCGAAAGGGGCGGTAGCGGGGGTCCTGCGGGGGCGGGGAGGCCGGGGGCGGCGGCGTGCGGCCCTGGTGTGGGCGCGGGTGCAGCGGCTACCGGTGGCGCTCCCTGGGCCGTTCCCTGGGCCGTGGTGACCGCGGGGTGCTGTACGGGCGGTGCGGGCGCCCAGGGGCCCGGCTCGCCGTACGGCGGGGTGCTGTAGGGGTCGGGGTCGTGCAACGGCTTCGGCCGCTCGGTGGGAGCCGCCCAGGCGCTGTTCTCGGGCTCGGGCTCGCTCGACGCGGCGGCCGCGGCGGTTCCGTCCGGTTCGGCCCCGTCGGTCACCTTCGGCACCGGCTTGGCCAGCTCGAAGTCCCCGTCGGCCACGGCGCCGGTGGTGTCCACCCCCGGCTGCTCGGCGTCGGTTCGGCCGGTCGGTGTCACATCCGCCGTTCCCTCCGGGGCGTCCTCCGGCGGGACACGGTTGCCCTTGTTCATGCTCTCCCCACGGCTGGCCGCGACCGCGCGCTTCGGCGGTGGCCGCGGAACGTCGACTACGTCCCCGGGTCAACGCCGCGGGAACGGCCCGCACAGATTCAACCAGGTTCGCGGGCCGTGGCGCAGTGGCCGGTCAGGGGGTCTGGCGGGGTGTGGAGGCGGACGGTGCGGGAGCGGGGGTGGTGCCGGGGACGGGGGCGAGCGGCAGTCCGGAGCCGGTCACTCCGGGAAACCTGGACCAGGCGGCGAGCGGGTAGACCACGGTGTCGTCGAGCGGACGTATCAGTGGGGAGACGGCGGCCGCACCGGCCATCACCGGCGCGGTCAGGCCGCGCGTGGCGTCGTCGCCCCGGATCCCGCCGGTGCCGGGCGCCGGCAGGCCGGGCACCAGTGGCGCGGTCATCGACGTCGGGACGGCCGGCGACGGTCCGAACCGGGTACCGCCCTGGGCGAGCAGCGGTCCCACCGAGCGGCGGCGCAGGCTGTCGGGCGTGACCGAGCCCGCGCCGGTGCCCGCCGGGCGCGCCGGTATCACATTGCTGCCGGTACCGGTGCCGCCGCGTGGGTCCGCGGTGGTGTCACCGGGGACGGCGGTGGTCACGCCGCCGAGGGCGACCGCGGCCAGCGACACCGCGCCGGCGGCGGCGAACGCGAACCGCAGTCCGCGCGAGGCGGAGCGGCCGTCGTCCGGGCGGCCGACGGGGTGGATGCGGAAGCCGCGCTCCTCGGCGGCCGGGACCGGGCTGCCCGGATGCGCGGAGCCGTGCGGGCGGGCCGGGACGTAGCCGAACGCGAAGCGCTCGCCGCGCCTCACCCCGAAGACGCCGGAGACTCCCGCCGGCCCGGTGGTCTCGCCGTCACCCGGGCCGCGGCCGAAGAGTCCTCCCCCCGGCGGCGACATGCCGTCGCCGTCCGGGTCACCTCCTCCGGGGAGGCCCTGGAGGCGGGCCAGGAGGCTCGCCGAGGGAGGTGGCGGGGCCGTCTCCGCGAACACGTTCTTCAGTCGGCGCTGGGCGTCCGCCTCCGCCTTGCACCGGGCACAGGTGGCCAGGTGCGCGAGGACCCGCTCACGCGACTCATGACCGAGCTCTCCGTCCACCAGGGCGGAGAGCCGGTCTCCCAGGTGCTGCTCTGCGAGGTGTGCCTCCGCAGGTTTGGGCCGAGATCCACTCACGCGGTCGCGCCCCCTCCCCCCAGAGCGGGGACACGGGCCACGAAGGAGCGGCGCTCGGCCGCGCGGGCCTCCGGGGACCGGTGGGCGAGCGCCTTGCGGAGCTGGGAGCGGCCACGGTGGATACGGGAGCGGACCGTGCCGAGCTTCACGCCGAGGGTGGCGGCGATCTCCTCGTACGACAGTCCCTCGATGTCGCACAGGACGACGGCGGCGCGGAACTCGGGCGCGAGGGTGTCCAGGGCCTGCTGGACGTCGGCGTCGAAGTGCGCGTCGTTGAAGAGCTGCTGCGGGGTGGGCTCGCGGCTGGCCAGGCGCTCGGCCGCGTCCTCGCCGAGGGCGTCGAAGCGGATGCGCTGCTTGCGCCGGACCATGTCCAGGAACAGGTTGGTGGTGATGCGGTGCAGCCAGCCCTCGAAGGTGCCCGGCGAGTACGTCGACAGGGAGCGGAAGACACGGACGAAGACCTCCTGGGTGAGGTCCTCGGCGTCGTGCTGATTGCCCGTCAGGCGGTAGGCGAGCCGGTAGACCCGGCCGCTGTGCGTGCTGACGATCTCCTCCCACGTGGGCGGAGTCCACGCCTGCCCGTCCGCGTCGGTGGAGAAGGTCGCGGTCTGGGGGGCCTCGCCTGCGGCGAGACCGGCGTGGTGGTCAGCAGCGGTGTCGGTCACGGATTTCGGCCTGCCCGCCGACCCGAGGAAGCGCCGCAGCACTCCACCCCGGTCTCCGGGCGCAGCCGCACCTCCCCTGTCAGCTCTGGTGGTGTCCAGTGGAGCCCCTACCATAGCCACCTCGCCCGTTAGCTCCCCATAAGCGGTTTTACAAGAATTTGATCTGGGCTGATACGGCTCATCCGGCCGCGTCAGCAGTTGCTCGGCGTCCCCATCCACCTCTGGCACCCCCGTCTTACCCCCGTCACGTCCCGGGCCACCGTCTCAACCCTTTAAACGCCTGGTCCTATCTGCGGGTTCCCGCCACCAACGGATACAGTCACGCCCAGGCAACCACGGGGACAGGAGAGGGTCATTACCGGCAACCGGCAGACGAGCTGGGCGTTCGCCGACGCCTTTGTCGCCGAGGACGACGCGCTGCGGTGGGCCCGCGACCGGGCCCGCGAGGCAGGGCTGCGCTCGGTGTCGCCCGGCACCGGCGCCGCGCTGCGACTGCTCGCCGCCTCCGTGGACGCGAAGGCGGTCGCGGAGATCGGCACGGGCTGCGGGGTGTCCGGAATCCATCTGCTGCACGGCATGCGCCCGGACGGGGTGCTCACCACGGTCGACCCGGAGCCGGACCACCAGCAGTTCGCCCGGCAGGCCTTCCGCGCCTGCGGTTTCGCCAGCAACCGGGCCCGCTTCATCCCCGGCCGCGCCCTGGACGTGCTGCCCCGGCTCGCGGACGCCGGCTACGACCTCGTCTTCTGCGACGGCGACCGGCTGGAGTACCTGGACTACCTCGCTGAATCGTTGCGCCTGCTGCGGCCGGGCGGTCTGGTGGTGTTCGAGGGCATATTCGCCAACGGCCGTACGGTGGACTCCGGGCCGCAGCCCACGGAGGTACTGCGGCTGCGGGAGCTGCTGCGCGCGGTGCGCGAGAGCCAGGAACTGGTCCCGTCGCTGCTGCCGGTGGGCGACGGTCTCCTGTGCGCGGTCAAGAGGTGAGGCCCGCCGCGGGGTCCGGGAGCGCGACTGCCCCGGCACCGCGTACGATGCCGGGGCAGTCCGAAGGACAGGATCGCTGGGACGTCAGACGACGACCTTCTTGAGGGCGTCGCCGAGCGCCTCGGCCTCGTCAGGGGTCAGCTCGACGACGAGTCGACCGCCGCCTTCGAGCGGAACGCGCATGACGATGCCCCGCCCCTCCTTGGTCACCTCGAGCGGGCCATCACCCGTCCGCGGCTTCATGGCCGCCATGCTCGTTCCCCTTCCTGAAACCAGCTCATCGTCTGCCGAGAGCCCTGGGAGGGCATCCGCGGTTCCGAAACGGACACGCGACACCGGCATCGAACACATTGCTTCCCAGCCATTATCCCGCATCGCAGGACCCGATGACCAACGTCAGTCGGCATCGCTTGAGCAACGCGCGCGAGCAAAACCACCCAATTCGGCGATGTGGCTGCGATACTGCACCGCCGCACCGACATCAACCGGCCGACTCCGCTCCGGTTTTCTTTGACGCAGGTCACACGTCGGGTCCGGTCCTTCGGTGGCGATCTCCGCCATGCTGTCCTTCGTACAGAGACGTACTGAGCGGTACGTCACCCGCGAACCGGAGGGGATGCGCCATGGCCGACACCGTGCTCTACGAGGTGAGCGACGGACTCGCGACGATCACGCTGAACCGCCCCGAGGCGATGAACGCGCTGAACATCGCGACCAAGGTCGCGCTGCGGGAGGCGGCGGAATCCGCGGCCGGGGACACGGCCGTACGGGCGATCCTGCTGACGGCGGCCGGGGACCGGGCGTTCTGCGTCGGCCAGGACCTCAAGGAGCACATCGGGCTGCTCGCGGCGGACCGTGAGACCGGGTCCGGGCAGACGATGAGCACGGTCAAGGAGCACTACAACCCGATCGTGCGGGCCCTCGCCGGGGCGCCCAAGCCGGTGGTCGCCGCGGTGAACGGGGTCGCGGCCGGGGCCGGCTTCGGCTTCGCCCTCGCCGCGGACTACCGGCTGGTCGCCGACACGGCCGCCTTCAACACCTCCTTCGCGGGCGTAGCCCTGACCGCCGACTCCGGGATCTCCTGGACCCTGCCCCGGGTGATCGGCCCGAGCCGCGCTGCCGACCTGCTGCTCTTCCCGCGCAGCATCAGCGCCCAGGACGCGCTGGAGCTGGGCATCGCCAACCGGGTCGTCCCCGCGGCCGAGCTGCGCGCCGAGGCCGAGAAGACGGCGCGGGCGCTGGCCGAGGGCCCGACGGTGGCGTACGCGGCCATCAAGGAGGCGGTGGCCTACGGCCTCACGCACTCCCTCTCCGAGACCCTGGACAAGGAGGACGACCTGCAGACCCGCGCCGGCCAGTCCGAGGACCACGCGATCGCCGTACAGGCATTCGTGAACAAGGAGAAGCCGAAGTACCTGGGCCGGTGACGCGCCACCCGGCCCGGTGAACCCCGACCACCGCCGCGTCCGTCGGGGCGGCCGGACCGGCGGCGCCATGATGCCTTCGGCGCTGCCCTGCCGCATGCCGACGGGCCGAACGGCGGCCAGCGGCCGGCGGCGGCAACGCGGGCCCGTGCGGCCACGGCCCTGGCGCGCGATGCGCAGGTCCTCCATCCCGACCAGGCGGCCGGGTGGGCAGCAGACCGCTGGCAGCAACAGCGGACCAGGCGACGGCACGCCAGCAGCAACGACCGCGAACCGGGCGACCCCGGAACCCGACGCGCACAGCCACCGCACCGGCCAAGCGGTCGGACCCGCGACACACCTCTACGACGAAGTCCGCATCCTCCATCTCGCCCGCCTCGTCGTGCCAGAGGAAGACGCGCACGGGCCGGCCGGCAACGACGCCGAACCGGACGCCGGCAGCAACAGCGGACCGGGCGGTCCTGGCGCGCGCGATGCGCAGGGGCCGCCACGTCGGCCAGGCGGTCGGGCCGGGCGGCCGGCTCGGGGGCTAGCGTGCGATGAGCAGGGACTCCGCACCCACCGGGCGGTAGCCCGCCGACTGGAAGGCGCGGATGCTGCGGGCGTTGCCCGCGGCCTGTTGCGACCAGATCCAGTGGCCCGGGGGAATGAGGTGCCGGGCGGCTGTGGCCAGAGCCCGGCCCAGCCCCCGGTGCCGCACGGCCTCGTCCACCTCGACCGCCGTCTCCCAGCGGCCCGCCACGCCCCGCCCGAGGACGACCACTCCGCCGTCCGTCGCCCAGACGCGCACGTCGTCCCGGCGCTTACGGGCGCTGTGCACGCGCGGATGGTCCGGGTCGGTCAGTTCGCGCAGGTCCACCGGGGGATCACCGGGCAGGGAGCTCGCCACGGTGAGCAGATCGACGCAGTCCGTCGTGCGTCCCGTGCGGGCCAGGAACGCGGCCAGGAAGCGGGGGTTCATCGCCGCCGCCAGCTCGTCGCAGTCGAGGGATGCGAGCGTGCTGTGCACCCACTGCGGGTCCTCGTCGGTGAACACCACCGAGTGCGCGGTGAACGCGATCGCCCCGGCGTCGCGGTGGCTCGGCTGCGGCACCACGGTCGTTCCGCCGTCGGGCGCCGGGAAGCGCCCCTGCGCCGCCGCGTCCAGGATGTCGGCCAGGGTCGGGGTCACGGCGGTCAGGCGCCCGCTCCTCTCGCCACGCACGTCTCCAGGTGGTCGTCGACCAGACCGCAGGCCTGCATCAGCGCGTACGCCGTCGTCGGGCCGACGAATCTGAGGCCCCGCTTCTTCAGCGCCTTCGACAGCGCCGTGGACTCCGGGGTCACGGCCGGGACGTCGGAGACGTTCTTCGGGGCCGGGCGGCCGGCCGGGTCCGGGGCGTGGGACCAGATCAGCTCGTCCAGTTCGCCCTCCGCCCAGTCGGCGAGCACGCGCGCGTTGGCGAGCGTGGCGTCGATCTTGGCGCGGTTGCGGATGATCCCCTCGTCCGCCAGCAGGCGCTCGCGGTCCTCGTCGGTGAACGCGGCGACCTTCTCGATCCGGAAGCCGGAGAAAGCCGCACGGAATCCCTCGCGGCGGCGCAGGATCGTGATCCAGGACAGGCCCGACTGGAAGGCCTCCAGGCTGATCCGCTCGAAGAGGGCGTCGTCGCCGTGGACCGGGCGGCCCCACTCCTCGTCGTGGTACGACACATAGTCGTCGGTGGACAGGGCCCAGGGGCAGCGCAGCGCGCCGTCCGGCCCGGCGAGGGCGGCGCCGTCGCTCATCGCTGGTCCTCGGGGTGATCGGGCTTCTCCATGTGGACGTGTGCGGCCGCGGCTCTGGCGCCGGCCAGCGCCGACTCCAGGTCGGCGATGCGGGCGTCCCGCTCGGCGAGTTCGGCGCCGAGCCGGCCGAGGACGTCGTCGACGTCCGCCATGCGGTAGCCGCGCGGGGCGACCGGGAAGCGCACGCTGTCCACGTCGGCGCGGTTCACCGGGCGGTCCGGGGGCAGCGGGTCCTGCAGCCGCTCCGGTGCCACCTCGGGCAGCGGGCCGCTGCCGCCACCACCCACCACGCCGAGTGCCACCGCGGCGACCACGACGGCCAGCGCGACGACCAGGAACAAGAACATCACCATCGCCAGGGTCCCCATGCTCTCTGCCGGACACTCCGCCGGACGTCGAAGGTCTCCGTCGAACCTCTCAGGGTCCGATCGTGCCATGCGAGTCTGACAGTTAGGGTCACAGGCGGCCGTGCTGCGGAACGTACTAGGAGAGGTCACAGCGGATGCTCAGGCTGGGCAGGCGGGAATTCGGGCCCCATGAGCCGGTGATCATGGCGATCGTGAACCGGACTCCGGACTCCTTCTACGACCAAGGAGCCACGTTCCGTGACGAGCCGGCCCTCGCGCGCGTGGAGCAGGCGGTGGCCGAGGGCGCCGCGATCATCGACATCGGCGGGGTGAAGGCCGGGCCGGGCGAGGAGGTCACGGCCGAGGAGGAGGCGCGGCGGACGGTCGGCTTCGTGGCGGAGGTACGGCGGCGCTTCCCGGACGTGATCATCAGCGTGGACACCTGGCGGGCCGAGGTCGGCGAGGCGGTGTGCGAGGCGGGCGCGGATCTGCTGAACGACGCGTGGGGTGGCGTCGACCCGGGACTCGCTCAGGTCGCCGCGCGGTACGGGGTGGGGCTGGTGTGCACGCACGCGGGTGGCGTGCAGCCGCGCACGCGTCCGCATCGGGTGACGTACGACGATGTGATGGCCGACATCCTCGATGTCACCGTGGGTCTGGCCGAGCGGGCGGTCGCGCTCGGGGTGCCGCGTGAGTCGGTGCTGATCGATCCCGGGCACGACTTCGGGAAGAACACGCGGCACAGCCTGGAGGCGACGCGGCGGCTGGACGAGATGGTCGCCACGGGGTGGCCGGTGCTGGTGTCGCTGTCCAACAAGGACTTCGTCGGGGAGACGCTGGACCGGCCGGTGAAGGAACGGTTGATCGGTACGCTGGCGACGACCGCGGTGTCCGCGTGGCTCGGGGCGCAGGTGTACCGGGTGCACGAGGTGGCCGAGACGCGTCAGGTGCTGGACATGGTCGCGTCCATCGCCGGGCACCGGGTCCCCGCGGTGGCCCGGCGGGGTCTGGCTTAGGTACCAGGGGGCTCGGCCCCCTGGACCCCCGTCCGCGAGGCCCCGCGCAGGCGGCCCGCTAGCGGCCCGCCTCCTTCGACACCAGTGCCACCGCTTCCTCCACCTCGTCCGTGACGTGGAACAGCAGCAGGTCCTTCTCCGCGGCCTTGCCCTGGGCGACCAGGGTGTTCTTCAGCCAGGACACCAGGCCGCCCCAGTACTCGCTGCCGAAGAGGACGATCGGGAAGCGGGTGACCTTCTGGGTCTGGACCAGGGTCAGCGCCTCGAAGAGTTCGTCGAGGGTGCCGAGACCGCCGGGCAGGACCACGAAACCCTGCGCGTACTTCACGAACATCATCTTGCGGACGAAGAAGTAGCGGAAGTTCAGGCCGATGTCGACATAGGGGTTCAGGCCCTGCTCGAAGGGCAGTTCGATGCCGAGCCCGACCGAGACGCCGCCCGCCTCGCACGCGCCCCGGTTGGCCGCCTCCATCGCGCCCGGCCCGCCGCCCGTGATCACGGCCCAGCCCGCCTCCACCAGGCCCCGGCCGAGCCGCACCCCGGCGTCGTACTCCGGCGAGTCCACCGGCGTACGCGCCGAGCCGAACACGCTGATGGCGGGCGGGAGTTCGGCCAGTGTGCCGAAGCCCTCGATGAACTCCGACTGGATGCGCAGCACGCGCCAGGGGTCGGTGTGGACCCAGTCCGAGGGGCCGCCGGCGTCCAGCAGCCGCTGGTCCGTCGTGCTCGCCGTCACCTGTCCTCGTCGGCGGAGGACCGGTCCCAGACGCTGCTCGTCCGGCGGGATCTTCTTCCCCTCGGGGTTGCCGGTAGGCATGTGCGCTCCCTCCGCTCGGGGGTGGTTCCACCTCAGCGTAGATCCACGCCGGTTACGGAGGGGGGACATGTGTATGTCCGGCACGCGTGCGCCGTACGGGCGTCCTACGACGTCCTATGCGGTGAGCCAGGTGCGCAGCCGTTCCTCGCCCGCCAGGATCTTCGCCGTCTCCACGCGCTCGTCGCGCTTGTGGGCCAAGTGCGGGTTGCCCGGGCCGTAGTTGACGGCCGGGATGCCGAGCGCGGAGAAGCGGGAGACGTCCGTCCAGCCGTACTTGGGGCGCGGGATGCCGCCCACCGCCTCGATGAAGGCGGCGGCTGCCGGGTGGGAGAGGCCGGGCAGCGCGCCGCCGCTGTGGTCGTCGACCACGAACTCCGTCACGCCGCAGTCCGCGAACACCTCGCGGACGTGCGCGATCGCCTCCTCCTCCGTGCGGTCGGGGGCGTAGCGGAAGTTGACCGTCACCACGCACTCGTCGGGGATGACGTTGCCGGCGACCCCGCCGCTGATGCGCACGGCGTTCAGGCCCTCTCGGTACTCCAGGCCGTCGATAACCGGGTAGCGGGGCTCGTAGGACGCCAGGCGGGCCAGGATGGGCGCCGCCGCGTGGATAGCGTTGGAGCCCATCCAGGAGCGCGCCGAGTGGGCCCGCTCGCCGCTCGTCCTCAGCAGCATGCGCAGGGTGCCCTGGCAGCCGCCCTCGACCTCGCCGTCGGAGGGCTCCAGCAGGACCGCGAAGTCCCCCTCCAGCCACTCCGGGTGGGCCACGGCCACGTGCTTGAGGCCGTTGAGCTCGGCGGCGACCTCCTCGTTGTCGTAGAAGACGAACGTCAGGTCGCGGTTGGGGGCGGGGACCGTGGCCGCGATGCGCAGTTGCACCGCGACGCCCGACTTCATGTCGCAGGTGCCGCAGCCCCACAGCACGCCGTCCTCGTCCAGGCGGGCGGGCACGTTGTCCGCGATCGGGACCGTGTCGATGTGGCCGGCCAGGATCACGCGCTCGGCGCGGCCCAGGTTCGTGCGGGCGATCACGTTGTTGCCATAGCGGTCGACCGTCAGGTGCGGCAGGGCGCGCAGGGCGGTCTCGATCGCGTCCGCGAGCGGCTTCTCGGTGCCGCTCTCGGACGGGAAGTCCACGAGCTGCGCGGTGAGCGCTGCGGCGTCGAGCGTGAGGTCAAGCGAGGTGTCGGCCATGGCGTCGACCCTAGCGCGCCGCTCACCGGGGCCGGCGGGTAAGCGCTGTCCGGTAACCCCCGGTGAGGGTCCGCCGGGCCTCCAGTACCTTGTACGCGTGCCAGAGCCGACCCCCACCCGTCCCAAGCGTCGCGGCCGCCTCTTCCGTTTCGGCGCGGCCCTGTTGGTCCTGTGCGGCGTCGCCGCGTACCTCGTGGTGCAGTACGTCACCGGAGGCGGCGGAGCGCGCGGCTGCAAGGTGGTCTCGGCCGACGGTGACACGACGTCGTACGAGTTCACGCCGGAGCAGGCGGTGAACGCGGCGACGATCGCGGCCGTCGGCACCGGACGCGGGATGCCCGAGCGGGCGGTGACGATCGCGCTGGCGACCTCCCTGCAGGAGTCGGGGCTGCGCAACATCGAGCACGGCGACCGGGACTCGCTGGGCCTGTTCCAGCAGCGGCCCTCGCAGGGCTGGGGCACCGCGCAGCAGATCATGGACCCGGCGTACGCGGCCGGCATCTTCTACGCCCACCTCGCCAAGGTGCCGAACTACACCGATCTGCCGCTGACCCGGGCGGCCCAGGAGGTCCAGCGCAGCGGCTACCCGGAGGCGTACGCCAAGCACGAGTCGGACGCGAAGCTGCTGGCAGCGGCGCTGACCGGGCGCGCGGCGGCCACGCTGACCTGCGACGGGCGCCCGGAGACCATGGCCTCGGCGACGGGCCCGGACGCGGTGCGGGCCGCGCTGGTACGGGACTTCGGGCGGGACGCGCTGCAGGAGACCGGTGCGGAGGTGGGCGGTACGCCCGTGCCGTCGCCGTCTCCCGCGCCGAGCGTGACCGCGACCGCGCAGGGGCGGACCGTGACGGTGCCGGTGCCGCAGGGCACGAAGGTCGACGCGATCGGGCGCGGCGAGCGGCAGCGGGGCTGGCAGCTGGCGCAGTGGGCCGTGGCCAACTCCTCGGCGCTGCACATCGAGCGGGTGTCCTACGCGGGGCGGGAGTGGGCCGCGGGGAGCGGCGGCGGGCAGTGGAAGGCGGCCGCTTCGTACGGGGCCCGCGGCGCGGGGGCGTCCCTGGGGGTCGTCCGGATCGTGACCGGACAGTAGTACGGGAGATCACTCCGAGGGGTTGTACGGCGCCGGTCCGGGCGGCGGCTGTGACGATACGCGTACCGTCTCCGGAATCCCTGGGAAATCAAGGGCCGTAAGGATTCTGCGGAATTTCGGGCAGACGTTCTTTGCCCGTTTTTATCCACACCTGATAATGCGATGCGTTACCCATTCTTTACCTGGGGTGTCCGCAACCTTCGCGGGTTTCGAGCGGTAGTCACGGCGTCCGAGCCACGACACGGACCCGGACACAGACACCGTTCATCCCCGTCGAATGGAGCATCATGTCCCTCCCTCTGACCCGCCGGATCGCCCGTGCCGCGCTGCTCGTCGCAGCGGGAGCGGCAGCCGGGGTCGGTGCAACCGGCTCCGCCGGTGCGGCCACGAACCTGCCGGCGGCGGCCCCGAACCTGGGTGGCCTGTCCGCCCTGGACACGGCGCACGCCGGCAACACGGTCGACGGTGCCGCGCAGACCGTCACCTCCCTCGCGGGCCACGCGGGCGGCAAGGCGGTCGAGCAGACGGTGCCGGCCGCGGGCAAGACCACGGGCGGTGCCCTGAAGAAGACGACGCCGGTGGCGCAGAAGGCCGCGGGTGACGCCGCCGGGGCGGCCGGGAGCGTCCTCGGCGGCGCCACGTCCAACGTGACGAAGGGCGGCGTGCCCCACCTGCCGGTGCAGGGGCTGCCGCTGGGTGGCTGAGCGCCGCTTCGACCGGTGACGGGGTCCAGGGAGTTCCCTGGGCCCCGTTCGCTTGTGCGCCTGCGCCGGGATCTACGCCGTCAGGCGCGACACCGCTGCCCGAATGCGTTCGTCCGTCGCCGTCAGGGCCACTCGTACGAACTTTTCGCCCGCCTCGCCGTAGAAGTCGCCCGGGGCGACGAGGATCCCCAGGTCGGCCAGGTGGGCGACCGTCTGCCAGCAGGACTCGTCCCTCGTGGCCCAGAGGTAGAGGCTGGCCTCGCTGTGTTCGATGCGGAAGCCGTGGCCGAGCAGGGCCGCCCGGAGGGCGTCGCGGCGGGCGGCGTAGCGCTCGCGCTGCTCGTGGACGTGGGCGTCGTCGCCGAGGGCCGCCACGACCGCCGCCTGGGTCGGTGCGGGGGTCATCATGCCGCCGTGCTTGCGGATCTCCAGCAGCGGGCCCAGGACGGCCGGGTCGCCGGCGATGAAGGCCGCGCGGTAACCGGCGAGGTTGGAGCGCTTGGAGAGCGAGTGGACGGCCACGATGCCGTCGCAGGAGCCGCCGTTGACGTCCGGGTGCAGGACCGAGACCGGGTCGGCCTCCCAGCCCAGCTCCAGATAGCACTCGTCGGAGAACAGCAGCACTCCGTGCTCGCGGGCCCAGGCCACGATGTCCGTCAGCTCCTGCTTCGACAGCACCTTGCCCGTCGGGTTCGACGGCGAGTTCAGCCAGAGGAGCTTCAGGCCCGTCGGGTCCAGGTCGCGCGGGTCGTCGTAGACCTCGTAGTCGGCGCGGGCGAGGCGGGCGCCGACCTCGTAGGTGGGGTAGGCGAGGCGCGGGTACGCGACCTTGTCGCCGGGGCCGAGGCCCAGCTGGGTCGGCAGCCAGGCGACCAGTTCCTTGGAGCCGACGACCGGCAGGACATGGCGGTGGGTGACGTCGCGGGCGCCCAGGCGGCGCTCCAGCCAGCCGGTGATCGCGTCGCGCAGCGCCGGGGTGCCCCAGACGGTCGGATAGCCCGGGGAGTCGGCCGCGTCGATCAGCGCCTTCTGGATCAGCTCGGGCACCGGGTCGACCGGGGTTCCCACGGAGAGGTCGACGATCCCGTCGGGGTGCGCGGCGGCCGTCTTCTTGTACGGCTCCAGCTTGTCCCAGGGGAAGGTGGGGAGCCGGTCGGAGACTGCGGACACGGGAATCAGGCTCTCTTTCGTACGGTGCGGCAAACGCCTCGGTCCCGTACGGCCGCGATCTGGGCGATCGGGCCGTACGGGACCGAGGCGGCGCGTTCGGTGCGGGCCGCTTGGCGCTTAGACGGTCACTCGCCCTGCGGCGGCAGCGCGGCGACGAACGGGTGGTCGCGCTCGATCAGGCCCAGCTTGCTGGCGCCGCCGGGAGAGCCGAGCTCGTCGAAGAACTCGACATTCGCCTTGTAGTAGTCCTTCCACTCCTCCGGGACGTCGTCCTCGTAGAAGATCGCCTCGACCGGGCAGACCGGCTCACAGGCACCACAGTCGACGCATTCGTCCGGGTGGATGTACAAGGACCGGGAGCCCTCGTAAATGCAGTCGACCGGGCACTCCTCGATGCACGCCTTGTCCTTGACGTCGACACAAGGCTGCGCGATGACGTAGGTCACGCTGTCGTTCCTCCTCGATAGGGCGCTGGCGGGCCTCCTCAGGCTCCGCCGCCTGGCGCGCGGGAGCGCGGCGTCGTCGATGCCCGCCCCTAGTATCTCCGTTCCGGAGCATGATCCGAACAGGAGGGGTGAACTGACCAGTGGAAATCTCGGCTGCAGGACGTCTGGAAGTCCGCATCACCCCTGCTGACGTGGGAAAACGTGTTTCCGTACGGCGGTTGAGCGAACCCGGCGCGGCGCCGGAGAAGTTCACCGACACGGTGGGTGTTCTCACATCATGGGACGCTGGCGTGCTCATGATCACACGGCGGGACGGGCAGAGCGTCCGGATCGCCGAGTCCGCGCTGGTCGCGGGCAAGGTGGTACCGGCCGCTCCGGCGCGCCGCCGGGGGCCCGCCGCCTCGTACGAGGAACTCGCGCGGGTCTGCTCGCGCGGCTGGCAGCCGCTGGAGACCGAGCGGCTGGGCGAGTGGGAGCTGCGGGCGTCCGGCGGGTTCACCCGGCGGGCCAACAGCGTGCTGCCGCTCGGCGACCCCGGTCTCCCCCTCGACGCGGCCCTGATGGCCGTACGACGCTGGTACGGCGAGCGCGGCCTGCCCGCCTACGTCCAGACGGCCACCGGAGCCGAGGGCACGCAGGAGCTGCTGTGCGCGGAGCTGGAGCGGCGCGGCTGGGTGCGGGAGGTGACCGCCGAGGTGTGGACCGGCGGCCTGGCGCCGGTCGCGGACCGGGCCGAGGGCACCGGCGTGGTGCTGTCGCGGCAGGCGGACGAGGCGTGGCTCGCCCGGTACCAGCGCAAGGGGGTGAGCGAGGTGGCCCTGCGGGTGCTGGGCGGCGGGCCGTCGGTGTGGTTCGCGACCGTGCCCGGTGCCGAGGGCGAGGCGCCGGCGGCGATCGGGCGGTGCGTCGTGGACGGGCGGTGGGCCGGGTTCGCGGCGGTCGAGGTGGATCCCGGGCGGCGCCGGCAGGGACTCGCCACCGAGGTGATGGCCGCGCTGGCCCGGCGGGCGCTGGCCGAGGGCGCGTCGGCGGCCTGGCTGCAGGCCGAGACGGGCAACGAGGTCGCCCGCGCGCTGTACGCCGCACTGGGCTTCACACCACACCACGCCTACCACCATTACCGGGCACCGGACGCACCGACGCCCGACGCTCAGGACCACGAGACGGCCAAGTCCACGGGCCGGGGCGGGGCAGCGGCCGCGGTCGGTGGCGGGGAGACGGCTGTCGCTGCGGACACGGCCGACGCTGCGGTCGGCGATCGGGACACCGCCAGCGCTGCCGACACGGCCGGCGCTGCGCACGCGGTCGGCGATCGGGCCCCGGCCAGCACTCCCCACGTGGCCGACGTTGCGGACACGGTCAGCGCTGCCGACACGGCCGGAGCTGCGGAGACGGCCGGCGCTGCGCACGCGGTCGGCGATCGGGCCCCGGCCAGCACTCCCGACGCGGCCGACGTTGCGGACACGGCCGGGGCTGCGGACACGGCTGGCGCCGCGCGCACGGCCGCCGATCGGGACACCGTCAGCCCGGCTGACACTGCCGATACTGCCGGACCTGCGGACAAGGTCGGCGGTCAAAGCACGGTCCTCGATCGGGACACGGCCCGAGCTGCCGACCAAGTCGACGCCGCCCAGACGACCGGAGCTGCCCACGCGGCCGGGGCGGCGGGCTCGGTTGGCGACCGGGACACCGCAACCGGCGCAGCAGGCCGCCGGAGTCACGCGGGCCACCGCGCGGGCCCGGCAGGCGGCGGGTCCAAAGGCCGGGGGCTGGAGGAATCCTGGCCGGTCGGGTCGTAGAACCGTTGTGGAAGGGCATGAGCCTGGCATGCGTCACCCGTATCTGCCGCCGCCGTATCCGCCCCCGCCGGAGCGGTCGGCCGAGTTGCGTCGCAGGTTCGCCGAGGAGGCGCGGTCCGAGCGGCCGGATCTGTCGGCGCTGTGCCTGCTGATCGGCGCCGAGGGGGACGGCACGCTGGACGAGGCCGGGATCGACGCCGCCCAGCTGGAGCTGGACCGGCTCGCGGGCGAGTTGCCGTACCGCCCCGGTGGGCCGCGCGCGTGGGCGGAGGCCGTACGGCGGCTGCTCGGGGAGCGCTACGACTTCCACGGGACGCCCGGCGACTACCAGCGGCTGGAGTCCTCCTTGCTGCACGAGGTGCTGCGGCGGCGGCGCGGGCTGCCGATCCTGCTGTCGGTGGTGTGGCTGGAGGTCGCGCGGCGGGCGGGGGCTCCGGTGTACGGGGTCGCGCTGCCGGGGCACTTCGTGGTGGGCTTCGGCCAGGCTGAGGAGCAGGTGCTGGCGGATCCGTTCGAGGGCGGGCGGGTGCTGACCGGGGCCGACGCGCAGATGCTCGTGGTGGGGGCCACGGGGGCGCCGCTGGACGCCTCGATGCTGGAGCCCGCGGCGCCGCTGGAGGTCGTCCAACGGATCCTGAACAACATCCGCGCGTGGGCCGCCGCCCGGCCGGAGCGGTCGGACGTGGCGCTGTGGGCCGTGGAGCTGGCCCTGCTGGTGCCCGCGCATCCGGCTCGGCTGCGCTACGAGCGTGGGCAACTTCTCGTGCAGCGAGGGGAGTTCGCGTCCGGCGCGGAAGAGCTGGAGTACTACGCCGAGTTGATCGAGGTGGTGGACGACTCGGCCGCGCGGAAGGTACGGGAGCAGGCGCACACCGCTCGCGCGATGCTCAACTGACCCTTCAGAGCCACCCCTTCTCCCGCGCGATCCGTACCGCCTCCGCCCTGTTCCGCACCGCGAGCTTCTGGATGGCCGTGGAGAGGTAGTTGCGGACCGTGCCCTGAGAGAGGTGGAGAGCCTTGGCCAGTTCGGCGTTGGTGGAGCCGTCGGCGGCCGCCCGAAGCACCTCGCGTTCGCGTTCGGTGAGCGGGTTGGCGCCCTCGGCGAGCGCGGCGGCGGCCAGCGTGGGGTCGATGACCCGCTCGCCGGACAGCACCTTGCGGATCGCCTCGGCGAGCTGGGCGGCCGGGGCGTCCTTGACGAGGAAGGCGTCGGCGCCCGCCTCCATGGCGCTGCGCAGATAGCCGGGGCGCCCGAAGGTCGTGAGGACGACCAGCTTGACCTGCGGGAACTCCCGGTGGACCTGGGCGGCCGCCTCGATGCCGGTGCAGCCGGGCATCTCGATGTCGAGCAGCGCCACGTCCACGCCGTGCGCGCCGACGGCGGCCAGCACCTGGTCCCCGCGCGCGACCTGGGCGACGACCTCGATGTCCTCCTCCAGGCCGAGCAGCGCGGCCAGGGCCTCGCGGACCATCGACTGGTCCTCGGCCAGCAGGACCTTGATCGTGCTCGTCATGCCCCGGATCCTATGTCCCCCGGGGAGCCGACGGGACACGGGCGACCAGCCGGAACCCGTGCTTGATCCGGCCCGCCTCCAGGGCGCCGCCGGCCTTCTCCAGCCGCTCGGTGAGACCGATCAGGCCGTTGCCGGGCCCGCTGCCGATGCCGCCGGATCCGTTGTCCTCGACGGAGAGTTCGAGCACCGCGCCGTCCAGGGTCTGGCGGTGGGTGAGCTGGACGAGGCACTTGTCGGCGCCGCTGTGCCGGACCACGTTGGTGATCGCCTCGCGCAGCGCCCAGGCGAGCGCGGACTCGGACTCCTCGGGGACGCCGTCGAGGTCGGGCTCGGCGGGCACCTCGGCGCTGACACCGGCGGCGGTCAGGGCGACCTGGGCGCCGGCGAGCTCGGCGGCGAGCCGGGGGCGCCGGTAGCCGGTGACGGCCTCCCGGACGTCGACCAGGGCCTGCCGGCTGACCTGCTCGATGTCGGCGACCTGCTGGGCCGCCTTGTCCGGCTGGCCGGGCAGCATCCGCCCGGCCAGCTCGCTCTTCAGCGTGATCAGGGAGAGCGAGTGGCCCAGCAGATCGTGCAGGTCACGCGCGAGCCGCAGCCGCTCCTCGTTGGCGGCGAGCTGGGCGACGGTGGCCCGGGCCTTGCGCAACTCGACGGTCGTACGGACGAGTTGGCCGACGCCGACCATCGCGAAGCCGATGAGCACGACGAGGACCAGGCTGTCGTCCGGTTTCTGGTCCCAGTGCCGGCCGACGAGGTACGTCACCACGCCCGTCGACGGGATCGCCCAGTACGTGGCCCGGACCGGCAGGGTGGCCCCGCAGGCGACCGAGAGGTAGACGAACAGGCCGAGCCAGGCGGGGCCGAGGGTGTAGGCCAGGAGGGGGGCGAGGACGGCGAGGACCGAGAGCATCGACACGACGACCCGCGGCGAGAAGGGCCGCCCCATGTTCCGGAAGACCAGCGACAGGTAGGTGACGACGAAGGCGGTCAGGCCGAGCGCGCCTGCCACCGTGCCGCCCGTGGTGTGCCGGCCGCTGGTCAGATCGTGGACCGGGGAGCCGAGAAAGATCAGCCAGACCCCGATCCACAGCGTCTTGACCATGAGCTCGCGCCGGTTGCGCGGCCCCTGGCCGATCCGCACCTGGTGCCGCTGCTCGCGGGCCTGCGGGTCTTCCGTCATCGTGCTCACGCCTTCAGCGTGTCCTTCCGGTACAGCCAGGCCGCGCCGCCCGCGAAGAGGACGAAGTAGACGGCGAGGATGGCGATGTCCGTCGCGTGCGGGGCCTGGCTCTGTTCGATCGCCCGCCCCAGTGCAGCGTACGCGTGCGTGGGCAGCCACTTCGCGATGTCCTGCAGGACCTTCGGGAAGGTGGTGGACGGCATCCACAGGCCGCCGAGGATCGACAGGCCGAAGTAGATGATCATCGTGATCGGGCGGACCGCGTCACCGGAGGCGACATAGCCGATGGCGACGCCGAGCGCGGCGAAGACCAGGCTGCCGGCCCAGATGACCCCGGTGAGGGCCAGCCACTGCCAGGCGTCCAGGTGGACGTGCTTGATCGCGGCCGCGGCCAGGAACACCACGATGATCGACGGCAGGCTCACCACGGCGGCGCTTGCGGTCTTGGCGAGGACATAGCCGCGCCCGGGCAGCGGGGTCAGCCGCAGCTGCCGTACCCAGCCGTTCTCGCGCTCCTTGGCGATGCGTTCGCTGTTGCCCATCAGGACGGCGGTCAGGGCGCCGAAGGAGGCCATGGAGACCATCAGGTACGTGGCGACGGTCAGGCCGGTGCCGTCGACCTTCTCGTTCGAGCCGGAGCTGCTGGAGAAGATCAGGAAGAGGATCGCGGGGTAGAGCACCGAGAAGAACAGGAACTTCTTGTTGCGCAGGGCGCGCGTCAGTTCGAGCTTGATCAGCGCGTTCATGACTGCTTGGCCTCCTCGGCCTCCGTGATGGCGACGAAGGCCTGCTCCAGACCGAGACCGGCGACTTCGAGGTTGCGGGGGTAGACACCGAGGCCGTACAGGGCGTGCACGGTGGCGTCGGCGTCGGACGACTGGATGCGGACGGTCTGGCCCGACACGTCGATGGAGGTCAGGAACGGCAGGGCGCGCAGGGCGGTCTCGTCGATCTCGCCCTCCAGGTCGAAGGCGACCCGGCGGGCGCCCGCCTTGGCCTTGATCTCGGCGGCGGTGCCGTCGGCGAGGAGCCGGCCGCGGTGCAGCACGAGCACGCGGTCCGCGATCGCGTCGGCCTCTTCGAGGTAGTGGGTCGCGAAGAGGACCGTACGGCCCTGGTCGGCCTGCTCGCGCATGGTGGCCCAGAAGGCCTGGCGGGCGGAGACGTCCATGCCGGTGGTCGGCTCGTCCAGGATGATCAGGTCGCTGTCGCCGGCGGTGGCGAGGGCGAAGCGGACGCGCTGCGCCTGGCCGCCGGAGAGCTTGTTGACCTTGCGGTCGGCGATCTGCGTGATGCCCGCTCGGGCCATCACGTCCGCGGCCTTGTACGGCTTCGGGTGCAGCGAGCAGCCCAGCTTGACCAGTTCCTCGACCGTGACCTCGTCCATCAGGCCGCCGCTCTGCAGCATCGCCCCGACCCGCCCGGCGACGATCGCCTCGCGCGGGGTGCCGCCGAAGAGGCTCACGGTGCCGCCGTCGGGCTGCTTGAGACCGAGGAGCAGATCGAGGGTGGTGGACTTGCCGGCCCCGTTCGGGCCGAGGAGGGCGACGGTCTCGCCGGGGTACAGCCGGAGCGAGAGGCCGTCGACGGCCCGCACGCTCCCGTACGTCTTGGTCACCTGGTCGAAGCCGACCACCGGGGTGGTGGTGGCCGGTGCCGCAGTTGTCGTCATGGCATCCATGCTCGCGGCGACGGCCGGGTGCGGGGCAGTGTCGGGGATCCCGAGTGGCGGATGACAGATGTCATACGGATCGGGTGACGGGCATGACCAAGGGGGTGCCCGCCGAACGCCGGACGCCCCCTTGTGCGGCTGGTCTAGCTGGGGTTGGTGGAGATGACCGCGACCCGGTTGGTCTTGCTGATCAGCGCCTGGCGCAGGGCGACGTACACGTCCTGCGGAGTGACCGGCGTCTTCTTGCCGTTGGCGCGGGTGATGAGCACACCGTCGAAGGTCTTGCCGTACAGCTGCTTCAGGGCGGCCAGGTCGGGCTTGTCGACCAGCTTCCCGTCGACTGCCGTCACCCGGAGGAACTTCCACAGCGAGTTCTGCGGGCTCATCAGGACCGTGTGCGCCGCGTCGGTCTTCACGACCACGTTGGCCGACATCGCCGGCTGCGCGAACAGTTTCATCTCCTGGTCGACCGCCGCGTTCGACACCGTCGGCTGACTGGTGGTCGTCGGGACGGTGATCGGCGTCGGCGTGCCCGTCTCCACCAGGGTGCGGTAGGCCTGTTCGACGGCCTGGGTGGACTGGGCGGCGTCGATGGCCTTGCCCGCCTTGCCGTAGACGGCGACCGCCTTGCCCGGCTTGAAGTCGATGCCGCCCTCGACGACCGAGCCGGATCCGCCGCCGGCCTGCTGGAGCGCGGCCTGGAGCTTCTCCTCGTCCACCGGCATCTCGGGCTCGATCACCCGCTTCTGCCCGAAGAGCGAGCCGATGACGTGGACCGGGTTGTAGTCGCTGGTCGCGGCCTTGCTCACAGTGGCCTGGAAGTCGAATTGGAGACCGGCGTTCTCCGGCGTGAGGGTGACCGTCCTGCCGCCGACGGAGAGCTTCAGCGGCTTGTTCACCCGGCTGCCGAAGGCGTCGTCGAGCTTCTTGACGGCGTCGTCACGGGTGCCGCCGCCGATGTCCACGCCGAGGACCGTGGTGCCCTTGGGCACGTCGGTGTGGTTCATCAGCAGTCCGGCGCCGTAGGCACCGCCCGCGACGACGACCACGCCGACGCCGAGCAGCACCAGCTTGCTGCGGCCCTTCTTCTTCGCCTTGGCCTGCGCCTTGGGGGCGGGGGCCGACGCCGGCTTTGCCTGGGTCTGCCCGGCCGGACCGTCGGCGGAGAACGGGGAGCCGGCGGCCCCGGGGACCACCGGGATACCGCTGGTGACGGTGTGTCCGGAGACGTTGTCCACCGGGCGGTAGCCGGGCGTGCCCGGTTCGGGGGCCGGCTTCTGCGGGGTGAGGATCGCGGTGTCGTCGCTGAGTCCGCCGCCCGGGCCGAGACCGATGGGACCGGCGCCGCCGGCCGGGGCGCCGGGGCCGCCCGGGATGGCGGGCCCTTCGAGGTCGGCGAGGTCGGCGAGGGCGCTGCGCGGGGGCTGGGGAGCCTGGGTGTGCCGACCGCCGGGAGCGTCGAAACCGCCCATGCCGGACAGGGCGTCGAAGGGTTCGCCGGCCGACGGGACGAGGGGGCCGTCACCGGTGACCGGGCCGCTGGTGGGGCCGGCCGGGCCCTGGGGGCCGCCCGGACCGCCGTGGCCGTTCGGGCCGTTGAAGCCGCTGGGGCCACCGGGGCCGCCGAGGCCGCCCGTTCCGCTCGGAGCGGCCGGGCCGCCGAAGCCGTCGTGGCCGCTCGCACCGGTGCCGGGGAAGCCGCTGCTGCCGTGTGCACCCCGGGTGCCGAAGTCCTCCGGGCCGCTCGCACCGGCCCTGCCGGTGCCGCCGACGCCGTCCTGGCCGCCGTTCTCCGCGAAGTACGGCAGGTTGTCGCGGCGCGGTTCGCCGCCCGACGCGCCGGGGCGGGAGCCGGTGCCCGCGTTCAGTGCCTCGGTCACGTCGAAGGAGCCGGTGCCGCCGCCGTGTCCGGGGGCGACGGGGCCGCCGGTGGCACCGGGCAGGCCCTTGCCCTTGCCGGCGCCGGGGCGGGAGGTGCCCGGGACGCTCATGGAGCCGACCACACCGCCGGGGCGGGCGCCGGGGCGTGCGCCGGTGGTACCGGACGCCCCGGTTGCTCCCGGACCACCCGGACGGGTGCCCGACGCGCCGGGGGCGGTGGTGGAAGCTCCGGGCGTTCCGGCCCCGTTCGTGCCGCCGCCGCCCGGACCGGCCTTGCCGGCGGAGGACTTGCGGGGCGCGAACCAGTCGCTGGTCTTCTCCTCGGCCTGGGCCGGGGGCTCGGCGGGGGGCTCGGCGGCGGAGGTGGCCGTCCGGTCGGGCGCCGGGCGCGGCTCGCGGGCGGGCGCCTCGTCCCCGGCGCCTTCGGCGTCCCCGACGGGCTTGCGCACGACGACCGGCGGGATGGGCCGGGAACCGGGGATGTTGATCCGGATCCGGGTCGTCAGCGTGGTCTCGGTCTTCTTCTCCTCCGGGCGCGTGGCCGAACGACCGGCGTCCGTACCGTCGTCGGAAGCCATGGGGGTCCCGTACGGCGGCGTGCCGGAAGGGTATGCGGCACCGCCGCGCCCGTTGGGCCCGGAGGACGGAGTGTCAGTTTCACGACTCAAGGCAGGTTCTCCCAGTTGGCTTCGCCGCCCGTTTCGACCTCAACTAGCTCGGGCGGCTCGGCGGCGCGCACCACCATACTGGCCACTTCTGGCGCTTATCCCATGACCGCCGAGGAAACCCACACCGGACTCGCACCTGCGCCGCACGGCGAAGTGGTACGTCACTTGCCAAGTCGGGCGGGACCGCCCCGAGGTTGCCGCCCGGCGCCAAGGGTGGCACAGATCACAGCGAGGGCCATACCGCCGAGCAGGAAGAGATAGGAGCCGAGTCCCGCGCCGAACAGGAAGTCGCCCTCGGGGCGTGAGGTGGTGAGCAGGATGACGGTGATGATCCAGCCCGCCACCGGGGCGACCGCCCCGCCCCGGCCGCCCGTGGCGTACGCCCCGCCGAGGAACAGCCCGGCCGCGCCCGCGAGAGCGAGCAGCAGCCCGCCGGGGAACCAGGCGGCCTGGAGCAGGGAACCGGCCAGGCCGATGACGGCGCCGAGCAGGAAGAGTCCGGCATAGGCGGCGATCCGCCCCGCCGAGGGCCGCTGCAGCGGCTGGGCGAGCAGCGGGCCCTGTCCGTTGTTGCTCATGCCGCCGCCTCCTCGATGCCCGCGAACAGGTCGGTCTCCCCGGGGCGGCCCGCGCCGCGCACCAACTCGTAGTACTCGGTGGTGAACAGCGGCTGGGCCAGTTCGTTGGAGAGCGCGAAGTAGGGCTCGGCCACCTCGATCTGGGTGACGTGGGCGCGCATCGCGGCGGCCTTGGCGGCGGCGTGGGCGGACCCGTCGACGACGGTGGTGACCCGCTCGTCGTCCACCACACCGGGTACGTCGGCGACGGTGGCGCTCTTCTCGAAGGGCAGCGCGGCCAGCTCGTCCTGGAGCCGGGCGAAGGCGTCCTCGGCGACGGAGCGCGGGACGCGGTTCCAGTAGACCTTGGCGATGCGGTGGCCGCGTTCGGCCGCGAGCTCGACGGCACGCATGGCGACGCGGTGGGCCTGGATGTGGTCCGGGTGGCCGTAGCCGCCGTTGTCGTCGTACGTCACGAGGACCTGGGGGCGGATCTCCAGGATCACCTCGGCCAGGTACCCGGCGGCCTCGTCGAGGTCGGCCTGCCAGAAGCACCCGGGGTCCGCGTTGTCCGGGATGCCCATCATCCCGGAGTCGCCGTAGCGGCCGGCGCCGCCGAGCAGCCGGGCGTCCGTCACCCCGAGCGCGCGCACGGCCGCGGCCAGCTCGCCACGCCGGTGCGCGCCCAGCGCCGGGCCGGTCAGGTGCCGAAGCTCCGGCGGGATGACCTCACCCCGCTCCCCGAGGGTGCAGGTGACCAGGGTCACATGCACACCCTCGGCCGCATACCTGGCCATGGTGGCGCCGTTGTTGATCGACTCGTCGTCCGGATGCGCATGCACCAGGAGAAGACGCCGGGCGGGGAGTTCCGTCATGGGACCACCCTACGAGGCGGGGGGCGCCTTGGGGGGTGGCTGGGGTGGGGGTGGTGTCGGGGGGCCGGGGGTTGATTGGTTGCCGTGGGGCCGCCCGGGAAAGTGGCCGGCCTGCCGGTACCGGGCCCTGCCGTCGGGGAGTCACATCCGTCCCATGGGTTCCGCGCCCGGAGCGATTGGCAGGTTTGTGCCACTCGACGGCCATCCATGCCCTTTTGACCTGCGGGTCTGCATCATGGGGGTGGCACGAATCTGCCAATCATCGCTCGCCCACCCCAGAGGTGGGGCTGGTGAGGCCTCTGTGAACGCCCGCCGGGGACCGCCCAGGGACCCCGGAACGGGGGCCGAGGACCGCCTCAGAACTTGATGCTGCTGATCATGCTGGCGACGTTGGTCGTCAACTGGCTGATCGTGGGGGCGACGGTCGAGGAGGCGAGGTAGAAACCGAGCAGCATGCAGACGAGCGCATGACCACCCTTCAGCCCTGACTTCTTGATCAGCAGGAAGACGATGATCGCCAGCAGCACCACCGCCGAAATCGAGAGTGCCACGGCGGCTCACCTCCAAAGATCGTCAGATCTAGATCAGTTGAGCAAATCCATGCAGACGCCAGCAGGTTCATACCCACACAGCGGTAGTGATCATAACTATCCGTGCTCGCGCATCGCGCGGCGCACGGCCGCACAAGGGGGCGCATGGCCAATATGGTCGGGGTATGACGACCGAGTCTGACTCCTTCCCCCGTCGGTACGCCCGCACCCAGCGGTTCACGCTCGGCGCGCCGCGTGCGTTCACGGTGGCACCCGACGGTGCGCGTGTCGCGTTCCTGCGCTCCGGCTCCGGCACCGACCGGGCCAACTCCCTTTGGGTCATGGACCTTCCGGACCGCGCAGAGCGTCTTGCGGCCGATCCCGGCGCCCTCCTCGGCGGCGCCTCCGAAGAGCTCTCGGCCGAGGAGCGGGCGCGCCGCGAGCGCAGCCGGGAGGGCGGTGCCGGCATCGTCGGCTATGCCACCGACACCGCCGTGGAGTTGGCGGCTTTCGCCTTGTCGGGGCGGCTTTTCGCGGCCGAGCTGCGGGCCGGTACCGCACGCGAACTCCGGGTCCCGGGACCGGTGATCGACCCTCGCCCCTCCCCCGACGGCCGGCACATCGCGTATGTCGCGCAGGGCGCGCTGCGGGTGGTGGGCGCCGAGGGCGAGGGTGACCGGGCGCTCGCCGAGCCGGAGCCCACGGACGGACCGGGACGGGTCACGTACGGGCTCGCCGAGTTCATCGCGGCCGAGGAAATGGGCCGTTCGCGGGGATTCTGGTGGGCGCCGGACGGGCGCCGGCTGCTCGTGGCGCGCGTGGACGACACGCCGGTGAAGCGGTGGTGGATCGCGGACCCGGCCCACCCGGAACGTGAGCCGATCGACATCGCGTACCCGGCCGCGGGCACGCCGAACGCGGACGTACGGCTGTTCGTGCTCGGGCTCGACGGGGAGCGCACGGAGGTCGCGTGGGACCGGTCCCGCTATCCGTATCTGGCCCGTGTGCACTGGTCAGCGGCGGGTGCGCCGCTGTTGCTGGTGCAGGCGCGGGACCAGCGCAGCCAGCTGTTCCTGGCGGTGGACCCGGACACGGGGGCCACCCGGATGGTGCACGCCGATGAAGATCCAAGTTGGCTGGAACTTTTCCCTGGAGTGCCCTGCTGGAGCCCGTCCGGGCAGCTTGTCCGGATCGCGGACGAGGGCGGCGCACGGGTGCTGACGGTCGGCGAACGGCCGTTGACCGGCGGTCAGTTGCACATCCGCGCGGTGCTGGACGTGGGCGACGACGACGTGCTGGTTTCCGCCTCGGCGGGCATGGAGGCGCAGGAGCCGGAGACCGGCGAGGTCCATGTGTACCGGGTGAACGAGCTGGGTGTGGAGCGCGTGTCGCAGGAGCCCGGGGTGCACTCGGCGGTGCGCGCCGGCGGGGTGACCGTGCTGGTGTCCGCGACACCGGACACTCCCGGCTCCCGTGTCCAGGTACTGCGTGACGGAAAACCGGCGGCGACTGTCCCCTCGTACGCCGAAAGTCCTGGTTTCTCCCCGCGGGTGACGCTGACCCAGGGGGGCGCACGCCGAATTCCGTGCGCCGTGCTTATGCCACGGGACTACCACGGTGACACTCCTCTGCCCGTCCTGATGGACCCCTACGGCGGCCCGCACGGCCAGCGGGTGCTCGCCGCGCACAACGCCCACCTCACCTCCCAGTGGTTCGCCGACCAGGGTTTCGCGGTGGTCGTGGCGGACGGGCGGGGCACTCCGGGGCACTCGCCGACCTGGGAGAAGGCCGTCCGGGACGAGCTGGCGGCCGTCGTACTCCAGGACCAGGTGGACGCGCTGCACGCGCTCGCCGGTGAGTTCCCGCTGGACCTCGACCGGGTGGCCATCCGCGGCTGGTCCTTCGGCGGCTATCTGGCGGCACTGGCGGTGCTGCGCCGCCCGGACGTCTTCCACGCGGCGGTCGTCGGCGCCCCGGTCACCGATCTGCGGCTGTACGACACGCACTACCAGGAGCGCTATCTGGGCCTGCCGGACGAGCAGCCGGAGGTCTACAGCCGCAACTCGGTGATCGACGACGCGGGCCTGGTCGGCCCGGCCGAGCCGCACCGCCCGATGATGATCATTCACGGGCTTGCGGATGACAACGTCGTCGTCGCCCATTCCCTGCGGCTGTCCTCCGCCCTCCTCACCGCCGGCCGCCCGCACGAGGTCCTGCCGCTGTCCGGGGTGACGCACATGACCCCGCAGGAGACCGTCGCGGAGAACCTGCTGCTGCTCCAGCTGGACTTCTTCCGGCGTTCGCTGCCCCAGCAGGGAAAATGACCGTGAACTGCGTTAACACGCAGGCAACTTCACGGAAGCGGCACCGATATACGGACGCGGCACGCTGATCAGCGTACGGCCGTGCGGGTGCCGTAAGCGGGCCGGGGTGCGCCATGTCATCCCGGCCCGCTGCCGTACGCGTACCCCTACGAGTCCTCCGCCGGCACCACCCGCTTCTCCTCCGCGAAGTGGCAGGCCGAGGCGTGGGCCGCCGGGCCGGAGGTGTCGCGGAAGACGGCCGGTACCGCCAGGGCCGGCACCTCCCGGACGCAGCGCTCCTGCGCCTTCCAGCAGCGGGTGCGGAAGCGGCAGCCGGAGGGGATGTTCGTCGGCGAGGGCACGTCTCCGCTGAGGATGATCCGCTCGCGCTGTTCCCGGGCCGCGGGATCCGGTACCGGGACCGCCGAGAGCAGGGCCTGGGTGTAGGGGTGCGTGGGGTGCTCGTAGATCTCGGCGTCCCTGCCGATCTCCATGATCCGCCCGAGGTACATCACCCCCACCCGGTCGGAGATGTGCCGGACGATGGACAGGTCGTGCGCGATGAAGACATAGGAGAGGTCGAACTCCGACTGGAGGCGGTCCAGGAGGTTGATCACCTGGGCCTGGATCGAGACGTCGAGGGCGGACACCGGCTCGTCGGCGACGATCACCTCCGGGCGCAGCGCCAACCCCCGTGCGATGCCGATGCGTTGGCGCTGGCCGCCGGAGAACTGGTGCGGATAGCGGTTGACGTACTCCGGGTCGAGGCCGACCACGTCCAGCAGTTCCTGGACACGGCGGCGGCGGTCGCCCTTGGGCGCGGCCTCGGGGTGGATGTCGAACGGCTCCCCGATGATGTCGCCGACCGTCATACGGGGGTTGAGAGAGGTGTACGGGTCCTGGAAGACCATCTGGATGTTGCGGCGTACGGCCTTCAGGGCCTTGCCGGACAGCTTGGTGATGTCCTCGC
Source organism: Streptomyces sp. NPDC002076 (assembly GCF_053593835.1). Taxonomy (NCBI): domain Bacteria; kingdom Bacillati; phylum Actinomycetota; class Actinomycetes; order Kitasatosporales; family Streptomycetaceae; genus Streptomyces; species Streptomyces sp. NPDC002076. Next base: position 218,953 of record NZ_JBSFDI010000001.1, read on the forward strand.
CCTTGAACCTGATGGAGCCGGCCGTGGGGCGCTCCAGGTTGCAGAGCAGCTTGGCGACCGTGGACTTGCCGCAGCCCGACTCGCCGACGATGCCGAGGGTTTCGCCCTTGCCCAGGGTGAAGTCGACGCCGTCGACGGCCTTCACCGCGCCGATCTGCTTCTTGAAGAGGATGCCCCGGGTGAGGGGGTAGTGCTTGACCAGCCCGATCACTTCGAGGATGGGCTCAGTGGTCGAGGTCGTCGACGTCATCGAGGCACTCCCTCCAGAAGTGGCAGGCGCTGCCGCGGGTTCCGGAGACCTCGTACAGCGGGGGTTCGTCGGTGCGGCAGACGTCCCGCGCCATCGGGCAGCGCGGGTGGAAGGAGCAGCCCGGCGGGATGTGCATCAGGTTCGGCGGCAGGCCCTTGATGGCGTACAGCTGCTGTCCCTTCTGGTCCAGGCGCGGGATGGAGTCCAGCAGGCCGCGGGTGTAGGGGTGGGCCGGCGCCTTGTAGATGTCGCGGACGGGCGCGGACTCGACGATCTTCCCGGCGTACATGACCGCGATCCGGTCGGCCACGTCCGCGACCACGCCCAGATCATGGGTGATCAGGATCAGCCCCATGTGGTACTCGCGCTGCAGCTCCGCGAGCAGGTCCATGACCTGGGCCTGGACGGTGACGTCCAACGCCGTCGTCGGTTCGTCGGCGATGATGAGCGCCGGTTCCAGGGCCAGCGCCATGGCGATCATGATGCGCTGGCGCATACCGCCGGAGAACTGGTGGGGATAGTCCCGCACCCGCTGGGCGGCCGCCGGGATGCGCACCCGCTCCATCAGCTCGACCGCCTTGCGCCGCGCGTCCTTCTTGGACATCCCCCGGTGCACGACGAACATCTCGCCGAGCTGGTCCCCCACGGAGAGCACCGGGTTGAGCGCCGACAGCGCGTCCTGGAAGATCATCGCCATTTCGGCGCCGCGGATCCTCCTGCGCTCCTCTTCTTTCAATGTCAGCAGATCCCGCCCCTGGAACAGGATCCGACCGCCCGTGACCTTGCCCGGCGGGGTGTCGAGGATCCCCATCACGGCCTGCGCGGTCACGGACTTACCCGACCCCGACTCGCCGAGCACGGCCAGGGTCTCCCCCGCGTCCACCTCGCAACTCACCCCGTTGACGGCATGCGCGATCCCGTCCCGGGTCCGGAACTCCACCCGCAGATCCCGCACTTCGAGCAGCGCGCCGCCATCGCCTCGCACGGCCGTCACCTCAACTTCGGATCGAGGGCGTCGCGGACCGCGTCGCCGAGCATGATGAAGGCCAGGACCGTGACGGCCAGGGCGCCCGAGGGCCACAGGAGGGCGTGGGGGGCGTTGCGGATGTAGGGGGAGGCGGCGGAGATGTCGATGCCCCAGGAGACGCTGGGCGGTTTCAGGCCCACGCCGAGGTACGACAGGGTGGCCTCCAGCGCGATGTAGGTGCCCAGCGCGATGGTCGCCACCACGATCACCGGGGCCACGGCGTTCGGGGCGATGTGGCGCAGCAGGATGCGGGAGTCGGAGGCGCCGAGGGCGCGGGCGGCCTGGACGTAGTCGTTCTGCTTGGCGGTGATGACCGAGCCGCGGGCGATGCGGCCGATCTGCGGCCAGCCGAGCAGCACCATGAAGCCGATGACCGGCCAGACCGTGTTGCTGGTGACCACGGAGAGCAGGACCAGACCGCCGAGGACGACCGGGATGGCGAAGAAGATGTCGGTGATCCGGGACAGGATCGAGTCCCAGACGCCACCGAAGTAGCCCGCCAGGGCCCCCAGGACCGACCCGAGGACGCCCACCCCGAGTGTCGCCAGCACGCCCACCGTGACGGACGTACGAGCGCCGTACACCGTGCGCGTGTAGACGTTGCAGCCCTGGCCGTCGTACCCGAAGGGCGCGCCCGGGCCCGGGCCGTCCTGAGCCTTGGCGAGGTCGCAGGTGAGGGGGCTGCCGGAGGCGATCGCCGAGGGCCAGACGGAGATGAGGACGAGGAAGAGGATCACCACGGCGGAGATCAGGAAGACCGGGTTGCGGCGCAGGTCCCGCCAGGCGTCGGACCACAGCGAACGCGGCCTGCCCTCCGGGCCCCCCGGGGGCCGCTCCAGCGAGGCGGCCTCGCTCGCGCCCAGGTCCATCGCGCCTCCCATGCCGGTCCCGGCGATCGCGCCCTCGGGCTCGTACGGCTTTTCAGGCATAGCGGATCCTCGGGTCGAGCACGGCGTACAGGAGGTCGACCAGGAGGTTGGCGACGAGGAAGACCAGGACGAGGACCGTCACGAAGCCGACGACCGTCTGCGTGTTCTGGCGCAGGATGCCCTGGTAGAGCTGGAAGCCGACGCCATGGATGTTGAAGATCCGCTCGGTGACGATCGCACCGCCCATCAGCGCGCCGATGTCGGCACCGATGAAGGTGACCACGGGGATCAGCGAGTTGCGCAGCAGATGACGGACGACGACCCGGCGCCGGGGCAGGCCCTTGGCGACCGCCGTACGGACGTAGTCGGCCCGCTTGTTCTCCGCGAGGGAGGTCCGGGTCAGCCGGGTGACGTAGGCGAGGGAGACGGAGGCGAGGACCAGGCCGGGCACGATCAGCTCGCCGAAGGTCGCGTACGCCGAGACGGACGGCCTGATCCAGCCCCACTGGACGCCGAGCAGCAGCTGGAGCAGCAGACCGGTGACGAAGGTGGGGACGGAGATCACTACCAGGGTGGCCAGCAGCACCCCGGTGTCGACGGGCCGGCCGCGCCGCATGCCCGTGAGCACGCCCAGTGTCACACCGACGACGATCTCGAAGAGGATCGCGACGATCGTGAGCCGGATGGTGACGGGGAACGCCGTTCCCATCAGCTCGGTGACCTTCTGGCCGTTGAACGCCGTACCGAAGTCTCCGGTGAAGACGTTCCCCATGTAGGTGAGGTACTGCTGCCAGAGCGGCTTGTCCAAGCCGAACTCCCGCTTGAGCTGGGCGGCCGTCGCGGGATCGCAGGCCCGCTCCCCGCACAGGCCGGCGATGGGGTCGCCCATCACGTTGACCATGAGGAAGATCAGCAGGGTGGACCCGATGAACACGGGGATCATCTGGAGCAGCCGCCGCGCGACATAGCGCCCCATGGGGATCAGCCCACCTTGATCTCGTTGTAGACCGGAACGCTGAAGGGGTTGAGCGCCACGTGGGAGAGCCAGGAGGTGTAGCCGGCGCTGCCGTTCTGGTACCAGAGCGGGATGGCCGCCATGTTGTCGCGGACGACCTCCTCGGCCTGCTGGAACAGCCGGACGGCCGCGGCCTGTCCGGTCTCGGCGTTGGCCCGGTCGACGAGGCGGTCGAACTGTCTGTTGGACCACTTGCCGTCGTTGGAGGAGGCGCCCGTGTAGTACAGCGGCTGCAGGAAGTTCTGGATCAACGGGTAGTCCATCTGCCAGCCGGCCCGGAAGGGGCCGGTCATCTTGTGCTGCCCGATCTGGTTGCGGAAGTCGGCGAAGGTGCCGACGGGGTTGCCCACGCAGGCCTTGTTGTTGCCGAGGGCGTTGTTGACGGAGTTGCACACGGCGTCCACCCATTGCTTGTGCGAGCCGGTGTCCGCGTTGTAGGTGATCTTCAGCTGGCCGCCGGGGATCCCGCCGCCCTCCTGGATGAGCTTCTTGGCCTGCGAGGGGTCGTAGTCGCAGGCGTGGCCGCACAGTCCGGGCTGGTAGCCGCCGGCCGTGCCGAGGACCGGGGAGGTCCAGTCGGTGGCGGGGGTGCGGGTGTTCCGGAAGATGGTCTCGGTGATCTGCTTGCGGTTGATCGCCATGGACAGGCCCGTGCGGACCTTCCGCGCCCCGGGGGTGTTCCACTTCGGGTCGTAGTACGGGAAGGCGAGGGTCTGCAGGATGCCGGCCGGGGTGTTGATGTAGCGGCCGTTCAGGTCGGTCTCGACGTTCTTGAGCTGGGTGGAGGGCACGTCGTCGACCAGGTCGAGGTTGCCGGCCAGCACGTCGGTGTAGGCGGTGTTGTTGTCGGTGTACACCAGGAGGGTCACGCCGACGTTCCGCGCCGGGTCGGGGCCGGGGTAGCCGTCCCACTTCTTCAGGTTCATCGCCGAGCCCCTGGTGTACGACTCGATCCGGTAGGGCCCGTCGCCCACCGGCTTCTTCAGCCAGGCGGCGTGGTCGGTGAAGAAGGTGCGGGGCAGCGGGACGAAGGCCGCGTAGCCGAGGGTGTCGGGGAAGCTGGAGAACTTCTGGCCCAGCCGGACGGTGAAGGTGTGGTCGTCGATCACCTTCAGTCCGGACAGGGTGTCGGCGGTCTGGGCGCCGCTGTCGGGGTGGACCTTGTCGTAGCCGTCGATGTAGGCGAAGAAGTAGGCGTTCTTCTGGTTGTTCCTCAGGCTCGCCCCGTAGTTCCAGGCGTCCACGAAGGAGTGGGCGGTCACCTTCTCGCCGTCGGAGAAGGTCCAGCCGTTCTTCAGCCTGATCGTGAAGTTCTGCGAGTCCCGGGTGTCGATGGAGGCGGCGAGCCAGTTCTGGGCCTTGCCGGTCTTCGGGTCGTACTTCTTCAGGCCCCGGAAGATCATGTCGAGGACCTTGCCGCCCTGCACCTCATTGGTGTTGGCGGGCTCCAGCGGGTTCTGCGGGTCGCCCCAGGACGAGGTCAGCACCCCGGCACCGCCGGAGCCGCCGCCACCACCGCAGGCGGTGGCCAGGAGCCCGGCGGCGATCACACAGGCGGCCCATCGGGCGTGCCTGACACCCCGCATGGCTGCCTCCTCCGAGAGCGCAGATCCGATACCGGTCAATATCGGCTCATACGATCACATACCACACACCGATCGCCGGATTGAGGGCCCGCCAACGGGACACGTCAGCCGAAAGCAGGCAGCGGCCGGGAGCGCCCGGACGATCTCGGGAAGGAGCGCAATAGATCTTCGCACAACGATGCCGAAACGTTGGATTGCGACGTGTCGATGTACGCATGTCGACACACCACCGTCCGCATATCGAACTCATCGTCCGATTAGTTCTGTAAGTCCGATGTGAAGCACGGATTGATTACGGCGCGCTACCCGCGTAGCTACGGAATGATCAAGTACGGGTAAAGAATGTAAAGACGCAACCAAGGCGACCGAGAATTTATTGACCCTGCATGAATTGCGTTGAAAAAGTCCGGCGTAGCCCGTAGGGGAGTGCCCTGCGGAGTCATCAGACCCTCCCTTGGGCCAGGAGCACCATGACCCCCCCAACTCCATCTGCGGCCGCCCCGCTCGAGGTGACCGACGAGACCGCGGCGAAGTCGACCACTTCAGGCGGTCTGAAGGGTAGTGAGAGCCGCTCTCCGGGGCGGCTCGCCTGGAAGCGCTTCAAGCGTGACAAGACGGGCGTCATATCCGCCTACATCGTGATCTTCTTCTTCGTGATCGCGATAGCGGCGCCGCTGATAGCCAAGTTGTACGGCAAGGATCCGTACACCACCTACGCGAGCCAGAACCCCAGCCTGCTGGATGCCTTCTCGTACCCGGCGGGCCCGAACGGCGGCATGAGTTCGCAGTTCTGGTTCGGCGTCGAGCCCCAGCTCGGACGGGACGTCTTCACGTTCCTGCTCTACGGCATCCGGACCTCTCTGGGCATCGCCGTCGCGGCCACGATCCTCACCGTGGTCATCGGTGTCGTGGTCGGCACCACCGCGGGCTATCTGGGCGGCAAGACCGACTACCTCGTCGGCCGGGTCATCGACATCCTGCTGTCGTTCCCGTCCACTCTGTTCTTCATCGCGTTCATGCCGGTCGTCTACGGCATCTTCGTCGCCCCCGACGAGAACATCCCGACCTGGCTGCGCGCCACCGGCCTGATCGTGGTGCTGACCGTGTTCGGCTGGGCCTCCATCGCGCGTCTGCTCCGCGGCCAGGTACTCGGCCTGCGCGAGCGTGAGTTCGTTGAGGCAGCCAAAGTCACGGGCGCGTCTCCGAGGCGCATCGTGTTCAAGGAGCTGCTGCCGAACCTGTGGACGCCGATCATCATCCAGTCCACACTGCTGCTTCCGACCCTGGTGACGACCGAGGCCGGGCTCTCCTTCCTCGGCGTGGGCATGATCGACCCGACCCCGGACTGGGGCGTGATGATCGCCCGAGGCGCCTCTTTCTACTCCCAGGACATCACCTTCATGCTCTTCCCGGGCATCTCGATGGTGATCTTCGTGGTCGCGTTCAACCTGCTCGGCGACTCCGTACGCGACGCGCTCGACCCGAAGTCCAAGCGGTAGCACTCCCGTCCCACCCGGCCCGGTTCGACGACGTCCGGCTGGTCCCGACCCTTCGATCTGACCCGTATAGGCAGGCTCAGCATGTCCTTTTCTCGCAGAAACTTCCTGATCGCCACCGGTGTGGCCGCAGCCTCCACGACTGTGCTGAGCGCCTGCAGCAGCGGCAGCAGCAGCTCCACCGACAAGAACATCCCGTCGGTCAGCAACGCCAAGGCCACGAACATCCCGGTCGGCACCAAGGCCGACTCGACGGGTCCGGCCCCCGAGGTCCCGGGCGCGGTCAAGGGCGGGACGATCTACTCGCTCGACCAGTTCGACATGGACCACCTGGACCCGGCGCAGATCTATGTCGCGACCGAGGGTGCCATCACCCGCCCGATCCTGCGCGGCCTGACCGGCTACAAGGTCGACGACAAGGGCGGGGCCGTCCTCGTCGGCGACGTCGCCACCGACGCCGGCACCATGAAGAACGGCGGCAAGACCTGGTCGTTCACGATCAAGGACGGCATCAAGTGGGAGGACGGCTCCGCCCTCTCCATGGACGACGTCCGCCACACCTTCGAGCGCCTCTTCGCCTCCTTCGTCACCGAGGGTCCGCGCTACGTCCAGCAGTGGCTGGTCGGCGGCGACAAGTACAAGGGCCCGTACGACGGCAAGCACCTCGACTCGCTGGAGATCTCCGGCAACACGGTCACCTTCCACCTGACCGAGCCGCGCCCCGACTTCAACTACACGCTCGCCATGCCGGGCTACGGTTTCGTCAACAAGAAGAACGACACCAAGGAGAAGTACGACAAGCGCCCCTTCGCGCTCGGCCCGTACAAGATCGGCAGCCGTGACATCGGCAAGTCGCTGACCTACGTGCGCAACGAGCACTGGGACCCGAAGACGGACTCCATGCGCAATGCGTACCCGGACCAGTACGTCTTCCAGTTCGGCTTCGAACTGGTCGCCTCCACCGACCGCTACATCGCGGACAAGGGCAACGACCAGTACACGATGTCGATCTTCAACGAGGTCGCGCCCGAGCGCATCGCGCAGGTCATGACCAACGCCACGCTGAAGAAGCGCGTCCTCACCCAGATCGACGCGGTCACCTACTACTGGCCGATCAACACCACCCGGATCAAGGACGTCAAGGTCCGCCAGGCCATCAACTACGCGTGGCCGCACCAGCAGCTGCAGACCATCCGCGGCGGCGCGGCCACCAGCGCGCTGGCCACCACCATCTTCAGCACGATCACCCCCGGCTACGAGAAGTTCGACCTCTACGGCACGGACAAGAAGCCCGGTGGTGACCCGGTCAAGGCCAAGGCCCTGCTGAAGGAGGCCGGCAAGATCGGCCAGAAGCTGGTCATCGCCTACCAGCAGTCCGACAACTCCGTGAAGCAGGCCGTCGCGATCAAGAACGCGCTTGAGGCGGCCGGCTTCCAGGTGGTCAACCAGCAGGTCGACAAGACCACCTTCTACACGCAGATCGGCAAGATCAACAACGGCTACGACCTGTTCGCGGCCGGCTGGAGCCCGGACTGGCCGGCCGGTTACTCGGTCTTCTACCCGTGCTGGAGCGGCAAGAACATCGGCGACGGCCGCAGCAACTACGCCCAGCTGAACGACCCGAGCGTGAACAAGGCGATCGACGCGGCCGCCGCCATCAGCGACATCAACGCCGCCAACAAGGCCTGGGCCGCCATCGACCGCCAGATCATGGAGCTTGCGGCCTGCGTCCCGGACTACCACTCCATCCGCAACTGGATGTACGGGTCCAAGGTCGGCAACGTCGTGTACGACCCCGGCAACACCTGCGTCGCGCTCTGCAAGCTGTACGCCAAGAAGTAAGCACGCTCGACCCACGGGGGCGGCCACGACCTGGCCGCCCCCTCCGGCCCACCCCCCTATCCCGGCGACGGCGCCCCGTCCGGAAAGTCACGCCCCATGCTCCGCTTCCTTGTCCGCCGAGTTCTCGGCGCGCTGGTGATCCTGCTGATCATCAGCGCCGTCACCTTCTGGCTCTTCTACGCCATCCCGCGTGACCCCGCCATGATGTCCTGCGGCAAGAACTGCACGCCCGACATGCTCAAGCAGGTCCGGCACAACCTGGGCATCGACCACCCGGTCCCGGTCCAGTACTGGTACTGGCTCAAGGGCATCTTCGTCGGGCGCAGCTACGGCGACTTCGGCAACTGCAGCGCCCCCTGCCTCGGGTACTCGTTCGCCAACCGCGAGCCCGTCCTCGGTACGATCATGGACCGGCTCCCGCTGACCCTGTCGCTCGCCTTCGGCTCGGCCGTGGTCTTCCTCGTCTTCGGTGTCGGCGCGGGCATGATCGCGGCGGTCAAGCAGGGCAAGTGGCAGGACAAGCTGGCCAGTTCGGGCTCGCTGATCGCCTCCTCGCTGCAGGTCTACTTCGTCGGCTACATCGCGATGTACTTCTTCGTCGCCAAGCTCGGCATCCTCGACAACCCGTCGTACACCCCCCTCACCGACAACCCCGTCCAGTGGGCCTCGGGGCTGCTGTTGCCCTGGCTGGTGTTGGCGATCATCTTCACCGCCAACTACACCCGTATGTCCCGCTCCCAACTGGTCGAGACGCTCAACGAGGACTACGTCCGCACGGCCCGGGCCAAGGGACTGTCCAGCCGCGCCGTCTTCTTCCGGTTCGCCTGGCGCGGCGCGATGGGGCCGATCGTCACCATCTTCGGTATCGACCTCGCCACGCTCATCGGTGGCGCGATCATCACCGAGTCCGTCTTCAGCCTCCAGGGCGTCGGCCGGCTCGCGCTTGACGCCGTCAACAAGAGCGACCTGCCCATGGTGCTGGGCGTGACCGTGCTGGCCGCCGGCGCGATCGTGATCTTCAACATCATCGTGGACGCCGTCTACGCCCTCATCGACCCGCGGATCCGGCTCGCCTGACCTCCGCCCTACTCCCGACCCCTCGCATCACCCCTGGAGCGTCCCCGTGACGAGCACCGATCAGCAGCCGTTCCTCTCGATCAAAGACCTAAAAGTCCACTTCTCCACCGAGGACGGCGTCGTCAAGGCCGTCGACGGCCTCTCCTTCGACCTGGTCAAGGGCCAGACGCTCGGCATCGTGGGCGAGTCGGGCTCCGGCAAGTCGGTCACCAACCTGACGATCCTGGGCCTGCACGACCCCGCGCGCACGACGATCGAGGGCGAGATCCTGCTCGACGGCCAAGAGCTGCTCACGGCCTCCGAGAAGGAGCTGGAGAGGCTGCGCGGCAACAAGATGTCCATGATTTTCCAGGACGCGCTGGCCTCGCTCTCGCCGTACCACACCATCGGCGCGCAGATCGGCGAGACCTATCGCAAACACACTGGCTGCTCCAAGGCCGTGGCACGCAAGCGCGCCATCGAGATGCTGCGCCGAGTCGGCATTCCGCAGCCGGACATGCGCGTCGACGACTACCCGCACCAGTTCTCCGGCGGTATGCGCCAGCGCGCGATGATCGCCATGGCGCTGGTCTGCGACCCCGAGCTGCTGATCGCCGACGAGCCGACCACGGCGCTCGACGTGACGGTCCAGGCCCAGATCATGGACCTGCTCAAGGACCTCCAGCAGGAGTTCGGCACCGCGATCATCTTCATCACGCACGACCTCGGCGTCATCGCCGACATCGCGGACGACGTGCTGGTGATGTACGGCGGCCGGTGCGTGGAGCGCGGCACCAAGAAGCAGGTGCTGAGCGCCCCGGACCACCCCTACACCCTGGGGCTGCTGAACTCGATGCCGAGCCTGGACGGCCCGGTCGACGTGCCGCTCTCCCCCATCCCCGGCTCCCCGCCCTCGCTGCTCAACCCGCCCTCCGGCTGCCGCTTCCACCCGCGATGCGCGTTCGCCGAGAAGGTCGCCGGCGGTCTGTGCTCGACCGAGCGCCCGCTGCTGGAGGTGGCCGAGGGCCGAGGTTCCGCCTGCCACCTGTCCCAGGAGCAGAAGCAGGAACTCTTCGCCGACTTCGCCGCAACCCGGCACAACTGACGGACAGCAGACGGGACTTCACGATCATGAGCAACACGAACCCCCTCCTGGACGTCTCCGGGCTCACCAAGCACTTCCCGATCAAGGGCGGTTTCCCGATCCGCCGTACGGTCGGCGCGGTGCAGGCCGTGGACGGGCTGGACTTCCAGGTCGGCGAGGGCGAGAGCCTGGGCCTCGTCGGTGAGTCGGGCTGCGGCAAGTCGACCACCGGCCGACTGATCACCCGCCTGCTGGAGCCGACCGGCGGCAAGATCACCTACCGCGGGCAGGACATCACGCACGCGGGCCGCAGGGACCTGGCGCCGATCCGCTCCGAGATCCAGATGATCTTCCAGGACCCGTACGCCTCGCTGAACCCGCGGCAGACGGTCGGCAAGATCATCTCGGGTCCGATGGAGATCAACGACATCAACCCGGCCGGCGGCCGGGAGAAGCGGGTCCGCGAGCTGCTGGAGATCGTGGGCCTGAACCCCGAGCACTTCAACCGCTTCCCGCACGAGTTCTCCGGCGGCCAGCGCCAGCGCATCGGCGTGGCCCGCGCACTGGCCCTGGAGCCGAAGCTGATCGTGGCGGACGAGCCGGTCTCCGCCCTCGACGTCTCGATCCAGGCCCAGGTCGTGAACCTGCTGCAGAAGGTCCAGAAGGAACTGGGCATCGCGTTCGTCTTCATCGCCCACGACCTCGCGATCGTCCGCCACTTCTCGCAGCGCGTCGCGGTGATGTACCTCGGCAAGATCGTCGAGATCGCCGACCGCGACGACCTGTACGGCAACCCGCGCCACCCGTACACCCGGGCGCTGCTCTCCGCCGTACCCGAGGCGACGGTGGACGAGGAGCCGCGCGAGCGCATCCGCCTGGTCGGCGACGTGCCCTCGCCGATCAACCCGCCCTCCGGTTGCCGCTTCCGCACCCGCTGCTGGAAGGCGACGGAGAAGTGCGCGTCGGAGGCCCCGCCGCTGGTGCAGGTGGAGGGCAACAAGCCCGGCCATCTGACGGCATGCCACTATCCTGAGACGCAGGAGACGATCCCCGCCCCCCGTGCCTCCCAGGACCGTCTCTCCAAGGACCCCGAGGCGGCGGCCTGACACACCCCTTTTCGTCAGCCGCCCCCTCGCGGAACGGACTTTCACCGGCCCATTGACCCGAGCCCATGGACGTCCGCTTCCAGGGGACGAAGGCCCGTGCCTCTCCAGGCGCGGGCCTTCGTCATACAACGGGACTGCCTCGACCGAGAGTTGAGAGAAGTTCAGAAAGTGCACCGGAACCTGACGCGCCGTTCAACATCATGTGTCAGACTGCCGCGGTGGTAGATCATGTCTTTACCGATCTCACGCTCGCCGCACTCTACGACCGCCTCAACCCCTGGCGGCCGGGCGACGACTTCTACCTCGGTCTGGTGCTTCAGGCCCGCTCGGTGCTGGACATCGGGTGCGGCACCGGGCAGTTGCTGCGCCGGGCACGGGCCGAGGGGCACCAGGGCCGGCTGATGGGGCTCGATCCGGCCCCCGCCATGCTCGTACAGGCGCGGCGGGCCCGGCCGGACGTCGAGTGGGTGCTCGGAGACATGCGCACCCGGCTGTGGGACGGGGAGTTCGACCTCGCAGTCATGACCGGGCACGCCTTCCAGGAACTGGTCGAGGACGAGGAGATCCGGCACTGTCTGCGCGGGGTCCGTGCGGCCCTCGGCGGCGGCGGGCGGTTCGTGTTCGAGACCCGCAACCCGGCCGCCCGCCCCTGGGAACGCTGGACCCCGGACCGGGTGTACGAGATCACCGCCGAGGACGGGAGACCGGTGCGAGTGTGGCACGAGGTGCAGAGTGACGGCCTGGTCGACGGCCGGGTGCGGTTCACCGAGACCTACGACGGCGATGCGTGGCCGGACCCGCAGGTCTGCCACAGCAGCCTTCGCTTCCTGGACGAGGACTCCCTGGAGGGTTTTCTCGCCGAGGCCGGGCTGAGGGTCGTGGAGCAGTACGGCGACTGGGGGCGGGGGCCGGTCACCCCCGCCAGCCCTGAGATCATCACCGTGGCCCGGGCGGCCTAGGTCCTGTCGTCAGCGTGCGTGCCAGGCGTCGCCGAGCAGGCGGGAATTTGACGAAAGGGCCTAGGCCCTTTCGTCCTCCTCCAGCGCCGCCAGCGCCGGGTCCAGCACGATGTCCTCGTCCCGTGCCTCGGTCGTCGGCTCCTCCGGGAAGTGGCAGGCCGTCAGGTGGCCGTCGTGGTTGCCGGAGATCTGGACCAGCGGCGGCTCCTCGGTCGCGCACTTGTCCTGGGCCTTCCAGCAGCGGGTGCGGAAGCGGCAGCCGGAGGGCGGGGAGATGGGGGAGGGCACATCGCCGGCCAGCCGGATGCGCTCGCGCCCGCCCGAGTCCTCGTCCGACAGGTTCACCTCGGGCACCGCGGACAGCAGGGCGTGCGTGTACGGGTGGCGCGGCCGGTTGTAGATGGAGTCGCGGTCACCCACCTCGATGATCTTGCCGAGGTACATCACCGCCACCCGGTGCGAGAAGTGGCGGACGACGGCCAGGTCGTGGGCGATGAAGAGGAACGCGATGCCGAGTTCCTTCTGCACCTCCTGGAGCAGGTTCACGACCTGGGCCTGGATGGAGACGTCGAGCGCGGAGACCGGCTCGTCGGCCACGATCAGCTTGGGCTCCAGGGCGAGCGCCCGGGCCACGCCGATGCGCTGGCGCTGACCGCCGGAGAACTCGTGCGGGAAGCGGTTGTAGTGCTCGGGGTTGAGGCCCACGATCTCCAGCAGCTCGCGGACCCGCTTCTCGCGGCCGCCCTCCGGCTCGATCCCGTTGATCTCCATCGGACCCGAGATGATCTTGCCGACCGTCTGCCGCGGGTTCAGCGACGAGTACGGGTCCTGGAAGATCATCTGGATCTCGGAGCGGATCGGGGCGAGCTGCCCCCGCGTGGCGTGGCTGATGTCCTGACCGCGGTAGGTGATCGTGCCGCCGGTCGGCTCCAGCAGGCGGGTGATCAGCCGGCCGGTGGTCGACTTGCCGCAGCCCGACTCGCCGACCAGGCCGAAGCTCTCCCCCGCGTGCACGGTGATGTCGACGCCGTCCACGGCCTGCACCGCGCCGATCGTCCGGCGGATCGGGAAGCCACCCTTGACGGGGAAGTGCTTGGTCAGGCCGGAGACCTCCAGCAACGGCTCCCCGTCCGCGCCGGCGCTCCTCTCGCGCGGGGCCGGGAGGACCAAGTCCTCTTTCATGACGTGTCCTCCTAGGACAACTGACGGCTGACGGCCGACAACTGACGACTGACGACTGGCGACTAGCCCAGACGGGGCTTGATCTCTTCGATGAAGATGGTCCGCTTCTGCTCCGCCGTGAGATGGCACGCGGAGGCCCGGTCCGGGGCGAGCAGCGGGCGCTCGCGGACACAGCGCTCCGTGCCCTCCACCCGCTCCTGGAAGCCGCAGCGCGGATGGAAACGGCAGCCGGACGGAGGATTGAGCAGCGAGGGCGGGGCGCCGGGGATCGGGGTGAGCTGGGCGCCGAGGTCGGAGTCCAGGCGCGGCATCGAGTTCAGCAGGCCCCAGGTGTACGGGTGCCGGGGCGAGCGCAGCACCTCTTGGGTGGTGCCCCGCTCCACCGCACCGCCCGCGTACATCACCATGATGTCGTCGGCCATGTCGGCGATCACCCCCAGGTCGTGGGTGATGAAGATGATGCCGGATCCGAACTCCTGCTGCAGGTCCTTGAGCAGATCGAGGATCTGTGCCTGGACCGTCACGTCCAGGGCGGTCGTCGGCTCGTCGGCGATCAGCAGGTCGGGGTTGCAGACCAGGGCCATGGCGATCATGGCGCGCTGGCGCATACCGCCGGAGAACTGGTGCGGGTAGTCCTTCGCCCTCTCCTTCGGGTTCGGGATGCCGACCTTGCCGAGCATCTCCACGGCGCGCTCCCAGGCCTCCTTCTTGGTGGCGCCGGTGTGCTTCCGGTACGGCTCGGCGATCTGCCGGCCGACCGTGTAGTACGGGGAGAGCGCGGTGAGCGGGTCCTGGAAGATCATGGCGACCTTGTTGCCGCGCAGCTTCTCCAGCTCGGACTCCCGGGCCGTGGTCAGCTCCCGCCCCTCCAGCAGGATCTCGCCCTCGACCGTGGTGAACATGGGGTTGTGCAGGCCGAGGATGGTCAGGTTGGTCACCGACTTGCCCGAGCCGGACTCGCCCACGATGCCGAGCGTCCTGCCGCGCTCCAGGTCGAAGGAGAGCCCGTCCACGGCCCGTACGACGCCGTCCTCGGTCTTGAAGCTGACGTGCAGGTCCCGGACGGAGAGGAAGGCGCCCGTGCCGGCCGGGACCGGAGCACCGGCTTCCTTGGTCAGAGTGGTCACGACAGTGCTCCTAGGACAGCCGCACGCGCGGGTCGATGTAGGCGTACGCGGCGTCGACGATGATGTTGAACAGCAGGATCATGCTGGCGGAGAAGAGCATCACGCCGAGCAGCAGCGGCAGGTCGCTGAAGAAGACGGACTGGACGGCGAGGTTGCCGAGACCGGGCAGGCTGAAGGTGTACTCGGTGATGATGGCGCCGCCGAACAGCGAGCCGAGGTCGATGCCGAAGATGGTGACGATCGGGATCAGCGAACCGCGCCAGGCGTAGCGGAAGAAGACATAGGGGCGGGACATGCCCTTGGCGCGGGCGGTCCGGACGTGTTCCTCCTGGAGCTGTTCGATCATCGAGGACCGCGCCATACGGGTGTACTGCGCGGCGAAGATCGTGGACAGGACCACCCACGGGATGATCAGGCCGGTGAACCAGGACACGGGGTCCTGGGTCAGCTCGTTGTACGCGGGCTTGTCGAACCAGTGGGTCTGGTAGACGAGGAGCGCGAGGGCCAGCGGGCCGAGGAAGTAGATCTGCAGCGAGCTGATGACCATGGCCCCCGCGGTCGCCGTCTTGTCGATCAGGGTGCCGCGCCGCCAGGCGGCGAGCAGCCCGGTGCCGAGGCCGACGATCAGGAAGCACACGGCCGCGCCCATGGTGAGGGAGACGGTGGTGGGCAGCCGGTCCATCAGGGTGGCCCAGACCTGCTCGTTGGTGTGGTACGAGTAGCCGAAACAGGGGGCGGGGCACGGTCCCTGGGCGAACTGGTTGCTGCCCAGGACGAGGTTGTGCAGGAAGATCCAGTACTGCTCGGTGATCGGTTTGTCCAGGCCGAGCACATGGTGGATGTTCGCGATGCTGTCCGGGTTGCAGGTCTTGCCGCACATCATCAGCGCCGGGTCCCGGGGCACCCCGAAGAACAGCACGAACGTGACGATGCTCAGCAGGAACAGAATGACGACGGCACCGATGATCCGGCGGACGAGGAAGCGCAGCATGACAGGGCAGCTCTCAGACGTCGGCGGCCTTGGCGGTACCCGGCGCGCCCCCTGCTCGGGAGCGCGCCGGGTACCGGACGGGGACGGTTACTTGATGAAGAGGCGACGCGGGTCGACCCCGCCGATCACGTCGTCGTAGACGAGGCCGCCGACCTTGGAGCCGGCGATCTGGGTCTGCTTGTAGTACGCGGTCGGGACCACGTTGACGACCTTGGTGAGCAGGTACTTGTCGAGCTTCTCCCACTCGGCCGCGGCCTTGACCGGGTCGGTGATCGCGTTGATGCGGTCGATCTCGCTGTTCACGTGGGGGTCGTTGATCTGCGAGTAGTTCGACGCACCGTCGGCGATGATGCGGCCGTCGTACAGCAGCGGGAGGACCGTCGAGGCGGACGGCCAGTCGGCGCCCCACGCGGTGTGGAAGATGTCGTAGTTGTTGTTGAGCTTGGAGACCTGGTCGTAGTAGGTCTCGGAGGGGATCTCCTGGCGCTGGACGTCGAAGCCGGCCTTCTTCAGGCCCGCCGCCATGGCCGTGGAGTACTGCTGGCCCTCGGGGGTGTTGGTGTAGCCGAAGGTCAGCTTCATGTTGAGCTTGCCGGCCTGCTTGAGCAGGGCGCGGGCCTTGTCCGGGTCACCGGCCGGCTTCTTCTTCTTGCCGAACGGGTCGAAGGAGGCGTCGTAGCCGCTGACGGTCGGGCTGAGCAGGCCGCCGGCGACCTCCATCGCGTCGGTGCCGCCGAAGGCACGGACGAAGGGGGTGACGGGCAGTGCGTAGGCGATGGCCTCGCGGACCCGGATGTCCTTCATCTCCGGCTTGCTCATGTTGATGTTCATCTGGCCGACGTACGGCTGGTAGCCGGAGACCGTACGGGACTTGAGCTGCGGGTTCTTGAGGACGCTGGACAGGTTGCCCGCGTCGACCTGGTTGCTGAAGCTGAGGCCGGTCTGGTCGGGGCCGCTGTCCGCCAGCAGGGCCTTGGTGGAGGTCTCGAACTGCTGGTTGAACGTGAAGTTGAACTGGTCCACGTACTGGTGCCGGATCGGGTCCGTCTTCGGGTCCCAGTTGGTGTTCTTGACCAGCACCATCGACTTGCCGGACTTGAAGGACTGGATCTTGTAGGGGCCGGTCGCCAGCGGGGCCTTGTCGTACTTCTCCTTGGTGTCGCCCTTCGCGGACACGATGGAGTAGCCGGCCATGGCGAGCGCGTACGGCAGGTCCGCGTGCGGCTTCTTGAAGTGGAAGATGATGGTTTTGTCGTCGGGCGTCTCGAGGATGCTGTTCGGGAGGTGCTTGCCCTTGTACGGGCCGTCCTTGAGCAGCTTGCGGTAGTCGGCGCCCGGCGTGTCGGCCAGCCACTGCTGGAGGTAGGGCGGGCCCTGGGTGATGAAGGGCGCGAAGAGCCGCTCGAAGGTCTGGCGGACGTCCTTGGACGTGATCGGGGTGCCGTCCTGGAACTTGATGCCGTCCTTGAGCGTGTACTTCCAGGTCTTCCCGCCGTCCGTGGTGGTGCCGGAGTCGGTGGCGAGGTCGCCGACGATCTCATGCTTGTGGCCGTCGTTGCTGGTGGCCTTGTAGCCGGTGAGACCTCTGTGGATCAGCTGCGCGAGCGCCATCTGGTCGGAGACGTAGATCTGTCCCGGGTCGAGGTGCGCGAAGCTGTCGCGCTGCAGCACCTCCATGCTGCCGCCGCTCTTGGCGCCCGGCACGTCGGCCGCGGGGCCCTGGGAGTCGGCGGTACCGCCGAACTTGATGGCCGCCTGCTGTGCCTCGGCGTTCTTCTGGTCCTTGTTGCCGTTGGTGCCGGAGTCGCTGCCGCCCTTGCTGCAGCCGGTGAGCACCAGAGCCCCGGCCGCGAGCACCGACAGCGCGCTGTATGCGTGGCGTCCGCCCCTACTCATCACGAAATTTCCCACCCATTCTTGAAACTGACGTTCCGTGTGGTTGACGTACTGCGGTCAGCGCGCGGTCTTGGGATCGAAGGCGTCTCTGACCGAGTCCCCGAGCAGGTTGAACGCGACGACGAAGATGATCATCGATACGCCGGGGAAGAACATGTAGGTGATGTCGTTCTGCATCACCAGTTCGGTGGACGCCTTGGAGAACATCTGCCCCCAGTCCGGCGTCGGTTCGACGATGCCGACACCCAGGAAGGACAGACCGGCCTCGGCCGTCACGAAACCGGGCAGCAGGTACGTCGCCTGCACCAGCAGCGGGGTGACGACGTTCGGCAGGATCTCCTTGCTGATGATCCGCCACGAGGAGGCACCGCTGACCTTGGCCGCCTCGATGAACTCCCGTTCCCGCAGGGCGAGTGCGGTGCCGCGCAGGATGCGCCCGAGCCCCATCCAGCCCAGGAACCACTGCACGATGATCAGGGCCACCACCCGCACGTAGGTGGGTGTCTCGTCGCGGGGACTGACGAACAGGGACACCACGACCGGCATGCTCGCGATGAAGAACAGCTGCGCCGGGAAGGCGAGCAGGAAGTCGATGACCCGGCCGATGAAGTAGTCGGTCCTGCCGCCGAGATAGCCGGCCGCGACACCGAGCAGGATGCCGGTCACCACGACCGCGACGGTGACGGCGACCGAGATCATCAGCGAGGTGCGGATGCCGTAGATCAGCTTGGTGAAGACGTCGTAGCCGTTTCCGGGTTCGAGGCCGAACCAGAACTCGCTGCTGATACCGCCGTTGGGATGCACCGGCACGCCGGCGCTGTCGAAGAGCTCCGGGCGCTCGTCCGCGTACACCGTGTACGGATTCTTGCCGTACAGCTTGGAGATCAGCGGGGCCAGCAGGCCGATCAGGAAGAAGAAGCCCACGACGTAGGCCGAGATCACACCGGTGCGGTCGCGCTTGAAGCGCAGCCACATCAGCTGGCCGGGGGACCGGCCTTCGAGCTTGACGGCTTCGCTCTTCGCTTCCGGCCCTGGTTCGCCGTCGACGACGACCGAAGTCCCGCCGCCCTCAATGTCGATAGGACTTGTCACGGTTCGTCCGTTTCACAGGTATGAGTGTGAGAGGTGCCCTGATACTCCTAGGGCGCGCGTAACCGCGAGGCGGACGCGCGTAGTTCTACAGCCGAATCACACCGCTGGAAGTGACGAACAGACCCGCTTGGTGTTTGTGACACCGCGCATGGGGGTTCCTCCTCATGACTCCACGTGTTCACCAACAGGAGAGGGTTTCCGTCCTGCCTCCGACACCCCTGACGGAGGACCAGACACCCTCTGGGTGCTCGCGAGTCGGCGCGCTGTCCCCACAGCACGAGACCCATTGACCCGAGCGCTACGCGGCTAACTATCTGCCATGGGTCGACCACCGACCACTGCCCGCAGATCTCAATTCAGTCACGGCTCGCGGCTAGACCTTCCAAAATCTGGACAAACTGTTCGACGGATTAAGGCGCGAAACGGACTTGTTACTTGGCTATCGGTCGGGGATCTCCGCATGTCGGACATGTGGTCCTCGAAAATGGGTTGCAAAAAGCCCGGGTCTCCCCATTCTGGGGGGACCCGGGCTCAACTGCCTGGGGATCAGCCGTGCTTGGCGCGGCTCGCGGCGCGCGCCCGCTCCCGCTGGTCGAGGTTGACCTTGCGGATGCGAACGGCCTCCGGGGTCACCTCGACGCACTCGTCGTCGCGGCAGAACTCCAGCGACTGCTCCAGCGACAGCTTGCGCGGCGGCACGATCGACTCGGCCACATCGGCCGTCGAGGACCGCATGTTGGTGAGCTTCTTCTCCTTGGTGATGTTGACGTCCATGTCGTCGGAGCGGGAGTTCTCACCGACGATCATGCCCTCGTACACCTCGGTGCCCGGCTCCACGAAGAGCACGCCGCGCTCCTGAAGGTTCGTCATCGCGAACGCGGTGACCGCGCCGGCGCGGTCGGCGACCAGCGAGCCGTTGTTGCGGGTCTGCAACGTACCGAACCAGGGCTCGTGGCCCTCGTGGATGGAGTGCCCGATACCGGTGCCGCGGGTCTGGGTCAGGAACTCGGTGCGGAAACCGATGAGTCCGCGCGAGGGCACGACGAACTCCATGCGCACCCAGCCGGAGCCGTGGTTGGACATGTTGTCCATGCGGCCCTTGCGGACACCCATGAGCTGCGTGACGGCGCCCATGTGCTCCTCGGGCACGTCGATCGTCATGCGCTCGACCGGCTCGTAGACCTTGCCGTCGACCTCCTTGGTGACGACCTGCGGCTTGCCGACGGTCAGCTCGTAGCCCTCCCGGCGCATGGTCTCGACCAGGATGGCGAGCGCCAGCTCACCACGGCCCTGGACCTCCCAGGCGTCGGGGCGCTCGGTGTCCAGCACGCGCAGCGAGACGTTACCGATCAGCTCGCGGTCCAGGCGGTCCTTGACCTGGCGCGCGGTGACCTTGCGGTCCTTCACGGCCGCCTTCGCGTCGGCGCCCTTGCCGGTGCCGCCCCGGCCGACGAGCGGCGAGGTGTTCGTACCGATGACCATGGAGATCGCCGGCTCGTCCACCGTGATCAGCGGCAGCGGGATCGGGTTCTCGGTGTCGGCCAGCGTCTCGCCGATCATGATGTCCGGGATACCGGCGACCGCGCAGATGTCACCCGGGCCGGCCTTCTCGGCGGGCTTGCGGGTGAGCGCCTCGGTCATCATCAGCTCGGAGATGCGGACGTTGCTGATCGACCCGTCGCGCTTGATCCACGCGACCGTCTGGCCCTTGCGCAGCTCGCCCTGCTCGACCCGGAGCAGCGCGATACGGCCGAGGAAGTTGTCGGCGTCGAGGTTGGTGACGTGGGCCTGGAGCGGCGCGTCCTCCTCGTACGTCGGAGCCGGGATGTGCTCCAGGATCGTGGAGAAGAACGGCTCCAGGCTGTCGGAGTCGGCCGGGACCGTGCCGTTCTCCGGCTTGGTCAGCGAGGCGATGCCGTCACGGCCGCAGGCGTAGACGATCGGGAACTCGATCTGCTCCTCGTCCGCGTCCAGGTCCAGGAAGAGGTCGTAGGTCTCGTTGACGACCTCGTCGATCCGGGCGTCCGGGCGGTCCGTCTTGTTGATGCACAGGATGACGGGCAGGCGGGCCTGCAGCGCCTTGCGCAGCACGAACCGGGTCTGCGGCAGCGGGCCCTCGGAGGCGTCCACCAGCAGCACGACACCGTCCACCATCGACAGACCGCGCTCGACCTCGCCGCCGAAGTCGGCGTGGCCGGGGGTGTCGATGATGTTGATGGTGATCGGTTCCCCGCCGTCCTTCGGGTGATACTTCACCGCGGTGTTCTTGGCGAGGATCGTGATGCCCTTCTCACGCTCCAGGTCGTTCGAGTCCATCATGCGGTCGTCGACGCCTTCGAGCTGGTGGGCGGCGAAGGCGCCGGCCTGCTTCAGCATGCCGTCGACGATGGTGGTCTTGCCGTGGTCGACGTGAGCGACGATGGCGACGTTGCGGATGTCGTGGCGCGTGGCCATAGTGCGACGAACTCCCGGAGTGTGAGGATTGCCCTGCGCGTACGTCTGTGTCGCGCGGGTCCTGCCGGGCTGGACACGCCACGGCCTCACCCCATGGTACGTGGCCCCGAGGGAGTCGGCCTCCTCAGGGCCGTGTGATGATCTCCATGGGAGCTCAGCTGGGCGAAGGTGCGCTGGTGGGACCGCCTGTGACCTTCGCGCCCTTCTTCAGGAAGCCCATGTCCTCGTAGACCGGCGTCTGGAATCCGAACGCTCCGGCGTTGACCAGATTCTTCCGCACCGCCACGAGCTGGGGCCGCTGGTACAGCGGGATCGACGCCGCCGAGGCCCAGATCCGCGAGTCCGCCTTGCGGATCAGCGACACCTCCTCGCCCTCGTCCAGGGTCGCCGCGGCCTCGTCGAAGAGCTGGTCGACCTGGTCGGTGCCCACCCGGGTGTAGTTCTGCTCGACGTTCAGCGAGCCGTCCGCCGCCGGCACCGGCTTCGCGAACACCGGCCGGTCGTCCGTGGCCGGGAACGCGGAGGACGGCCAGGAGTACAGCGCGAGGTCGTAGTCGCCGGAGGCGATGTGGTCCTTGAAGTAGCTCGCGTCCGGGACATTGGTGACCGTCGTCCGGATGCCGACCCGCTCCAGCATGGCCGAGATCCGCTCGGCGACCGAGTCCAGCGTCTGGGAGCCGGCGCCGGAGGGGAGGACGAAGCGGAGCAGGAGCGGCTTGCCGTCCTTGGCGAGCTGCGGGGCCGCCGCGGCGGCGGGCGCGGCCGTGCCCTGCGGGGCGTAGGCACCCTGTGCACCGCCCTGCTTTCCCTCGCGCGCCAGGTGCCGGTCGCCCCCGTCCCCGCGTCCGCCGTTCTTCTCGTCCTGGCCGACGAGGTGCTCGCCGTCCTTGCCGGCGTCGTGCTTGTCCTCCTTGGCCGTCTTCTCGCGCTCGGGGCCGGCCGCCTTGTCGCCCTTCTTCTTCGGCTGCTCCTTGATCGGGCCGCCGGCCACCCAGCCGGCGTCGGTGAGCAGCGCCTGCGCCTCCTTGGTGTCCTGGTCGCCGATCGCGCCGCTGTTGTCGGCGTACGCGGGCTGCCCGGACAGGGCGAGATGGCTGCCGACCGGCACGGCGGGCAGGCCCAGCGGAGTGAGCACCAGCTTGGCCAGCTCCCGGCGGTCCAGGGCGCGGGCGACGGCCCGGCGGACGCGCTCGTCGGCGAGGGGGCCCGTGGAGCCGTTCAGGGCGAGCTGGGTGTAGGCGGGCTCCAGCGACCTGCGGACCTCGACCTCGCGCAGCGCCTGCTGCTCGTCCAGGTACTGGGAGATCGCCTTGTGCAGCTTCGCCCGGTCGGCCTTGACGTCGTCGGCGTCGAAGTCGTGCGCGCGCGCCCAGTCGCGCAGCTTCTTCACCGAGGTCTTGCCGGAGCCCTGCAGCGGGTTCGCCGCGGCGTGGGCGGCGAGCCCGATCCGCTGGGCGTCGCCGGGGTCGACGTCGGCGAGGTCCACACTGCCGTCGGCGAGCGCGGCGGCCCGCTTGTCGCGGGGTACGGCGTGCAGCACGATCTCATCCAGCTTGGCGGGCCTGCCCCACCAGCGCGGATTGCGGGTGAGGACGACGTCCTTCTCGGCGGTGTCGACCTTGTCCACCTTGAAGGGCCCGGCGGTGACCTTCAGGCTGCGGCGGGCGCCGTCGTTGAAGGCGTCCGGGGTGCCCATGACGTCCTTCGGGTAGAGCGGGGAGAACAGCGACTTCCAGTCGGCGTAGGGGCGGGAGAAGGTGACGCGGACCTGGAGGTCGCTCGTGCCGCGCTCGATCTTCTCGATGCGGTCGTAGCCGGCGTTGCGGGCGGTCCAGTAGGAGCTGTTCTTCCCGGACAGGGCGTGCCACTGGGCGACGAAGTCGGGGGCGCCGATCTCCCGGCCGTCGCTCCAGACGGCCTGCTGGTTCAGCTTGTACAGCACGACCTGGCGCGGCTCGGTCTCGATGACCTTGGCCGACTCCAGGTAGGCGCGGTTGGGCACCGGCCGGCCGGTGGCGTCCAGGCGGAACATCGACGGCAGGACGGCCTGGGCGACCCGGCTGGTGCCGGCGTCGGCGTCGGCCTGGAAGGTGTTCAACGTCTGGGGCAGGGCGTCGACTGCCCACTTCAGCGTCCCGCCGTCGGCGATCCGGCCTCGGCCGGCCGGGGCGATGTCCTGGCCGGCGAGGGGCTTGGAGACCTTCTCGTCGGAGCCGCACGCGGCGAGGAACGGCACCGCGAGCGCGCCCGCCGCCAGGAAGGAGACCGAGCGGCTGACGCTCCGCCGAAGGCGCCGCGATGTGCCGTCGTTCGTCTGCCGGACCGTCGTGGCCGGCCGCGCGGTTCCCCGCGTCCCTACGGGGCGCTGGCCGTCGTTGGACATCTCTGGCTACCTCCGGGAAGCCGCGGGTTTATGCTCACATTTGTCGGTATATGGAGCTGATCACCTTTGGCGGTATTTGGAGCTGATCAGATCTATGCGGCCCACTGAAGAGGAAGGGATCCGGCCCCTGCGGGCGACACGGCGACGACGGGCGGCAACCCCACCCGTGCGGCGCAACACCACCCGAGATGCACCAGTGCGCCTCCGCCAATCGCTGCACATGCCTTCACATCGGCAGGTGTGACGCGCAACACTCCAAGGCGCATGAACGTTGCCGCCCAGGGCCCGCCGGACCCACGGAAGTGAGGGCAAGTCATGTCCGTGCACGACGACATCACCTCGGTCCAGCGCTCCCTCGACGACCTGAACCGGTCGCTGGGACGCCTGGAACACCAGCTCGGCAGCGGCGGCCTGGAGATGCGCAGGGTCCGGCTGGACGCCGACCATCTGCGTGAAAGCGTGGCGCTGCTGCGTGCGGCCGCGACCACCGGGGAGGCCCCGCGCCGCCCCGACCTCGTCACCATCTCCGACGCGCCGTACGACACCAGCCTGTGGGTGGGCTCGGACGACGAGGGCCTGGGCGCCCGCGACCGGCACGCCCCCTGATCCCCGACGACCGGAGCCTGCCTTGGCCACTGGTACGGAACCCCAACAGAACAGCGGCGGCGTACGGACCACTGCGCGCGCCGCGATCGCCGCTCCGCATCTGCGGACCGACCGCTGGTGGCTGGCGCCCGCCGTCACCGCGGCCGGTCTGCTGGCGTTCGTCGTCTACTCGACCTGGCGGGCGTTCGCCAACGCGGACTACTACGCGGCGCCGTACGTCTCGCCGTTCTACTCGCCGTGCCTGGCGAGCAACTGCCGGACCATGCACGCGGGCCCGAACGCCGATCTCTTCGGGAGCTGGTGGGGCATCTCCCCCGCGATCATCATCCTGATCTTCCCGCTCGGCTTCCGGCTGACCTGCTACTACTACCGCAAGGCGTACTACCGCAGCTTCTGGGCGTCCCCGCCCGCCTGCGCGGTGGCCGAACCGCACAAGACGTACACCGGTGAGACCCGCTTCCCGCTGATCCTGCAGAACGTCCACCGGTACTTCTTCTACGCGGCCCTGCTGGTCGCCGGCGTGCTCACCTACGACACGGTGCTGTCCTTCCGGGACACGCACTACCGCTGGGGCCACATGGGGCTCGGCACCCTGGTGTTCCTGGCCAACATCGTGCTGATCTGGGCGTACACCATCTCCTGTCACTCCTGCCGGCACATCGTCGGCGGCAAGCTCAAGCACTTCTCCAGACACCCGGTGCGCTACAAGGCGTGGCAGTTCGTCGGCAGGTTCAACGCCCGGCACATGCAGCTGGCCTGGGCGTCGCTGCTGAGCGTGGCGTTCGCCGACTTCTACGTCTATCTCGTCGCGTCCGGGGTCTTCGCCGACCCGCGCTTCTTCTAGGAACAGGTGAGCCGTCTTATGTCCGTGGTGGACCGCCAGGAGTGGGACGTCGTCGTGGTCGGTGCCGGCGGCGCCGGGCTGCGGGCCGCGATCGAGGCGCGCGAGCGGGGCGCCCGTACGGCAGTGATCTGCAAGTCGCTGTTCGGCAAGGCGCACACGGTGATGGCCGAGGGCGGCATCGCGGCTGCCATGGCCAACGCCAACGAGCACGACAACTGGCAGGTGCACTTCCGCGACACCATGCGCGGCGGGAAGTTCCTCAACCAGTGGCGGATGGCCGAGCTGCACGCGCAGGAGGCCCCGGACCGGGTGTGGGAGCTGGAGACCTGGGGCGCGCTGTTCGACCGCACGAAGGACGGCCGGATCTCCCAGCGCAACTTCGGCGGCCACGAGTACCCGCGGCTCGCACACGTCGGCGACCGTACGGGCCTGGAGCTGATCCGCACCCTCCAGCAGAAGATCGTCGCCCTCCAGCAGGAGGACTTCAAGGAGACCGGGGACTACGAGTCACGGCTGAAGGTCTTCCAGGAGTGCACGGTCACCCGGGTCCTCAAGGACGGGGACCGTGTCTCCGGTGTGTTCGCCTACGAGCGCGAGACCGGCCGCTTCTTCGTCCTGGAGGCCCCCGCGGTCGTGATCGCGACCGGCGGCATCGGCAAGTCCTTCAAGGTCACCTCGAACTCGTGGGAGTACACGGGTGACGGGCACGCCCTCGCCCTCCTCGCGGGCGCACCCCTGCTGAACATGGAGTTCGTGCAGTTCCATCCGACGGGCATGGTCTGGCCGCCGTCGGTGAAGGGCATCCTCGTCACCGAGTCGGTGCGCGGCGACGGCGGGGTGCTCAGGAACTCCGAGGGCAAGCGGTTCATGTTCGACTACATCCCGGACGTCTTCAAGGAGAAGTACGCCGAGTCGGAGGAGGAGGCCGACCGGTGGTACGAGGACCCGGAGAACAACCGGCGTCCACCGGAACTCCTCCCCCGCGACGAGGTGGCCCGCGCCATCAACGCCGAGGTGAAGGCGGGCCGGGGCTCGCCGCACGGCGGGGTGTTCCTGGACGTGTCCACGCGGATGCCGGCCGAGGTGATCCGGCGCCGGCTGCCGTCGATGTACCACCAGTTCAAGGAGCTGGCGGACGTCGACATCACGGCGGAGGCGATGGAGGTGGGGCCGACCTGTCACTACGTGATGGGCGGGATCGCGGTCGACTCCGACACGGCGGCGGCGCGCGGGGTGCCGGGGCTGTTCGCGGCCGGTGAGGTGGCCGGCGGTATGCACGGCTCCAACCGGCTCGGCGGCAACTCGCTCTCCGACCTGCTGGTCTTCGGACGCCGGGCGGGCTGGCACGCGGCGGAGTACGCCCAGGGGCTGGCGGATCGGCGCCCGCCGGTGGACGACGCCCAGGTCAACACGGCCGCGGCGGAGGCGCTGCGCCCGTTCTCCGCGGAGGTGGACCGGGCGGGCGAGGCGGGGCCGCCGGAGAACCCGTACACCCTGCACCAGGAACTCCAGCAGACCATGAACGACCTGGTCGGCATCATCCGCCGCGAGGGCGAGATGGAGCAGGCCCTGCACAAGCTCGCCGAACTGCGGGTACGCGCCCGCCGGGCGGGGGTGGAGGGACACCGCCAGTTCAACCCCGGCTGGCACCTGGCCCTCGACCTGCGGAACATGCTGCTGGTCAGCGAGTGCGTGGCCCGCGCGGCCCTGGAGCGCACCGAGTCGCGTGGCGGCCACACCCGCGAGGACCACCCCACGATGGACCGCAAGTGGCGCAACGTGAACCTGCTGTGCGCCCTCGCCGACCCGACCGGCGGCCTGGCGGCGACCGACCCCGCCCGTGGCCAGGTCCGCCTCACCCGCGAGACCACCGCCCCCATCCGCCCGGACCTGCTCGCCCTCTTCGAGAAGGAAGAGCTGGTCAAGTACCTCGCCGAAGAGGAGCTGTACGAGTGAGCAGCTACGAGGCCCGCTTCAAGGTGTGGCGGGGTGATGAGCAGGGCGGCGGCCTGGAGGACTTCACCGTCGAGGTGAACGACGGCGAGGTGGTCCTGGACATCATCCACCGCCTCCAGGCCACCCAGGCGCCGGATCTGGCCGTGCGCTGGAACTGCAAAGCCGGCAAGTGCGGTTCGTGCTCGGCCGAGATCAACGGCCGCCCCCGGCTGATGTGCATGACCCGCATGTCGGTCTTCGACCGCGCCGAGACGATCACGGTCACCCCCCTGCGCGCCTTCCCGGTGATCCGCGACCTGGTGACGAACGTCGGCTTCAACTACCAGAAGGCGCGGGAGGTCCCGGCCTTCGTCCCGCCCGCCGGTCTGGGCCCGGGCGAGTACCGGATGATGCAGGAGGACGTGGACCGCTCGCAGGAGTTCCGCAAGTGCATCGAGTGCTTCCTGTGCCAGGACACGTGCCATGTCATCCGCGACCACGAGGAGAACAAGACGGCGTTCGCGGGCCCGCGCTTCCTGATGCGGATCGCCGAACTCGACATGCATCCACTGGACGCGGCCGCCGAGACCGGCCTGGACCGGGGGCGCACGGCCCAGGACGAACACGGCCTCGGCTACTGCAACATCACCAAGTGCTGCACGGAGGTCTGCCCCGAGGGCATCAAGATCACCGACAACGCCCTGATCCCCATGAAGGAACGCGCGGTCGACCGCAAGTACGACCCGCTGGTGTGGCTCGGCTCGAAGATCAGGAGGCGGTCTTCGTAGGCGCGGCGCGCCCGGGGCGCTGGGAGAGAAGCTGGACCACCATTCCCGCCATCCACAGGCACCACCCGGCGGCCGGAAGGGCGTCCAGGCCCGCGTCGGCGAGCGGCCCGAGGAACATGAACAGGCCCAGCCCCACGGCATTGGCCAGCGCCCCGTATCCCCACAGCCGGGGCCGCAGCACCCGGCGACGGGCCAGCGGCGGTATCCACTCCGCCGCGACGGCCAGGGCACCGAGCACCCCCATGAGCGCCACCGCCAGCACGGCCGCCACCACCAAGAACATGTGCATGCCCATCATGCTCCCACCAGAGCCAGGGCCTCGGCCAGGTTGTACTCCGCGATCCCCCGCATGAACTCGGCCTGCGGGAAGTCGCCGTCGGCGAGCCGCAGCGGGCCGGCGACCAGGTTCAGGTGCATGGCGAGCCGGTACAGCCGCAGCCGGTCCTCGTCCAGGGCGGGGGCGCGCAGGGCGGCGTAGTGCGGCCCGAAGCGCAGCCGCAGGAAGACGTGCTCCCACTCGGCGTCGAAGTACATCAGCCCTTCGATGTCGATCAGTGCGGGACGGCCGTCGGCGTCCAACAGCACGTGGTCCGGGCCGAGTTCGCCATGGACGAGGGGATGGCCGGCGGTGCGCGGGCGGACCCGGTCGGCGAGGGAGCGCACGGCGTCCTCCAGCCGCTCCCGGGCGGCGGCGGCACGCGGATCCCGTACGGCGGTCTCGGCGATGTCGGACAGGGCCCGGTCGGTGACGAGCCGGGCGCAGGAGGTGCCGTACGAGGTGCCGCCGCCGTCGACCAGGGCGACCTTGCCGTGGCCGGCCGAGCGGCAGCCGCGCAGGGTGCGCAGGGCCTCGGCGAGCTCCCGCAGCGCCGGGACCGCCGCGTCCGGCTCCCGGCGCAGGGCTTCCTCCAGACTGCCGCCGGGCAGGTCCTCGACCACGGCCGCGGCTGTCTCGGGGGCCACGTGCAGCAGGCTTGGCGTGCGGACGCCGGCGGCCGCGAGACGGTCGTGGGCGGCGGTGAACAGATCGAGTCCGGAGGCGTGCGAGAAGGGGTCGCGGGGGTCGGCGTCGGGCTGGTCCCAGTAGTCCTCGTCCGGCGACCAGACGTAGGCGATCGCGGTGCCGCCGTCGTCCAGGCGGAGCCGGTAGACACCCTTCTTGGAGCCGCCCCGCAGCCGGGTGACGGCGGTGAGAGTGCGATGGCGGCCGAGACCGGCACGGACGAGCGGGGCGAGGTCGGCGACGGTCCTGTGCTGTCGTGGTCCGGTCACCGCGCCCAGTCTTCCCGATTCACCGGACCCCGTCCTCCCGATTCACCGGACCCAGCCCTCGCGATACGCCGTCCAGTCCGCTTCGGTGGCCGCGAAGTCGACATAGAGGGCGACGCCGAAGCGGGCCCGGTCCTTGTCGGTGCGGGACAGGCCGAGGCGGACGCCGCGCACCGCGGCCGGGACGGTCTCGGCGCGGGCCCAGTGGCCGACGCGGTTCTCGTGGTAGAAGGGCAGGCCCATGAGCAGGTCGGTGGACTCCGGCGTGACCTCCAGGGCCAGCGAGGTCTGCTGGGCGACATAGCCGCCGTACAGGCTCTGCAACGGCTGCATGGTGTCGTACGACATCACCGCGATCTGGTCGACACGGCGCGCGACCTGCCCGAAGTACGCCTGCGACCACCACTTGGGGTGGCCGGTGACCGTGCCCCAGACGGAGTGGAGGGCCGGGAGCGGATCGATCTGGTGGGCGGCGACGGAGAGCACGGCGTGGCGGGCCCGGGTGACGCGGTGCAGGGCGTCCAGGAGTGCGAGGTAGTTCCGGTCGCCGGAGTGCAGGGGCTCCAGGTCGAAGTGGGCGCCCTGGAAGCCGGCGGCGAGGATCTGCCGGGTGGACTCGACGACGGCAGCGCGCGTCGCGGGCCGCTCCAGGTGCATGGCGTACGGCTTCTCGGGGGCGACCTCGTCGCCGAGCCAGGCCTGTACCCGGATGTGCGGCGCCCGGCGACGCACGGCGTCCGTGAACCAACGTGCCTTGGGATGCGCCGACTCGGGGAGCGTCCCGTCGTGTTCCAGGGGGCCCGCGTGGACGTACAGGTCGCGGATGCCGGTGTCGCGCAGCCGGCTGACCAGTGCGGTGACGTCGGCGTCGGTCTTGCGGCCGTCGATCCAGGCGTGGCCGAGCCAGACGGCGTCTCGGTTCCGGGTGTACGTGCCGCGGTCGGGGGTGCCGGTGTAGTTGAGGCGGAGGGCGGTCTCCGCGGCGAGGGTGGGGAGGAGCAGGAGGAGGACCAGGGCGAGCGCGGTGCGCCTGAGGGTGCGCGGCCAGGTGCGTGTGTGGCTCGTACCGCCGGTGCGGGCTTCGTCGTCGGGTGCGGGTGGCTTTTCGCTCGTTCCCCCGTCCACGCCTGCACCGTCCGTTGTCGCCCCTTCCGTTACCGCTCCTTCCGTTTGTGCCCCGCCGCTGTCCCTGGTGTCCATTCCTGACCCCCTGCCCATCCCGTCCCCCACCCGTATCCATCCCGCTCGCGAAGGCGTCTACCTGCCCATACGCTCCGAAATGTGACGTCCTCCCTGATCCGTGGCCGGCCTCGGCGCGCCAAGGCGCACATATGCGTGCGGGTGGCGCATGCCGTACTGGGTGTCGTGGTCGGGGCCGGGTGGCTGGTGTTGCCGGTGATGACGGCCGGCGCGCAAGATCCGGTTCCCGTGGCGCCCACCGGAACCGTCGCGAGCGCCGCCGCGCCGCAGCAGGACGGGCCGTCCACGGCCGACCTCGTGCTGCCCCTGATCGCCGTGGTCGCCGCAGTGGGGCTGGCCGGATACGGCTACCTGCGCCGCACCCGCCGCGCCCGCACCCGTACGACCCCCGGGATCGTCTCCGCCGCCCCGCCCGCGCCCACCCAGGCCGACTCCGAGCGCCAGGCGCGCGCCGCGCTGGTCCTGGCCGACGACTGTGTGCGCACGAGCCGGGAGGAACTCGCCTTCGTCCAGGCACGGTTCGCGGAGGCGGACACCGAACCCTTCCGCCAGGCCCTGCGGGCCGCCGAGACCGAGCTGGCGGCCGCGTGCGCGATCTGGCGGCGGTACGAGCAGGGGGTGCCGGAGGACGACGTGGCCCGGCGGCAGGCGCTGGTCGGCGTGGTCGGCCGGTGCGCTGAGGCGGGACGCGGGCTGGATGCGCGGGCTCCCGCGCTGGACCGGCTGCGGGAGCTGGAGGGGCCGGGGCAGGCCGGGGCCCTGGAGGTCGCCGAGGGGCGGTTCCGGGAGCTGACGGGGCGCACGCTCACCGCCGAGGACACCCTGACCGCCCTGCACGACCGCTGGACGCCCGCGGCCGTCGCACCGGTCACCGGGTACCTCGAACAGGCCAAGGACCGGTTGGTGTTCGCCACCATGCGGCTCAACGAGGCCCGCCAGTCGGCCGATGCGGGCGCGGGCGCACGGGCTGCCGGCCTGCTGCGCGCCGCCGAGGGCGCGGTGGCCCAGGCCGATGTCCTGGTCACCGGGGTGGAACGGCTGGCCGCGGAGCTACGGGAGGCGGCGGAGCTGGTGCCGGCCGCGCTGACCGGCGCGGAGGCGGAGATCGCGGCGGCCCGGAAAGGAGGCGTGCCGGCTCCCCTGACCAGCGGGGAGCTGCACGCCCGGCTGGCCCACGCGGACGGTGTGCTGGCCACCGTACGGGAGCAGCTGACGGCGGGCCCGTACGACCCGCTGGACGCCCTGCGCCGGATAGCGCGGGCGGTGGAACGGCTGGAGACGGGGCACGCCGGTGCGCCGTCCGCGGCGGCGCTGCTCGTGGCGAGGAGTTCCGTCGCCGGGGCGGAGGACTTCGTCACGGTGCACCGGGGTGCGGTGGGCCCGGAGGCGCGGGTCCGCCTCGCGGAGGCGGCACGCGAGCTGGGCGCGGGCCGGGCCGGCCGGGCCGACACCCTGGCCCGCGAGGCCCGGGACCTGGCCGAACGGAACGTACGGGCCCACGGCAACCCGCACACGAGCGCCGACGGAGACACACCGGGCCTGGCCGCCGCGGTCCTGGGCGGAGTCCTCCTGGCAGAGAACCCGGACGGGGGGCCGCCGACGAGCTACGGGGGGCCGGAGACAAGGACCCGCCGCGGCTTCTGAGCAGCGGCCGGCGGAGTCGGGCGGCTGGGCAACGCGGGGGCTGGGGGCAAAGCCCCGGGTAGCCGGTGTCAGAAGAGGCTCAGCAGTGCCTCTGCCGGGTCGGTCAGGCCTGCCTCCGCGCCGGGCAGCGGCAACTCGAACCACACCGTCTTGCCGCGAGGCGTCCGGCGCGACCCCCAGGCCGCGCTGAGCAACCCCACCAGCTGCAGCCCCCGGCCCCCCTCGTCGGTGTCCCGGGCCCGCCGACGCCGGGGCTGCACCAGCCCGGAGTCCCACACCTCGCAGACCAGCGTGCGGTCCAGCAGCAGCCGTAGCCGTATCTCCCCCTCGCCGTACCGCAGCGCGTTGGTGACCAGCTCGCTGACGAGCAGTTCCGTGGTGTCGACCAGCGGCTCCAGACCCCAGCTCAGCAACTGCCCCCGGGCATACTCCCGCGCCCGCCCCACGCTCCGCGGCTCACGCGGCAGCGTCCAGTCGCCGACGGACTCGGCGGGCAGCCCCTGCACCCGGGCCATCAGCAGCGCGATGTCGTCCTCGCCATGGTGGGTGTCGAGGGTGTTGAGGACGTGGTCGCACACGTCCTCCAGCGGTCGGGAGGGGTCGGTGAGCGCGCCCACGAACGCCTGGAGCCCCTCGTCCAGTGGATGGTCCCGGGACTCGACCAGGCCGTCCGTGTAGAGCGCCAGCAGCGCGCCCTCCGGCAGCTCGACCTCCACTTCCTCGAACGGCTCGCCGCCCACCCCGAGCGGCATGCCGGGCGGCACGTCCAGCATCAGGGCCGGCTCACCGGGCTCGACCAGCACCGGGGGCAGATGGCCGGCGTTGGCGAACGTACAGCGTCTGGTGACGGAGTCGTACACGGCGTAGACGCAGGTCGCGAGGTAGACCTCGGAGAGGTCGGCGTCCCTCGGCTGGCGGGCCGTGCGGGTCGCCTGCTGCACGCCACCCGGGGTCCCGAGCCCCCGCGCGATCTCGTCCAGCGCCGAGAGCACCTCGGCCGGTTCGAGATCCAGCAGGGCCAACGTCCTTACGGCGGTGCGGAGCTCGCCCATCGCGACCGCCGCCCGCAGGCCCCGCCCCATCACGTCGCCCACGACCAACGCCGTACGGTGGCCGGGCAGTTCGATCACGTCGAACCAGTCGCCGCCCACCTCGGTCGCCGCGTTGCCGGGCAGATAGCGGCAGGCGATGTCCAGCCCGGAGGCCTCGGGGTCGCCCGGCGGCAGCAGCGAGCGCTGCAGTATCAGCGCCCGTTCGTGCTCACGGCGGTACAGGCGCGCGTTGTCGATGCACACCGCCGCGCGCGCCGCCAGCTCCACCGCCAGATCCCGGTCGCGGTCACCGAAGGGCTCGCTGCCCTTGGCGCGGGCGAACTGGGCGAGGCCGACGACCGTGTCGTGGGCGACCATCGGCACGGCGAGCGTGGACTGCACGAGCCCGCCCTCCTCGGGGGGCACATGCTGCGGCCGGGCGGTGCGCAGGGCGTCCGCACAGGGCGAGTTGAAGGGAAAGTGGTGGACCGCCCCGACCTCGACGGGTTCGCCGGAGCCGGCGAAGGGAGCGCCGGAGACGGCGCTCGCGAAGGCGACGCGGCGCAGTTCGGCGCTGCCGTCGGTGAGCCCGGGCGGGGTCTCGTCGCCGGTGAGCAGGCCCTGGTAGAGGTCGACGGTGGCGAGGTCGCAGAAACCGGGGACGACGACGTCGAGGAGTTCCCGGGCGGTGGTCTCCAGGTCGAGGGAGTTCCCTATGCGGGCGCCGGCCTCGTTGAGCAGGGCGAGGTTGCGCCGGGCGGCGGCGGCCTCGCGGGCGGCGGCCCGGCGGGAGGTGATGTCGGTGCCGAGCCAGGCGATGCCGATGGGCCGGCCGCTGCCGCTGTGCACGCGGTAGAGGTTGACGGACCAGTGCCGGCGTTCCTCGGAGCCCGGGACATGGCCGGTGACATGCATGTCGGTGATGGACTGGCCGGTCTCCAGCACCCGTCGCAGGGTGGCCGAGACCCGCTCGGCCTCACCGCGCGGCAGATAGTCGTGGACTCCCTTGCCCCGGTGGTCGTCCGGGGTTCCGCCGAAGATGGAGGCGAACCGCTCGTTGGCCCGACGGACCCTCAGATCGGTGTCGATCAGCAGGAATCCGAAGGGGGATTGACCAAAAATGGCCTGCGAGGCGGCCAGATCGGTCTCGATGCTGCGCAGGGTGCGGACGTCCACGACGATGCACACGGCGGCCTTGTCGCCCTCGGCGGTCCGGGTGGGCATGACGTAGACCTCGGCCAGGCCCTCCTCGCCGCGCCCGCCGTCCGCCGTGTCCGGCATCCGGAAGGGCACGACCCCGGTCCACTCCCGCCCGTCGAGGATTTCGGCCATCTTGCGCTGGCCGCGCTCATGCAGGTCGGGGTCGATGAAGGCCTCTATCGGGTCCATGCCGACGGCGCGTGCGGCGGGGATGCCGAAGAGCTGCTCGGCGCGCAGGCTCCACTGGTCGACCAGCCCGCCGGGACTGATGGAGAAGGACGCGACCCTGATGTAGTCGTAGATGGAACCGGGCGGACTGCTCTGCCACATGGCGTCGCCGGGTGCGGCGGCTTCCGCGGCCTGGTTCATCGCGCCGTCCGACGGGTCCTCGGACTCCGTGGCCTTCGCTGGTATCTCGCTCACGCGAACCGTCCCCTCCAGCTCACCGCGTCCGGCACCGGTCACCGACAGCGGCTGCCCGCAGTATCCAGCACTACGGCGTCGCACGACACGGTGTTCACGATCACAGCTCGGTCCAGATGTTTTTCGGACCGGTCCGTGACAACACTTCCACTCTTCTAACCAGGGAACACGCCCTCGAATCACGCACCTCGGAGCCGGCCGCGCGTCCTCGGCGCACGATGGACGCTCCCCCGCCCGCTGTACATCCCCGCGCTCCCTGGATGCTTCCGGCTCACCCCGGCACCGTCAGTTCGAACCAGACGGTCTTTCCGCTCGCGCCGGGCCGGGTGCCCCAGCGGCGCGAGGACCCGGCGACCAGTTGCAGCCCGCGCCCGCTCTCGTCCTCGTCGCGGGCGACGCGCTCGCGCGGCAGGTCGGGCAGCGGGTCGGACACCTCCACCAACAGCGCGTCGTCCAGCCCGACGGGGCGCACGAGCCGTACCCCGATGGGGCCGGTGGCATGCCGCAGGGAGTTGGTGACCAGCTCGCTGACCAGCAACGCGGCGAGATCGGCGAGGCAGTCGAGGTGCCAGCCGTGCAACTGGCGGCGTACCGCGGCGCGTGCGGTGCGCACGGCGCCCGGTTCCGCGGGAAAGGTCCACTCGGCGCAGTCGCCATCCGTGTCGATCACGCCGATCACTTCCCAGGCCAGCGAGCCCCCACCCATGTCCGGTTTCGTGGGGTTAATGGGCACATACCCGATATCCAGGGGGCAGTACCGTGCGGGAGGGCGCGCAGTGGCACGAACGGCGTAGGAGGCGTTCAGCGCAGGCCGGTGGTGAGCCGGGGCGAGACTTCACGGACCGCCGGGACGTCCTGGTCGAGCCAGTCCACCTCCCAGATCCGGTCCGGGGTCAGCCAGCGCAGCTCGTCATGGTCCTGGAGGGGTCTTGGCGCGGGCGAGCCGGGGCGCAGGCGCGCGGTCCACACCTGCAGGACGTACGGCGCCCGCAGCGGCCACTCCCCCGGCACGCGCTCGACCGCTTCAGCGTCGATGCCGAGTTCCTCGCGCAGTTCACGCACCAGAGCGTGCTCGGGCCGCTCGCCCGGCTCGACCTTGCCGCCGGGCAGCTCCCAGCGTCCGGCAAGGTCGGCGGGCGCACTGCGGCGCGCGGCGAGCAGCCGGCCGCCGTCGAGCAGGGCGGCTCCCACCACCACGATCCGGTCCGTCATGGGTGTGCCGGGCGTCTTGGGCGTCATGAGGCGGAGCCTACGGGAGGGCGCGCGAGGTCAGTTGGGGCGCCGTCCCCGTGTCAGTTGCGGTCGCCGTCCCCGTTCTGACTGATGCGCTCGACCGAATAGATCTGTTTGTGCCCCCGGTCGTCGAGACTGTCGGCGATCTTCTGGGCCTCGGCGCGGGTCGCGTACCGGCCGACGCGATAGCGATTGCCGTTGTCGTCCTGCCGTATCACGATCCAGGGCAGGGAGACCGTCCCCTCACTCATGGTCCCCACCGCCCGCGCCGCTCCTTCTCGCACCGCCCCACCTGCTTCCGCTTCCTGTCCCGGGCCCCCGCCGTGCCCCGCCTAAGGAAACCGCAATACGCATATGCCCGAGCGTACGCCCTACCTTTACGCAGCGAACACGCCTTTTCACAAAGAGGTATGCAACCAGCCAGTACGCAGGGGGCGCACGAAAGCGAACGCGCCGTCGTGAGCGCCCCTGTCCCGAGTCGGGGGCATATCCGTGTGACCCCTGGTCACCTGGCAAAACGGCTGAATTACGGCGCCGGGCCAGCCCCGCGCGAAGGTCACACACCCGGCCTTCCACCGCCGAAGGCCGCCAGGGGTGTGCGCTACCTCACTCAGGGGGCGCACACCGGGCCGGGCGCGGCGGAACAAATCTGCCGATCATCGCGTCCCTGCGACCGCCCCGGCCGTCCCGCGCCCCCAAACCCCCTCACCGGACAGGCAAGTGATAGGCCACCCGATACCGGTCCGCCGGAATCACCACGTCGGCCGTCTCCACCGCCCGGCCGGAGGCGTAGTACGTGCGGTGGACGACCAGGACCACATGGCCGGGGACTCCGCCGAGTACATGGAGTTCCTCGGCGAGGCCGGGGCGGGCGCCGACCTCCTCGGTGACGTTGTCCACGATGACGTCGATGGCGCGCATGCGCTCGACCACGCCCATGCCGCCGAGCGGCCCCTCCTCGGGCAGCATCACCGGGGTGCGGCCGGTGACGGCGAGGGGCTCCCAGGAGGTGGAGAGCATCATCGGCTCGCCGGCCTCCCGGAACAGGTACTTGGTGCGCATGACCCGGTCGCCGACCTCGAGGCCCAGCCGCTCGGCGATGGCGGCCCCGGCCTCGGTCTGTTCACTGCTGGACTCCCAGGTGCCGCGCACCGAGGCGTCGGCCTGCTCCTGCCGGAAGGGCGTGGCGCCAGCGGACGGGCGGTATCCGGAGCGGGCCACGCGGCGCGGCACCGGGCGCTCGCGGACATACGTCCCGGAGCCGGAGCGGCCCTCGACCAGGCCCTCGGCCATCAGCACCTTGCGGGCCTCCAGCGCGACGGTGTCCGAGACGCCGTACTCCTCGCGGATGCGGGCCTGGGAGGGCAGGCGGGTGTGGGGCGGCAGTGAACCGTCGACGATCTTCTTGCGGAGATCACCCGCGACACGCAGGTACGCCGGCTGCTCACCGAAAGTCACTGGCCGCTCCCATCAGGTTGTACAGACAGCAACAGCGTGGCAACCGTGGGTTGTGCCATGCAAGCAAAGGCCAGAGAATCACCCGATGTGATGACAGTGGATGTCGGAGGGCTTTACCCAGGCACTTTCTCCCTATAAATGCGCTCCCACGGCTGCGCTCACACCTGGATGCCGGTGTCGGGCACGGTCGTCCTCCGGGCAGGTACCGTGCTCCTGGGGCGGTCGACGGCAGCACGGGACCGGTGAACGGCCGGTGGCCGGGCCGACGTACGACTGGGCGCAAGGCGAGCGGGGCACGAACGGGGGCGGAATGAGGGTGGACACCCAGACCCGGAGCCGGTTGGGCGGCGAGGTCGTCCGGGCGGTGAACGGGCTCACCACGCGGTGGGCGGCGACGACGCAGGACGGCACGGTCGTGTCGGCGGCCGGGGTCTGGCCGCTGCTGGCCTTCCTGGCCGACGGCGCCGCGGGTCCGGCGCGGGCCGAGCTGAGCGAGGCCCTCGGGCTGCCGGCGGATCAGGCGGCCGGCGCCGCACGGGAGTTGCTGGCGGCACTGCGGTCGGTGTCCGGGCTGGACGCGGCGCTCGGCCTGTGGACACACCAGGCGCTCACCCTGCGGGAGGAGTGGCGGGCCGGGCTGCCGGCCGGGACGTACGGGGTGTTCGGGGACGATCTCGTCACCGCACAGGAGCGGCTGGACGTCTGGGCGGCCGAGCGGACCGGCGGGCTGGTGGAGCGCATGCCGGTGACGCTGACCCGGGAAGCGCGGCTGGTGCTGGCCAGTGCCCTGGCGCTGCGCACGACCTGGCGGCAGCCGTTCACCGAGCTGCCGTTGCGTCCCGCCTCCGGCCCCTGGCAGGGGCGTACGCTGCGCGGCCTGCACCGCCGTAGCGTCCGTCCCGACCGGGTGGGGGTGGCGGGCACCGCGGACGGTTTCGTCACGGCGCTGACAGTGCCCGGCGACAACGGCGTCGACGTCCATCTGGTGCTCGGCGAGGAGCACATGACCCCGGGTCAGGTACTGGCCGCCGGGGTCGGGATCGCGGAGCGGGCGGTGCCGCTGACCGCGGGCGGCGCGCTGCCGCACGGGCATGTGGGGCCGGGCCTGCACGTCGAGCAGGAACCGGCCGTGGCGCCGCAGCCGCTGACGCTGGATGTGCGGACGGTGGCGTACGAGGTGCGGGCCGATCACGATCTGCTCGCGCCGGCGGGGTTGTTCGGCCTGACGGCGGCGAGGGATGCCCGAGTCGGTCACTTCCCGGGGGTCAGCGACTACCCCCTGGCCGTCGAGGAGGCCCGCCAGTCGGCGGTGGCCCAGTTCAGTGCGCTCGGCTTCCGTGCGGCGGCGGTGACGGCGGTCGCTGAGGTGTACGGCAGCGCCCCGCCCCAGTACCGCTACGAGACCACGGTCGTCCGCGCCGTCTTCGACCGCCCCTTCGGCTTCCTCGCCGTCGACCGCGAGTCCCGGTTGGTGCTGGTGGCCGGCTGGGTGACGGATCCGGCGCCGGAGCCCGTCATGAGCTTCCCGGGCGCTGTTCCTCCAGGACTCTGACACAGCGGGCGAGCAGCCCGGTCAGGGCCTCGCGCTCGGCGTCGGTGAACTCCGCGGCGAGGGCGCGTTCGACGCGTACGGCGGCCGTGTCGGCCTCGGCCATGACGGCGCGGCCTGCGTCCGTGAGACGGGTCTCCAGGACGTTCCTGTGCCATTCGTGCGGGCTGCGGGTGATCAGATCGCGGTCCTGGAGGTTCTTCAGGACCGTGTTCATGGTCGGCGGGGTGACCCCGCACAGCCGGGCCAGGGCCGCGGCGGAGATGCCGGGGTTGTCGGAGAGGTGGAGCAGCGCGGCGTACTGGGCGACGGTCAGGCCCGCGGGCTTGAGGACCGCGGCCTTCGTGGCGTTGAGGGCCTGCTCGGCCCGCTTGAGGTGGGAGCCGAGGCGCTCGGACGCGGGCATTGAGGTCACCCGGCACAGATTAATGCGTGAGCGAGGATTCGCACCCTGGCGGTGATTAATGCACTGGCGAGGATTAGAACTCTAATGTAGCTTCGTGCTCGTCCTGGAGAGAGCAGCCGAACCGAGAGGCACTGCCGTGTCCCGTTCGATCCACCGCCGTACCTTCCTGACCGGCGTCGCAGCCACCGCCGTCGCCCTCGCCGCACCCCGGGCGGCCGCGGCCACCGGCCATCCCCGAATCTCGACCGCCTTCACCCTCCCCGACGACCGGGCCTACCCCGAGGGCATCGCCCTCGACCCGCGCACGGGCGACGTGTACGTCGGCTCCTTCACGACCGGCGCGATCTACCGGGCCGCCGCCGGCAGCCGCACCGCCGATGTCTTCCTGCCGGCCGGCACGGACGGCCGTACGACGGCCAACGGGCTGAAGGCCGACCGGGCGGGCCGCCTGTGGGTCATCGACCACACCACCGGAATCGACGTCTACGACCTGCGCGACCGCTCCCTGCTGGCCCGCTTCGAGGTACCGGAGGGCGATCAGCGCTTCATCAACGACCTCGTCGTCACCGCGGACGGCACGGCGTACGCCACCGACAGCGTGCGTCCGGTGATCTACCGGGTCACCCCCGCCGAGGTGGCGCGCGGCGGCAGCGCGCCGCTGGCCGCACACTTCGACCTGAGCGGGGCGATCCCCCCGCACTCACCGACCGACTACACCCTGAACGGCATCGTCGCCGACCCCACCGGACGCCTGCTGTTCGCGGTCGACATGACCGGCGGCGGTCTGTACCGGGTCGACGTGACCGACGGGTCGGTGCTTCAAGTCGCCCTGCACGGTGGTGACTTGGTGAACGGCGACGGCCTGGAGCTGTCCCACCGCACCCTGTGGGCGGCCCACAACAGGACCGACACCCTGACCCGCTGGCACCTCTCCCCCGACGGCACCGAGGCCCGCCTGACCCGCACCCTGACCACCCCCGCCCTCCAGATCCCCACCACCCTGGCCCGCACCCCCGGCGCCCTCCTCGTCGTCCGCTCCCAGTTCGACAAGGGCGGCCCGATGGGACCGGGAACACCGACCACGCCGTTCACGGTGGCACGGGTCACGGGGATGTGAGCTGCGAGGATCACCATCCTCTTGATGAGTGGAGAGAGCCTCGCAGGGGAAACAGGGAGGGGGTCGGCTCCCGGAGGAGCCGACCCCCCTTGGGTCACACGTTGAAGGTCACACGTTGAAGCGGAACTCCACCACGTCGCCGTCCTGCATGACGTACTCCTTGCCTTCCATGCGGGCCTTGCCCTTGGCGCGGGCCTCGGCGACCGAGCCGGTCTCGACCAGGTCGTCGAAGGAGATGACCTCGGCCTTGATGAAGCCCTTCTGGAAGTCGGTGTGGATCACGCCGGCCGCCTCGGGGGCCGTGGCGCCCTTCTTGATGGTCCAGGCGCGGGACTCCTTGGGGCCGGCCGTGAGGTAGGTCTGCAGGCCGAGGGTGGCGAAGCCGACACGGGCCAGGGTGGCGAGGCCGGGCTCGTGCTGGCCGACGGACTCCAGCAGCTCCAGCGCCTCCTCCTCGTCCAGCTCGGCGAGGTCCGCCTCCAGCTTGGCGTTGAGGAAGATCGCCTCGGCGGGGGCGACCAGAGCCCGCTGCTCGTTCTTGAAGTCCTCGTCGATCAGTTCGTCCTCGTCGACGTTGAAGACGTAGAGGAACGGCTTGGTGGTGAGCAGGTGCAGGTCGTGGAGGAGTTCGTTGCGCTCGGTGCCCTGGACGATGCCGTGCGCGAAGAGCGTGTCGCCCTTCTCCAGGATCTCCTTCGCCTCCTCGACCGCCTTGACCTTCGGGGCCACGTCCTTCTTGATGCGGGACTCCTTCTGGAGGCGCGGAAGGACCTTCTCGATGGTCTGGAGGTCGGCGAGGATCAGCTCAGTGTTGATCGTCTCGATGTCGTCCTTCGGCGAGACCTTGCCGTCGACGTGCACGACGTTCTCGTCCTTGAAGGCGCGGATGACCTGGCAGATCGCGTCGGACTCACGGATGTTCGCGAGGAACTTGTTGCCCAGGCCCTCGCCCTCGGAGGCGCCGCGCACGATACCGGCGATGTCCACGAAGTCGACCGTGGCCGGAAGGATGCGCTCCGAGCCGAAGATCGACGCCAGCTTGGCCAGCCGGCCGTCGGGGACGCCGACCACGCCGACGTTCGGCTCGATCGTGGCGAACGGGTAGTTGGCCGCCAGCACGTCGTTCTTGGTCAGGGCGTTGAACAGGGTCGACTTGCCGACATTCGGCAGGCCGACGATTCCGATCGTGAGCGACACGTTGCGACTTCCCGTAGATGAGTGGGCCAGAGGCTGCCAGGGGCCAGAGACCGACACTGGCCGATCCACCAGTCTACGGCGTCCGCGCCGGGCGCCTCGAGGGAGCTTCGAACGCCTGGCCAAGCTCTTCCCACCGGCGTGTCTGATGGGCTATTCGGCACATAAACAGACCTAAGTTGGTCGAGTGCAGCAACGCAGAACGCGACCCCACAACGACGGACCGCGACGCGGCACGCCGCAGCAGCCCGCGCGCCTGCCCCCGCAGGCGCGGCGCGGGGCCGGCAGCGAGCGCAGGCCGGGCCAGGGCCGGGGCCCAGGCCCGGGGCGGGGGACGCGGCTGCCGGCGCTCCGGCTCACCGGGCTCGGCGGCGGGCTGTTCTGCGTCCTCGTGATGGTCCTGCTCGGCTGTCTGGACGGGCTGCTGTTCGGTGGGTCCATGAGGGTCTACGGCGTGCTGTTCCTGCCGGTGTGCGTCCTGACCGCGCTGTGGGTGCGGGCCGGGGACGTGCTGACCGCGCCGGTGGTCTTGCCGATCGCGTTCGCCGTGGGGATACTCCCGGTCGCCGATGGCGGCGGGGGGCTGCTCGGTAGCCTGATGGGCCTGTTCACCGGGCTCGCCACGCAGGCCGGCTGGCTGTACGGCGGGACGCTGGTCGCCGGGGTGATCGTGCTCGTACGTCGGGTGCGGTGGGTACGACA
Organism: Streptomyces sp. NPDC002076; assembly: GCF_053593835.1. Lineage (NCBI taxonomy): Bacteria > Bacillati > Actinomycetota > Actinomycetes > Kitasatosporales > Streptomycetaceae > Streptomyces > Streptomyces sp. NPDC002076. The sequence continues at coordinate 260,967 of NZ_JBSFDI010000001.1, forward strand.
GCGCCGGCGGCGTGGCTGAGGCGAGGCGCGTGACCTGCTCACCCGGGTCAGCTGTCCCGGCTGGGCGGGTGACCTGATGCCCTCGGCCGCGGCCAGCCGGGCGGGCGGGGTGCCGCTTGCCCGCGCCGGCGGGGTGCCGCTGGTGCGACCGCCGCTGCCCGGTGGCCGCCGCCCGACCGCCCTGCTGCCCACCCCCTACGCGTTCTCCTGCGCCGCTCTCATCGCCGCCCCCACGATGCCCGCGTTGTTCTGCAGTTGCGCGGGGACGATCTCGGCCTTGATGCCCTCGATGAGGTGCAGGAACTTGTCGGCCTTGCGGCTGACCCCGCCGCCGATGATGAACAGCTCCGGCGAGAACAGCATCTCCACATGGGCCAGGTACTTCTGGACGCGGCGCGCCCAGTGCTCCCAGGTCAGCTCGTGGTCCTCCTTGGCCTTGCTGGAGGCTCGCCGCTCGGCCTCGTGGCCGTCCAGCTCCAGGTGGCCCAGCTCCGTGTTCGGGACGAGGATGCCGTCCACGAAGACGGCGCTGCCGATGCCGGTGCCGAAGGTGAGCAGAATGACCGTGCCCCTGCGGTCGCGGCCGGCGCCGAACTGCATCTCGGCGACGCCCGCCGCGTCCGCGTCGTTGACCACCGTCACCGGCAGGCCGCCCAGCTTGCCGCTGAACAACGCGCGTGCGTCGGTGTCGATCCAGCTGCTGTCCACGTTCGCCGCCGTACGCACCGTGGCGCCGCCGGTGACCACTCCGGGGAAGGTCAGGCCGACCGGGCCGGTCCAGCCGAAGTGGTCGATGACCTGCTTGACCCCGTCGGCCACGCCGTCCGGCGTCGCCGGGTGCGGGGTGAGCACCTTGCAACGGTCCTGGGCGAGGTCGCCCCTGTCGAGGTCCACAGGGGCGCCCTTGATCCCGGATCCGCCGATGTCCACGCCGAAGATCTGCATGGCACCACGTTACGACGGAGGACTGACAGTCACTCCTCGGAAGTGCCGGTGCCGCCCCGCTCGGCGACCAGTGCGGCGGCCTCGTCGCGCAGATCGCGGCGGAGCTCCTTGGGGAGGGAGAACGTGATGGACTCCTCGGCGGCCTTGACGATCTCCACGTCGGCGTAACCGCGCTCGCCGAGCCATTCCAGGACCTGCTCGACCAGCACCTCGGGGACGGAGGCGCCGGAGGTGACGCCGACGGTCGTCACGCCCTCCAGCCAGGCCTCGTCGATCTCGTCGGCGAAGTCCACCAGGTAGGCCTCGCGGGCGCCGGCGAGCTTGGCGACCTCGACCAGCCGCTTGGAGTTGGAGGAGTTGCGCGAGCCGACGACGATGACCAGCTCGGCCTCGGCGCCCATCTGCTTCACGGCGAGCTGGCGGTTCTGCGTGGCGTAGCAGATGTCGTCGCTGGGCGGGGAGACCAGGCCCGGGAACTTCGTCTTCAGGGCGTCGACGGTCTCCATGGTCTCGTCCACGGACAGGGTGGTCTGGGACAGCCAGACGACCTTCGACGGGTCGCGGACCTCGACCTTGTCGACATCCGCGGGGCCGTCGACGAGCTGGATGTGGTCGGGGGCCTCGCCGGAGGTGCCGATGACCTCCTCGTGGCCCTCGTGACCGATCAGGAGGATGTCGTAGTCCTCCTTGGCGTAGCGGACGGCTTCCTTGTGGACCTTGGTGACCAGGGGGCAGGTGGCGTCGATGGTGGCGAGGCGGCCCCGTTCGGCCTCCTCGTGCACGACCGGCGCGACGCCGTGCGCCGAGAACATGACGATGTTGCCGGGCGGCACCTCCTCCGTCCGCTCGACGAAGACGGCGCCCTTCTTCTCCAGGGTCTGCACGACATACTTGTTGTGGACGATCTCGTGCCGGACGTAGATCGGGGCCCCGTACTGTTCCAGGGCCTTCTCGACGGCGATCACGGCCCGGTCCACACCGGCGCAATAGCCTCGGGGGGCGGCGAGCAGGACACGGCGGCCAGACGAAGCGGTCATGCGTCCCATCGTAAGGGTGCGTTCGGCGGCGCCGGTTTCGCGTGCCCGGTGCCGCCACTGCCCGCGGCCACGGCGCGAATGCGGCGCGGCGGCTGCGACTCCACTGTCGGTACTCCCCGTTACCCTCAACCGCATGGCTGCGAAAACCACCCCCGAAGCCCCACTGCCCGTAGGTGAGGTCTCCCGGCTGATCGGGGGCTGGATCGATCGGCTCGGTGCGGTGTGGGTCGAGGGGCAGATCACGCAGTTGTCGCGGCGGCCCGGCGCCGGGGTCGTGTTCCTGACGCTGCGGGATCCGTCGTACGACATCTCCGTGAGCGTGACCTGCTACCGGCAGGTGTTCGACGCCGTCGCCGATGTCGTCGGGGAGGGCGCCCGGGTCGTCGTACTGGCCAAGCCGGAGTGGTATGCGCCGAGGGGGCAGCTGTCCTTGCGCGCCGCCGAGATGAGGCCCGTGGGCGTCGGTGAGCTGCTGGCCCGGCTGGAGCAGCTGAAGAAGGCGCTCGCGGCCGAGGGACTGTTCGCGCCGGAGCGGAAGAAGCCGCTGCCCTTTCTGCCGCAGCTGATCGGCCTCGTCTGCGGTCGCGCCTCCGCCGCGGAGCGGGACGTGCTGGAGAACGCCCGCCACCGCTGGCCCGCCGTCCGCTTCGAGGTGCGCAACGTCCCGGTGCAGGGCGTGCACGCCGTCCCGCAGGTCGTACAGGCGGTGAAGGAGCTGGACGAGATCGAGGACGTGGACGTCATCATCGTCGCGCGTGGGGGTGGCAGCGTCGAGGATCTGCTGCCCTTCTCCGACGAGCAGCTCGTGCGGGCCGTGGCCGAGTGCCGTACGCCCGTCGTCTCCGCCATCGGGCACGAGCCGGACAACCCACTGCTGGACCACGTCGCCGACCTGCGCGCCTCCACCCCCACCGACGCGGCCAAGAAGGTCGTACCGGACGTGGGCGAGGAGTTCGAGCGGGTGCGGATGCTGCGGGACCGGGCCCGGCGCTGTGTGAACGCCTATCTGGAACGGGAGGAGCGTGGGCTGGCGCACGCGCTGGCCCGCCCCTCGATAGAGGATCCGCACCGGATGCTCGACGAGCGCGCCGGCCACGTGGCCTCTCTTGTCGAGCGCAGCCGGCGGACCCTCGGGCATCTCCTCGACCGCGCGGACTCGGAGCTGACGCACACACACGCGCGCGTGGTGGCTCTCTCCCCCGCGGCGACGCTCAAGCGCGGCTATGCGGTGCTGCAGAAGACGGACGGGCACGTGGTGCGCGGCCCGGACGAGGTGACGGAAGGCGAGGCGCTCCGGGCCCGCGTCGCCGACGGCGAATTCACAGTGAAGGTGGGCGAATGACCGGCAAGGTGGACGAGGCGCTCTCGTACGAGCAGGCGCGGGACGAACTGATCGAGGTCGTACGGCGCCTGGAGGCGGGCGGTACGACGCTGGAGGAGTCCCTGGCGCTGTGGGAGCGCGGCGAGGAGCTGGCCAAGGTGTGCCGGCGCTGGCTGGAGGGGGCGCGGGCCAGGCTGGACGCGGCGCTGGCCGAGGAGGAAGCCGGGGAGGAGGCGGACGCCGAGTAGGCATCCGTCTGCTGCGCCTGTGAAGCGGGTCACCGCACCACAGTTTTTGTTGAAGGTTGAACTTAGCTGCCGTAGGGTCATCCCTGTCAGCCGATCCGGACCGCGGTCCGGTACGTCGGATCCAGGCGCCACCTAGGAAGTTCACGCATGTCTCTCGTTCTTGACCCCGCCGCCCAGGACCTGCTGTTCCGTGAGGCCCGCACCGCGAACACCTTCACCGACGAGCCGGTGACCGAGGAGCAGGTCCAGGCGATCTACGACCTGGTCAAGTACGGCCCGACCTCCATGAACCAGTCGCCGTTGCGGGTCACCCTGGTCCGCTCCCCCGAGGCCCGCGAGCGTCTCGTGCAGCTCATGGCCGAGGGCAACCAGCCGAAGACCGCCGCCGCCCCGCTGGTCGCGATCCTCTCCGCGGACAACGAGTTCCACGAGGAGCTGCCGGCCCTCTTCCCGCACTTCCCGCAGGCCAAGGACCTCTTCTTCGGTGAGCGCTCGGTGCGCGAGGGCAGCGCCGCCCTCAACGCCGCTCTCCAGGCCGCCTACTTCATCATCGGCGTCCGCGCCGCGGGCCTCGCCGCCGGCCCGATGACCGGCCTCGACTTCGCGGGCGTCCAGAAGGAGTTCCTGGACGACGACCACACCCCGCTGATGGTGGTCAACATCGGCAAGCCGGGCCCGGACGCCTGGTTCCCGCGCTCCCCGCGTCTGGCGTACGAGGACGTCGTCACGACCGTCTGAGCCTTCGGACACACCGTCTGAGCCCCACCGGACACACGAAGAGGCCCCCGGCACCGCCGGGGGCCTCTTCGCATGACCTGTCACGCGCGGCTCACTGCATCTTCAGCGCCGCCGCCAGCTTCGTCAGCTCCTCGAAGGACGCCGTGCCGGCCACCACCGTGGTGGAGCCGGGCGTGCCGTTCAGGACGAGGGCGTCGTAGCGGCCGCCGGTGTAACGGGTCCAGGTGTGGCCGCCGATCGTCTGCGTCTGCTTCGTCGCCGACGCGCCCTGGCTGGCCTGGTCGATGAAATCGGCCGGCTTCTGCGTGGACTGCTCGATCTGCACATACTGGCTGTCCGGGGTCTGGAAGCCCAGATGCCAGCGGTCGCCGTTCTCGCCCTGGAAGCGAACGGAGGTCGCCTTCCAGGTACTGGGCAGGCCCTGGGGCGCGGCCACCGGGTAGCTCGCCGCGCGACGGGCGGTGAGCAGCTCGACCCGGTAATCGACCCGCTTCAGGTCGGGAGAGTGATCGTCGTGCGGGATGCCGAGGAAGTAGACGACCAACGCCGCGATGCCGATCAGGGCCAGGGAGAGAATCATGTCCCGGGCCGTCTTCTGCTTGCCGTTCGAACCTGCCACGCCCCCTATCGTCGCAGGTGCCCCCGGCGCTCATCCGTGGGGTCCTCTGCTCATTTTGTCTGCCTAACGATAGAGTCGGGGCCAACACCCTCATCCGGCCGTCGTCGTATCAGAAAGGTGCGCTCCGATGACCGAAAATCATCATCTGCCGTCCGAGCTCGATGTTCCCTCCGAGGCTCCCGATCGCAACCTCGCCCTGGAACTCGTCCGGGTGACCGAAGCCGCCGCCATGGCAGCGGGCCGTTGGGTGGGGCGCGGCGACAAGAACGGCGCCGACGGTGCCGCGGTGCGCGCCATGCGGACCCTCGTCTCCACCGTGTCGATGAACGGCGTCGTCGTCATCGGCGAGGGCGAGAAGGACGAGGCCCCGATGCTCTTCAACGGGGAGCACGTGGGCGACGGCACCGGTCCCGAGGTCGACATCGCGGTCGACCCGATCGACGGCACCACGCTGACGGCCAAGGGCATGCCGAACGCGATCGCCGTCCTCGCCGCGGCCGAGCGGGGCGCCATGTTCGACCCGTCCGCCGTGTTCTACATGGACAAGCTGGTCACCGGCCCGGAGGCCGCGGAGTTCGTCGACATCGACGCGCCCGTGGCCGTGAACATCAAGCGGATCGCCAAGGCCAAGAAGGCCACGCCCGAGGACGTCACGGTCGTCATCCTCGACCGGCCGCGGCACGAGGGTCTGATCAGGGAGGTCCGGGAGGCCGGCGCGCGCATCAAGCTGATCTCCGACGGCGATGTGGCGGGCTCGATCTACGCGCTGCGCGAGGGCACCGGCGTCGACCTGCTGCTCGGCATCGGCGGTACGCCCGAGGGCATCATCTCGGCCTGCGCCGTGAAGTGCCTGGGCGGCACCATCCAGGGCAAGCTCTGGCCCAAGGACGACGAGGAGCGGGCGCGGGCCATCGACGCCGGGCACGATCTGGACCGCGTCCTGACGACCGACGACCTGGTGTCCGGGGAGAACGTCTTCTTCGTCGCGACCGGGATCACCGACGGTGAGCTGCTGCGGGGTGTCCGGTACCGGTCGGAGACCGCACTGACCGAGTCGATCGTGATGCGGTCGAAGTCCGGCACGGTTCGCCGGATCGACTCCGAGCACCGGCTCGCCAAGCTGCGGGCCTACAGCGCGATCGACTTCGACCGGGCCAAGTAGCACCTGATCGGAGGGGGCGCAGTTCCCTGCGCCCCGCAAGGACCACGGCGCCCTCTGTGCGGAGAGGGCGCCGCTCGTTCACTCAGCCCGCTATGCGGCCCGCCGCCGTCGCCCGTGCCGCCTTCTTCAGTTCCATCTCCCGGCGGCGCCTTCGCGCCAGGACCACACGGCGCTCCGCCGCCGTGAGGCCGCCCCAGACGCCGTACGGCTCGGGCTGGAGGAGGGCGTGTTCGCGACACTCGACCATCACCGGGCAGCGGGCGCAGACGCGCTTGGCCGCCTCCTCGCGGGACAGCCGGGCGGCGGTCGGCTCCTTCGACGGGGCGAAGAACAGGCCCGCCTCGTCGCGCCGGCACACTGCCTCGGTGTGCCAGGGAGCGTCTTGGTCCCTGTCTCGCGCCGGCATCCGCTGGACCGGAAGGGCAGCTACCTGCAAGGACGAATGCGGCGGTTGCAGCACGGTCTACTCCTGACGACGGCTTCGCGAGCGAGAGACGATGCAGCAAGGCCTACCCGCTGTGCGCGCGCCTATGCACAGCGTCCCCAGTCGTGGTCGCGCGAGCGGCTCGTTCGCGCCCCCAGCGCCCCGCTCAGGAGGAGCGGAACCGTCCGGTCACCATCGGATTCGCGACCGTCAACGGCCCAGGTGTCTGCGCAGCTTCCGGTCGACCTTGTCCTGGACCCGCTCCAGCTTCCGGTCGACCTTGCTCTGCACCCGGTCCAGGATGTCCGCCACGCGCTTGCCGCGCTTGGGGCGCGCCTCGACATTGCCGAGTACGGCCCAGCCGTCGACGTAGACGACCGGCGCCTCGGACTCGACCGAGTCCAGCGTGTCCACCTCGAAGTTGCCGAGGACGCCGCCTCCGGTGCCGCGCAGCGACACGTTTTCCGGGACGCGGATCTGGACGTCGCCGAAGACCGAGACCGCCTTGATCACGACCTGCTGGTACTCGAAGATCGCCTCGCTGAGGTCGATCTCGACGCTGCCGAAGACCGAGTACGCATGGATCCGGCGGCCGGCGTGCCAGCGGCCCCGGCGCACGGCGCTGCTGAAGACCGCCACCACGTTCGCGTCCGCCTCCGCCGGGATCGCACCCGGGGAGGGGCGGGGCGGGGCGGGCGTGTACGCGCCGGCGGCGGGGCGCTGGTGGGCGGCGGGCAGGTCCCGGATGAAGGCCTCCAGCTCGCCCACCGTCTTGGCGGCGAGGACGCCCTCGATCCGCTCGGCATGCTCGTCGGCGGTCAGCCGCCCCTCGGCCAGGGCCTCGCGGAGAATCTCGGCGATGCGATCACGGTCGGCGTCCGAGGCGCGCAGCTCGGCGGCAGGTGCTTCGGTGTGCTTCTGAAGGTCCACGGGAACAGCGTACCGAAACGCGATAGATCGCGACTAGGGGCTGTGGAAAACCGCGGCGTGCCGGACTGAGCCCTACCTCACAGGTTCCGTGTCGGCGGCAGGTTCTAGGCTGGTGAGGCCCGCCAGCGTCGGCGGGCGCCGTCCGTCAGAGTGAGGAATGGGCTGAGATGCCTGAGTTCGCGTACACCGATCTGCTCCCCCAGGGAGAGGACACCACCCCGTACCGGCTGGTGACGTCCGAGGGCGTCTCCACCGTCGAGGGCCCGGACGGGCGGACGTTCCTCAAGGTGGAGCCGGAGGCGCTGCGCAAGCTGGCCGAGGAGGCCATCCACGACATCCAGCACTACCTCCGCCCCGCCCACCTCGCCCAGCTGCGCCGGATCATCGACGACCCGGAGGCGTCCAGCAACGACAAGTTCGTCGCCCTGGACCTGCTGAAGAACGCGAACATCGCGGCGGCCGGCGTGCTCCCGATGTGCCAGGACACCGGCACGGCGATCGTCATGGGCAAGCGCGGGCAGAACGTGCTGACGGCCGGCGAGGACGAGAGGCACCTCTCCCACGGCATCTACGACGCCTACACCAAGCTCAACCTGCGCTACTCGCAGATGGCTCCGCTCACCATGTGGGAGGAGAAGAACACCGGCTCCAACCTGCCGGCCCAGATCGAGCTGTACGCCACCGACGGCGGCGCCTACAAGTTCCTGTTCATGGCGAAGGGCGGCGGCAGCGCCAACAAGTCCTTCCTCTACCAGGAGACGAAGGCGGTCCTGAACGAGTCCTCCATGATGAAGTTCCTGGAGGAGAAGATCCGTTCGCTCGGTACGGCCGCCTGCCCGCCGTACCACCTGGCGATCGTCGTCGGCGGCACCAGCGCCGAGTACGCGCTGAAGACCGCGAAGTACGCCTCCGCGCACTACCTGGACGAGATCCCGGCGGAGGGCTCGGAGCTCGGCCACGGCTTCCGCGACAAGGACCTCGAGGAGAAGGTCTTCGAGCTGACGCAGAAGATCGGCATCGGCGCGCAGTTCGGCGGCAAGTACTTCTGCCACGACGTCCGCGTCGTCCGCCTGCCGCGCCACGGCGCATCCTGCCCGGTCGCCATCGCGGTCTCCTGCTCGGCCGACCGCCAGGCCGTGGCGAAGATCACCGCCGAGGGCGTCTTCCTGGAGCAGCTGGAGACCGACCCGGCGCGCTTCCTGCCGGAGACGACGGACGAGCACCTGGACGAGTCGTCGGACGTGGTCGAGATCGACCTGAACCAGCCGATGGACACGATCCTCGCCGAGCTGACCAAGTACCCGGTCAAGACCCGACTGTCCCTCACCGGGCCGCTGGTCGTCGCCCGTGACATCGCGCACGCCAAGATCAAGGAGCGGCTGGACGCGGGTGAGGAGATGCCGCAGTACCTGAAGGACCACCCGGTGTACTACGCGGGCCCGGCGAAGACCCCCGAGGGCTACGCCTCCGGCTCGTTCGGCCCGACGACGGCCGGCCGCATGGACTCCTACGTGGAGCAGTTCCAGGCGGCGGGCGGCTCCAAGGTGATGCTGGCGAAGGGCAACCGGTCGAAGCAGGTCACCGACGCGTGCAACGCCCATGGCGGCTTCTACCTCGGCTCGATCGGCGGCCCGGCCGCCCGTCTCGCCCAGGACTGCATCAAGAAGGTGGAGGTCCTGGAGTACGAGGAGCTGGGCATGGAGGCGGTCTGGAAGATCGAGGTCGAGGACTTCCCGGCGTTCATCGTCGTGGACGACAAGGGCAACGACTTCTTCACTTCGCGGGAACCTGAGCAGCCGACGTTCACCAGCATCCCGGTGCGGGGTCCTGGCCTGGTCTGAGCCATCCCGTAAGCGCCTCACAGACCCCTCGGCGTGGCCGGGGGGTCTGCTGCTGTCCGTGGGGTGGGTGGCAATATGAGCCCCCCGCTCCCGTGGCTTAAAGCGCACCCTTGACGCCAGCACGACAGCATCGGGAGGGTCCGTGCGTAGAAGTCCGTGCAATCCGCATAGCCCGGGAGGCTGCTGTGTCGCTACGGTTCATCGCCAAGGACCCGAACACGGACGGGGCGAACTGCCCCACGGTCTGGGTCGACGAGGAGAAGCAAGAGATCGTGTTTGCAGGGTTGGACGGTGGACGAGGCGACGCGCGCCGAGTGCCTGAAGACCGGCCCCATCCCCGACAGTGAGACGGTCGTCCGGCTGCCCAAGCGCATGGTCGCCGCCATCAGGGAGGCTTGTGATGCCGCAGACGGCCCCACCGTTCAGTGAGCTGCTGGCGAACTGCCAGCGTTCGGCCGTGCATCTGGAGATGCGCGACTTCTACGACGACCCCGACGAGGCCCCGCGCGTGGCAGCGTGGAAGGCCGGTCACCGGCCGGACCCGAGCGACCGGGAGTCCTGGTGGCGTCCCTGGCTCGACATGGTGTCCGAGGCCGTTTCCCGTGGCGTCGTGATCCGCCGCGCCCGGATCGTCTCCGAGCCGGTGAGCGAGTACACCCGGTACCTCCACGACGGCACGTTCACCAACATCGCCGCTGGTGAGCAGATTCGTTGGCTTCCCCGGCGGAACGCATCGGATCTGGCACTCCCCGGCAATGACTTCTGGTGCTTCGACGACCGTCTGGTGAGGTTCGGCTACTTCTCCGGTGAAGGTGTCTACCTCGGCGACGAAGTGGACGACCGCGCCGAGGTGGTCAAGCTGTGCGCCTCGGCGTTCGAAGCCGTCTGGGACCGGGCTATTCCGCACGACCGCTACAGGATCTGAGAACGCACAGCACCAATGGCCCGTTCCCCTTCGTCCAGCGTCCAGGCGGCCCGTGAGGCGCTTGCAGCACGCCTTCGGGATATCCGCCTAGACGCTGGCCTGAAGGCCCGCGAAGTGGCCGTACAGGCCGGCTGGCATCCCTCCAAGGCGAGTCGGCTGGAGAATGCCGTAACGCCCCCCTCAGACGCCGACATTCGCGATTGGTGCCGCATCTGTGGAGCCGACGATCAAGCCGCCGACCTGATCGCCGCGTCTCGCTCGGCGGAGTCGATGTACGTCGAGTGGCGACGGCTCCAGCGCACCGGGCTACGCCGACTCCAGGAGTCGTACGTCCCACTCTTCGAGCGCACCCGAACCTTCCGGATCTACTGCTCCAACGTGGTGCCCGGCCTGCTCCAGACCCCCGCATACGCAACCGCGCTGCTGACTGAGATCACCGACTTCCGGCAGACGCCCAATGACGTCACGGATGCTGTGGCCGCCCGCATGGATCGGGCGCGGGTCCTGCGTGAAGGAGATCATCGATTCGCCATCCTCGTTGAAGAAGCCGTTTTGCGGTACCGCATTGGTGACGCCGAAGTCGTGGCCGGGCAACTGGGCCATCTTCTGTCGATCATGTCCCTGCCGGCGGTTTCACTCGGAGTGGTGCCGTTCACTGCCTCGCGGCACATGTGGCCGCTCGAGACGTTCTCGATCTATGACAGCGCGCAAGCTCAGGTAGAGCTACTGACTGCCGCTGTGAATGTCACAGCGCCATCGGAGATCGAGCAGTACACGCGAGCGTTCGAACGGCTGTCTGAAGCGGCGGTCTACGGAGGGTCGGCCCGAACCTTGATCACGAAGGCAATCGAGGCGCTCGGCTAATCCGCGTGCAATTTCGTAGAACTTCGTAGAGCCCCGGCATGGCCCGTTCCTAGCGTGGTCTGCACGACCAGAGGAGGGGCGAGCGATCATGGCGAGCGACGCAAGAGCCCGGCTGTCCGAGGCGTTCGACTTGTTCGGCAGCGACGGCAGGCTTCGGGTGTTCCACGACCCGGACGACCCGTTGGGAACGACGGCCGAAGGGGCGGACACTCCCCCGCACTCGGGAGTGGGACGTTCGCGCCTGCCAGATCCCGGGCCGGCGTAAGGCCTGTGCCCGTTGCCCGGCGGCTCCAAGTGACTGTCGGAGCCGCCCCTTGCCTCGGGGTCGGGGCCGGTCGGGGCCGCGAAGTGGGCACCCGGTCCCTCACTCAGGGTAACGACCGGGAACAACCCTGCGTCCCCGGTCGCTATAACCGCCATGAGCGACAGCGACTACCGCATCGAGCACGACTCCATGGGCGAGGTCCGCGTACCCGCCGCCGCGAAGTGGCGGGCCCAGACGCAACGTGCCGTCGAGAACTTCCCCATCTCCGGCCAGCGCATCGAACGCGCGCACATCGAAGCCCTCGCGCGCATCAAGGGCGCCGCCGCCAAGGTGAACGCGCGGGTCGGTGTGCTCGACAAGGAGATCGCCGAGGCGGTCCAGGAGGCGGCAGCCGAGGTCGCCGAGGGAAAGTGGGACGAGCACTTCCCCATCGACGTCTTCCAGACCGGTTCCGGCACCTCGTCCAACATGAACACCAACGAGGTCATCGCCACCCTCGCGACCGAGCGGCTGGGCCGTGACGTGCACCCGAACGACCACGTCAACGCCTCCCAGTCCTCCAACGACGTCTTCCCCTCCTCCATCCACATCGCCGCCACCGCCGCCGTCACCCGCGACCTGATCCCCGCCCTCGACCACCTCGCCGCCTCCCTGAGCCGCAAGTCCGAGGAGTTCGCCGACGTCGTGAAGTCCGGCCGGACCCACCTCATGGACGCCACCCCCGTGACGCTCGGTCAGGAATTCGGCGGATACGCCACCCAGGTTCGCCACGGCGTCGAGCGGCTGCGCGCCTCCCTGCCCCGGCTCGCCGAACTCCCCCTGGGCGGCACCGCCGTCGGCACCGGCATCAACACCCCGCCCGGGTTCTCCGCCGCCGTCATCCAGGAGGTCGCCCGGGTCACCGGGCTGCCGCTGACCGAGGCCCGGGACCACTTCGAGGCGCAGGGCGCCCGGGACGGGATCGTGGAGACCAGCGGGCAGCTCAGGACCATCGCGGTCGGGCTGACGAAGATCGCCAACGATCTGCGGTGGATGGCGTCCGGGCCGCGCACCGGGCTCGCCGAGATCCGGCTGCCCGACCTCCAGCCGGGCTCGTCCATCATGCCGGGCAAGGTCAACCCGGTGATCCCCGAAGCCGTCCTCATGGTGGCCGCGCAGGTCATCGGCAACGACGCGACCATCGCCACCGCCGGCGCCGCCGGGAACTTCGAGCTGAACGTCATGCTGCCGGTCATCGCCAAGAACGTGCTCGAATCCATCCGGCTGCTCGCCAATGTCTCGCGGCTGCTGGCCGACCGGACGATCGACGGCATCACCGCCGACCGGGAGCGGACCCGGGAGTACGCGGAGTCGTCTCCGTCCGTCGTCACCCCGCTGAACAAGTACATCGGCTACGAGGAGGCCGCGAAGGTCGCCAAGAGGTCCCTCGCCGAGCGGAAGACGATCCGGGAAGTCGTCCTGGAGAGCGGGTACGTCGAGCGCGGCGACCTGACCCTGGAACAACTCGACGAGGCACTGGACGTCCTGCGGATGACCCACCCGTAACCACCGGCGGACGTTTCCGGCCACCTGCGCGGAACCGTGATGTGCACCGCAGCGTCGTATGCCCACGGCACCTAATATCTGTCCATGACGGACGACGGAGCGACGACACACGTGGACACGGCGGACACGGCGCACTCGGCGCGCACGGCGGACACACGACCCGTGACGCACTGGACCCCGGGCACCCAGATCCTGTGGCGCTACCGGGAGAACGCCGGCGCGCACATCCACATCGCCCGGCCCGTCACCGTCGTACGCGACGACGCCGAACTGCTCGCCGTGTGGATGGCCCCCGGCACCGAGTGTGTGAAGCCGGTCCTCGCCGACGGCACGCCCGTGCATCTGGAGCCGCTTCAGTCCCGCTACACCAAGCCGCGCTCGGTGCAGCGGGACCGCTGGTTCGGCACGGGTGTGCTGAAGCTGGCCCAGCCCGGCCGGCCCTGGTCGGTGTGGCTGTTCTGGGAGCCGGGCTGGCGGTTCAAGAACTGGTACGTCAACCTGGAGCAGCCCCTGGCCCGTTGGGTGGGCGGGGTGGACTCCGAGGACTACTTCCTGGACATCTCCGTGCACCCCGACCGCAGCTGGCACTGGCGCGACGAGGACGAGTTCGCGCAGGCCCAGCGGGACGGGCTGATGGACGCGCGGACCGCCGAATCGGTCCGGGCGGCCGGGCGGGACGCGGTCGAGGTGATCGAGGCCTGGGGGGCGCCGTTCTCGGACGGCTGGCAGCACTGGCGCCCGGATCCGTCCTGGGCGGTACCTTCTCTCCCCGAGGACTGGGACCGTACGCCCGCGCACGTGTCCTCATGAGACCCTTGATGCGCCCCCGGGCAAGAAACGTAGGATCGTCCTCCGCAAACAGATAATCAGAGTCGGTGCACGGCGCTGTCGTTGAGGGTGGTGGTCGGGTGGCGGGTGGGAGCACAAGTGCAACTTCCGGAGCACACGCCGGGCTTGACCGATCGTCACCGAGGGGCGGCAATACGTGAGCGAGGGGCACCAGGGCACAGGAACCATCTCTGACCACGCGGGAATTCCGTTCCTGGGGCACGTATTGCGGGTATCGGGACTTCTGCGGGAGCAACTGCGCGCCCGGCGCGCAGTGCCGTACGGATGGATGCGACACGCGTGACGGAGCAGCCCACCTCCTTCGAGCGCCCCCAGGGCGCCGACCCCGCGGAGGGCCGCGGGGCGCTCCTGCGTACCCCGAAGCCCGCCGCGACCCCCGCCTTACCGGCACAGGCCCGGGCCGAGGGAGCGTCCTCCGGACCGGGCACGGCCACGCCCTGTGGCAAGGGAAAGGACGGCAAGGGGATTCAGCCCCCGGTCGGCAAGGGGAAGGAGCCCCCAGTCAACGGCCCCGAGCACTCCCAGCCCGCCACCACCGAACCCGGTGCACACCGCCCGCGACCCGCCCCGGAGGCCATTCCGCCGCGCTCCGCGCCGGAGGCCATTCCGCCGCAGCCCGGCGCCGAGCAGGAGCGGACGGCGGAGCGTGCCCCGGGCGGTCAGGAGCGCCGTACCGGGCGCGGCCTGCCGCCGGGCCGGCCGATGCCGATGCGGCGCGACGGCGACCGGCTGAGGTTCGTGGGTGCGGCCACCCGGCGGATCGCCCGCGGACTGGACCTGGACGAGATCGTGATGGGCCTGTGCCGGGCGACCGTGCCGACCTTCTCGGACGCGATCCTGGTCTATCTGCGCGACCCGCTGCCGGTCGGCGACGAGCGGCCCATCGGTCCGGTGGTGCTGCGGCTGCGCCGTACCGACCGGATACCGGAGGACCGGGACACCGACGGTGTGCTGCTGCCCGCCTTCGAACCCGAGCCGGAGCCGAGCGCGCTGGCCGAGCTGTCGTCGCTCACCACCGAGCTGTGCGAGGTGCGCCCCGGCGGCGCGCTGAACGAGGTGCTGCGCGGGGTGCGGCCGGTGTTCGCCGACGCGCCCGCCGCCCGGGCCGCGCTGCCCGAGCTGCTCGGCGAGTGCGCCGAGACGGTCGTACCGTCCGGGCAGCACGCGATCCTCGCACCGCTGCGCGGCCGACGCCGGGTGATCGGCGCGGCCCTGTTCCTGCGCCGCCCGGACCGGCTCGCCTTCGAGGGCGACGATCTGCTGGTGGCGGCCCAGCTGGCCACGCACAGCGCGCTCGGCATCGACAAGGCGGTGCTGTACGGCCGGGAGGCGTACATCGCCGACGAGCTGCAGCGCACCATGCTGCCGGAGACCCTGCCCCGGCCGACGGGTGTGCGGCTGGCCTCGCGGTATCTGCCGGCCGCGGAGACCGCGCGGGTCGGCGGCGACTGGTACGACGCGATCCCGCTGCCCGGCAGCCGGGTCGCGCTCGTGGTCGGTGACGTCATGGGGCACTCCATGACCTCGGCGGCGATCATGGGCCAGCTGCGGACGACCGCGCAGACCCTGGCCGGGCTCGATCTGCCGCCGCAGGAGGTGCTGCACCACCTGGACGAGCAGGCGCAGCGGCTCGGCACGGACCGCATGGCGACCTGCCTGTACGCCGTCTACGACCCGGTGACGCACCGCATCACCATCGCCAACGCCGGCCATCCGCCGCCCGTGCTGCTGCACCTGGGCGGCCGGGCCGAGGTGCTGCGGGTGCCGCCGGGCGCGCCGATCGGCGTCGGCGGGGTCGACTTCGAGGCCGTGGAGCTGGACGCGCCCGCCGGGGCCACGCTGCTCCTCTACACCGACGGGCTGGTGGAGTCCCGGCTGCGGGACGTGTGGACCGGCATAGAGCAGTTGCGGGAAAAGCTGGCCGCGACCGCCCAGTTGACCGGCCCGGACCATCCGCCGCCGCTGGAAGCGCTGTGCGACGAGGTGCTGGACATGCTCGGGCCGGGCGACCGGGACGACGACATCGCCTTGCTCGCGGCCCGCTTCGACGGGATCGCGCCGAGCGACGTGGCGTACTGGAAGCTGGAGCCGGAGGAGACGGCCCCCGGCCAGGCCCGCCGGCTGGCCCGGCGCGCGCTCGCCCGCTGGGACCTGGAGGACCTGTCGGACTCGGTGGAGCTGCTGGTCAGCGAGGTCGTGACGAACGCCGTACGGTACGCGTCGCGGCCGGTGACGCTGCGGCTGCTGCGCACGGACGTGCTGCGCTGCGAGGTCGGCGACGACGTGCCGCAGCTGCCGCGCCTTCGGCAGGCCCGGGCCACGGACGAGGGCGGGCGCGGCCTGTACCTGGTCAACAAGCTGGCCCGGCGCTGGGGTGCGACCCGGCTGAGCACCGGCAAGGTGGTGTGGTTCGAGCTGAACCGGGGCTGAGAGCCCCGCTACCTGCGCGAAGGGCGCCCGGCTGCTGCCGGGCGCCCTTCGCGTGGGTTGCCCCTACTGTCCGCCGACGCCGAGCGGGTCCTGCGGGGTGGCGCCGTCCGAGGGTCCGGACGGCGGCGGCGACGACGTGGTCGGCGGCGGCGAGGACGACTGGCTCGGCGGCGGCGAGGACGTCGAGTGACTCGGCGGCGGAGACGACGCCGAGTGGCTCGGCGGCGGCGAGGAGGACTGGCTCGGCGGCGGCGAGGACGACTGGGTCGGCGGCGGGGAGGACGTCTGCGACGGCTGGACGGCCGCGCCCTGGGTGGTCTCCAGGTCGAACTTGCTGACGCCGCCCATCGCCCCGAAGGTGTACGCGGCCCAGATCTTCGCCGGGTAGCTACCACCGTTGATGCGGCCGCCGCCCGTGGTGATGAGGCCCGTGGCGCCCGTCAGCGGGACCTGTGCATGGGTCTTGGCGTCCTCGCCGAACAGGCCGACCGAGGTGACGAGGCCGGGCGTGTAGCCGGTGAACCAGGCGGACTTGTTGTTGTCGGAGGTACCCGTCTTGCCGGCGACCTGCTGGCCGTCGCGCAGCGGGTTCTGCGCCACGGACCCACTGGCCGTACCGTCGTCGACCACGCCGGTGAGCACCGAGGTGACCGTGTCGGCGGCCTCGCGGGGGATCACCTGGTCGCCGATCGGATCCGGCAGGGTGACGCTGTTGTCCTTGTGGTCGGCCGACTTGATGATCGCCGGGGTGACCTTCCGGCCGTGGTTGTCGAGGGTCGCGTAGATGCCGGCCATCTCCAGCGGGCTCGCGCCCATGGAGCCCAGCGTCTGTGCGGGGACCGGATCCATGCCCTTGGTGTCCATACCGAGCTTGCCGGCCACGGCCATCACGTTTTTCATGCCCACGTCGACGCCCATCTGTGCGAAGACGGAGTTGACGGACTGGTTCATGGCCTTCTGGACGGTGATGGGGCCGTAGTCGTGGTCGTCCTCGTTCGGCGGGCCGAAGCCGACCTTGCTGCCGTGGTCCACGACCTGGCGGCCGCTGGTGCCGTCGTAGATCGTGTTCGCCGTGATGGGCTGGCCGTCCTGCGTCTGGGCGCCCTCGGCCAGAGCGGCGGCCAGGATCACCGGCTTGAAGGTGGAGGCGGGCTGGTAGTCGCGGCGGGTCGCGTTGTTGGTGAAGTGCTTGAAGTAGTCCTCACCGCCGTACATGGCGAGGACCTTGCCCGTCTTCGTGTCGACGGACACGGCGCCGGGCTGGACGTTGCCGTCGACGGAGCGCTTCTTCGCATCCAGCTTGCTGGTCAGCTGCTCCTTGACGGACTGCTCCAGCTCGCGCTGTTTCTTCGGGTCGATGTTGAGCGTGATGGTCCAGCCGCCCTTCTTCACCAACGCCTCGGCGTCACCGAGGGAGTTGGCCCTGCCCTGGGCGACCAGCTGCTTCTCCAGCGCCGCGTTGGCCGCGTCCACCAGGTAGCCGGTCTGCCCCTTCATACCGGGCGCCGCCTTGGGCGCCTTCGGTACCGGGAACTTCAGGGTCTGGCGCTTGCCCGCGTCCAGCCAGTGCTGCTTGACCATGTTGTCCAGGACGTAGTTCCAGCGGGCCACGGCCAGCCTCTTGCCAGTGTCGCTCGCGATGGCCCAGTCGTACTGGTTCGGCGCCTGGAGCAGCGCGGCGAGGTAGGCGCCCTCCTGGACCGTGAGGTTCTTGGCGTCCTTGTGGTAGTACGCCTGTGCCGCGGCCTGGATGCCGTAGGCGCCGCGGCCGTAGTAGCTGGTGTTGATGTAGCCCGCGAGGATGTAGTCCTTGGACTTCTGGCGGTCCAGCTTCAGGGAGATGACCAGTTCCTTCAGCTTGCGCGAGACGGTCTGGTTCTGGTCCAGGTAGTAGTTCTTGACGTACTGCTGGGTGATCGTGGAACCGCCCTGCGTGCCGCGCCCCATGAGGGTGTTGAGCACACCGCGGGCGGTGCCCCGCAGGTCGACGCCGGCGTCGTGGTAGAAGGTCTTGTTCTCGGCCGCGACGAAGGTGCGCTGGACGTCCTTGGGGACTTCGGAGAGGTCGACGCTCTCCCGGTTGAGCTGGCCGGTGCGGGCGAGCATCGTGCCGTCGCTGTACTTGTAGATGTTGCTCTGAAGCTGGGCGTCGGCGTTGCCCGCCGGGATGTCGACGTACATGTACAGCCCGATGAAGGCCGCGATCGCGAGCAGGCACGTCCCGAAGAACGTGCCGAGGATCTTCTTCCAGGTGAAGAGCCGGCGTATGCGGCCCTTGGGCGGCTTGGCGCCGGCCGGTGCACCCGCCGTGGGACCGGAGCGGCGGCGCCTGGGCGCCGCGCGGTGGCCACCGCGCTGTCGCGCTCGTCTCTCTTCCGCTCGTCCCATGGGTTCCTTCGCTCGCTTCCGTCTCGGGTTCCACCTCGGGGTCAGCTCCGAAAGCTAACACCCGTCTATATGACAAAGGACGTCCGATCCGCACTTTTACGGACGTGACAATCAGCACCTGCTCCAAGGGAACCGACGGATCTGGCGGTCATGGGGTTGCTTCCCGCACGCAAAAGTGACCACGGCATCAGCGCCGCGCCGATGCCACGCAGCGCAGGCCCGCTGTTTCGGAACCGTGACAATCGGCTCCCACCTGCGTCGCCGTACAGCGCGCCATGATCTCCACACTGCGCGTATACATACGGCGTATACACCATGTGTAGAGTGCTTGACATGTCCATCGGTCACACTCTCCTGGGACTCCTGGAGTCCGGCCCGCGGCACGGCTACGACCTGAAGCGGGCCTTCGACGAGAAGTTCGGTCACGACCGGCCACTGCACTACGGCCAGGTCTACTCCACGATGTCCCGGCTGCTGAAACACGGCCTCGTGGAGGTCGACGGGATCGAGGCCGGCGGCGGCCCCGAGCGCAAGCGGTACGCCATCACCGACGCCGGCATCACGGACGTCGAGCGCTGGCTCGGCACCCCGGAGAAGCCGGAGGAGTATCTGCAGTCGACCCTGTACACCAAGGTCGTCCTCGCCCTCCTCACCCACCGCGACGCCGCCGTCATCCTCGACACCCAGCGCGCCGAGCACCTGCGCAGCATGCGGATCCTCACCGACCGCAAGCGCAAGGGCGACCTCGCGGACCAGCTGATCTGCGATCACGCGCTGTTCCACCTGGAGGCCGACCTGCGCTGGCTGGAGCTGACCGCCGCGCGCCTCGACAAGCTCCGTGCGGAGGTGGCCAAGTGACCGCTCCCGCCGGCTCCCTGCTCACCGCCGAGAACCTGCGCAAGGCCTACGGCCCCACGGTCGCGCTCGACGGCGCCGAGTTCTCCATCCACCCCGGCGAGGTCGTCGCCGTCATGGGCCCCTCCGGCTCCGGCAAGTCGACCCTGCTGCACTGCCTCGCCGGCATCGTGCCGCCCGACTCCGGGTCCATCGTCTACAACGGCCGCGAACTGGCCGGCATGAGCGACGCCGAACGCAGCGCGCTGCGGCGGTCCGAGTTCGGGTTCGTCTTCCAGTTCGGCCAGCTGGTGCCCGAGCTGACCTGTGTGGAGAACGTGGCGCTGCCGCTGAGGCTGAGCGGCACCTCCCGCAAGCAGGCCGAGAAGGCCGCGCTCGCCTGGATGGAACGCCTTGAGGTGGACGACCTCAAGGCCAAGCGGCCCGGCGAGGTCTCCGGCGGCCAGGGGCAGCGCGTCGCGGTGGCGCGGGCGCTGGTCACCGGTCCCCGGGTGGTGTTCGCCGACGAGCCGACCGGCGCGCTGGACTCCCTCAACGGCGAGCGCGTGATGGAGTTGCTGACCGACGCGGCCCGCACCACCAACGCGGCCGTCGTGCTGGTCACGCACGAGCCCCGGGTGGCCGCCTACTCCGACCGCGAGATCGTGGTACGCGACGGCAAGTCCCGCGACATGGAGCGGGCCATATGAATGCCCGCCCGTCACCCACCACCGCCCTGCCTGAGGCGCTTCGCGCCGCCCCTTTCAATCCCAAGTGGTCCAGGGACCTCGGGATGGGGGTCCGGTTCGCCCTCACCGGCGGGCGCGAGGGCTGGATCCGGATGCTGCTGACGGCGGTCGGCGTCGGTCTCGGCGTGGCGCTGCTGCTGCTGACGACCGCGATCCCGAGCGCGCTGGCGGTACGGCACGACCGCGACGCGGCCCGGCTCGACTACACCTACGGCCCGCACCGCCCGAAGGCCGCGAACACCCTGGTGATCTCCGACGCCGACACGACGTACCGCGGCAAGGACGTCCGCGGCCGGCTGGTGGAGCCGGAGGGGCCGCGCGCACCGATCGCGCCGGGCCTGGCGAGGTACCCGGCGCCGGGCGACATGGTCGTCTCCCCCGCGCTGAAGAAACTGCTCGGCTCCGCCGACGGCACGCTGCTGCGCGAGCGGCTGCCGTACCGGATCGTCGGGACGATCGGCGAGACCGGGCTCATCGGCTCGCACGAACTCGCCTACTACGCCGGTGCGAAGGACCTGGCGCCGCGCATCAACGGCTGGCGGACGGCCCGCATCACCCGCTTCGGGCCGCCGCACGCATCACCGGCGAGCAAGACCGACCCGGTGCTGATCCTGCTGGTGCTGGTCGTGTTCGCGGTGCTGCTGATGCCGGTCGCCGTGTTCATCGCCACCGCCGTACGGTTCGGCGGCGAGCGACGCGACCGCAGGCTGGCCGCGCTGCGGCTGGTGGGCTCCGACAGCCGCATGACCCGGCGGATCGCTGCGGGCGAGGCGCTCGCCGGATCGCTGGTCGGGCTGGTCTTCGGCACCGGCTTCTTCCTGCTCGGCCGGCAGCTCGCGGCCTCGGTCGAGATCATGGACATCAGCGTGTTCCCCAGCTATCTCAACCCCTCCCCGGCGCTGGCCGCCCTGGTCGCGGTCGCCGTTCCGGCGGCGGCGGTCCTGGTCACGCTGTTCGCGCTGCGCGGGGTGGTCATCGAACCGCTGGGCGTGGTCCGTACGGCCAGGCCCGCGCGTCGCCGGCTGTGGTGGCGGCTGCTGCTGCCGCTGGGCGGGCTGGCCTGCCTCGCCCCGATGATCGGCCAGGGCCGGAACAACGGCACCTTCAACGAGTACCTGGTGATCGGCGGCGTCCTGCTGCTGCTCGTCGGCGTGACCGCGCTGCTGCCCTGGGTCGTCGAGGCGGTCGTGGCCCGGCTGGGCCTGGGCGGGGTTGCCTGGCAACTGGCGGTACGGCGGCTGCAGTTGAGCAGCGGCTCGGCGGCCCGCATGGTGAACGGCATCGCGGTCGCGGTGGCCGGTGCGATCGCGCTGCAGATGCTGTTCGCGGGCGTGCAGGGCGACTACACCAAGTCCACCGGCAAGGACACCGACAGCATTCAGATGCAGGTCAACCTGTCGCGGGGCGTCCCCTTCGTGCCGGTCGCCGGGAAGTTCGCGGCGACCGAGGGCGTACGCGAGGCCACCGCACTCGGCAACACCGAACTGGGGGACCGGCCCTGGACCCCCGGTCACGGGCCGGACGACACGGTGGGCCTCACCGTCGGCACCTGTGCCTCCCTGCGCAAGGTGGCCGCACTGACCTCCTGCCACGACGGGGACGTCTTCGTCGCGAAGGGCGGGGACGAGGACTCCGAAGTGGACCGGTACGCCCGGCCGGGCCGCACGCTCCACGTCGACACGAGCGACGGCCTGGGCGGCGGACCGGACGTCGTCTGGACCGTGCCGCACGGTATGAAGCAGGTCCGCGCGATCACCGGGCCCAACGGCACCAAGGACAGCGGGGTGCTGATGACACCGGCCGCGCTGTCCGGCCCGATGAGCAGCGCCCTGAACGGAGGGATCTACCTCAGGCTCGACGAGTCCGTCCCGGACGTGCACGAGTACGTCCGCAACACGGCGGCCCGGATCGACCCGCTCGCGGACGCGATGGTGTGGTCGGCCACCGAGCAGTCGGACAAGTTCACCTCCATCCGCACCGGAACGTTCGTCGGCGCCGTCTGTGTGCTGGCGCTGATCGGGGCGAGCCTGCTGGTGTCCCAGCTGGAGCAGTTGCGCGAGCGGCGCAAGCTGCTGTCGTCGCTGGTCGCCTTCGGCACCCGGCGGCGCACCCTGAGCATGTCGGTGCTGTGGCAGACGGCGATCCCCATCGCCCTGGGCCTGCTGCTCGCCTCGGCCGTGGGGCTGACGCTGGGCGGGGTGCTGCTGAAGATGGTCGGCTCGACGGTGAGCGTGGACTGGCCGAGCGTGCTGTCGATGACCGGCGTCGGCGCGGCCGTGGTCGTCACGGTCACGCTGCTGAGCCTGCCGCCGCTGCTGCGGATGATGCGCCCGGAGGGGCTGCGGACGGAGTAACGGCGCGAGGTCCGGGCGCGGTCGGCCGTGGGCCCCTCCCTCCCGGGGGCCCACGGCCGTTGCTCACAGGCTGTGCTCCCGCACCACCCTCCGCGCCTGGGCGAACAGCATGCCCACGTTCACCGACTTACGGCAGACGACGACGGCGACGACGTCCTGCTGGTCGTTCATCCGCAGGAACAGGTGGGTGAGGTTCTCGCTGTTGACGAGGATCTCCTGGAAGAAGTGGTTGTCGTCGCTGACGCCACGGCGCTCCTTGAAGACATCCTCGATCATGACGACCGTACGCCCCTGGAACAGGTCGAGGGTCGCACCCGCCAGCAGGTCCAGCACCTCCGGCGGGTGGTTGTCGACGGTCTCGTACGACAGCAGCATTCCGGTGGCCATGTCGACCACACCGGCCGCGACGCAGTCGGGCGTCTCGGCGCGCAGCGACTTGACCAGACTCATCACCTGGTCGGAGAAGCCCGTCATGCGTTTCGTCGCCATCCCTCACACCCCCTCTGGCGTCTTCTCGGTGAGGATCGATCCGATGCGGTCGAGGGCCGGGTGGGTCGCCCGGTGCAGGCGGCTCACGTCCATCCCCTCGTCGCCGAGGACCACCATCAGGGCGGTGTCGCCGACGGCGTAGAAGGCGACGCAGCCGTGGCTGCCGTACGTCACCGTCTGCCGCAGCGCTCCGCGCGCCGTGGCGGCGGTGGTGCGGCGCGCCAGGCCCAGGCCCGCCGCCGCGAGCGCGGCGAGCCCCTCCGGGTCGATCGACTCCGCGGTGTCGGCCGCGATCAGCATGCCGTCGGCCGCTGCCAGGGCGGTGTCGGTGATCCCGGTCACCTGTTCGCGCAGTCCGCGCATCTCCCGTGCCAGGGCTTCGTGGTCCATGTGCTCAACTCCCTTGTTTTCCTTGCCGGTTCGACCGACGCGAGCCGTCGAGGGACCGCTGTCATCCAGCGGTCCCGTGACGCAGCCGGAAGAACCCTTTCCAGCCCGCCCCGCTCACCGGCGGGACGAGGACTTCGGTGATGCCGCTGGCGCCGGGTGCGCGGCGCGGCAGGGCGGCGGGGGCGGTCGGCTCCGGCTCCGGCGGGGACTGCTCGCGATGCCGTACGACCGGAGCCTCGGGCGCCACCAGGAGCGGGGTCCGGGCGAGCGGACCGGGGCACTCCAGCAGCCCCTCGCTCAGCATCCGCGCGACCTCCACGGTGACCGTGTAGACCCCGCGGCCGGTACGGAAGGCCAGGTCACGGGCGGTACGGCGGCCGTCGGCGTGCGCGAGCAGCTCCCGTTGCAGCGGGGTGCAGGCGTCCTCCGGCGCGGCCATGGGCAGGGGCCGGTCCCGGTCGGGGCGCACGGGGTGCGGCAGCGCGTCCACGGCGGACACCTTGCGCACCGCGTCCTCCAGCAGCCGGGCGGGCCGCTCGCCGGTGGCGACCGGGGCGTGCGGCTCGGTGCCGGTGACGCGTGCACAGGCGTCCACCCGGCCGGCGACGACGGCGAAGGCCGCGTCCCGCAGCGCCAGCAGGCACACCACCCGGAGCTGGGCGGCCCCCGCGTAGCCGTGCGCGATCAGCCCGGCGGCCGGCCAGCGCGCCCCGGACTCGCGCACCAGCTCCGCCCACTGCTCGCCGTCGATGCGCTCGGAGCGCAGCAGCAGCGCCTCGGCGCCGGGGGCGCCGGGACTCTCCGCCGCCACGACGAGTCCGTCCCGCAGATGGAAGGCGCCGCCGGGGCTGCCCGGCACCCGCAGTTCCCCCGTGAATCCGTCACGCCCGCACGCGGTCAGCGCGTGCGCGAGCCCGCCGTGATCCATCGCTCCCCTTGGCATTTCGTACAGACGCCTGACGTGTCGCACCGAGGGGGTATGTGTATCAGTCGATCGGCATATTTCAGCCGAAGGTTTCCGACCTGACCCGGACTGACGGAAGTTGGAGTTTCGAGCCGATCACATCGCTTTGTTCGACACTCATTTGATCGATCGGCGGGCTCAGGCGTCCCGGTCGAGTACCCGCACCGGGAGCGAGCGCAGCGCCCCGCGCAGGGCCGCCGCCAGCTCCTCGTACTCGGCGGACCGGGCCGCGCCCGCGCGCATGGCGAAGGCGACCCGACGGCTCGGAGCCGGCTCGGCGAAGTAGCCGGTGAGGAGTTGGCTGCTGCGGGTGGTCTCCAGCTTCAGGGCCGTACGCGGCAGCAGCGTGCAGCCGAGGCCGCCGGCGACCAGCTGCACCAGCGTGGACAGGCCGGCGGCGGTCGTGGTCACCGGGGCGTCCTCGCGGCCCGCCTCCCGGCAGATGTCGAGGGCCTGGTCGCGCAGGCAGTGGCCCTCGTCCAGGAGCAGCAGGTTCAGCTCCCTCAGCGCCTCGCGCGGGATGCCCTCGCGGCCGCCGAGCCAGTGGTCCAGCGGGGTGACCAGCACGAAGTCCTCGTCGAAGAGCGGGAGTTCGACGACTCCGGGCACGCCGAGCGGCACCGCCAGCAACAGCAGGTCGAGACGGCCGGAGCCCAGGCCGTCGATCAGGTTGGCGGTCTGCTCCTCGTGCACCTGGAGGTCGAGGTGCGGATAGCGCTCATGGACCAGCCGCAGCACGGCCGGCAGCAGGTACGGCGCGACCGTGGGGATCACTCCGAGGCGCAGGACGCCGGTGAAGGGCGCCCGGACCGCCTCGGCCTCCTCCAGCAGTGCCCCGACCGCGTCCAGCACCGCCTTCGCGCGTACGGCCAGGCGCTCGCCGGCGGGCGAGAGCAGCACCTTGCGCGTCGTACGCTCGAGGAGGGTCACCCCGAGGGTCTCCTCCAGTGCCGAGACCGCGCCGGACAGGGCGGGCTGGCTCATCCCGATGGCGGCCGCCGCGTCCCGGAAGTGCAGATACTCGGCGACGGCGGCGAAGGCACGCAGCTGTGCGAGGCTCGGCTGCCTGCGCTTGCCGTTACTCATGGTCACTGATAACTACCTCCGATCAACATGACCGAGTGTAGCTATTTCACTAATCAATGCACCCTGTGCCAACATCGACAAAGTCCAACCCATGGGAAACACCCTCAAAAGGGGTGTTCCTCGCTGCAAGGAGAGCGTGTGCTCACTGTCGGTGACAAGTTCCCCGAGTTCGAACTGACCGCCTGCGTCTCGCTGGAGAAGGGCAAGGAGTTCGAGCAGATCCACCACAAGTCCTACGAGGGCAAGTGGCTGGTCGTCTTCGCATGGCCGAAGGACTTCACCTTCGTCTGCCCGACCGAGATCGCCGCGTTCGGGAAGCTGAACGACGAGTTCGCCGACCGCGACGCCCAGATCCTCGGCTTCTCCGGTGACTCCGAGTTCGTCCACCACGCCTGGCGCAAGGACCACCCGGACCTGACCGACCTGCCGTTCCCGATGATGGCCGACTCCAAGCACGAGCTGATGCGCGACCTGGGCATCGAGGGCGAGGACGGCTTCGCGCAGCGCGCCGTCTTCATCGTCGACCCGAACCGCGAGATCCAGTTCACCATGGTCACCGCCGGTTCCGTGGGCCGTAACCCCAAGGAGGTCCTGCGGGTCCTGGACGCCCTGCAGACCGACGAGCTGTGCCCGTGCAACTGGACCAAGGGTGAGGACACCCTGGACCCGGTCGCGCTGCTGGCCGGTGAGTGACCCATGTCGCTCGACTCGCTGAAGTCCCGCGTCCCGGACTACGCCAAGGACCTGAAGCTCAACCTGGGCTCGGTCATCGGCAACTCCGACCTGCCCGCGCAGCAGCTGTGGGGCACGGTGCTGGCGACCGCCATCGCCTCCCGTTCCCCGATCGTGCTGCGTGAGCTGGAGCCGGAGGCGAAGGCGAACCTCTCGCCGGAGGCGTACACGGCCGCCAAGTCGGCCGCCGCCGTCATGGCGATGAACAACGTCTTCTACCGGACCCGCCATCTGCTGTCCGACCACGAGTACGGCACCCTGCGCGCCGGTCTGCGGATGAACGTCATCGGCAACCCGGGCGTGGAGAAGGTCGACTTCGAGCTGTGGTCGTTCGCGGTGTCCGCGATCAACGGCTGCGGCATGTGCCTGGACTCGCACGAGCAGGTGCTGCGCAAGGCGGGCGTGGAGCGCGAGGTCGTCCAGGAGGCGTTCAAGATCGCCTCGGTGATTCAGGCCGTGGGCGTCACCCTCGACGCAGAGGCCGTGCTGGCCGAGTAAGCGGTTCCGCGAAGGCCCCGCTCACCCTTGGTGAGCGGGGCCTTCCGCGTTCTGAGCGACGGGCTCGTCCGCGGCGGCCTTCTGCCGCTGGAGTTCCTCCGAGTACTGCCGCAGATACCCGACCACCGTGTTGGTCACCGCCACCAGCGGTACGGCCACCACCGCGCCGCCGATGCCGGCCACCATGCCGCCGGCGGCGACCGTGAGGACGACGGCCAGCGGATGGACGCGGACCGCACGGCCCAGGATGAACGGCTGCAGGACGTGGCCCTCGATCTGCTGGACCGCGAGGACGACCACCAGGGTCATGACGGCCGTGAAGACACCCTGAGTGACCAGCGCCACGATCACCGCGAGCGCGCCGGAGGCGACCGCGCCGACGAGCGGGATGAACGAGAACAGGAAGATGAAGACGGCCAGCGGGACGGCCATCGGCACGTTGAGGAAGTAGATGCCGATGCCGATGAAGGTGGCGTCGATGAGGGCGACCAGGACCGTGCCCCGGACGTAGGCGGTCAGGGTGCGCCAGGCGCGCGGGCCGGCGCCGGCCACGCCTGGGCGGGCCGCGGCGGGCACCAGCTTCAGGAACCACTCCCAGATGCGCCTGCCGTCGTAGAGCAGGAACAGCGTCGAGAAGAACACCAGCAGGAGGCCGGTGAGGAAGTCGACGATGACCTGGACGCCCTCCAGACCGGCGGACGTTATCTGGTCGGTGTTGGCGCCGATCGCCTCGCGGAGGTTCTTGGCGATCTGATTGATCTGCTTGTCGGTGACGTGGAAGGGGCTCTTCAGCAGCCAGTTGCGCAGGTCGTCGATGCCGGACTGGATCTGGTTGGAGAGCGTGTCGATGTTCTCCATGACCTGCCAGGTCACGAACCAGCCCATCAGCCCTATGACCACGAACCCGCTGATCGCGGTGAGCGCGGTGGCCGGTCCGCGCGGCACTCCGCGCCGGGTGAGCCGGGCCACCGTCGGCTGCAGCAGCGCGGTGACGAGCAGGGCGATGACGAAGGCGAACACCACCAGCTGGACCGCGCTGATGACCTGGATCAGCACCCAGACGGTGCCGGCGAGGACCAGCATGCGCCAGCCGGCCTCGGCCGCGACCCGCACACCCCAGGGCACGGCCTCGGCGGGGTCGGGGCGGTGGCCCGCCGCGGGTGCGGGTACGGGCCGGCGGGCGGGCGGTACGACGGCCTCGGCGACGAGCGGCGGCGCGGGCAGCGGTGCGTCCGAGGGGTCCGGCGGCTCCGGGGCGTGCTCGCGCTCCACCTCCGCACGGCGCTCGTCCAGGCGTTCGCTCATCTCGGTGAGTCCGGCACCGAGCCTGCCGAGCCACCCTGGCACTCGCGACATGATCCGTCCTCTTCCCCCGCGTCCCCGCGTGTTCGCCACCTCTCCTCCCCCTGGAGGCATCCGGGTACGACCGTACAGGGCGAAAGCCCCTCCCCTAAGGACGGGGGAGGGGCTGCGCGAGGTTGAGTGCGACCGGCAGTGACCGACGGGCCTAATACCAGTGGTTGGCCGCCCAGAACGACCAGGCCTGGCAGGGGCTGCCGTACCGGCTGTCCATGTAGTTGAGGCCCCACTTGATCTGGGTGGCGGGGTTGGTCCGCCAGTCGGCGCCGGCCGAGGCGTACTTGCCGGCGGGCAGGGCCTGGAAGAGACCGTAGGCGCCGGAGGAGGCGTTCGTGGCCTGGTAGTTCCAGCTGGACTCGTGGTCCACGATGTTGCTGAAGCACTGGAACTGGTCGCCCGCCACCATCTGCCGTGCCATCGCCTGGATCTGCGCGACGGAGTAGCTGCTCTGGACGGGGAAGCTGGAGGAGTCGCGGGCGCTGTCACGGCTGGCCGCGGCCTTCGCCTCGGCGCGCGCCTTGGCCTCCTTGGCCGCCTGCTCGGCCGCCGCCTTCTTGGCGATCGCGGTCTCGGCGGCAGCCTTGCGGGCCGCCTCCTCGGCGTCCTTCTTGGCGCTCGCGTCCGCGGCGATGGCCTGGGCGTCGGCCTGCTGCGTCAGGGAAGCGGACTGGACCTGGGCCTGCTGACCCGCGGGTATGTCCGCGAGGAGCGTGGTGTCGGCTGCCGTCGCCTCGGCGTCGTTGTTGTTCTGCGCGACGCTGCCCGAGGCAACTCCGACGACGCTTCCGACGGCGGTGACCGCGGTGGCCGAGGCCACTGCGAATCCCCGGACCGAAATCCGGCTCACACGGTTTCCTTCCAGCATCGCCCGCTTCGGTGACCCTGGCGGACGCAATCGTGCCCCTGGCACTGGCCTCCCAACTGCGGGGTCACGGGAGGCGCGGGCCCGGTGGGCAACTCCCCCTTCGGGGAGCGCCGCGAGGTGCTCGGGCGGCATACGACGAACTCTATGGAGTTGGTGGTGCTGCTGTGGTGCCGTACCGCTGGGGGTACAGGTGTGTCGTATGCGGGGCCTGACAGGACTGAGACTCTGCCGTAACCGGACGCCGGGTGGCAATTCTGAGTTGAGTGTGAAAGCTCACATCCCGTTTGCCCCTGGGGATTTCCGGAAAGCTCCACACGCCAAGGCGCCGCCCGGCTAGGCTCTTGACCTTTGCCGGACGGCGCCAACTGCCGTGCGGGTCGAATCAGATGTGACCGTCCTCCAGCATTTCGGTCACAAGTGCAGCAATCTGGGACCTCTCGGACCGGGTCAGCGTGACGTGCGCGAAGAGCGGATGCCCCTTCAGCTTCTCCACGACGGCGACGACACCGTCGTAGCGACCGACCCGCAGATTGTCCCTTTGTGCCACGTCATGGGTGAGAACGACCCGTGAATTCGCGCCGATTCGGGACAGAACAGTGAGAAGCACATTCCGTTCGAGGGACTGCGCCTCGTCCACGATCACGAACGCGTCGTGCAGGGAGCGGCCGCGGATGTGGGTGAGCGGGAGAACCTCCAGCATCCCGCGCGCGGTGACCTCCTCGATGACCTCGCGGCTGGTGACCGCCGACAGCGTGTCGAAGACGGCCTGCGCCCACGGGCCCATCTTCTCCGCCTCGGTGCCCGGCAGATAGCCCAACTCCTGCCCGCCGACCGCGTACAGCGGCCGGAACACCATCACCTTCTGGTGCTGGCGGCGCTCCAGGACCGCCTCCAGGCCCGCGCACAGCGCCAGCGCCGACTTGCCGGTGCCGGCCCGGCCGCCCATCGAGACGATCCCGACGTCCGGGTCGAGCAGCAGGTCGAGCGCGATGCGCTGCTCGGCGCTGCGGCCCTTGATGCCGAACGCCTCCCGGTCGCCGCGCACCAGGCGGACGTTGCCCTCGGCGGTGATCCGGCCGAGCGCCTTGCCGCGCTCGGAGTGGATGGTCAGGCCGGTGTGCACGGGCAGCTCGGCGGCCTCGGGGACGTACAGATGCCCTTCCTCGAAGAGGATGTCCACCTGCTCGCCGGAGAGCGTCAGTTCGGACATTCCGGTCCAGCCGGAGTTCTCCGTGATGGCGAGTTCGGCGCGGTACTCCTCGGCGAGCAGACCGACCGAGGACGCCTTGATCCGCAGGGGCAGGTCCTTCGAGACGACGGTGACGTCGTACCCCTCGGCCTGCAGATTACGGGCCACCGCGAGGATGCGGGAGTCGTTGTCCCCCAGGCGGTAGCCGGTGGGCAGCACGCTGGGGTCCGAGTGGTTGAGCTCGACACGGACGGTCCCGCCCAGCTCCCCGATCGGGATGGGGGCGTCGAGGCGACCGTTCTTCACCCGGTAGTCGTCCAGCAGGCGCAGGGCCTGGCGGGCGAAGTAGCCGAGTTCCGGATGGTGCCGCTTGGCCTCCAGTTCCGTGACCACCACGATGGGGAGCACGACCTCGTGCTCGTCGAAGCGGGTCAGGGCGTTCGGGTCGGCCAGCAGGACGCTGGTGTCGAGAACATAGGTGCGCCGGTCTGGCTTGTGGCGCTTTGTGCTGGTCACCACGGAAGGACGTACCCCCTCGGATGAGGTCGGGGAGCGACGAGATCGAGCTGGGCCGGTCGTCGGCCGCCCTGCACGGGCCGACAGCCGGCCCTCCGCCTCTTCGTCCGTGCTGTGACCGCACGATCGGGCTGGTGCAAAGGGCCTCCCGGGCGGACGGCCCCGTGCCGCCCGCTGAGATCCGACACCCGTGGTTCGGGTGTCGACCTGTTTGGCTTATGCCCTCGAACATGCACTGCCATGCAAAAGCGGCCACCGGCGTACCGGTGAACTCCTCGTTACGTCCGCAAGAATCCGGGTGTGCGAACGCCCCGCCGCCTTGGCGGCCGGCGGGGCGTCGGTCGGGTCTCAGCCGCCGTAACGGCGGTGACGTGCGGCGTAGTCACGCAGGGCGCGCAGGAAGTCGACCTTGCGGAAGGCGGGCCAGAAGACCTCGCAGAAGTAGTACTCCGAGTGCGCGGTCTGCCACAGCATGAATCCGGACAGCCGCTGCTCGCCGCTGGTGCGGATGACGAGGTCCGGGTCGGGCTGGGCGCCCGTGTAGAGGTGACGGCCGATCATGTCGATGTCGACGGACTCGGCGAGGTCCTCCATCGGCACGCCCTTGTCGTGGGCGTCGAGCAGCATGGAGCGCACGGCGTCGGCGATCTCCTGCCGGCCGCCGTACCCGATGGCCACGTTGACGAGTATGCCGTCGATGTGGGCGGTGGCCTCCTCGGCCTCCTTCAGGGTGCGTTGCATGCCGCCCGGCAGCAGGTCCATGGTGCCGACGTGGTGCACGCGCCAGCGGCCGTCGGCGGCGAGCGTGCGGACGACGTCCTCGATGATGCCGAGCAGCGGGACGAGCTCCTCCTGCGGCCGGTCGAAGTTGTCCGTGGACAGCAGCCACAGGGTGACGACCTCGACATCGGTCTCGGTGCACCAGCCGAGGAACTCCTCGATCTTGTCCGCACCGGCCCGGTGGCCGTGCACGGTGGTGGAACCGGACGCCTTCGCCCAGCGGCGGTTGCCGTCCATGATGACGCCGATGTGCTTGGGCACCTGAGCGTGGTCCAGGTGGCCCTCCACCCGGCGTGCGTAGAGCCTGACGAGCAGGCTGCGCAGGTTGTCGCGCAGGTTCACGTGGCCCTCCGGGGGTTTGGCGGCGGGTTCGGGGTGCGGGAGGTGTTTGAGCCTACCCCGCTGGCGGCTTCGTTCTGGCCCGGGGTTTGGGGATCGGGGTCGGGGTGCTGCGGATGCGCCGTCGAGTGCGGCTGTGCGGGGGTGGTCGCCCAGTTCTTCCCGTCCCTTGGCAGGGACGCCGAGCCGGCACCGAGCGGTTCCCGGAGCCCCCGCCGAAAGACCTGCCGATGGACGGGACGAAAAACGGGCCGGTCCGTGGGGGGGAGACGGACCGGCCCGAGGGGGGGTTTCCACCATAACCCTTCGTAAGGGATGGTGGGTGCATCGGCGGGACACAACTACTCTCCGAAATCATCCGGCGACGCCGTGGTGGGCACGGAAGGCTGGATTCAGAGGTGTCACATGGCCGGTTCACAGTGGATTCCCAGGGATGACCGGTCAAATGCGAAAGGATTCAGAAGGAATCCGGATGGTTTACGCCATCTTGCGGAGATGTCGGCGAGTTGCGCCGGGGTCCCCCCGATGGGCTACCCGACCGGCGAACGGTGACTTGACGGTTCCGGTACCGCGACCCGGGAAGAGCGCTCGGGCTCACAGCACCGCGCAGCCCCCTCCACTGCGCGGTGCCACCCGCGCGAGGTTTGCCGACGCGAATTACCTTGGTCTGAACTTATGTGACAGATGAGGCTGATGTGAACCGCACTGCATAACGATGTGGAAACCGTTGGCAAACTGCGGGTGAATCAGCCGGGTTTGCGGACGTCGAAGAGGTGCCGGGTGCTGTGCGCCACGAACGGCCCCTCCCTCTCGATCCGCTCGTGCAGCGCGCGGAGTTGGGGTTCGTACGCCTCCACCGTGAAACCCGGGACCATCCACACCACCTTGCGCAGGAAGTGGACGACGGCGGCGATGTCGTGGAACTCCATCCGCAGCCGCTCCGCCCGCAGCCCGGCCACCGCCAGGCCCGCCGCCTCGGCGTCGGCCCGCTCCCGCTCGGGGTCCCGGCCGGAGCGCGCCTCCTCGGGCAGCGGCCCGAGGAAGTACTCCACCAGCTCGACGACGCTGGCCGGCCCGACATGCTGGGCGAAGTACGTGCCACCCGAACGCAGCACCCGGGCGATCTCGTCCCAGTACGGCCGCACCGGATGCCGGCTGAGCACCAGGTCGAAGGTCTCGTCGGCGAACGGCAGCGGCGCGTCGTCCGGGGCGGCGACGACCACCACCCCGCGCGGCCGCAGCAGCGCGGCGGCCCTGGCCACATTCGGCGGCCAGCCCTCCGTCGCGGCGGCCAGCACCGGCCGGGCGGGCTCGGCCCTGCCCAGCGCGAAGTCCAGGACCTCACCCCCGCCGGTCTGGATGTCCAGCACGGCCTCCGCCCGGGCCAGCCGCTCCCCCGCCGACACGGCGTACCCCCACGAGGGCCGCTCCTCACTGGCCCGCCCCGCGAACCAGGAGAAGTCCCAGCCGTCGGTGGGCACGGCGGCGCCCTCGGCCACCAGGTGTTCGAAGGAGTGGTTCACCGACATGCCTTCCATGATCCCAGGGCACTGCCCGGCGGCGCCTGCTAGTTTCCGCCCGTATGACGACCTCCCGCATGACGACCTACTTCGCCGGAGAGAAGCAGACGCTGCACGCGAGCCTGGACCGGCACCGGGACGCCGTGCTGTGGAAGCTGGACGGCCTCGACGACGAGCAACTGCGCCGGCCGATGACACCGTCCGGCACCAACCTGCTGGGCCTGGTGAAACATCTGGCCTGCGTCGAGTACGGCTGGTTCGTGGACACGTTCGGCGGCGAGGCCGAGCCTTTGTGGTTCGACCCCCATGACGACATGCGGGTCACCCCCGAGGAGACGACCGAGCGGATCGTCGCCTTCTACGGCCGCGCCCGCGCCGCCGCCGACGCCGTGATCGACGAGCTGCCGCTGGACGCCCAGGGCAGCCCGGCCTGGCGGGACATCACCGTGACCCTGCGCTGGACCTTGGTCCACATGGTGGAGGAGACCGCACGGCACGCCGGCCACATGGACATCCTGCGGGAGCTGATCGACGGCGCCACCGGGGACCATCCGCCGGTCACCGGCGCCGGCTGACCGTGCCGTACACCGCCCCGTACGCCGCCTGGGCCGTGGCCGCGTCGAGCAGGCCGGCGTCCAGGTGACGGCGGGCCGCACGGGCGGCGGGGCCCTCGGGCACCAGGTCGTGCGTGTGTATCAGCCCCCACAACGTCATGAGCAGGGCGCCGAAGCGGGCGAGCGGATGGAGCGGGCCGTCCAGCGGACCCTCGCGGGTGGCCCAGCGGGCGGCTATTGTGCCGCCGACCTCCGGGACACGCTCCACTCCGCGCCAGTGCTCGTCGGCGGTGGCGTAGACGACGTGCGGGACATGGGCGTGGATCAGCGCGCCGCTGCACAGCAGGCACGGCTCGAGGGTGGTGTAGAGGCGGTGACCGGGGTGCCGGTGGCCGGCCGGCAGCTGCGCGAGGGCGTTGACCTCGGCGTGCGCGAGGTCGGTACCGGCGAGTTGCCCCGGCGGCGCGGTGGCCTCCCGGCTGCGATTGCGCCCGGCCGCGACGACATTGCCCTCCGGGTCGTACAGCACGGCACCGATGGGTCGGCTGCCGGCCCGCAGCGCCTCCCAGGCCAACTCGAAGGGAAGGCGCCAGAGGAGGGGGATCGAGGTCACTGGACCGCCCCCGGCCCCCCGAGCACGAGGAGGATGTGCTCGGCGTCGCCGTGCCGGATCGTGCCGGCCCGCTCGAAGCCGTGTCTCTCCAGCAGCCGGACGGAGGCGGTGTTGCCGCCGAAGGGGTCGGCTTACAGGGGCCGTACGCGCTCCAGCTCCAGGAAGAGGCCGAGGGCGCGGGTGCCGACGCCGCCGCCCCAGTACGGCCGCCCGAGCCAGTAGCCGACGAACCGCCGCTCGCCCTCCGTCCAGGAAACGACGTGCCCGGCGGCCGCACCGTCCACGGTGACCGTCCGCACGAGGCAGTCCGGATCGCCGAGAACACGCTCTCGCCAGTGCCGCAGGAAGGCGTCCCGCGGCCGGGGCGTGAATCTCGACCGCCGGACGGCCTCCGGGTCGTGCTCATAGGAGAGGAAGGCGAACAGGTCCTCGTCCGTGACGCCCCGAAGGCTCACTTCGCTGTGCTCGTCGCGTTCGTCGGTCATGTCGGGCAGTGTGGCAGCCGCCACTGACAACGCCCCCTGTCGCGTCAGGCCACCAGGGGCCGTACCTCCTCGGCGGCGAACCGCACGAACCCCTCCGGGTCGGGCTCGTCCCCGGTCGGCTGGAGCACGACGGTGTCGGCACCGGCCTCGGCGAGCCGCCGTACCGCCGCGGCCACGGCCGCCGCATTCCCCGCGGCCCCGACGCCCGGCGCCGACTCCAGCCTCTCGTCGGCGAGTTCGGCCCGCAGCCGGGCGGCGGCATCGGCCCCCGTGGCGGCGAGCAGATAGACGACGACCGGGTGGTGCTCGCCGCGCCCCGCCTCCTTCTGCCCCTCCTCGATGAGCCGCCGGGCCTGCCGTACGCCGTCCGGGGAGGTGGCGGAGGTGAGGAGGGTGCCGTCGGCCTTGGCTCCGGAAAGGCGGAGGGTACGCGGGCCGGTGGCGCCGGCGAAGACGGGCACCGGCTGCTCCGGCGGCCAGTCGAGAGCGACGTCGTCGAGGGAGACGTACCGGCCCCGCACGGTGAGCCGTTCACCACCGAGCAGGACGCGCAGGGCGTCGAGATGCTCGCCGAGGAGGGTGAGCGGGGAGGCGGCGCGGGCACCGACCTGACCCATCCAGTCCTGCACCCCGTGTCCGACGACGATGGTGGCCCGCCCTGGGAACATCCGGTGCAAGGAGGCGGCCTCCATCGCGGTGATGGCCACGTTCCTGAGGGGCACGGGCAGCAGCCCGACGCCGACCCGCACCCGCTCGGTCCAGGCGAGCGCCGCGGCGGCGGTCGCCATCCCGCCCTCCCGGAAACAGTCCTCCCACAACCACAGTTCCTCAAGGCCTGCTTCGTCCGCCGCACGGGCCACCGCCCGCAGCCGCTCGGGCGGAAGCTGGGGGCGGAAGACGACACCGAGTCCAGTCATGGACCTCTTCCTAGTGGGGAGGACGTGGGGTGACAAGCGGTGTTGCCCGGCGGAGAGTTGGAGGGGACGGGGATGGGGATGGGGAGACACTGGCGGGACGGGGCCGGGAGGCTGATCGTGCCCCGGGGTGAGGGAACGGAGGACCCGCTGGTGCTTCCGCTGGAGATCTCGGCCTCCTACCGGGCCCGGACGAAGGGTCTGCTGGGCCGGGAGTCGATCGCCGGGGCGATGCTGCTGTCACCGGCGAGCGGGGTCCACACCTTCGGCATGCGCATCCCGATCGACGTCGCCTACCTGGACCGCCACCTGACCGTCCTCGCCGTCCGCACCATGCCCCCGGGCCGCCTGGGCCTGCCCCGGCTGCGGGCACGGCATGTACTGGAGGCGGAGGCGGGAGTGATGGCGGGGTGGGGGCTGCGGACGGGGGTGCGGCTGCGGGTGGAGTCCGGGGGCGACGCCGACGGTGTTCGCGACCCAGGTGACACCGGCGGTGCCGGCGGTGTGGACGGCCTGAGTTGAGGGCCGTTGTCAGTGGCGCGGCCTAGCATCGCGGTATGAGAGCTTCAGGGACGTTCAAGGTCGAGGAGTTCACTCCGGCGGAGGTGCGGCTGCCGGAGCCGGTGGTCGAGACGGCGGTGCCGGTCGGGGTGGCCACGATGCGGAAGCGGTACGAGGGCGAGGTCGCCGGGGTGTCGCAGACGCTGTTCACCGCGGCGTACGACCAGTCCAGTGGGACCGGCACGTATGTCGCCATGGAGTCCTTCGAGGGGAGCCTCGGCGGGAGAAGCGGCAGCTTCAACTTCGCCCACTCGGCGACGACCCTCGGGGAGGGCAGAGAGGCCGAGTTTTTCGTGATCGTGCCGGGGAGCGGGACGGGGGCGCTCACCAGGATCCGAGGGGCCGGCGGTCTGCGGATCGATGTGGACGGCACCCATCGGATCTGGTTCGAGTACGAGGTGGGCGGCAGGTCCTAGGGTTCCGCGGAAAATCGGACCCTGTCGATATCCGCATGGTCAGCGGTTGAGGTCCATGACGCCAACTCCGAGCCTGTCATGGGCTTCCGGTGCGACGGTGGCCACCAGCGCCCCGTCGGGAAGCATCGGATTCGGTCGTGCCACGTGCACGGCCGCCGCGACACCGAGGGCCACACCGTCGCGCAGCAACTCGGAGACCGTTACGGCCATCGCGTAGTCGTCATCGATGACATGGAGTACGTCCAGCAGCACGCCCGCGTGGGCGACGATCCCGGCGCGCTCGCGCTCAGCCTCCAGCAGACACAGGACGGGCGTCCACAGGCGCACGCCATCGCTGGATGCCGCAGCATGAATCAGCCCGGAGACCTGCTTGTTGCCGCCCATCGCCAGCAGTGTGGGACTGTCGAGGACGTAGTGCTCGATCTGGTTCAACGGGACGACTCCGCCTCCGCGAGGGCAGCCCGGTGAGCAGCGGTGGCTTCGCGCATTTTGCGCCGCATCTCGGCGGATTCCTCATCCGTGACGTAATGCCCGAACCGCTCGGCGAGCAGAGCGCGGGTGCGATCGGCCCGTGCCTTGATCTGCTCCGGAGTCAGCGTCTGAGCAGCTATCTCCTGCATGAGGGCACGCAGACTGGTCCCTCGCGCCTCTGCCACGGCGGCGAGCTGGTCACGGACTTCTGCGGGCACACGAATCATGACATCGGCCATACCGCAAGTATACGCGGCGTATACGCCTCGCGCCTCTCACCTTCGGAATCCGGGTGCGGTTAGCTCTCCGAGCGCGGAAAGGACACCTCGACGCGGCGGTTCTTCCTCCTGCCCTCCTCGGTGGAGTTGTCGGCGATCGGGTACTGCTCGCCGTAGCCGCGGACCTCGAAGGTGATGTTCGGGTCGTTCAGGTCCTGGTCCAGGACGGCCTGTACGGCGTTGGCGCGCTGCCTGGACAGGATGTCGCCGTGGGCGGACGAGCCGAGGTTGTCGGTGAACCCGAAGACGCGGACCTGAGTCGCGTTCTGCTTCTTGATCTCGTCGGCGATGGTGGCGATCCGCGCCTTGGCCTCTCCGCTGAGCTTGGCGCTGTCCTTGCTGAAGAGGACTTCGGCCTGGAGCGCGAAGGTGACGTCGGCGTTGGTGTCCTCACGCCGCTCGTCCCCGCTCTGGTCCTCTACGACCGACTTGATGTCCAACACCTTGGGCGCGGCGAGCGTGGCCCCCTCGGGGAGCTTGAGGTCTGGGTCGGTGGGGTCGATCTTCACCGGGGCGGCGGCGGAGGGCGCGGTGTCGGGGGGCTGACTGGGGTCCGTGTCGTCGGCGTAGGAGGGGGTGGCGGTGAGGAGGAGGGTGACGGCGGTGAGGGTGAGGGCGAGACGGGGGGTGGTCACTTTGGCCTCACCCGGAGATCTTGATGGGGGCGGAGGAGAAGGTCGGCAGCTGGAACTCCACCTGGTCCGTGTTCGCGGGAGGGGCCGGGAACTGCATGAAGACCGGGATGGTCTGGCCTGACTGGATGTTTGTCAGGCCGGTCGTTGTGAGGGGCCGCCCCTCCGTGTCCCGCAGCACGTAGTACCGCTTCTTTCCCTTCGGGTCGACGAGCGTTGCTCCGCCAAGCGAGTAGCCGTGCTCGGCGATTTCGGTCTCATCTCCGCGAAGTGCGGCCGGGATGACGAGAGACTGGGCACCGTCATTCTTCAGATTGCCGTTCACCGTAACGAAACCGCCCGAGTCCCGCTGGGCCGAGGTGACTTGGAGAAGCAGGCCACCCTGGCCCTTCAGCTCAGCCAACGGCGCCTGCGACTGTCCCTCTTGAGTACTCGGGTTAGAACCACCTCTCTTGGCGGCAGACGCGGACTTCTGGGGCTTCTTGTCGTCATGCCCGCCACCACCACAGCCGGCCACACCGACGGCGAAGCCGACCACAAGGGTCAGTGCGACCATCCCCTTGCGGGCCTTCGCAGTGAACCGCATGCTCATCGCTCCGCTTCCTTCTTCCCTCGTCATTCGCTTGTCAGTTGGCCAGGTGAACGTCGAAGAGATCCTCGGGCTTCGGGAGCCCTGCTTGGTCCTTCGGGTCGATCTTCCAGTCCTTGCCGTCACACGTGAGTTGCGGCAAGGCGTCACCGCCGGGGGGCTGAAATGTGCAGAGCGGCCGGATCTCGGCGATGGCAGATGCAGTTGAGTGGATGCTCTCCGTGGTGGGCACGACGGAGTCGCCGACTACCTTGTTAGTCGTAACCTTCGCCTGGTACTTGTGCGGCGGAAGTGGAGAGCAGCCGTCCAAGTGGGCATCGTTCTGCGCGGCGAGCTGTCCGGCACGCCAGCACGGGTCGTTCACGGCTGCCTTGCCTTCGAGGATGTCCTGCCACTTGGTGGGGTCACGCAGATCGGCAAGCCACAGGCCCGCGAGTTGGTCCCGTGCGTTCTGGGCCGCCGCCAGTGCTGCCGCATCGGCTGCTGTCTGGGCGCCGCTTCGATTCACCGCGGCCTGGCCGACAGCGAGGTAGGCCAACGCAAGAAAGAGCAGACCCGCCACCACCGTGATGTAGATGGGGAAGGCCTGCCCTGCATCGCCGTGACGGCGATGGCGCGTCACACGATTTTGTTGATCTGCGTCATGATCTTGTCGAGGATCGCCGATCCGATGCTCGTCCCCGTAACCGCCAACACGATGGCCACCACCACCGCGATGATGCCGAGGTACTCCACCGCGGTCTGCCCCTTGTCGCTGCGAGCAACCCGGGCCTGCAGGTACGCGACGGTGGTGTTGAACCAGTTGCTCATGGTGGTCCCCTCCGGGTTCGCCTCCGATCCGGGAAACGTACGCCGGGACCCAGCACTCTCGAGAGGGCCCCAGGACCCAACCCCGGACCCATTCCCCCCGCCGTCCGCTCCCCCACGCTCCCACCTCAAGCCACCCCCAACCACTTCGCGGCCGCCTGGGACCGGGTGGTGGTCTGGAGCTTGGCGAAGATGCGGTTGATGTGGTTCTTGACCGTCTTCTCGGAGATGAAGCACGCGGCGGCGATCTGCTGGTTGGTCATGCCGGACGCGATGAGGTCCATGATCTCCGCCTCCCTCGTGCTCAGCCGGAAATGTGAACGGAATGACTGTCCCATGGAGGATTGCAGTTGCGAAAGGAGTTGGGGTGTAGTTTTCCCTAAATATTGCGGGACTTGAGGATCTGCCTGTGCAGGTGCACTCGTCCGCAACTCCGTCAGCAACGCCTTCGCCGCCCCGGGAGTCACATGCGGCCGCCCCTCCCGGACATCCCGCACCGCCCGTACCAACTGCTCCGTCGTGAACTCGCCGTGCACCAGGTATCCCCCCGCCCCCAGCCGCAACGCCTCCCGCACGGTCTCCGTCTCGTGGCTGTAGGTGAGCATCATGACCGGCGCCACCCGTACCAGGTGCGGCAATGCCGAGATTCCGTCGACTCCGGGCATGCGGACGTCGAGGAGTATGACGTCCGGGCGGTGCCGTACAGCCGCCTCGTACGCCTCCCGGCCGTCCGTCGCCTCCGCCACCACCGTGGTGTCCTCGCGGCCCGACAGCAGGGCCGTCAAACCCGCCCGGACCACGGGGTTGTCGTCGGCCACCAGCAGGCGCAGGGGAGGTGCAGCCGGTGCGGCCTCCTTCGGCCAGGGGGGACTGTGCTGCATGATGCCGCCTCCTCTCAGGCTTCCCGGGATGCGGGGTCGGAGCCGTTCATGGACGGCACGCAGGACATGGAAGACACGGAAGACAGGGAAGACACGGGAAGCTCCACCCGCACCTCCGTGCCCCGTTCGTGGTCGCCCCTGCCGATGCGGATCCTCGCGCCCATCTGCGCGGCCCGCTCCACCATGCCGAGCAGCCCGAAGTGGCCCGAGTCGCGGAGCCGGTCGAGTGTGGTGCCGGGCGGGAGGCCCCGGCCGTCGTCGTGGATCGTCAGGCGCAGCAGGTCGCCGTGCACCGCCGCTGCCACCTCCACCTGGGTCGCGGAGGCGTGGCGGTACGCGTTCTCCAGCGCCTCCGTGGCGATGGAGAGAAGGTGACGGGACAAGGGGGCGGGCAGTGTGGGCAGGTCCGGAGCGCCGGCGGGGTCGTTCGGCCAGCGGCAGGTCACCCGCAGGCCCGTGCGGGTCGTGAAGCTCCGGGCCACGGAGGTCAGTTCGCGCCACACCGTCGTCTCGGTCTCACCCAGCGGATCCGGCTGCTGTCGGCGCAGGTCCGTCAGCAGTTCCCGCGACTCCGCCGCCGCCCTGCGGGCCGAGCGGGACACCAGGTCCGCCTGTTGCCGGATGCGGTCGGGGTCGGGTGCGTCGGCGGAGGCGGTGGCCGCCAGGCCGTCCGCCGCGAGGGCCACGCCGTACAGGGTCTTGGCCACGGAGTCGTGCATCTCGCGGGCCAGCCGGGCGCGTTCCGCGCTCACGGCCTCCGCCGCCGCGAGGCGCGCCTGGACCGTCGTCAGGGCGTGGGTCGCGGCGCCGAAGCGGAGCATCAGGTTGCGCAGGGTCGAGCCCATGGCGCCGGAGATCACGCACAGGCCGGGGAGCAGGAGGGCCTCGGCCACCGGGGCGTGGCGGTCGGCCTTCAGGGTGGCGTGGACCAGCAGCAGGATCAGGGACTGGAGGGAGGCGAAGCACGCCGCGCCCCGCCAGCTGTAGACCAGGCCGGCCAGGAGCGGGGTGCAGACGCTGACATAGGCGAGGGTGGTGTCCGGGCCCGCCGAGACCAGGAGGAACGAGCCGAAGAGGGTGTCGGCGGCGAGGAGGCTGGGGTGGCGCAGGAGGAGCGGGCCGAAGCGTTCCCAGTCGCGGAAGAGGACGTACGACACCATGAAGGTGACCACCACGGCCGCGCCGACCAGGCGGGCGCCCAGGCCGGGGGCCGCGTGGAGCAGCGCGGCGGGCGCGGCCAGGGCGATCATGGCCAGACGGAAGCCGAAGACCTGCCGGCACATGGCCTGCAGCGCACGGATCTGGATCTTCTCCGAGGGTTCGGCGGTGCCGGGATCCGCATGGGCGGTCGACCGCCGGCGGCGTACGAACCAGCCCATGACCGCGCGCACCCGGCCGCCGGCCCCGGAAGACACCCCTCCCCCGCGCCCCATCAGCCCCGCCACCGTCACGTCCGCCTCACTTCCCCGTGAGCGAGCCGAAGTCCACGCCGGAGCCGAGGATCAGGCCGGCGCCCAGCAGCAGCATCGTGGCCGGGACCATGAACGTGGTGATCATCAGCGTGGCCTTGGGCACCGCGCGGGCGGCCTTGCGGCGGGCGTTCTGCGCGTCGGTGCGGCGCATGTCCTTGGCGAG
Source organism: Streptomyces sp. NPDC002076 (assembly GCF_053593835.1). NCBI lineage: Bacteria > Bacillati > Actinomycetota > Actinomycetes > Kitasatosporales > Streptomycetaceae > Streptomyces > Streptomyces sp. NPDC002076. Next base: position 302,998 of record NZ_JBSFDI010000001.1, read on the forward strand.
GGAGACCAGCGTGTCCACGATGGGGGCGCCCAGTTCCTCCCCCTGCTGCAGTGCCGTCACGAACATCGCCACCTGTTCCGAGTCGTTCCTCCTCCTCAGCTCCGCGAAGGCCTGGCGGCGGCTCATGCCGAGGTCCATCTGGCGCAGGGTGATGCGCAGTTCGTCCGCCCAGGGGCCCTCGTACCGCGACGCCACCCGGTCGAGAGCCTGGCGGAAGCCCAGCCCCGCGCTGACCACCACGGCCAGCACGTCCAGGAAGTCCGGCAGCGTGCGCTCGATGACGTCCCTGCGGACCCGGATCGCCGACCAGATGCCCACCTCCGTCCAGAACGCGCCGAAGAGCAGCAGCAGTACGGCCACGAACCACTGGCCGCGCAGCAGGAACACCAGGCAGCCGATCCCGCCCAGCGCGCCGTACACCGCGCGGCGGGCCGCGTAGCGGTCGATGGTCAGGCCGCCGGGGTTGCCCGCGAGGTCGATCTTGCGGCGGTACTTGGCCACCAGGCGCGGGCCCATCAGGCGCAGCACGGCGGGGGCGTAGCGCATGCCCATCCGGTCGATGACCGAGCCCACCGCGCCGGTGCGGGTGGCGCCGACCTCCAGGGCCACCGCCAGGTCGCCGGGGAGTTTCGCGTCCGCGCGGTACATCCGGAGGCCGGCGAAGGCGCCCCAGACGCCGAGCCCCATCAGCAGGGCGAGCAGGAATCCCACCATCGGGCCGACCCTCCCCTCACACGTCGATCCGGCTCAGGCGCCGGATGAGGACGAATCCGACGGCGTACATCGCGAAGGCGATCAGCACGCAGGCCTGGCCGACCGGTGAGCCGGTCATGCGGGCCAGCGCGCCGTCCTTCACGCCGTTCATCAAGAACAGCGCACCGACGCCGAGGACGGGGACGGCGTACGACGTCATGGTCACCTGGGAGAGCTGGGTGCGGATCTCACGCCGGGTCTCCTTGCGTTCCTCCAGGGTCTCGGTGAGGTTCCGCAGGGCGGACACCACCTGACCGCCCGCCCGGTTGGACAGGACCAGGGTCGTGACGAGGACGACCAGCTCCCGGGACGGCAGCCGGTCCGCCAGTTCGCCGAGCGCGTCGTCGAGGGACTGGCCGATGGCCAACTGGTCGGAGACCTTGGCCAGTTCCTCGCCGGCCGGGGCCTCCAGCTCCTCCGCGGCCATGCCGATCGCGGTGCGCAGGGCGAGGCCCGCCTGGGTGGCGTTGGCCAGGATGCGGGCGAGTTCGGGGAGTTGGTTGATGAAGCGCTCGATGCGTTTCTGCCGTTGCCAGTTGAGGAACTGCACCGCCGCCCAGATGCCGAGGAGGCCGGCGAGGGGACCGAAGAAGGGGGCCAGGGTGGCCTGGCCGATCAGCCAGAGCGCGGCGACCGTGGCGAGCATGTAGACGAAGAACTCGCCCGGGGTGACGTCCAGTCCGGTCGCCGCCAGGCGCACCTCCAGCCAGCGGCCGAGGCGGGTGCGGCGCAGTCGCCGGTCCAGGTCGCGGAAGCGGCGCCTGCGGCCGGTCGCCGGGACCGGGCCGGTGTGGGTGAGCCGGTCCACGAGGGCCGCGCGCTGGGCCCGGCCCGAGGCGTAGGTGTGTACGCCGGCCACCGCCAGGACGCAGGTCAGCAGCGTCACTCCGGTGGTGAGCTGGACGAGGGTGTGGAGTTCCATGGGTGGCCTACCTGGCTTCTCGGGTGGCGAGCTGGTCCACGGAGTGGGCGACTCCGAAGGCCTGCGGGACGGGCTGGCTCGCCATGTAGAGGCGGTCGGCGGTACGGCGGGGCAGGGGGAAGTACTGGAAGCTGCCGTACACGCGCCCGTCGGGGGTCATGGGCTGGGCGTCGAACCGGGCCACGGTCGCGATCCGGTACGGCTCCCCGCCGTGGCTGTCGAGCAGCGCGATCTCGGTGATCCGGCGGGCGCCGTCGGTGAACCGGGTGAGCTGGACGATGACGTCGACCGCGCTGTTGATCTGGTCGTGCAGGGCTACGAAGGGGACCTCGACGTCGGACATGGAGGCGAGGGTCTGCAGCCGGGTGAGCGCGTCCTCCGCGCTGTTCGCGTGCACGGTCGCCAGCGATCCGTCGTGGCCCGTCGACATCGCCTGGAGCATGTCGAGGGACTCGCCGCCGCGGACCTCACCGACCACGATCCGGTCCGGGCGCATCCGGAGGGAGTTGCGGACCAGGTCGCGGATGGTGACCTGGCCCTGGCCCTCGACGTTCGGCGGCCGTGACTCCAGCCGGACCACATGGGTCTGCTGGAGCTGGAGTTCGGCGGAGTCCTCGATGGTGATGATGCGCTCGTGGGACGGGATCAGGCCCGACAGCGCGTTCAGCAAGGTCGTCTTTCCCGTACCCGTGGCGCCGGAGACGATGATGTTGAACTTCGCCTGCACCAGCCCGGCCAGCAGATACACCATGTGCTCGTCCAGCGAGCCGAAGGAGATCAGCTCCTGGAGGGTGAAGGAGCGCGGGAAGCGGCGGATGGTGAGGATCGGGCCGGTCAGCGACAGCGGCGGGATGATCACGTTGACGCGCTCGCCGGAGGGCAGGCGGGCGTCCACCATCGGGTTCGACTCGTCCACCCGCCGGTTGACGGTGGACACGATCCGCTCGATGGTCTGCATCAGCTGGTCGGCGGAGACGAACCGCAAGGGCAACTGCTCGACGCGGCCGCCTCGTTCGACGAAGATCGCGTCGGGGCCGTTCACCATGATCTCGGTGATCGACGCGTCTTCGAGGAGGGGCTCCAGGATGCCGAGGCCCAGCGCCTCGTCCACCACCCGGCGGATCAGCTGTGAGCGCTCGACCGTCGACAGCACCGGGCCCTCGCGGCTGATGATGTGCCCGAGCACCCGTTCGAGGCGCGCCCGGCGCTCGGCCGCCGCGAGCGAACTCATCTCCGCGAGGTCGATCTCCTCCAGCAGCTTGGCCCGGTAGGAGGCGACCAGATGCCCGTCCTCGCCCCGGCTGGCGTGCTCCTCCGGAGTGCTGATGCGTGCGCGCAGGCTCATGTCGGCACCTCCTCGCTTAGTGGTCGAGCGGCATGGTGGCGGACTTGGTGGCGTAGCCGAAGTCCCAGATGACCTTCGGGATCCTCACCTTGGCGATGACGGTCACCGAGCCGTCGCCTCCGGGGCCGGGTGAGCAGGTCACGGAGATCCCACTGCTCACGGCGTCCGCGCAGGCTTGTGCGTACGACTGCTGGAGGGACGCCGCCCGCGCCCCCGCCCGGGCCGCCGTACCGGCCTGCTCGGCGGCGTAGGCGACGGCGCCGATCTGGATGCCGGCCAGCCCGACGAGCAGCAGCACGGGAACGAACCCGAGGTACTCGATGGCCACCTGGCCCCGGTCGCGTCCACGGCGGTACGGCATCTCAGTGCTTCACCTCCTCGACGGCGCCGGCGTGGCCGGTCACCGTGGCCGGGAAGTCGATCAGACCGGGGAAGAGGACGGGGACGTGCAGTTCGACGTCGGCCGTCACATAGCCGCTCCCGCCACAGGACACTTTCGCGCTCCCCCTCCACGCCGCCGACAGGTGCCTGAGCCCCGCCGCCGAGCACGCCGCATCCCTGGCGCCCCCCGGCGCCGCGGCCGTCCCCGCCCGCACCGCCTCATCGGCAGCATTCCCGGCAAGCGTGAAGGTGTACCCCACCAGCACGGCCTGCCACACGAGCACCAACGTCAGGACGATCAGCGGCGTCATCCCGAGGAACTCGATACTGACCTGCCCCCGATCCCCACCCGGCCTCCTCATGGAGCACTCACTCCTTCCGCCGCCGGAATCCACCCGGACCACGCCCGCTCCCCCGATGGCCCGCGGCTCCCTCGGCCGCCCGCACCAGCCCCAGCTCTCCCGCGAGCCCCCACAGCGCCTGCTTCACCGTGCTCCTGCTGTCGAGCTCATGGACCCGGCCGGCATCCACAACGGCCTGAAGTTCCTTGAAGTTGGCGGGAATCGCCGTACGCGCCAGCGCGGTTCCGGTGATCCGCTGCACCAGCGCGGGCTGGATCTCCGTACTGCGCGTGTGCCGGTTGACGACCACCGTCGTCTCCTCGGCCTTGCGGATCTGCAGCCGGTCCCACATCCGTACGGTCCGCTTGGCGGCGCGGACGGCGATGACGTCCGGGGTGGTGACCAGCAGCGCGATGTCGGCCATCTCCACCACCGCCGCACCGGCCCCGCTCAACTGGGCGCCGCAGTCGACGACGACCACCTCGTAGCGGGAGCGCAGGGCGCTGACGATCTGGCGGGCGGCGCGGTCGGTGACGTCCTCGCCGCGTTCGCCCTCGCCGGGCGCGAGGAGCAGGGCGAGCCCGGTGTCGTGGCGGAAGACCGCGTCGGCGAGGACGCGGGGCGAGATGTCGGTGATGGCGGCGAGGTCGGCCACGGACCGGCGGAACTGGATGTCCAGGTAGGAGGCGAGGTCCCCGGTCTGCAGATCCAGGTCGACCAGGGCCGTCGCCCGCCCGGAGGCCTGCGCGGCGAGGGCGAGCTGAATGGCCGCGAGCGTCGCCCCGACTCCCCCCTTCGCGCCGCTGACCGTGACGACCGTGCCGCCGACCCCGCCCAGCACATCGGAGGCGCCGTGGCCGAGGTGACGCCGTACCCCCGTCGACCACTGGGCGACGGCCTGGACCCGGCTGGCGAGTTCCTCGTACGACAGCGGGAGCGCGACCAGGCCGCGGGCGCCGGAGTCCATGGCGGCGGAGAACAGGCCGGGGCCCGCGTCGGTGGTGACGAGGATGACGCCGACGGCGGGGAAGCGGAGCGCGACCTCGCGGATCAGCTCCAGGGCCGGTACCGGGCCGATCCGCTCGTGCACGACGACGACTTCCGGGAGTTCGTCCACGGACTCGGCGGCGAGCCGGGCGAGGGTGTCGACGAGCTGGGTGGAGTCACCGACCGGTGGCTGGGGTTCGGCGTCGGGGAGCTGGCTGAGCAGGGTGGTCAGGGAGCGTACGGCGTCCGGGTCGGCTCCCGCCGGGAGGATCCTGGTAGGCATGCGGGCCGCCTCTCACTTGTCCGTCGCGAGTTCGTAGGTGCGGTCCTTGTCCGGGACGCTGGTCTCGCTGCCGGGGGCCACCAGCGCGAGCCGGACGCGCTGGGCGAAGGACTCGGCGTAGGTGATGCGCTGGGCGTCGAGGGTGGACAGCGCGAAGGTGATGGGGACGGCCTCGCTGGGCTGCTGCTGGTTCTTGCTCTGGTCCGGGTCGAGGGCGGTGATCTGGCCGACGTCGAGGACCCGGGCGTCGGTGACGATGATCTTCGACTGGTCCGGGTCGCCTTCCTTCTTTCCGGCGAAGGTGGCGTACACGTTGACGTGCGATCCGGGGGTGATCTTCCCCGCCACTCCGGTGGCCGCGTCGATCATGATGGCGACCTCCTGCTGTCCGGGCTGGAGAGCGGGCTGGTCGACGACCATGTCGGTCTGGAGCAGGGAGCCCTTGCGCAGGGTGGTGACCGCGATCTTGCCCTGGATCTGCCGCAGATCCGTGACCGCGTTGTCCGACAGCCACCGCTTGGGCATCTCGATCTTCTCGAACTGATCCACGCCCAGAGTGGTGTACGGCTTCACATCGGAGCGCACCCGGTAGGCGGTGACCTCCGGTCCGACCTTGGAATCGACGTCGTGGACGACGGAGAGCACGCCGGCGAACGCGCCGAGAGCGCACAGGACCGACAGGATCAGGAGTATCACGCCGCGGCGCTGACGGGAGTTCATGAACCGTGCAACCTCATTGGGGGAATCGGTCGAGCGGACTGGGGACGTACAGGGCGGGTCAGGCGGGCGTGCGCTGTTCCAGGGCGCGGGGCGCGGCGGGTTCGTAGGCGGGCGGGGTGGCGGAGCAGAAGACACAGCGGTCGCCGATGACGTCCAGTCCGCACCAGTGACAGGCGGTCTGCCGTACCGACGTGACCAGTTGGTAGAGAACGGACAGATCGGCGAGGTAGCTGCAGAACTCGGTCATGCGGCCGGTCCCCCACCACACCGGGGACTCGGCGGGCAGCGGCACCTCGCGCAGCCCGTGCACGCTCCACTGCCCCGCGAGCCCGGCGACCCAGTCACCCTGCGTCTGTCCCTTGGCGACGAGCATCCAGGTGTTGAACTCGGGCCCCTTGAGCGTGGCACCGGGCCCGATGCGCACGAGCTGGGGCTCCGGATGCGCGAGCACGGCGAACTGGCTGCCGGGCACCCAGGACTTGGCGTGCGCCTTGAGCCCGACCGGCACCCGGTCCAGTTTGGCGACCGAGCCGAGCACGGCCCCGGCGTGGATGTAGTGGGTGAGCAGCCGGCCGGCTGAGGCGAGCACGCCCGGGCTCAGATCGCAGGAGGCGAGCTGCCGGAGCTGCCGGGCGAGCACGGCGATGCCCAGCGGGGGCAGCTCCGGCCGGAAGAGGGCGATGCGATCGCTCTCCAGCAGTGAGCGCAGGGTGTGCAGCCGTCGTACGACGGGCTCGGGGGTGGCCGCCGAGCAGACGACGACCACATATCCGTACTGCTCGGTCAGGGTGTGGAGTTCGGTGAGCGCGTGCTCCAGGGGCCGCTGGTCGAGGCCGCCGAGCACGACGGGTGGCATGGTCCGTTCGTCCTGCGCCGGCAGTGCCATGTCGGCACTGGTCACGGCAATGGCAGTTGGCACGCGCAGCTCCCCGCTCTTCACTTCCGCCGGCCCACGGAGGTAACTCCCTTACGCCGGGACGACTTCACTGCGTGACTACCTGAGCACTGTATCCACGGCCGTATGACCGGAGAACAGCGTTTGTGAAGCCCGCGTGGAACTTTCGGGTCACAACTCCCGCCAAATCCGGACAGCTTGAGCGTCGATCCGGAAGCCGATCTGGTCTGGACCTCTTGACACCCTGATTGGTCTGGACCAACTTGTATCCCCGACGGCGGCGACCACATCTCCCCCCTCCCCTCTTCGCCGAGGCTCCCTCTTCTCCGACCCCACTTCCCCACCGGAGGCCCCAGTGGACCATGCACTAGGCATACCCAGACCCCGCGGACGGCGAATCACCCTGTGGTCCGCCGCCACGGCCCTGGCCCTCTCCGTGGCGGGCCTCACCGCGGCCGCGGCCCCGGCCTCCGCAGCGGACGTGAACAACGTCAAGAACGCCGGCTTCGAGTCGGGCCTGACCGACTGGACGTGCACGGCCGGCAGCGGCACCACCATCTCCTCCCCGGTGCACTCCGGCTCCTCCGCGCTGAAGGCGACCCCGGCCGGCCAGGACGACGCCCAGTGCACCCAGACGGTCGCGGTCAAGCCCAACTCGACGTACACGCTCAGTGCGTGGGTCCAGGGCGGCTACTCCTTCCTGGGCGTGACGGGCACGGGCACGACGGACGTGTCCACATGGACCCCGGACACGACGGCCTGGAAACAGCTGTCCACGACCTTCACCACCGGCGCGTCGACGACCTCGGTCACGGTCTACACGCACGGCTGGTACGGCCAGGCGGCCTACTACGCCGACGACGTCTCGGTCTACGGCCCCGACGGCGGCGGAGGCGGCGATCCGACCCCGACGGTCCCGGCGGCTCCCACCGGCGTGACGGTCTCCGGTACGACATCCTCCTCCGTCTCGCTGTCCTGGTCCCCGGTCTCGGGCGCGACGGGCTACAGCGTCTACCGCGACGGCACGAAGGTGACGGCGGTGACGGGCACGTCGGCGACCGTGACCGGACTGGCCGCCGCCACGTCGTACACCTTCCAGGTGACGGCGACGAACGCGGCGGGCGAGTCGGCCAAGTCGGCGTCGGTGACGGGCACGACGGCCTCCGGCGGCAGCGGCGGTGGCGGTGGCTCCCTGCCCAAGCACGCGGTGACCGGCTACTGGCAGAACTTCAACAACGGCGCGACGGTCCAGAAGCTGTCGGACGTCCCGTCCTCGTACGACATCATCGCGGTGGCCTTCGCGGACGCGACGTCCACGCCGGGTGCCGTGACCTTCAATCTGGACTCGTCCGGCCTGGGCGGCTACACGGTGGACCAGTTCAAGGCGGACATCAAGGCCAAGCAGGCGGCCGGCAAGAAGGTCATCATCTCGATCGGCGGACAGAACGGCACGGTGTCGATCAACGATTCCACGTCGGCGACGAACTTCGCGAACTCCGTCTACTCCCTCATGCAGACGTACGGCTTCGACGGCGTGGACATCGACCTGGAGAACGGCCTCAACGCCACGTACATGACCCAGGCGCTCCGCGCCCTGTCCGCGAAGGCCGGCTCGTCGCTGATCATCACGATGGCCCCGCAGACGATCGACATGCAGTCGACGTCGAACGCCTACTTCCAGACGGCCCTGAACGTGAAGGACATCCTCACGGTCGTCAACATGCAGTACTACAACAGCGGTTCCATGCTGGGCTGCGACGGCAAGGTCTACAGCCAGGGCTCGGTGGACTTCCTCACCGCCCTTGCCTGCATCCAACTCCAGGGCGGCCTGGCCCCGTCCCAGGTGGGCCTCGGCCTCCCGGCCTCGACCAGCGCGGCGGGCAGCGGTTATGTGTCCCCCACGGTGGTGAACAACGCCCTGGACTGCCTGACGGCCGGCACCAACTGCGGCACCTTCAAGCCGTCCAGGACCTACCCCGACCTGCGGGGCGCGATGACCTGGTCGACGAACTGGGACGCGTCGGCGGGGAACGCCTGGTCGAACGCGGTGGGGGCGCATGTGCACGCGCTGCCGTGACGCGAGTTTCGCCCAGTGACGGCGCCCGGGCCCTCGGCGGCCCGGGCGTCGCCGCACGCCGGGGACGCGGGTGGCAAATCCGCGACCCGGAGAGGGACCGGAGCGGCGATCATGAGAGCGCGAGGCGGCCGCCCGGGACATCCCGCGCGCGTGACGGCGCCTACCCGTCACGCGGCCCCCAACTCACACCACACGTACTTCCCCCGGTCTCCGAACCTTGCCGTCGGCTGCCACCCCCAGTACTCCGCACACGCCTTCACCAGGCCCAGCCCGCGTCCGTCCTCCAGTTCCGCCACCTGCTCCAGCGGGCGCGGCGGATCCGGTGGCGCGGGGTCGCTGTCCCACGCCCCGATCCACACGGTGCCCTGCGGGGTTCGGCGGACCCTGAGCGCGGCCGGTCCCTTCGTGTGGCGTACGGCGTTCGAGACCAGCTCTGCCGCCAGCAGCTCCGCGGTGTCCACCAGGCCGATCAGACCGTGCAGGGTCAGGATCAGGCGCAGGGTGCGACGGCAGACGGTCACGGCTCTGAGGTCGTTCGGGATGTAGAGCGTGTAGTCCCAGGTCTCGTTTTCGGGCATGCGTCATCGACTCCAGTCGGTGAGTGGGGACTTCGCGCGCGGTGGCATTGCCGCAGCCGCCATGGCAGGACGGAGCGGCGCGCTTCCGCTGTGTGTGCGCTACGTGACCGACGGTAGGGCCATAATTTGGGACCGTGCAAGTCGTTGCCGTAATCTGCCCCTCGAACGAGGTGGTGTCCCAGGCAAGGTGGCCGCGGGGAGGAAGACATGGCGCGCAGGAAGGAAGTCACCGCACGTCAGGCCCGTCTGGGTGCCGAACTGCGGAAACTACGCGAGGCCGCCGGACTCAAGGGGCGTGAAGCCGCGGCGCTGCTCGGTACGGACTCGGCTCAGGTGAGTCAGATCGAGTTCGGCACAGCAGGCGTCAGCGAGGAACGCGTACGCCGACTCGCCGCGCACTATGCCTGCGCGGACGCGGAGTTGATCGAAGCGCTGGTGGCCATGGCCACCGATCGGACGTGTGGCTGGTGGGAGGAGTACCGGGGTTCACTGCCCAGCTCGTTCCTGGATCTCTCCGAGCTGGAGCACCATGCAAACTACCGGTGGGACGTGGACTTCCTGCACGTTCCCGGCCTTCTTCAGACCGAGGAGTACGCACGCGCCCTCTTCTCGTACGTCAACCCCGAATTCCCGGAAGGCGAGCTGGACCGCTGGGTAGAACACCGCATGAGGCGAAGGGTCGTCATCGAGCGGCCCGACCCGATCCCGTACGAGACCCTGGTCCACGAAGCAGCTCTGCGCATCAGGGTCGGTGACCGCGCCGCGACCCGGGCACAGCTCTCGCGGCTCCTGGAACTGTCCGATGCGGCTCACGTCACCGTGCGCGTGATTCCGTTCGAACTGGACTCCTTCGCCGGCGCCGGTAGCGCCATGGTGTACGCGGGTGGCCCCGTCCCCCAGCTGGACACAGTGGTACGCGACAGCCCCCACGGCACGCTCTTCATCGATGCCGAAGCCCAACTCGGTCGCTTTCGAACGCTCTTCCGTAGGGTAGAAGCAGTGTCACTCGGACCCGAGCGTTCTCGTGACTTCATCCACCAGCTGGCCAAGGAGCTGTGAGGCGCACCATGACCACCCCCTCCGTATGGCGGAAGTCGTCCTACTCCGGCGGCGGCGAAGGCAACGCATGCGTGGAAGTCGCCGACCTCGACGACACCCACATAGCCATCCGCGACTCCAAGACCCCGGCCCGAGCCACCCTCACCTTCCCGGCCGCCGCCTTCGCCCCCTTCATCGACTCCCTGAAGGGGACTCCTCGTCGTCCTCGAAGTACGCGTCCAGCACCGCGTCCAGCTGCTCGTCCCACTCCTTGAACCGGGACTTCGTCGTCGCCTCGATCTCGATCGGGTACCAGCGGCGGTCCGGGGTGTGGACGGTGATCGTGTAGCGCTTGCCGAAGCGGGGGGTCTCCGTCTCGACCGCCGCGATCTCGTCCCAGCGGAACTCGCAGGCCTCCTCGTCCAGGCGGAGGCGGACGCCCTTGCGGTCGGCCACGATCTTCGCCCGGCGGTCGGAGGCCTCGAAGACCGGGCCGTCGACCGGACCGTCCTCGTCCACGCCTTCGTCCGCGCCTTCGTCGTCCCCGGACTGCGAGGTCCCCTCGGTCGCCTCCGGCGCCCTGGAGTCCTCCGGCTCTGCCGGCTCCGCCTTCACCTCCGCGTCCTGCGGCTCCGGTTCGTCGGAATTCGCCGGTGCCGGGACCGTGATTCCGGGGATGAACGCCGGGTCGAAACCGGCGCCCGTCACGGGCTCGGCCTTCAACGGCTCGGCCTCGGACGGCTTGCTGCTCGCTCCTATGCGCTGCTCCACGGCGGCAGTATGGACGACTTCCCTGTGCCGGAACCAGTCAGCCCGCCCATCCCCGGTTTCACTCACGTCACGTTCACACGAACACACTCACCACCGCCGCCACCGCGAACCCCGCCACCGACAGCACCGACTCCAGAACCGTCCAGGTGCGCAGCGTGTCCCGTTCGCTGATGCCGAAGTACTTGGCCACCATCCAGAAGCCGCCGTCGTTGACGTGCGAGGCGAAGATGGAGCCGGCCGAGATGGCCATGATGACAAGGGCCACGAAGGGCTGGGAGTGGTGGCCCTCGGAGAGCAGGGGCGCCACGATGCCCGCCGTCGTCACGATCGCCACCGTCGCCGAGCCCTGGGCCACCCGCAGGACCAGTGAGATCAGGTAGGACAGCAGGATCACCGGCAGGCCCACGCCGTGGAAGGTGTCCGACAGGGCCTGGGCCACACCGCTGGCCTTCAGTACGGCGCCGAAGATCCCGCCCGCGCCGACGACCAGCAGGATGTTGCCGACCGGCTTCAGCGAGGAAGTGGACACCGTTTCCAGGGACTTGCGGGACCAGCCCCGGCGCAGGCCCAGCAAGTAGTACGCGAGGAGGAGCGCCAGCGTCAGGGCCACGAACGGGCTGCCGAAGAACTCCAGGACCGAGCGGGTGGGGGACGGGTCCAGGGCGATCGAGGAGAAGGTGGCCGCGAGGATCAGGATCAGCGGTGTGCCGATGATGGCCAGGACCGTGGCGAGCGGCACCGGACGCTCCTGGGGTGCCATGCCCTGGGCGCGCTGTTCGGCCACGACCGCCCGCTTCGCCTCCTCCGCCGCCTCGACCATGTCCTGCGGTACGGCGACGAAGATCCGCTTGCCGATCCAGGCGGAGTACGCCCAGGCGGCCAGTACGGCCGGGATGCCGCAGACGATGCCCATGAGGATGATCCAGCCGAGCTGGACGTGGAGGAGGCCCGCGGCGGCGACCGGGCCGGGGTGCGGGGGCAGGAAGGCGTGGGTCATCGAGAGGCCGGCCAGCAGGGGGAGGCAGTAGAGCAGGATCGACTTGCCACCGCGCTTCGCCGCCGCGTAGACGAGCGGGGCCAGGACGAAGATGCCCACGTCGAAGAAGACCGGGATGCCGAAGATCAGGCCCGTCAGGCCCATCGCCAGGGGGGCTCGGCGCTCGCCGAACAGGGCCAGCAGGCGGGCCGCGAGCACCTCCGCGCCGCCGCTGACCTCCAGGATCGCGCCGAGCATCGTACCGAGGCCGATGATGATCGCGACGTGGCCGAGGATGCCGCCCATGCCGGACTCGATGGTGGAGACGGCGTCGGAGCGCTGGACCGTGCCGAAGAGTTCGGTGACCGACAGGCCGGCCAGCAGGCCCACGGCTATGGAGACGGCCAGGAGGGCCACGAAGGGCTGCAGCCGGACCTTGATGATCAGGAACAGCAGGAGGGCTAGGCCGAGGGCCGCGACCATGAGGAGGCCGGGCGTGCCGTCGACGAGGAGGAGCAGGCCTCCGGTGTGGGGTGGTGGGGCGGTGGGGGCGGTTGCGGCGAGCAGGAAGGACATACGGGGGTCCTCTTCGTAAATGCATTGTGCTTTCGGGCAGGGGGGATCGCGGTGCGGCGGCCCGGGGGTGGGCGCCGCCGTACCGTGAAGGGGCGTGCGGGTGGTGAGGGGTCGTCAGATGCTCAGCCGAGTACGGCGAGCGCGTCGATCTCGACGAGGAGGCCGGCCGGGAGACCGACGTAGACCGTGGTCCGGGCGGCGGGCGGCTGGGTGAGGCCCTGCTCCTCGAAGTACGCGTTGTAGATCTCGTTCATCTCGGCGAAGTGGTCCACGTCGGTGAGGTAGACGCGGATCATCATCACGTCGTCCCAGCTCGCGCCGCCCTCTTCGAGGATCGCCCTGACGTTGGCGAGGGTCTGGAGGGTCTGCTCGCGCAGGGTGGGACCGGCCGGCGTCGGGGGCCTGCCCTCCTCGGCGGGCAGGAAGCCGACCTGGCCGGCGACCTGCAGGATGTTGCCCTTCTTCACGCCGTGGGAGAACTTGGCGGGCGGGGTGGTGTGGGTCTTCGGGGTCAGGGCGATCTTGTCGGTCATACGGTGGGGTCCTTCGTCTCGGTCATGCGGGGTCCTTCGTGGGGTCCGACACCGGCGTTCTTCCGGAGTACTCGCCGCTGATCGCGTCCGCGGTACGGCGGACCTGCGGGAGCAGGGTGAGGAGTTCCTCGGCGGTGACGACCACGTTCGGCGCGGACACCGACATCGCGGCGACCACGCGGCCGTCGGCGCCGCGGACGGGGGCGGCGACGCAGTTGATGGACTCCTCGTGGCCACCGAGGTCGGTGGCCCAGCCCTGTTCGCGGACCTTCTCCAACTCCCGCAGGAAAGCGGGGGCGTTGGGGGTCGAACGGGGCGTGTACAGGGGGTATTCGAGCTGGTCCGCGAGGGCGCGCCGCTCGGGTTCGGGCAGGTCGGCGAGGAGGAGCTTGGCCACGGCCGCGACGGTGATGGCGACGGGCTTGCCGATCCGCGAGTACATGCGGACCGGGTAGCGGCTGTCCACCTTGTCGATATAGAGGACCTCGCCCTCCTCGTACACGGCGAGGTGCACGGTGTGCCCGCAGGCCTCGTTGAGGCGTACGAGGTGGGGGTGGGCGATCTCGCGGATGTCGAGGTTCTCCATCGCCTCCTGGGCGAGCGCGAAGAGGCGGGCGCCGAGGCGGTAGCGCTGGTCGGACTGGCGGTAGACCAGGCCGTGCTCGTGCAGGGTGCGCAGGAGGCGGAGGGCCGTGGATTTGTGCACGCCCAGCCGGTCGGCGACCTGGCCGAGGTCCGCCGGGCCCTCGGCGAGGAGCGGCAGGATGCTCAGGGCGCGGTCTACGGTCTGACTCATGGGGTGTTCGCCTCCTCCGATGCCCGCTCGGCCTGCGTCCAGCCGGGGGCGAGTCGAAGTCTCCCCCATGCGGTGGCGTCCAGGGCGGTCAGGCGGTCGGCGTGGTCCCGGGCGGGGGGTGTGGCCAGGTCGCCGGGGGTGGTGAGGGCCGCGGCGGCGAAGAGGTGGCCGAGCCGGAGGCGGGTCGCCAGGGGGAGGTCGCGGAGAGTGCCGGAGAGGAAGCCGGCGGCGAAGGCGTCTCCGGCGCCCGTGGTCGCCACGACGTCCACGTCGAGGGCGGGTTCGAAGGTGGCCGGGGTCGCGGTGGGCCGGCACCGTTCGAACGCCGTCGCGCCCCTCTCGCCCCGCTTCACCACCAGCACCCCCGGCTCCGGAAGCGCCGATCGGATCGCCTCCGGCCCGCCGGTGATGCCCCAGGCCTGCTCCGCCTCGTCCTCGCCGACGAAGACGATGTCCGCCCGGCGGGCCAGGTCGAGCAGCACGCGCGGCCCCTCGGGGCTCCGCCACAGGGCCGGACGGTGGTTCACGTCGAAGGACAGCAACGGGCGCGCCGGGCGGGCAGCCGTCAACGCCCGCAGCAAGGCTCCGCACTCCTGGGACAGTGCCGCCGTGATGCCCGACAGGTGCAGCACGCGCCCCGCCCGCACCGCCGCCAGATCCACGGTGGCCACCGACATCGCCGACGCCGCCGAACCCGCCCGGTAGTAGGCGACCTCGTGCGCGCCCGTTCCCCGGTCGCCGGCGGTGCGGAAGTAGACGCCCGTCGGGCGGGCCGGGTCCCGGGACACGGCCGAGACGTCGACGCCGTACCCGGCGATCCGCTCCACCAGGTGCTGCCCGAACCCGTCCGCGCCCACGCGGCTCACCCACCGTGCGCTGTGCCCGGCGGCGGCCAGTACGCAGGCCACGTTGGACTCGGCGCCGCCGATCGCACGGTCGAAGGAGGGCACGTCCGCGAGGCGGCCCGGCCGGGCGGGCAGGAAGGTGACCATGGACTCGCCGAGCGCGACCACGTCCACAACCTCCATGACCGCACCCTTCACGGCGTAAGCAGCGTCGTTGATGATGACTCCTGTCCGATGCCCGGGTCACGGTTTCGTTGACCCGATGTCGGCGAGATGCTAGACACCATTCAGCAATCCGTGCAATGACCGTTGCAGAGAGTGCAACAGTCCAGAGAGGGGCTCCATGAGCAGCAGCGAAGCGCTCGCCCGGCTGGCCGAGGAACGCGTCGACCACCGCTTCAAGGGCCTCCCGCCGGACGCCGACGGCCTCACCGTCGGCGAACTGGCCGCCCAGCGCCGCAACCTCTTCGCCGAGGCCGACGGCTTCACCACGCCCGTGCTCGCCCTGTCCGCCGAGCGCCTGGAACACAACCTCGCGCTGATGGAGACGTACGCCGCCCGGCACGGCCTCGCCTTCG
This sequence comes from Streptomyces sp. NPDC002076, assembly GCF_053593835.1. Lineage (NCBI taxonomy): Bacteria > Bacillati > Actinomycetota > Actinomycetes > Kitasatosporales > Streptomycetaceae > Streptomyces > Streptomyces sp. NPDC002076. The sequence goes on from NZ_JBSFDI010000001.1 coordinate 318,393, forward strand.
CCCCGCACGGCAAGACCTCCATGGCCCCGCAGCTCTTCCACCGTCAGATCCAGCACGGCGCCTGGGGCATCACGCTGGCGGTGCCCCACCAGGTGCGGGTCGCCCGGGAGTTCGGCATCCAACGGGTCTTCCTCGCCAATGAGCTGGTCGACGCCTCGGCGCTGCGGTGGATCGCCTCCGAACTCGCCGCCGACCCGGACTTCCGGTTCGTCTGCTACGTCGACTCCGTGGGCGGCGTCGAGCTGATGGACTCCGCGCTCAAGGGCTCCGCGCGGCCCGTGGACGTCGTGGTCGAGCTGGGCGCCGGCGACGGCGCGCGGACCGGCGTACGGACGGACGCCGAGGCCCGGACCGTCGCCGATGCCGTGGCCCGCACGCGGACGCTGCGGCTCGTGGGCGTCGCCGGTTACGAGGGTGAGGTGCCGCAGGCCGACCCGGAGCGGGTGCGGGCGTATCTGCGGCGGCTGGTGGCGCTCGCCGCCGGCCTCGACGGGGCCGGGCTCCTCAAGGACGCGGCGGAGATCGTGGTGAGCGCGGGCGGCAGCGCCTGGTTCGACGCGGTGGCCGAGGTGTTCGAGGAGATCCCCGAGCTCTCCCTCCCCGTGCTGAAACTGCTGCGCTCGGGGGCGTACGTCTCGCACGACGACGGGCACTACCGCAGGCTCACCCCGTTCACCCGCGTCCCGGAGGAGGGGGCCCTTGAGCCCGCGTTCCGGCTGTGGGCGCAGGTCGTCTCCCGGCCGACCGCGGAGCAGGCCTTCGCCAACGCGGGCAAGCGCGACGCGGCCTACGACCTGGACCTGCCCACCGCCCAGGTGGTACGCCGGAACGGTGTCGAGCGCCCGGCCACCGGGATCACCGTGACCGGCCTGTCCGACCAGCACGCCTGGCTGCGCACGGAACCGGACGCGGACGTCGAGGTCGGCGACTGGATCGGGCTCGGGCTGTCCCACCCGTGCACGTCGTTCGACAAGTGGCAGCTGATCCCGGTGGCCGAGGCCGACGGGACGGTCGTCGACTACATCCGCACGTTCTTCTAGAGACTCTCAGGAGGCCTGGCATGGAGGACCTGGTCATCCGGGACGTCGACGTCGTGGACGGCAGCGGCGAACCGTCGTACCGGGCCGATGTGGTGATCGACGGCGGCCGGATCGTGTCGATCGTCAAGGAGGCCGCCGCGGCCGGCTGCCAGCGCCCGCGCGCCATGCGGGAGCTGGACGCGGAGGGCCTGGTCCTCTCCCCCGGCTTCATCGACATGCACGCCCACTCCGACCTCGCCCTGCTGCGCGACCCCGACCACAGCGCCAAGGCCGCGCAGGGGGTCACGCTGGAGGTCCTCGGGCAGGACGGGCTGTCGTACGCGCCGGTCGACGACCGCACGCTCCAGGAGGTGCGGCGGGCGATCACCGGGTGGAACGGGCACGGCGACGACATCGACTTCGACTGGCGGTCGGTCGGTGAGTACCTGGACCGGCTGGATCGCGGGGTCGCCGTCAACACCGCCTATCTCGTCCCGCAGGGCACGGTCCGCGCGCTCGTCGTCGGCTGGGAGGACCGCGCGGCGACGCCCGAGGAGCTGGGCCGGATGCGGCAGTTGGTCGCCGAGGGCATGGAGCAGGGCGCGGTCGGGCTGTCCTCCGGGCTGACGTACACGCCCGGCATGTACGCCCCGGACGCCGAACTGACCGAACTGTGCCGGGTGGTGGCGTCCTACGGCGGCTACTACTGCCCACACCACCGCTCCTACGGCGCCGGTGCCCTGGAGGCCTATGCCGAGATGGTCGCCCTGACCCGGGAGGCCGGGTGTCCGCTGCATCTGGCCCACGCGACGATGAACTTCGGCGTGAACGAGGGCCGGGCGCCCGAGCTGCTGACCCTGCTCGACCGGGCCCTGGACGCCGGCGCGGACATCACCCTCGACACCTATCCCTACACCCCCGGCTGCACCACCCTGGCCGCGCTGCTGCCGAGCTGGGCGAGCGAGGGCGGCCCGGAGGAGATCCTGGCGCGGCTCACCGACCCGGCGACGGCGGCACGGATCCGGCACGACCTGGAGGTGACCGGCTCGGACGGCTGCCATGGCGTGCCCGTGGAGTGGGAGACGATCGAGATCTCCGGTGTCACCGACCCGGCGCACGGCGACCTGGTGGGCCGTACGGTCCGGGAGGCGGCCGAGCTGCGCGGCGAAGCCCCGTGGGACACGGCCCGCCGGCTGCTGGTCGGGGACCGGCTCGGTACGACGATCCTCCAGCACGTCGGACACGAGGACAACGTCCGCACGATCATGCGGCACCGCACCCACACCGGCGGCTCCGACGGCATTCTGCAGGGCGACAAGCCGCACCCGCGCGCCTACGGCACCTTCCCGCGCTATCTCGGCCACTACGTACGGGAGTTGGGGATCCTGTCGCTGGAGGAGTGCGTCGCCCGTCTCACGTCCCGGCCCGCGGCCCGGCTGCGGCTGCCGGACCGGGGGCTGGTGCGCGAGGGGTACCGGGCCGACCTGGTGCTGTTCGATCCGGACACGGTGGCGCCCGGCGCGACCTTCGCCGAGCCCCGCACGCTGCCGACCGGCATCCCGTACGTCCTGGTCAACGGCAGGTTCGTCATCGAGGACGGGAAGCGGACGGATGTGCTCGCGGGCCGGGCGGTCCGCCGTACTTCCGTGTGACCGTTACGGCTTGGGCAGGACGCAGCCGGCGGCGCTCAGGTCCAGCTTGTTGCCCGTGGTGAAGCAGGCGGGGATCTGGTAGGTCTCCTCGGCGTAGTTGATGCCCTGGTGGATGGTGACGTTGCCGCTCTCGTCCACCTCGCACGGGTTGTTCACCGTGCAGGTCTCGCCGTCCTCGTTGCCGGTGTTGTTCACGGCGACGACCTTGCCGGTGGTGGTGTCGATCACCGGGGAGCCCGAGGTGCCGCCGATGGTGTTGCACGCGGAGGTGTAGCGGACCGAGTCCTTCCAGGTCCAGTCGCCCTCCTTCAGCCGGTACACGAAGCCGTCGATGCTGCAGCTGTAGGTGCGCTTCCAGTACCCGGAGACGACCTTGATGGCCGTGCCGGCGGTGGGGTGGGTGTCGTTCACGGTGAGCGGGCTGATCCCGTACGCGCTCTTGATCCGCGCGTACGTGGTGGTCAGCCGGTAGATCGTGACGTCCGAGTCCGTCATGGTCGAGTAGACGACCTGGTTGGCGCGGAGGGTGGCGACCCTGCTGCCGGAGGCGTTCAGCAGGCCGAAGCTGCGGCTGGAGGACTGGCCGGTGATGACCTGGCCAGGGTCCGGGAAGCCGGTCTCCAGGCAGTGGCCGTTCGTGAGCACGAGCGCGGGGTCGCTGTCGGCTGAGTTGGGGAAGCGGATCACGGAGCCGGAGCAGTTGCTGAGCGCGACGGTGCCGGCGTAGTTGACGGTCACCGCGGGCTTGACGGCGGTGTGCGGCGCGGCGACCGCGGGTGTGGCGCCCAGCCCGACCATGGCCACGGAGGAGAGTGCGGCAAGGAGAGGCATGTTCATGTGGGGGTCCCCTCTGACGACTTGGGCGACCGGAGTCCTCCGGTCGCCCTTTCGTTTGTCATGCACATACTCAGCGCAGGAGGGGTGCGGGAACAAGAAGGCGGCTCAGGTCATAGGGGTTTCCCTCTGCGGGGCACCTCGCGGTCCTCGTCGGAAGCGAGCACGTCGGGCGCCTGGACACGCACGAAGGCGCGTCCACCCGTCAGTGGGGGCGTTTGGTGTTGCCGTGGCCGTGGCCCCGGCCGCTGGGGAAGCCGGAGGTGGAGGGGGCCGGGTCGGCCGTGGTCGCGGTGGGCTCGGAAGCACCGGAGGTCGCAAACGCCGTGACGGGGGCCGAGGTGGCGGGGCCGGTGCTCGCCTTCCCCTGGGACGCGCCCGCGGCCGGGGCGGCGGACGAGCGGGACGCCGGGGCCGAGCTGTCACCGGCCGTCGGGGTGGCCCCGGCCGAGGAGCCGGCGTCCGCGGAGGGGCTCGCGGTGGCGGAGTCGCCGACGACGGATGGCTTGCCGCCGGCCGGACCGTCCGAGGCGGGGGAATCCGAGCCGCCCGCCATGGCGGCGATCACCGCGACCGCGCCGGCCACTCCCAGCGCCCCGGCGACGGCCACGACCCGGCGGCGGCCGCCCGTGCGCCGCTCGGCGCGCCGCCGCGCGGCCCGCCCCTCGCCCGGCCGGGACCGGCCGGGCGGCTCGGTCACCACGACCGGCCCGGTCGGCTCGACGGCCCCGGTCGGCTCGGCCAGTGGGGGCAGCTCGCGGGTCTCGTCATAGGCGCTCGTCCAGCCGTGGGCGGCGGCCGGGTCCGTGTACTCGTCGTACGCCGGAGCGGAGACCGCCCTGGGGAGGTACACGTTCGGCGAGACCGACGGCGCGTGACCGGCGTCCGGCAGCTGCGCGGTCACCTGCGCGGGATCGGCGTCCGGCGGGGCCGCCCGCCCCGGCTCGGTGCCGTATCCGTTCGGCGGTACCTGGTGGGCCCCACCCGGTCCGCGTCTGCCGTCCGTCCCCGTCTCTCCGCGCATCCCCGCCCCACTCAGCCTCGCCGTACACACAAGCCACCCGCTCGGGCCCGCCCCCCTGACGTCCCCGCCGTACCGGCCCGGCCCGGCGGAGCGGCACCGCATTCTAGGGACGCAAGTGGCTCCTGAGACAGCCATCGGCGATATCCGGGCAAATCGCCGTGTCTCACGTGGCGGAAAACACGACTCAAGAGGGGTGGGCGCGCCGTAAGCTCACGACATGCAGGTGATCCAGTCGACCAAGCTCGCCAACGTCTGTTACGAGATCCGGGGCCCGGTTCTCGAGGAGGCCATGCGGCTTGAGGCGGCGGGACACCGCATCCTCAAGCTCAACACCGGCAACCCGGCCGCCTTCGGCTTCGAGTGCCCGCCGGAGATCCTGGAGGACATCCTCCGCAACGTCTCGACGGCCCACGGCTACGGCGACGCCAAGGGCCTGCTGGCCGCCCGCCGGGCCGTCGTCATGCACAACCAGACCATCGGCATCGAGACGGACGTCGAGCACGTCTTCATCGGCAACGGCGTATCCGAGCTGATCGTGATGGCGATGCAGGGGCTCCTCGACGACGGCGACGAGGTCCTCGTACCGGCCCCGGACTACCCGCTGTGGACGGCGGCGGTGTCCCTCTCCGGCGGCACGGCCGTGCACTACCGCTGCGACGAGCAGTCCGACTGGATGCCCGACCTCGCCGACGTCGAGCGCAAGGTCACCGACCGCACCAAGGCCATCGTCATCATCAACCCCAACAACCCCACGGGCGCGGTGTACGACGAGGCGATGCTGAAGGGCCTGACCGACATCGCCCGCCGGCACAACCTGCTGGTCTGCTCCGACGAGATCTACGACAAGATCCTCTACGACGGCGCCACGCACACCCCCACCGCGAAGATCGCCCCCGACCTGCTCACCCTCACCTTCAACGGCATGTCGAAGGCGTACCGGGTGGCCGGCTACCGGGTCGGCTGGATGGCGATCTCCGGCCCCCGCGCCCACGCCGACTCCTACATCGAGGGCCTGACGATCCTGGCGAACATGCGGCTGTGCGCCAACATGCCGGGGCAGCACGGGGTGGTCGCCGCGCTCAGCGGACGCCAGTCGATCAAGGACCTGGTGCTGCCGGGCGGGCGGCTGAAGGAGCAGGTGGACACGGCCTACGAGCTGCTGACGCAGATCCCGGGCGTGAGCTGCGTCCGCCCCAAGGGCGCGCTGTATCTGTTCCCGCGCCTCGACCCCCAGGTCTTCAAGATCAAGGACGACCGGCAGATGGTCCTGGACCTGCTGCGCCAGGAGAAGATCATGGTCGTCCAGGGCACGGGCTTCAACTGGCCCGAGCCGGACCACTTCCGGGTGGTGACCCTGCCGTCGGTCGGCGACCTCCGGGACGCGGTCACCCGGATCGGGAACTTCCTGGACGGCTACGGCCAGCCGTAGCCGACGGGCACAGCCGGCCGTAGCCGACGGACTCCATTCCGTGACACGGCTCAACTTTAGACGAAATCCAAGCTAGGATGGCTTCCTGTCAGCGCACAGGAGGCCATCGCCATGTACGAACCGATCCGCACCAAGTCGGTCCACAGCACGATGGCCGGCACCGCCTCCGACTTCCCCCACCGGTCGCGCGAGGAGGAGCTGGACATCCAGCTCGCCGGCCACCTCGCGGCCCTGCTCGCCGTCACGGACGAGTTGCGGGCGCTCGCGCCCTCCGCCGACCTGGACCAGGCGGCCGAACGTCTCGCCGAGCAGGTGGCCCGGCTGCGGAGCGGACGAACGCCGGCCCGCGCAACCGGCACCGCACCCGAGGCCCGGCCGGCGGCCCTGCACGAGCGGGCCCACACCCTCGCCGGTCGCGCCCTCGTCGTCGCGGCCTCCCGCGCCGATACGGCGGCGGCGATCCTGTCCGCCGAACGCATGGACGCGCACACCGCCGCACTGGGCGACCCGAAGGAACTCAGCGCGGCCCACTGATCCCTCCCCCGGGATCCCTCGACGGCCCCGGTCCGCGTGCACCCGCAGCGACGCGCGGACCGGGCGCCATTTTTTCGTGCGCGCGACGCGTACATTCGGGTGGACTGCACACCCCAAGTGGCCGCCAAAGGGCGGCCGCACCACCACTGCCTCGTAACGTCGGTGGAAATGACGGTGGTTCGGACTCCGACATCCCATCGTCCCTCACTTTTCCACGAGATATGACAAGGTGAAACGTAGGCAATTGTCGGTGGGGCTCTTCACTGCGGCGGCAGTTGCCACCGGAGTGACAACGTGGGCCATTCATGCATACTCGGCAGCGCCCCCGGATTCCAAGGCCCCGTCAGTCATGGCGAACGAGGCCGGCAGGACGGCCAGTGCCCGTGCGGACCATGACAAGGCCCTGAAGATCGACCCGATGCTCACGTCGGCTCTCTTCAACGAGGCGCTTCTGTTGGAGTCGAGCGACCCCGACCAGGCCGGCGAACTCCTGAAGCGTGCCATTGCCGGCAAACCCAAGGCGGGCACGGCACATCTGCGCCTCGGACGAATCCGAGCGCGGCAGCACCGTACCAAGGACGCCGCGGACGAGTTCCGCCGTGCAATCGCTGCCGATCCCTCACTGCGTTCCCAAGTGCCGGCGGAATTCCGATGATTCCGGATTCCTCAGCCCTCTCACCGACATCGAGCCAAGCAGGGAGCAACAGATGACGCCGACCGCGACACCGAGGTTCTCCGTCTTCACCCCCAGCCACCGGCCCCGTTTCCTCGATGAGTGCCTGGCAACCCTGCAGGCACAGACCTGTTCGGACTGGGAGTGGATCGTCCTGCTCAACAACGGCGCCCGGTGGCGCCCGGAGCGGCCCGACGACCGCGTCCGCGTCGAGATCGCGGACGGCGTGAAGGGCGTAGGGGCTGCCAAGCGCAAGGCCTGTGAACTGGCGCGCGGCGAGATCCTCGTGGAACTCGACCACGACGACCTGATGGCGAAGTCGTGCCTGGCGGAGCTCGGCAAGGCGTTCGACGAAAATCCCGACGCTGTCTTCGTCTACAGCAACACGGCGCAGATCACCGAGGACGGGGGGCGGGACGAGAGCCGTTTCGACGAGACGTTCGGCTGGCAGTACGAGGATGTGGAAGTCGACGGCCGCAAGCTGCTGCAGGTCATCTCCCTCGCGCCGACGCCGCACAACGTCGCCTACATCTGGTACGCACCCAACCACGTGCGGGCGTTCCGCAAGGAGAGCTACGAGAAGGCCGGCGGGTACGACGCCAAGCACACGGTTCTGGACGACCAGGACCTGATGTGCCGCCTCTTCCACCTCGGCGACTTCCACCACATCAACAAATGCCTCTACCTCCAGCGGGTTCACCCCGGGAACACCCAGAGCGACCCGGAGATCAACGCGCACATCCAACGCGAGACGGTCGCTCTGTACGACAAGTACATCGAGGCCAACGCCCTCGCATGGACCTACCGGCGCGGACTGATCGCGTTGGACCTCGGCGCGGCCCACCGCAAACCGCCGGGCTACGTCGGAGTGGACCAGCGGCCGGGAGACGGTGTCGACATCGTCGCGACCCTGCCAGGGAAGCTGGACCTGCCCGACGGCTCCGTCGGCCTGATGCGGGCGGTGGACTTCCTCGAGTACGTGCCGGCGAAGGTGCCGCTGATCAACGAGCTGTACCGGCTGCTGGCGCCCGGCGGCATGCTCCTCACCATGACGCCCAGCGCCGACGGCCGCGGCGCCTACCAGGACCCGACGCGCGTCGCCTACTACAACGAGAACTCGTTCTGGTACTACACGGACGACCAGTACCGCACCTTCGTGCCGGACCTGGAGGCCCGGTTCCAGTCGTCGCGGCTGGTCACCTACTTCCCGAGCGAGTGGCACTCCCAGAACGACATCTCGTACGTGGTCGCGAACCTCATCGCGATGAAGGACGGCGCCCCGCGATGCGGCGGAAAGCTCCTCGTCTAGGCCGCCCCGGCATTCGAGTGGTCTGAACGCCCCTCGCGCCTGCCGTACGACAGCACCATCGGGGGCGCCTCGTAACGTCGGTGCCGACTACCTGCGACAGGCGAACTCCATCCGTCAGCCACGTTCCACGAAAAGTGACCCCGGGCACGCAGTCCCCCGAACGCCACCTGGACCGCCGGCTCGCCCTGCTCCGTGAGGAGGCGGAGCACCTGGTGTCGGACCTCAGGGACCGGGAGGCGCGCAGGCAGGAGTCGCACACGCGCCATCTGGAGGAGCGCAACAACTGAAGCCGGGGCCCCGCACGCCATTGTGCGGGGCCCCGGTGGGTGGTCACCACGGCCGGTCGTGACGATCGCTGGTCAGGGCATCCGGACCGGCCGTGGAGTCTTCGACGGGCTGTTCAGCCCAGGCGCTCCACCAGCGCGCGGTACTGGTCCCACAGCTCCTTCGGGGTGTGGTCGCCGAAGGTGTTGAGGTGCTCGGGGACGAGCGCGGCCTCCTCGCGCCAGATCTCCTTGTCGACCGTGAGCAGGAAGTCCAGGTCGGACTCGGACAGTTCCAGGCCCTTGGTGTCCAGCGCGCCCTTGGCCGGCAGCACGCCGATCGGGGTCTCGACGCCCTCGGCCTTGCCCTCCAGGCGCTCCACGATCCACTTCAGGACACGGGAGTTCTCGCCGAAGCCCGGCCAGACGAACTTGCCCTCGTCGTTCTTGCGGAACCAGTTGACGTAGTAGATCTTCGGCAGCTTGGACTGGTCCTTGTCCTTGGCCACGTCGATCCAGTGGGCCATGTAGTCGCCCATGTTGTAGCCGCAGAACGGCAGCATCGCGAACGGGTCGCGGCGCAGCTCGCCGACCTTGCCCTCGGCGGCGGCGGTCTTCTCGGAGGCCACGTTGGCGCCGAGGAAGACGCCGTGGTTCCAGTCGAAGGACTCCGTCACCAGCGGCACCGCGGAAGCGCGGCGGCCGCCGAAGAGGATCGCCGAGATCGGCACGCCCTTGGGGTCCTCCCACTCGGGCGCGATGATCGGGCACTGGGCGGCGGGGGTGGTGAAACGGGCGTTGGGGTGGGCGGCGGGCTCGGCGGACTCGGGGGTCCAGTCGCGGCCCTTCCAGTCCGTGAGGTGGGCCGGGGTCTCCTGGGTCATGCCCTCCCACCACACGTCGCCGTCGTCGGTGAGGGCGACGTTGGTGAAGACCGAGTTGCCCCACAGGGTCTTCATCGCGTTGGCGTTGGTGTGCTCGCCGGTGCCGGGCGCGACGCCGAAGAAGCCGGCCTCGGGGTTGATCGCGTACAGGCGGCCGTCCTCGCCGAAGCGCATCCAGGCGATGTCGTCGCCGATGGTCTCCACGGTCCAGCCGGAGACCGTGGGCTCCAGCATGGCGAGGTTGGTCTTGCCGCAGGCGCTCGGGAAGGCGGCGGCGACGTACTTGGACTCGCCCTGCGGCGGGGTGAGCTTGAGGATCAGCATGTGCTCGGCCAGCCAGCCCTCGTCACGCGCCATGACCGAGGCGATACGCAGCGCGTAGCACTTCTTGCCGAGCAGGGCGTTGCCGCCGTAGCCGGAGCCGTAGGACCAGATCTCGCGGTCCTCGGGGAAGTGCGAGATGTACTTGGTGGAGTTGCACGGCCACGGAACGTCGTCCTGGCCCTGCTCCAGCGGGGCACCGAGGGAGTGGACGGCCTTGACGAAGAAGCCGTTGTCGCCGAGTTCGTCCAGGACGGCCTGGCCCATGCGCGTCATCGTGCGCATCGAGACGGCGACGTAGGCGGAGTCGGTGATCTCCACGCCGATCGCGGACAGCGGGGAGCCGAGCGGGCCCATGCAGAACGGGACGACGTACATGGTGCGGCCCCGCATCGAGCCGCGGAACAGGCCTTTCTCGCCGCTGAAGATCTCCCGCATCTCGGCGGGGGCCTTCCAGTGGTTGGTCGGGCCGGCGTCCTCCTCCTTCTCGGAGCAGATGAAGGTGCGGTCCTCGACCCGCGCGACATCGGTGGGGTCGGAGGCCGCGTAGTAGGAGTTGGGGCGCTTGATCGGATCGAGCTTCTTGAAGGTGCCCTTGGCGACCAGTTCTTCGCACAACCGGTCGTACTCGGCCTCGGAGCCGTCGCACCAGACCACGCTGTCCGGCTGGGTCAGTTCGGCGATCTCGTCGACCCACGAGATCAGTTCCTGGTGGTTTGTGGGAACGCTGGAAGCCGAGTTGTCGCGCGCCACGGTTGCTCCTAAGTGAGGGATTTTGTCCTGTGGCCCCGTGGGGGCTACGACCCGGATGCTTCGGATGCTCATCCGGTGCCGACTGCACTCATTTGATCATCCGACGAGAGTGCGCATATGTCCAGGGGGCGTCACAAGTGAGCGACGTGATGAAAACCACGGCTTCCAGGCCTGTTTGCGTTCCCTTTACGTCCAGGTTTGTGTCACCTGAAGGTCTTTTTGCGTTCGATCGACCAAGGCCCGCGCTGACACCCGACTTACGGTGCCGTAGGTACCATGCCCCGCATGACTGCGTCCGTCCCCGACGCGCCCACGGACACGCCGGCCGACGGCCGCGGTCCGGCGCTCTCGCTGCCGCAACACGTCAAGCCGAAGCTCCGCGGCTGGCTGCACCTCGGCATGTTCCCGGCCGTACTCATCGCGGGCCTCGTGCTCACCGCCCTCGCCGACTCCACCAGAGGCCGCATAGCCTGCGGGATCTACGTCCTGACGGCCTGCCTGCTGTTCGGTATCAGCGCGCTGTACCACCGGGGCAACTGGAGCCCGCGCATGGACGGCGTTCTGCGCCGTCTGGACCACGCCAACATCTTCCTGATCATCGCGGGCACCTACACCCCGCTGACCCTGCTGCTCCTGCCCGGGGCGAAGGGCGAGTGGCTGCTGTGGGGCATCTGGGCCGCCGCCGCGGCCGGCATAGTCTTCCGCGTCTTCTGGGTGGGCGCCCCGCGCTGGCTGTACACGCCCTGCTACATCGCCATGGGCTGGGCGGCCGTGTTCTTCCTGCCCGACTTCCTGCGCACCGGCGGCATCGCGGTCCTGGTCCTGGTGATCGTCGGCGGTCTGCTCTACAGCGCGGGCGGCGTGATCTACGGCATCAAGCGCCCGAACCCGTCCCCGCGCTGGTTCGGCTTCCACGAGGTCTTCCACTCCTTCACCCTCGCGGCGTTCGTCGTCCACTACGTCGGCATCTCGCTGGTGGCGTACCAGCACGCGTAGACACCCTCAGCCCTCCCTATCCGGCCACGGCTCACCAGCCGTGGCCGTCTTCGTACGCCTGGAAGCATCTGAGGCCAGCCCTCCATTGACAGTTCCCATATTTTGAGAGTTACTCTCATTTCATGGTTGCGCCGAACACACCCGTCGTACGGCGCACCAGGCGGGAGGAGGCCCCGGCCGTGGCCGCCCCCGTCGCGGATGCCAGACAATGACCGGCATGACGGCCGCACGCACCCCCAGCACCTCCCCCGCCGACCGGCCCCGCCTCAGCCTGCGGGAACGCAAGAAGATCAAGACCCGGGAGGCGATCCGCGCGGCGACGTACTCACTGGTCCGGGAGCAGGGGTACGACGCCACCACGATCGACCAGATCGCCGAGCGGGCCGAGGTGTCGCCGTCGACCGTCTTCCGCTACTTCCCGACCAAGGAGGACATCGTCCTCACGGACGAGTACGACCTGATGATGGCCGAGGAGCTGCGGGCCCGCCCGGCCGACGAACCGCTGATCCAGTCCCTGCGGCACGTCATGCACCGGGCGCTCGACCTGGCGCTGTCCGAGGACCCCGAGGTGACCCGGTTGCGGGTGCGGCTCGGGGTCGAGGTCCCGGCCATCCGCAGCCGGATGTTCGAGAGCATGGCGAGCACCAGCCTTCTGCTCCGCCAGGTCGTCGCGGACCGCACCGGCCTCGATCCGGAGAGTCTCGAGGTGCGGGTCTACGCCATGTCGCTCATCGGCGGGCTCATGGAGGTCAACCGGTACTGGGGCGAGAACGACCAGCAGGGCGACCTCCGTGAGCTGATGGAGCGTGCCCTCGACGTCCTGGAGCGCGGCCTGCCCAGGGAAAACCACTGAGGTCACGGCGGTCCGGCGTGCGATGCTGACGAGGTGAACCGACCCGAGATCCGCGTCGAAGTCGCCCCCGCACTGCACCTGTTCGTGCCGCACGCCCGGCGGGCCGGTGCCGCGCCCCTGGCCACGGACGGGGTCTCGACGCTCGGCCATGTCATCGAGTCCCTCGGCGTCCCGCTGACCGAGGTCGGCGCACTGGTCGTCGACGGCAGCGAGGTGCCGGCATCGCACATCCCGAAAGACGGCGAGACGGTGAAGGTACGGCCCGTCGACCGCCCCCAGCGGGTCCCCGGCGCCCCGCTCCGCTTCCTCCTGGACGTCCACCTCGGCACGCTCGCCCGCCGCCTGCGCCTGCTCGGCGTGGACACCGCGTACGAGTCGACCGACATCGGCGACGCAGCGCTCGCCGCCCGCTCGGCCGCCGAGAAGCGGGTCATGCTCAGCCGCGACCGGGGCCTGCTGCGCCGCCGCGAGCTGTGGGCCGGCGCCTTCGTCTACAGCCACCGCCCCGACGACCAGCTCCACGACGTCCTGGACCGCTTCCACCCCGACCTCCACCCCTGGACCCGCTGCACCGCCTGCAACGGCCTTCTGAAACAGGCCACGAAGGCCGAGGTCGTCGATCAGCTCGAACACGGCACCCAGCGCTCGTACGACGTCTTCGCCCAGTGCACCGAGTGCGGCCGCGCGTACTGGAAGGGCGCCCACCACGAACAGCTGGAGGCCATCGTGGAGCGCGCCCTGGCGGAGCACGGTTAGCGCGGTCAGCGCCTGGTCACATCCCCCTTGTCACAGGCGGTCCCGTCCCGGTTCCGGTCCAACCCCAGTGGGTCGTCGGCGCCGTTGACCTTCAGCCGACCGTAGTTGTTCTCCTTGAGCCAGGCGCATCGAGCCGCCGCCGTCTTCTTCACCTCGGGCGGGAACACCGTCGGCACGCACACGTTGGCCGAGCCGTAGTGCCGGTCGCAGCCGGAGATGGTCGGGCTGACCTGCTGTGCGGCCTTCCTCTTGCCGGGGCCCGACACCTTGCCGGTGAGGGAGTCGGCGAAGGCGTGGATGTGCGGGGAGGCGGCGCTGAGGGCCGCCGGGCCCGTCAGATGGACCCACTGGGCCACCGAGGGCACCCCGTTGGCGTCAACGGCGAAGAGCATGTACCAGCCGGGCGGAGCGAGGTTCGGGTTGTTCGTGACGTTCAGGTCCACGTTGTTGCCGTCCACCGACAGGGGGAGGTCCACGAAGCGCTGGTTCGGGTCGGAGGAGTGCGTGACGGCGGCTGGGCGGATCAACTCCGCCTTGGCGATGGGCCGGTCGACCGTGATCCGCTGGGTGTCGCCGTACTTCCACTCCTGGTTGATCACCGAGGTGATCGTCGGGCGTGTGCCCTTGTAGAGATACGGCGGGGTGTAGATCGACACGTTGTGGTTCCAGGTGCCGTTGCCCGGGTTGTCGCCCGTCGCCATCACACGGCCGTCGGGGAGCAGGAACGCCGAGGAGTGGTAGCCGCGGGACTCGGGGTCGGCGGCCACGGGGTCGAAGGTGCTGGTGCCGGGGTCGTAGATCGAGGACTCGTACACCGGGTTGGCCCGGTTGTGCAGGGCGCCGCCGGTCTCCAGCACCTTGCCGTCGGGCAGCAGCACCGCGGAGACGTACATCTTGCCCTGGTTGCCGGTCTCCGGCTGGGGGCCGTTGCCCAGGTCGACCGTGCCCTGCGGGATCGGCGGCCCGGCGACGTAGGCCGGGTTGGCCTGCTTGAGGTCGATCAGGTCGGTGAGGCGGTTCGCATCCGGATTGGACTCGATGTTGCCGCCGCCGATCGTCAGGACCCGCTGGTCCTGCGCGGGCGGCAGCAGCACGCTCGCCGACTGGTCCCGCTCGTCCTTGTTCTGCAGGCCCGGGATCTGGGTGATCGTGTTGGCGCCGTAGTCGTAGATCGCCGAACCCGTGCCGGGGATGTTGTTGCCGAAGACATGACTGCCCGTGTAGAAGAGGCGGCCGTCCTGCATGAGGATCATCGCCGGGTACAGGCCCCAGTACGACCAGGTCTGGTTGACCTGCGACAGCGGCAGCCACTGGTTCTGCGCATAACTGAACTTCTCGGCGGTCACCGAGCCGGTGGAGTCCTCGCGCAGCCCGCCGAAGGAGATGACGTCACCGTTGCCCAGCTCGGTCGCCGACGGGTACCAGTGGCCGTCGTTGAGGTCGTTGGTCTTGGTGTAGGTCTCGGTCGTCGGGTCGAAGATGTACGAGTCCTTGAACCCCTCGTAGCCGTGCCCGCCCACCACCGGGTACGCCTTGTTGCCGCTCAGCACCAGCACCCGGCCGTCCTGGAGCTGGACGTGCCCCGCGCAGAACATGTCCTTCGGCGTCGGGATGACCTTGTACGTGCCGTTCGCCGGGTCGTACACCGCCGAGGTGAAGGTGCCCGCGTTGAAGTTCTCCTCGCTGTTGCCGGAGCCGGCGATCAGCAGCACCTTGCCGTTGTCGAGCACGACGGAGTGCATGGAGCGGACCGGGTTCTGCGTCGGCAGCACCGACCAACTGCCGTTGGCGCACTGGTCGGTGGTGCCGGTGCACTGGGCCGGCGGGAGCGGGTCCGGCACCTGTTCCATGGTGTAGTCGTCGGTGGTCGCCGAGCCGGTGCCGTAGACGGAGACGCCCCAGGTGATGCGGTCGGTGCCGGCCGGGACCTCGGGGGTGCGGACCGTGGCCTGGGTCCAGGTGGAGGCCATGTCGAGGGTCTTGAGGTCGGTCCAGTACTGCCAGCCGGCGGAGGTGTCGTGCCGGAAGAGGGTGATGTTGGCGTCCGGGGTGGTGGTCTTGTACCAGAGTCCCAGGTCGTACTGCTTGCCGGCGCTCACCCCCGGCGCGCAGTCCGTCGACTCGGTGATCATCGCCTTGCGGTCGCCGGAGACCCGGCGGGTCACCGTGACCTTCATGGCCTTGGTCCCGGAGTGCGCGTCCGAGGTCGTCTCGAAGCTGAAGTCGTTGTCGCCCCAGCCCGACTTCTCCCAGCAGTACGGCATGTCGTCGCTGCCTGCGGTCTCGAAGCCGGGGTTCTTGATCAGGTTGGCGGCCTCCGCCGGCTGGGGCGCGGCCAGCAGCAGACCGGCGGTCAGGGCGCCCACCCCGGCCAGCGCGGTCCGTCTGCGGCGTCTGCGGTACGTCGTACTCACACGGCTCTCCTTGCTCGGCTCCCCCGCCGACGGGGGAGGTAGACCAGCGCCTCGGTGCCCACGAAGCGCAGGACGAACGTCATGACCAGCGCGAGCGCCGTGGCGGGCAGGACGCCCATGCCCAACCGGCCGACGAGCAGGGCGATCAGCGGGATGCGCAGCACCAGGTCGGCGTTGGCGAGCAGCGCGAACCGGCCGAGCCGGTCCCACCAGCGGCGGTGCACACGCCGGTCGCGGAACAGCAGGTGTTCGATGAGCAGGAAGTTCCAGGCGACCCCGAGCTGGTTGGCGAGAATCTCGGCGGGCAGGTAGTGCATCCCGAGGGCGGTCAGTGCCCACAGCCCGACGAGGTTCGGCACGAACCCGCTCGCGCCGATCAGTCCGAAGCCGACCATGCGGGCGGCCGGGGAGGCGGTGCGCAGGCCCACCAGGTGGCGCAGGAAGCGGAAGCCCTCCTGGGCGGTGGACTTGGACTCGCCGGCGAACCGCTCCTGGAAGACGAACGGCACCTCGGCGACCTGCCGGGGGCGGCTGCGGACGGCCAGCTCCAGCAGGATCTTGTAGCCGAGCGGTTTGAGTACGTCCGCCGTGACCGCGCTGCGCCGGATGGCGAAGAAACCGCTCATCGGGTCGCTGATGCCGCGCAGTCGGCGGGGGAAGAGCGCCTTGGCGAGCCAGGTCGCGCCGCGCGAGACGGCCACCCGGTAGCCGCCGGCGAGCCCGGCCCGGCTGCCGCCCTCGATGTACCGGGAGGCGACGACGAGCCCGGCGTTCGCCCGCTCGCCGGTGGCCACCAGCTCCGGTACCAGGGACGGCGGATGCTGGCAGTCGCCGTCCATGACGACGATCCACTCCGAGGCCGCCGCCCTCAGCCCCTCGACGACCGCCCCGCCGAGCCCGCCGGCGGGTTCCTCCCGGTGCAGTACGGCCACCGGGAACGGGCAGTCCTTGGCGGCCTCGCGGATCACCTCGGGGGTGTCGTCGGTGGAGTCGTCCACGAAGAGCACCTCGCAGGGCAGCCGCGCCGGCACGGACTCGGTGATCCGGTGCAGCAACTGCCGGATGTTCGCGGACTCGTTGAACGTCGGTACGACGATGGTGACGGCGCCGGGCTCGGGGACCTCCACGGCGTCGAGGCCTTGTGCCGGGGCGCTGTACTCGTTCATCGCGCGCCTCCCCCAACCTGGATCCGCCGGATCTCGATGCGGTCGGGTCCGGTGCCGAAGGTGGCGACCGGCGTGGAGTGCCGGATCGCGGCCCGCACATTGGGCAGGTCCTTGGCGTCGCGGCGGACGGTCGGCGAGGCGACGACGTAGTCGATGTCCCGCCAGCCGTGCGGCATGGTCTTGCTGACGGCCGGGTCGAGGTCGGCCTTGTAGAACCAGATGGCGCCGAGCCCGGGCCGGTATCCGGCGTGCACGAGGTCCAGCCAGAGGGCGTCGTCGACGAGCACGCGGGTGTCCTTCGGGTCCGCCACCTCGGTGCTGAGCCAGTGGGAGGCCTGCCGGTAGGGCTTGTTGGCGTCGGCGGTGACGGCGGTGCGGTCGCCGTCGTACCAGTGCGGTACGACATAGGCGCCGGCGGCGAGGGCCAGGATGGCGGCGAGCGCGTACCGGCCGCCGGTGAGGTGGCGCTTCTCGCCCTCCCTGCGCCACCTGCTGAGGACCGCGTGGGCGACCGATGCGGCGCCGCCGGCGAGGACCAGGGCGAGGAAGGGCAGCGCGCCGATGATGTACATGGCGGGCAGATAGCCGTTCGGGCGCAGGGCCACCGCGGCGAGGACGGCGACCGTGAGGGCCGGTCCGGCGAGGGCGCGGGCGGTGACCGACCAGCGCCAGGTGAGCAGCAGGAGCAGGGCTCCGGCGAGGCCGCCGAGGGGCAGCACGCGGTCGTAGTACAGCCAGGAGTGCAGGACGCCGTAGGAGCCGGAGGAGCGGTCCAGGATGAATCCGGAACCGGGCCTGGACATCTGGTAGGTGATGCCGTCCCACAGCGAGACGTGTCCGGCGCCCGGGAACAGTTCGCCCTTGAGCAGGGCGAACAGCGGATAGGAGAAGCCGATCAGGGCGCAGCCGGTGACGGCTCCGGTGAGGGCGAACTTGCGGGTGTCGCGGTGGCTGTGCCGCCACATGGTGACGAACAGGGCGGGCAGGACGACCAGCATCGTCTCCTTGGTGAGCACTCCCGCAGCGGCGGCGAGGCCCGCGCCGAAGTGGTGCCAGAGGTGGCGGCTGGGCGAGGCGGCGAGGCAGAACGCCAGCAGCAGCCACATCACGGCGATGTTGTCGAGGAAGATCTCCCGGCTGAGCACGACCGCGAGCGGGGAGAGCCCGAACAGGGCCATGCCGAGTCCGGCGGCCCAGCGGGGCAGGGAGAGCCGGCGGCCGAGAACATAGACGAGGACCGCGCTGACGCCGCTGACCAGCAGCATGGTCAGCCGCATGGTGCCGACGGTCATCGAGCCGGGGCTGATCGCCGAGGGGAGCCAGCTGAGCAGGGCTATCTGGATCCAGCCGAGCGGCGGGTGGTCGTACCAGTAGGTGTAGTGGGCGAGGCCCCGGCCCTGCTGGACGGCCCAGGCCTGGGCGAGGTAGGTGCCCTCGTCGTCGCTGAGCGTCGGGTAGGCGGCGATGTTCCAGCCCTGGACGAGGAGGATCACCGCGAGCAGGACCCCGCACACCAGCAGATCGGGGCGGGAGGAGCGGAGCCGTGGCGGCGGGCTGGTCCGGGCGGTCGTACCGCCTTCCGGCACAGGTGGGCGCTGCGCGGGGACCTTCGCTGCGGTCACCGCGGGAAGTGTGGAGGTCACGCAGGAACGTCCTCTCGGATGGGCTCGGCCGCGGTGAGGTGTGCGCCGACGTGCGTGGTCAACTCCCAGTCGTTACGGCCGCGTTGCTCGCGCCAGACGGCACGGATCGCGGCTCCGGCGAGGAGGACCTGGTAGAAGGGGCCGCCCACGATGAGCTTCACGTAGTGGACGAGACGGACCTTCAGGCCGTACTGCTTGCCGAAGTCGTGCAGCCCGACCACCTCGAAGACGAAGGTGACGGCGGCGGTGACCAGCGGGAGGAAGGTGAGGAAGGCGACGCCGACGGGCACGTCGAGGAAGAGCGCGACGGCCGCGTTGAGCGGGATGATCACGCCGGAGAAGGCCTGCATGAACGGGGTCATCAGGGTGTACCGGGCGAGCAACCGCTGTCCGAGCCCGGGCAGTTGCCGCCAGTCCTTCTTCCGGTACACCTGCAGGAAGCCCTGGTTCCAGCGGGTGCGCTGCTTGAGCAGCGACATCAGGGAACCCGGGGTCTCCTCCCTGGTCACCATGTCGGAGTCGTAGGCGACGACGACCTTCTTGCCGACGCTGGAGAGGCGTACGCCCAGGTCGCAGTCCTCGGCGAGGCAGTTGGGGTCCCAGCCGTCCGCTTCCCTGAGGACGCCGGTCCGTACGAAGACGGTGTTCCCGCCGAGCGGGATGAACCCCTTCTGCGCATGCAGGTGCAGCCGGGAGCGGAACCAGAAGAAGTACTCCAGGCAGTTGCGCAGGCTGTACCAGCTGGAGTGGAAGTTGATGAGCTGTACGCCGCCCTGGACGACGTCCGCCCCGGTCGTACGGAAGGCGTGGTCGACGTGGGCGAGCAGCTCCGGGTGGACCTGGTCCTCGGCGTCGAAGACCCCCACGACGTCACCGCGGCAGTGCGGCAGCGCCGTGTTCATGGCCTTCGGCTTGTTCTTCTTCTCGTGGGTGTCGACGACGACGCGGACGCGCGCGTCCCGTGCGGCGGCCTTCTCGGCCACCTCGGTGGTCTCCGGGTCGTCGTGCCCGACGATCACGATGATCTCGAAGTCGGTGTGCGTGGATTCCAGCAGCCGCTGGATGGTGTGGTCCAGCACCGCCTGTTCGTGCCGGGCGGGCAACAGCAGTGAGAACGACAGGTGTTCGTCGCCGTCCGGTCTGCCGAACCGGGTGGAGGCCAGCACCTCGGGCGTGCGCCACGCGTGCATCTGCCACCACAGGGTGAAGGCCGCCATCCAGAACAGGGCCAGTGAGACGGCGGCGATGAAGACAGACGTGAGCAAAAAGATCCCCCCAGATCCCTGAATTCCCCCTGTGCGGGCGACGGTGAGTGACCGCCCGTCGACCCGCTGTGGAGACAGTAGGGGGGATCTGTGAAATGCGGGAGCTCTTCCGATAAATAGATTGTTTCGGAACGGTGGTGTCAGTAGCGGGACCTATCCGAACACCTGCTCTCTTTCGGACAGTTCACGCCTTCCGGTAGCCGGGGTTCCGGATGCTCAGCTCCTGTTCAGGGACGCGCGGAGCCGTTCAGGATCGGTCGTCGGCGCGTCACAGGTGAAGTTACGGCAGACGTACGCGGTCGGTTCACCTTGGCGCAGGGGCCGGTCGGCGAGGAGCGGGAACTCGTCACTGTCCGCTGCGCCGACGGCTACGACGGCGCCCGGGGCGGTACCCAGAAGTGCCGTACGGTGCAGGGCCGTTGTCCGCTCGTCCGCGAAGTCGGGCCCTGGTCCGACGACGGCGATCTCCTTGGGCCCGTCGAGGAGGGCCTCGGCGACGGCGAGCCCCCAGCCGATGAACCGGGGCACGCGCGGCCCCAGGGTCTTCACGACCCCCAACGCCCGCTCGGCGGCGGTCCGGTGCGGCTCGGAACCGGTGTGCGCGGCATAGCCCAGCAGGGCACCGGCCGCCGCGGTCCAGCCCGACGGGGTGGCGTTGTCGGTGGGGTCCTGCGGCCGGCGGATGAGCCGCTCGGCGTCCGACGCGGTGTCGAAGAGCGCGCCGGTGCCGGGGTCGGTGAAGCGGGCGAGCACATGGTCGAGGAGCAGTCCGGCGAAATCCAGCCAGACGCCCTCGCCCGTCACGGACGCGAGCGCGAGGAAGCCCTCGGCGACGTCGGCGTAGTCCTCCAGCACGCCGGCGTTGGGGCCGACACGGCCGTCCTTGCTGGTCCGGGCGAGCCGGGCGTGCTCGTCGAGGTGCACCCGGACGAGCAGGTCGGCCGCGCCGAGGGCGGCCTCGACCAGGTCGGGCCGGTCGAAGTAGGCGCCGGTCTCGGCGAGGGCGGCGACGGCGAGGCCGTTCCAGGCGGCGACGACCTTGTCGTCCCTGCCGGGGGCGGGGCGCCCGGCGCGCTCGGCGAGGAGCCGCGCCCTGATGGAGGCGATCCTCTCGGCGTCGAAGACGGTGCTGCTCTGCGGGAGTTGGAGGACGGACTGCCCGTGCTCGAAGGTGCCCTCGTCGGTCACGCCGAAGTACCGGGCGGCGAGGTCGCCGTCCGCGTCCCCGAGCACGGCGCGCAGCCGCTCGGGCGTCCACACGTAGTACGCGCCCTCGATGTGCCGGCCCGTGCCGTCGTCGCTGTCGGCGTCGAGCGCGGAGGCGAACCCGCCCTCGTCGGTGCGCAGTTCACGCACGAGGAAGTCGGCGGTCTCCAGGGCTACACGCCGGGCGAGGTCCGATCCGGTGGCCCGCCACAGATGGGCGTACACGCGGCAGAGCAGCGCGTTGTCGTACAGCATCTTCTCGAAGTGCGGCACGATCCAGTCACGGTCGACGGAGTACCGGGCGAACCCGCCGCCGAGCTGGTCGTAGATGCCCCCGCGGGCCATCCGCTCACATGTGTCCTGCGCCATCTGCAGCGCGCCCTCGGCGCCGGTCCGGGCGTGATGCCGCAGCAGGAACTCCAGCACCATGGACGGCGGGAACTTGGGCGCCCCGCCGAATCCGCCGCGCTGTGGGTCGTACTCGCGGGTCAGCCCGAGGAGGGCCTGGGCGAGTTCCTGCTCGTCGGGTGCGCGGTCGCCCTGCCGGACGATCTCCCGCTGGGAAAGGTCGCGCACGATCTTCCCGGCGACCTCCGCGACCTCGTCACGGCGGGTGCTCCAGGCCTGCTGCACCCCTTCCAGCACCTGCCGGAAGGAGGGCATGCCGTGCCGGGGTGCGGGCGGGTAGTAGGTCCCGAAGTAGAAGGGCTCGGCGTCCGGGGTGAGGAAGACGGTCATGGGCCAGCCGCCCTGCCCGGTGGCGGCCTGCACGGCCTCCATGTAGACGGCGTCGACGTCGGGGCGTTCCTCGCGGTCGACCTTGATGGTGACGAAGTGCTCGTTGAGGTAGTCGGCGGTGGCCTGGTCCTCGAAGGATTCGTGGGCCATGACATGACACCAGTGACAGCTGGAATACCCGACGCTCAGCAGGACGGGTCTGTTCGCCCTGCGGGCCTCGTCGAAGGCCTCGGCCGACCAGGGCCACCAGTCGACGGGGTTGTCGGCGTGCTGGAGCAGATACGGGGACGTCTCATGGGCCAGTCGGTTCACCGTTCCACTCTCCCACGGGCTCGGGGACGGCGTAGAAGCGCAGGTTCATGGGGCGCGCGCCTTCGGGGGCGTCCTCGCGGAGGTGGCCGTAGCGGTCGAGCAGGGCGTGGTACTCCCGCATGAAGGCGAGCAGTTCCTCCCTGGTCAGCCACGTGCCGTGGCGCTGGATCTGGGCCCAGCCCTCGGGGCCGCGGTACTCCTGGTGGGCGCGGCGGTACAGGGCGCTGTCGAACTCGATCTTCAGATGGGCGAGCTGGGCGGCGGCCTCGTACTCCTCCGGGGTCATCGTGGCCGGGTCGGGTGTGGTGTGGCTGAACGGCAGCGAGCGCCACCACCGCTCCCGCCCGCCGGACTTCTCCGGGATCTCCTCGATGAGCCGCTGCTCGGCGAGTTTGCGCAGGTGGTAGCTGGTGGTGCCGGAGCTCTCGCCGAGTTCGCGGGCGAGGACGGTGGAGTTGGCCTCGCCGTGCCGGCCGAGGTATTCGAGGATCCGGCGGCGCAGGGGGTTGCCGAGGGATTTGTAGAGGGCGGTGCGCTCCAGGCTGGTCATCTCGGGCAGGCCGTCGGTCATGCGGTCACGGTAACCCCGAGAACCCTGAGAAGTCCCCGATGTCTGCCGAACTTTCTTTGCAGAACTTTCTCTGCGATCTACGGTGGAGGCAGTCGAGGGGTGACGAACGGGGAGGGTGTGAGCGCGACCATGACCGTGACGGTGACAGGGCGGAAGAGGTGGCCCTTGGTCCTGCTGGGGGCGGCGGCGGTCCTGCTGGTGCCGTGGATGGTGGTGCTGGCCCTGACCCTGCCGGGCAGCACCGAGGTGGACAACTGGCCCCTGGCCTGGATCGGCCTGGACGTCCTCATGGCGACGGGCTGCGCGGCGACGGCCCTGCTCGGCCTGCGGGGCGACCCGAGGTCCCGCCTGACGGCTTCGGCGACGGCATCGGTGGCGGTGCTGGACGCCTGGTTCGACATAACCACCGCGGGCACGGGCGCTCCGCTGGCCGAGGCGCTGCTGTGCGCGGTGGCGGAGGGGGTGCTGGCGGGGGCGTGCGTGCATCTGGCAGTGGGCAAGGGGCGGCGGACCGCCCGGCGCTGAGCGGCCGGAACATCCTCGGAGCGAGGTCTGCGGACTGGCGTCCGCGTTCCCTCGGACAGGCCGCCGCTCCCTCGCACCGCACGGAACACGCTCACAAGGACGTTGCCGCACCTCCCCAACTCCCCACCGGACACCACCCCTCCCGCTTCCGCGCCCCGCGAAGGACACTCGTGGACAAGGAAGTTGACGCCGGAGGGGGGCGGGGCATGCGGGACGGCCATCGGGCGGAAGCCGAGCGGCTACTGGTGCGGGCCGTCGAGGAGGAGGTACGGCGCTCGGGCGGGCGGATCGACGGGCAGCTGCTGCTGTCGCGAGCGCGCGGCGCGCTGGACGCGATGGCGGAGGCGGCCGGCGAGGAGTACGAGGCCTACGTCCATGCGCTGGACGAGACCGAGGCGGGCCGGCTGACCTTCGGGCAGCGCTACGCCCGCGAGGGCGCCGGAACCGCCCTGCTGGTGGCGGTGGTGGCCGCGGTGGCCGCGGCCGTGGCCGACCTCCTGCTCGGCACCGGCAGCGGTACGGCCGTCGGCGCGGGTGTCGCCGCGGGCGTGGTCGGTGCCGCCGCCTCCGTGGTGAAGGCGGCCGGTGCCCATCTGCCCGCCGCGCATCACCGCGCGGGCGCGGCCGGCCAGCCCGGCGGGCCCGAGCAGCTTCGGCTGCAGTGGCTGACCGCGCTGGAGGTGCGCGGCATCCGCCCGTTCCTCGACCAGCAGCGGGTGCTGACCGCCGCCACGGCCCGGAAGAAGAAGGGCGGCCCGGCGCTGCGCGGCGCGGACAAGAGCGCGGCGGCCCGCCGGCGTTCGGTGCTGGAGCAGTCGTTCGGGCAACTCCCGGACAGGGACGGCCCGTTCGCGGGACGCCGGGCGGAGCTGGCACGGATCCGGCAGTGGGCGCAGGCCGCCCGGGCGGCCACGGAGACCCGGCCCACGGTGGTCGTGCTGCACGGCGAGCCCGGCTCCGGCCGGACCACGCTCGCGGTGCGCGCGGCGCACGAGCTGCGGGACCACTTCCGCGGCGCGGTGATCGTGGATCTGCGCGGCGGCCGGCGGGAGGAGCCGCCCCTGTCGACCCGGGACGCCCTGCTGCATCTGCTCAACCGGCTCGGGGCTCCCCGTGAGCAGTTGCTGTTCCGCGAGCGGTCCGCCCCCGACCAGCAGGTCAAGCGGCTCGGCGAGCTGTACCACCAGCAGCTGTCCGGCCTGCCGGTGACGATCGTGCTGGACGACGCCTCGGACCCGGAGCAGGTGCGGGCGCTGGTCCCCGAGCGCTCCGACAGTCTGGTCCTGGTCACCGCCCGCACGGCCCTGGACCTGCCGGCGGATCTGCCGGCCTGGGTGCACGATCTGCCGGTCGAGGCGCTGGGCGCGGCGGGTGCCGAGGAACTGCTCGGGGCCGTCGCCGAGGACGCGTCGGGGCCGTACGACGCCGAGTCCGCCGACCGGATCCGGGACCTCACCGGCGGGCTGCCGCTGGCGCTCAGGATCGCGGGCTCCGCGCTCGGCCCGCGCTCGCCCCGGCAGCTGGCCACGGACCTGGGCGCGTACGGTCCGGTGGAGCCGGTGGAGCGTGCCCTGTGGCTGCGCTACACCGACCAGCCGGAGCCCGCGCGCCGGCTGCTGAGGAGGCTCGCGCTCGCGGGCCGGGCCTCGCTGGGCGCCGCGGCGGCCGCCGCGCTGCTCGCCACGGACGAGGCCGAGGCCACACGGCAGCTCGCCGACCTCGCCCGGGCCGGCCTCCTCGACCATGTGCGCGGCAGCCGCTACCGGCTGCACGACCTGGTGCGCGCCTTCGCCCAGGCCCGGCTGCTGGCCGAGGAGGACCCGGCCGAGCGTGCGGCGGCGCAGGAACGGCTGATCGTGAACTACGCGGACCTGGCCGACTCGGTGCTGCGCCTGGTCGACGGGAACATGTCGACGCGTTCGCACCAGTTCGGCCCGCACGGCTTCACCTCGCTGGACGAGGCGCTGCGCTGGCTGGACGACGAGTCCAGCTTCATCACCGCGGCCCTGCGGCACGCGGAGGGCGTGGACCAGAGAGCGGTGCAGAACCTGCTGGGCGCGCTGTGCGACTACTGCCTGCTGCGCGGCGACCTGTACCGGCTCGGGGAGATCAGCGAGCTGGCGCAGGCCGTGGACCAGGGGCTGCTGGTGCGCTCGGTGCAGTGGCGCACCGGGATCGCGGCCCGGCAGCTGGGCGAGCTGGACAAGGCGCGCGCCACGCTGGCCTCGGTGGTGGACCTGTACCGGGAGGCGCACCATGACGCGGGTGCGGCCCGCGCGCTGGGCTCGCTCGGGATCACCCTGCACCACCAGGGCCAGCTCACCGAGGCCGCCGCCAAGCTGCGGGAGGCGCTGGATCTGCAGGCGGCGCCGGAGCTGGCCACGGACCGGGCCTGGACGATGCACGCCCTGGCCGCAGTCCAGCGGGACCGGGGCCGGCTCGCGGAGGCGCTGGAGCTGCTCACCCGCTCCCTGGTCCTGCATCGCGAGGGCGGCTCGGTGCACGGCGAGGCCTGGGCGCACTTCCAGCTCGGCCAGCTGGCGCTGCGCATGGGGGACGTACCGCGCGCGGAGTCCGAGCTGCGGTCGGCCCTGGAGCGCTGCGGCCGGACACAGGACGCGCGCGGCGAGGCCTGGGCGCTGACCCAGCTGGCCCGGGCCCGTCTGGTGGCCGGCGACCCCGCACCGGCCGTCGAGGGCCTGCGGCGGGCCGCCGCCCGGCACCGGGACAACGAGGACGCGCGCGGCGAGGCGTGGACGCTGTACTACCTGGGCCAGGCGCTGGAGGAGGCCGGCGACCTGGATCCGGCGGTGCGCGACATGGAGCGGTCCCGCACGATGTTCTCCCGGATGCGCGACGTCTACGGCCTGGCCTGCGCCCGGCACCACTCGGCCCGGGTCACCCGCGACCAGCGGGCCGCGCAGACCGGCTCGCTGCGCAACTCCGGCTTCGCCCGGCAGCTCCTGGTGGACGCCCGCGCCGACTTCCAGCGGATCGGCGTCGCGCACGGGGAGGCGTGGACGTGCCTGGAGCTGGCGGTGGTCGACGCGGGCAACGCCCGTACCCAGGCCGCGCTGGCCCTCGCCGACGAGGCGCTGGACCTGTTCGTCTCCTACGGCGACCGGCGCGGCGAGGACTGGGCCCGCTTTCTGCGCTGCACCCTGCTGCCCTACGCGGCGCCCGGCGGGGTGGAGGTGGGCACGGCGGTGGCCCAGGAGGAGCTGGCCCGGCTGGCCCGCGCCGGCCATCCCCTGCGGGACGAGAAGCTGGCCGACTACGTCCCGGCGTACGCCCTGCTGCTGGAGCGCGGGGTCAGCCTGGAGGACGGCTGGCAGGCCTGGCGGCTGCGCATGACGCCGGACCGCCACGCCCGGGAGGTGATGGGGGTGGCGGTACCGGCGGCGCGCTGACGCCCGGGGTCAGCCCCGCTCGGCCGCGGAGTCGGCCTTCTCGGTGCGCTCGGCCTCGCGGTCCGGGGACTCCTTGAAGTCGACCTTGTTCATGTGCTTGCTCATCGACTTCATCAGTCCCCACACCGCCAGGGCCATCACCGCGAAGACGATGAAGCCGAGGACACCGGGGGTGACCTTGTTCTCGTCGACCTCCTTGGCGAGGGGGACGAGGTGCGTCACTGCCAGGCTCACGCTTGCGCTCATGTCAGGCATTGTCGCGGATGCCCGCGAAGAGGTCGTCCTCGGGGAGGGAGGTGTCCACGAGAGACTTCGCCAGCTCGTACTCCTCCGTCGGCCAGACCTCCTTCTGCAGCTCCATCGGCACCTTGAACCAGCCGCCGTCGGGGTCGATCTGCGTGGCGTGCGCGATCAGCGCCTTGTCGCGGATCTCGAAGAAGTCCGCGCACGGAATGTGCGTGGTCAGCGTGCGCTCGGCGCGCTCGAACTCCTTCCAGCGCTTGAGCCACTCCCCGTACGGCGACTCCAGGCCCCGGTCGAGCATCGCCTGGTGCAGCGCCTCGGTGCGGGGGCGGTTGAAGCCCTGGTTGTAGTACAGCTTCTGCGGCTGGTAGGCGGGGCCGTACTCGGCCTCCGGGTACTTCTCGGTGTCCGCCGCGCCGTCGAACGCCACCATGGAGATCTTGTGGGTCATGATGTGGTCGGGGTGCGGGTAGCCGCCGTTCTCGTCGTAGGTGGTGATCACCTGCGGGCGGAAGGCGCGGATCCTGCGGACCAGCTCGCCGGCCGCCTTGTCGACGTCCTCCAGGGCGAAGCAGCCCTCGGGCAGCGGCGGCAGCGGGTCGCCCTCGGGCAGGCCGGAGTCGACGAAGCCGAGCCACTCCTGCCTGACCCCGAGAATCTCGCGGGCCTCGTCCATCTCCTTCTTGCGTACCTCGTGGATGTGCTCCTCGATGTACGTGTCGCCCTGCAGCTTCGGATTGAGGATGGATCCGCGCTCTCCGCCGGTGCACGTCACCACCAGCACGTCCACCCCCTCGGACACGTACTTCGCCATGGTGGCCGCGCCCTTGCTCGACTCGTCGTCGGGGTGCGCGTGAACGGCCATCAGTCGCAACTGGTCAGTCAAGACTCAATCCTCGGTAAGTCGGCGCCCCGTGGTCCCGGCGCGATCGGCGGCTTCTATAGTGACGGAATCGGGGGGCGAATAATTCCGCGGAGAGGACGATCATGAGCACGGCGAGCGCGCGGCTGCCCGAGGGCCGCTACGGCCGTTCCTCGGACGAGCGTGCGGACCGCAAGCTCAAGGTCGCCGGTGCGGTGCTCGGCGCGGCCCTGCTCGCACTGGTCGGATACTTTGCGTACCACTATGTCGTGGAGAGCAGGATCAGCGCCCAGGTGATCGCCTTCGACGCCACGGACAACGCGGTCGAGGTGCATCTGGAGGTCCACAAGGACTCCGGCACCTCGGGCTACTGCACCCTGCGCTCCCAGGCGGCGGACGGCTCCGAGGTGGGCCGGGCCGACTTCCGCTTCACCGGGTCGGCCACACGCATCGACAAGGTCGTCACGCTGCGTACCACGGCGAAGGGCACCACGGCCGAGCTGCTCGGCTGCCATACCGGCTGACCGGGGCCGGCCGGACACTCACCGGCTTCACCCGGAATACGTACACGCTGACCTGCGTTGATGTGATTCTGATGGCTTATGTCCTCCCCCTTCCGGCCTTGAATTGTTAGGCTCGTGGTTTCGCCCATCCAAGAGGGAACATTCTTCTGGGTAGGGCGATGCTTTGTATTCCCAGTACCGACGAGGAGCACCCTGTGACCCAGACCAGCGAGAACGTCACCTGGCTGACCCAGGAGGCGTACAACAAGCTCAAGGACGAGCTTGAGTACCTTACTGGTCCTGCGCGCACGGAGATCGCCGCCAAGATCGCGGCCGCGCGCGAGGAGGGCGACCTGCGTGAGAACGGCGGGTACCACGCGGCCAAGGAGGAGCAGGGCAAGCAGGAGCTGCGCGTGCGGCAGCTCACCCAGCTTCTCGAGAACGCCAAGGTGGGCGAGGCTCCGGCCTCCACCGACGGTGCCGTCGCGCCGGGCATGGTCGTCACGATCGCCTTCGACGGTGACGAGGACGACACGATGACGTTCCTGCTCGCCTCCCGCGAGTACGCGAGCGCCGACATCGAGACGTACTCGCCGCAGTCCCCGCTGGGCGCCGGTGTCATCGGCCACAAGGTCGGCGAGGACGCGGAGTACGAACTGCCGAACGGCAAGAAGGCCTCGGTGACGATCCTGAAGGCCGAGCCGTACTCGGGCTGATCCACCCACCCGACATGACCTCGGGCCCCCGGGTGTCCGCCGGATTCCGCCGGACCCCGGGGGCTTTGCCGTGCCGCTACCGGCCGGCCGGTGGCGGCATGTCCTGCTCGGTCCAGATGGTCTTGCCGGCGCGTGTGTAGCGCGTGCCCCACTGGTGGGTCATCTGGGCGATGATGAACAGCCCCCGTCCTCCCTCCTCGTCGCTCGCGGCGTGCCGCAGATTGGGCGCGGTGTGGCCGGTGTCGGAGACCTCGCAGATCAGGGTCCGGTCGCGGATCAGGCGTACGCGGATCGGCCCGCCGACGTAGCGGATGGCGTTGGTGACCAGTTCGCTGACGACGAGCTCGGTGGTGAAGGCCAGGTCGTCCAGCCCCCAGTCGCCGAGCTGCTTGGTGACGGCGGTGCGGATGGTGGCCACCGCCGCCGGGTCCGGACGTATCGACCACTCGGCGAACTGGTTCCGGTCGAGCAGGCGGGTTCTGACCATGAGCAGCGTCGCGTCCACGTCCACCGGCCCGGGCAGCAGCGTGGCCACCGCCCTGTCGCACAGCGCCGCCAAGGACGCCCGGCCGTCGGCCAGGACGCGGGACAGCTGCGCGAGCCCGGCGGCGCGGTCCTCGGCCGCCTGGAGGAGGCCGTCCGTGCAGAGGGCGACGAGACTGCCCGGCGCGAGATCCAGTTCCGCGCTCTGGTAGGGCAGGCCACCGATTCCCAGCGGCGGCCCGCTCGGCAGCTCCGGATAGCCGACGACGCCCGTGTGCGGGTCGACGACCGCCAGCACCGGCTCCCCGGCCCGCGCGAGACCGCACTTCCCCGAGAAGGGGTCGTACACGGCGTACAGGCAGCTCACGCCGAGGGCCTCGTCGGCGTGCGGCCTGCGGTGGCCCGGGCCTCGGTCGGGCCCGCCCTCGTGCGTGGTCTGCTCGACCAGGTCGTCCATCCGGGACAGCACCTCGTCCGGGCTCAGGTCCAGCCGGGCCAGCACGCGCACTCCGGTACGCAGGCGCCCCATGGTGGCCGCGGCACGCATGCCGTGACCGAGCACGTCTCCGACGACCAAACCGACCCGCTTTCCCGACAGGGGGATGACGTCGTACCAGTCGCCGCCCACGCCGGACCCGCTGTCGGCGGGCTGGTAGCGGCTCGCCGAGTCGACGGCGGTGTGTGCCGGCAGGTGGCGCGGCAGCAGACTGCGCTGGAGTTTGAGGGCCACGGTATGGCCATGGGTGACCACCGGCATCAGCAGGAGACCGATCAGCAGGGCGCCCAGGCCCAGGACGGTGACCCCGCCCGTCCGGCCGATCAGCGGCAGGTCGACGGCGGTCGTGCCGTACCCGGGTTTCGCGTAGACGACGAAGGCGGCGTAGAGGAACAGCGAGATCATCGTCAGCCCGCCCAGCGCCGGCAGTATGCCCTTGAAGACCAGGTCCCTGATGCTGCGGGTGAGGATCTTGCGGTAGTACCAGACGCAGGCGAAGCCGGTCACCGAGTACTGGAAAGCGATCGCGAGACCGATCGAGTCGATCGAGTCGGCCAGGATGTTCTGGCTGCCCGACGCCAGCAGGGCGAACAGGGCGATCGAGGCCGCTCCTATGCCGACCGTGCCCCAGGTCGGGGTGAGGAACCTGCGGTGGATCCGGGCGAGCCGGGCGGGGATCGCCTTGTGGACCGCCATGGAGAAGACGGTCCTGGACAGGGGCAGGATGGTCGTCTCGGCGGAGGCCAGCGCCGAGGTCAGCACCATCAGAATCAGCAGTCTCGACAGGATCAGCCCGGTGTCGCTTCTCCCGAACACGGCCTCGCCCAGCCCGGAGAGCACATCGTCCGAGTCACGCTTGCCGAGCCCGATGCCCGACGTGCCGACTCCCGCGAACGCCTGCGCGGAAGTGGACACCAGGCCGTACATGATCAGGAGCAGCACGGTGGACAGCACCGCGGCGCGCCCGGGGATGCGCGTGCTGTCGACGGTTTCCTCATTGACCGTGAACGTGGTGTCCCAGCCCCAGTAGATGAAGACCCCCGCGAGGATGCCGGAGGTCAGGGCCCTGGCCGAGGGCACCTCGAACGGGTTGAACCAGGAGGCGGACACATGGATCGCCGTCGGGGGCGGGTCGGTGTAGACCCTCACCAGCGCCGCGACGGCGAAAGCGGTCAGCATCACCACTTCCAGGCACAGCAGCCAGCGCTGGACGGCCGCCGAGAACTCGATGCCGACGTAGCAGATCACGGTGAGCACGGCGATCCAGACCATGCCCGCCACGGTGGTCCACAACCGGTTCTCCGCCAGTCCGTTCAGGCCCGCCAGCCGGAAGCCGTAGGCGGCGGAGATGTCGGCGAGGTTCGCCATGACGATGATGTTGGCGACGATGAGGCCCCAGCCGCCCATCCAGCCGACGCGCGGTCCGAAGGTGCGCGTGGCCCAGGTGAAGGTGGTCCCGCAGTCCGCGTTGCCCGCGTTGAGCTCCCGGAAGGCGTAGGCGACCAGCAGCATCGGGATGAACGCCAGCATGGTGACGATCGGGGCCTGCAGTCCGACCCCGGCCACGATGATGCCCAGCGTGGCGGCCAGGCTGTACGCCGGGCCGGCGGAGGCAAGGCCCATGGTCACCGAGGAGAACATGCCCAGGGCGTCGGTCTTGAGCCCCTTCCGGCGAGCCCCCGTCCCGGGAGCGGGGAGGCCCGGGGACACGGTGCCGCCAAAGTGCCTCACACTTGATTGCACCGCCGGTTCCCATGCCTCCGCAACAGCACGGAGGCAGCCCGACGCGGCAGTCGAACGCTCGACTAGCTGATCATGTCCATGTACAGTCAGTGAAGATCATGGGCGATCTCGGCGGGGCGGGGCGCCCCGGCAAGGGTGAACAGGCGGTCGTGTCCCTCACAAGGCTCTCGAAGACATCACCGTCTCGAAGAGAGATCAATTGAACACGGCTGAGAAGATTGCGGCGGGCTCGTGAACGCTGCCGCCACCGAACAGGCCAAAGTGGCGAGGATCCGGCTCGCCTCGGTCGCCGGGGTGCTCCGATGCCCGCATCTGTGGCTCGGCGCCGCGCTGTTCGTGATCTACGCGGTGCTGTCGGTCGCCAGGTTCGAGCGGTTCGCCACCAGTTCATGGGACCTGTCGATCTTCGAGCAGGTCGTGTCCTCCTACGCGCATCTCCGGGCACCGATAGCCACGATCAAGGGGCCGGGTTTCAATATCCTCGGTGACCACTTCAGCCCCGCCCTGGTGGTTCTCGCGCCCGTCTACCGGCTCTTCCCGACACCGGTGACGCTCCTGGTCGTACAGGCCGCGCTGTTCGCCTGCTCGGCCGCGGTGGTCTCGGCGACCGCGGAGGAGGTCCTCGGCCGCGCCAAGGGGATTCTGCTGGGGGCCGCGTACGGCCTGTCGTGGGGTGTGCAGAAGGCGATCGATTTCGACTTCCACGAGATATGCCTGGCCATGCCGCTGCTCGCCCTGGCCCTGCGGTCGCTCGTGCTCGGCCGGTGGCGCCGCGCGGCCTGGTGGAGCGCGCCGCTGGTGCTGGTGAAGGAGGACCTGGGGCTGACCGTCGCCGCAATCGGCCTGTGCCTGTTCCTGGCAGGTCAACGGCGTCTCGGGGCCGCGCTGGGGGCGTTCGGGGCGGCTGCGACCGCGGTGGTGATGACGGTGATCATTCCGTGGTTCAACACGAACGGGGACTACGACTACTGGGGGAAGGTCAGCCACGGTTCCGGGGCGGGCGGTCTCACCGACGGCATCGGGACGAAGACCGAGACCTTGCTGTGGGTGCTCGGGGTGACCGCCTTCCTCGTGCTGCGGTCCCAGCTCGTGCTGATCGCCCTGCCGACCCTGGGGTGGCGTTTCCTGGCGGACGATCCGAACTACTGGGGGCGGGACTGGCATTACAGCGCGGTGCTCATGCCGATCGTGTTCGTCGCGCTGATCGACGGCATCCGCCGCGCCGAGGCCTCTCCGCGGGACTGGGTGCGCGGGTACGCGCGTGGCGGGGTGGCCGCCGCGACGGCGGTCGCCGGCACGCTGTGTCTGCAACTGCCAGTACGCGGGCTGCTGGACTCCGGCACCTTCGACGGCGGCCCACGGGCCGAGGCCGGCGCGCAAGCCGTACGGCTCATACCGTCCGGGGTGAGCGTGGAGGCGAACACCGGACTCATGGCGCATCTCGCGGGCCGCACCCAGGTGTACTGGGTCGGCAACACCGGGCGAGTGGTGCCGCAGTACATCGCCCTGGATCTGGCATCGGGCTGGTCGTCCCCGATCAAGGACGTCACGGGTTACGCGAACGGACTGCACCCGGGCACCCGGTACCGGCTGGTGTTCAACGACCAGCAGTACGCGGTACTCACCCGAACGTAGCCCGACGCACCTCGGGGAACCCGATGGCCGACGGCGGCGCGGGGGGTGGAAAGCCCCCCTCCGCCCGGAGGGGGGCCGATGCGGGGCGGCTGAGCCGTCAACCGTGCGCCCGGCGGTACTTGCGGACCGCCAGCGTACGGAAGACCAGGATGATCACGACCGACCAGATCAGTGAGGCCCACACGGGGTGCTGCATGGGCCAGGCGCCGGACGCCTGGAAGCCCGGGGGAAGGTTGCCGAACAGTTCGCGACTCGCCTGCACGGTGGCGCTGAACGGGTTCCACTCCGCGATGTGCCGCAGGAAAGCCGGCATCTGGTTCGCGTCCACGAACGCGTTCGAGATGAACGTCAGCGGGAACAGCCAGATCAGGCCTCCCGAGGTAGCCGCTTCGGGAGTGCGCACGGACAGGCCGATGAGCGCGCCGATCCAGGAGAACGCGTACCCGAGCAGCAGGAGCAGGCCGAATCCGGCGAGCACCTTGCCCACGTTCTCATGGGTGCGCCAGCCGACCAGGAGGGCGACGACCGCGAGGACGAGCAGGGTCAGTGCCGTCTGTACCAGGTCGGCGAGGGTGCGCCCGGTCAGCACCGCGCCGCGTGCCATCGGCAGCGAGCGGAACCGGTCGATGAGGCCCTTGTGCATGTCGTCGGCGATGCCGGCACCGGCGCCGGCCGTGGCGAACGTGACCGTCTGGGCGAAGATGCCGGCCATCAGGAACTCACGGTAGGCCTGGGTGGAGTTGGACGACCCGACCTGGATCGAGCCGCCGAAGACATAGGTGAACAGCACCACGAACATGATGGGCTGGATCAGCCCGAAGACGAGCATCTCGGGAATCCGGCCCATGCGGATCAGGTTCCGGCGGGCGATGACCAGGGAATCGCTCACGGCGCTCACTTCACGGTCTCCTTGTCCTTCGCCTCGGCCTGGTCGGCCTGGTCGGTTGCCTCGGCCACGTGTCCCGTCAGCGACAGGAAGACGTCGTCGAGGGTCGGGCGACGCAGCCCGATGTCGTCGATCTCGATCCCGCGGGTGTCCAGCTCACGGATGATCTCGGCGAGCAGCTTGGCGCCGCCGGTCACCGGGACCGTGAGCTTTCGGGTGTGCTCCTCGACCGTGACCTCGCCCTTGCCGAAGCCGCGCAACACCTCGGTGGCGGTCGCGATGTGCTCGCGCTCGTGCACCACGACCTCGACGCGCTCGCCGCCGGTGCGGGCCTTGAGCTGGTCGGAGGTGCCCTGGGCGATGACCCGGCCGTGGTCGACCACCGCGATGTCGTGCGCGAGGTGGTCGGCCTCCTCCAGGTACTGCGTGGTGAGCAGCAGTGTCGTACCGCTGGAGACGAGCTGTTTGATGACCTCCCACAGCTGCTGGCGGTTGCGCGGGTCCAGACCGGTCGTCGGCTCGTCCATGAACATCACCGGCGGCGAGACCACAAGGGCCGCGGCGAGGTCGAGCCGGCGGCGCATGCCTCCGGAGTAGGTCTTGGTGGGGCGGTCGGCGGCGTCCGCGAGGTTGAACTGCTCCAGCAGCTCCTCCGCGCGCGCCTTCGCCGCCTTGCCCTTCATCTGGTACAGCTGCCCGACCATCACCAGGTTCTCCCGGCCGGTCAGATACTCGTCCACCGCCGCGAACTGGCCGGACAGGCCGATGGAGCGGCGTACGGCGTCGGGGTCCTTCAGTACGTCCACGCCCGCGACGACCGCCCTGCCGCTGTCGGGGCGCAGGAGGGTGGTCAGGCAGCGGACGGTCGTCGTCTTACCGGCGCCGTTCGGCCCGAGAAGGCCGAGGACCGTGCCCTCGGGCACGTCCAGGTCTACGCCGTCGAGAGCCCTTACGTCGCCGAAGGTCTTCACCAGGCCTTCGGCATGGATGGCGCCTGGCATGTCTGTCTCCACGTCATCGGGGTCGTCGTCCGGGATTCTTCGGAAGACCGTCCACACCATAACGCGATGTATCGCGTTCCTCAATGGGGTGGATCGGGGATTGACTCGAACGAGTGGCCGATCAGTATCAGGCCCGCCGTCGGGCTCTCAGCCGATGACGGTGTAACCCGCGTCGTGCAGGGCCTGGCCGACCTCGGCGCAGTGCGCCGGGCCCTTCGTCTCGAGGTGCAGCTCCACCTCCGCCTCCGTGAGCCCGAGCCGGGGGTCGGTTCGTACGTGGCTCACGTCGAGGACATTAGCGTCGGCCACTGACAACACCCCGAGGAGTGTGGCGAGAGCGCCCGGGCGGTCCGTCAGCCGAAGCCGAACGGCCAGGTAGCGGCCCTGTGCGGCCATGCCGTGCCGCAGCACGCGCTGCATCAGCACCGGGTCCACGTTCCCGCCGGAGAGCACCGCGACGACCGGCCCCTCGAAGGTGCCCGGCGCGGCCAGCAGCGCCGCGACCGGGCTCGCCCCGGCCGGCTCCACGACCAGCTTGGCCCGCTCCAGGCACAGCAGCAGCGCGGCCGACAGCTGGTCCTCGCTGACCGTGCGCACCTCGTCGACCAGGTCCCTGACGATCCCGAACGGCACCAGGCCGGGCCGCCCCACCTTGATGCCGTCGGCCATCGTCGCCGGGCTCTCCACCGACACCGGATGCCCGGCGGCCAGCGAGGGCGGGTAGGCCGCCGCGCCCTCCGCCTGTACGCCCACGATCCTGACGTCCGGCCGGATCGCCTTCACCGCCACCGCGATGCCGGCCGCGAGTCCGCCACCGCCGATTCCGACGACGATCGAGCGTACCTCCGGGCACTGCTCCAGGATCTCCAGGCCGACCGTGCCCTGACCGGCGATCACGTCCGGGTGGTCGAAGGGGTGGATGAACACCGCCCCCGTCTCGGCCGCGTACTCCTCGGCGGCGGCCAGCGTCTCGTCGACCACCTGGCCGTGCAGGCGCACCTCGGCGCCGTAGTCGCCGGTCGCGCTGATCTTGGGCAGCGGGGCGCCCTTCGGCATGAACACCGTGGAGTGCACCCCGAGCAACGAGGAGGCCAGCGCCACGCCCTGCGCGTGGTTCCCGGCGCTCGCGGCCACCACCCCGGCCGCCCGCTCCTCCGGCAGCAGCCCGGCGATCCGCACATAGGCGCCGCGCAGTTTGAACGAACCGGTGCGCTGCAGGTTCTCGCACTTCAGATGCACCGGTGCGCCGACGAGTTGGGTCAGGTGCCGGCTGCCCTCCATCGCGGTCACCCGCGCCACACCCGAGAGCATCTTCTGCGCTCCGCGCACATCGTCCAGGGTGACGGAACGCAAGGAGTCAGCCGTGCCGTAGCTCATGACTCCAGCATCGCAGTTCACGGTCGTACACGACGGGTGTGACCAAGCTCCGAGACCGGTTTGCGCAGCGCCGGTACGGCCCGCCGCCGGGCCGCGTACCCTGTCCCCCAACCAGCAGCCCTTCATGAAGCGAGCCTCCGGCCATGCCCACAACACCTGAAATGTCGATGGACATGACGACCGTCGGTGACACCGGTCTTCTCGACACCCTCCAGCACGAGGTGGCGGTGTTCGCCCGGCGTGCCGAACAGACGCGGCTCGGCGGGGTCGGGCAGGTGCGCAACTCCATGGACCGCGCGGCGTATCTCCTGCTCAACCGCCTCGACAAGGAAGGCCCGATGGGCGTCAAGGCGCTCGCCGCGAGCATGGGCATCGACTCCTCCACGGTCACCCGGCAGGTGGCTCCGCTGGTCGACACCGGGCTCGTCAAGCGCACCTCGCACCCCGAGGACGGGCGTGCGGTGGTCCTTCAGCTGTCCCCGCGCGGGACCGCCCGGCTGGAGGAGGTGCGCTCCTCCCGGCGCCAGCTGATGGCCGAGTTGACGCAGGACTGGGCACCGGAGGAGCGCGAGCAGTTCTGCACGCTCCTGACCCGGTTCAACCGCGCGCTGTCCGCGCGGATGACGGTGCAGGGGCCGGCGCCGGCGGAGCAGCCGCCGGCGTCCTGAGCACGGGCTCCCACCGCGGACACGCACGGGTCCGTGCCGAAGTCTTGACCCCGGGCCCCCGCTGGCCTCATATGAGACCGGGTCCTGTGTCGTTCGTACGCGGTTCACCTGTCCCGTACCGGACAGGGCCTCTCCAGGGGGAGGCGCGGTGCGTGATCGGCAGGCGTCCCGGGGTGCCCGCCGGGCCCGGGAGTTCGAGGCGTTCGTCGCGGGTGCGGCCGGACGTCTGCTGCATGCCGCCACGCTGCTCACAGCGGAGGCGCCGGATGCCAACCCGCGCGCGCGACGCCTGCTGACGCTCGCGCTCGCCCACACCTACGCGCGCTGGGACCGGCTGCACGGCGAGGACCCGTACGACTGCGCCCGCCAGTACCTGGCCACCCGCTTCGCACGCGCGACGTGGCACCAGTACGGCGCGTTCGGCCGCACCCGCCCGAATCCGCGCAGCCCGCTCGCCGCGCTCACCCCGCAGGAGCGGCTGATCCTGGTACTGCGCCTCTACGAAGGCGTCGCCGAGGAACAGGCAGCGGCTCTCCTCGGACTCCCCCGGGAACGCGTCCACACCATCTGCGACCGCGCCACGGCCACGCTGCTGCACCCCCCGAGCCGTCCCGCAGCACGGACGGCGGGCAGGGAGGTGGCGCCGTCATGACAGCGGGACCCCGGCCTGACGGGAGGGCGGCGTGAACCGGTCCCAGCGGGAGGCCGCCGCGCGGCAGATCATGGAACAGGCCCCGGCGCCGGTGCCGCCGGACCTCTGCGGGGAGGCGGTGCGCCGTGGCGAGCGCCTGCTGCGGCACCGGCAGCTCGTCCGTCGGGTGCTGTGGCTGCTGGCCTGCGCCGCAGCCGTCGCGTTCAGCGTGTGGGCGGCCCGAGTGCACCCGTGGACGGAACCGCCCTCCCAGACGACTCCGCCGATCACCGGCTGGTGAGCCGGGGCGTCGTACGTTCGCGCCCC
Source organism: Streptomyces sp. NPDC002076 (assembly GCF_053593835.1). Lineage (NCBI taxonomy): Bacteria > Bacillati > Actinomycetota > Actinomycetes > Kitasatosporales > Streptomycetaceae > Streptomyces > Streptomyces sp. NPDC002076. The sequence goes on from NZ_JBSFDI010000001.1 coordinate 356,514, forward strand.
GCGGCGGAGCCACCGGTCACCAGCCACCGGCCACCCACCAGGAGCCCCGCCGGCCTGCGTGACCCGGCCCCGCCTCAGGGCGTCCGTTCGCGTCAGCCCAGCGCCTGCTGGAGGTCGGCCAGCAGGTCGTCGACGTTCTCGATACCCACGGACAGGCGTACCAGGTCGCCGGGGACCTCCAGTGCGGAGCCGACCACGGAGGCGTGCGTCATCCGGCCGGGGTGCTCGATCAGGGACTCGACGCCGCCGAGCGACTCGCCGAGCGTGAACACCTTGGCTCGGTTGCACACCTCGACAGCGGCCTCCTCGCCGCCGTCGACGCGGAAGGACACCATGCCGCCGAACGTCTTCATCTGCTTCGCGGCGACCTCGTGACCGGGGTGCTCGGGCAGGCCCGGGTAGAGCACGCTGGTCACGCGCCGGTGCCGGGTCAACATGTCGGCGATCTTCGCGGCGTTCTCGCTGTGCCGGTCCATCCGCACCGCGAGGGTCTTGGTGCCGCGCAGCACCAGCCAGGAGTCGAAGGGGCCGGCGACGGCGCCCATCGCGTTCTGGTGGTAGGCCAGCTCCTCGCCGAGGCCCTGGTCGGAGACGATCAGCGCGCCGCCGACCACGTCCGAGTGGCCGCCCATGTACTTGGTCAGGGAGTGGACGACGACGTCCGCGCCCAGCGACAGCGGCTGCTGGAGGTAGGGCGTGGCGAAGGTGTTGTCGACGACGAGCTTCGCGCCCGCGTCGTGCGCGACGGCGGCGACGGCGGCGATGTCGGTGATGCCGAGCAGCGGGTTGGAGGGGGTCTCCACCCAGACGGCCTTGGTCCTCGGGGTGATCGCGGCCCGTACGGCGGCCGGGTCGCTGGTGTCGGCGACGGACCACTCCACGCCCCAGCGGGTGACGACCTTGGCGAAGAGGCGGAAGGTGCCGCCGTAGGCGTCGTTCGGGATCACCACGTGGTCACCGGGGCTGAGCAGCGTGCGCAGCAGGGTGTCCTCGGCCGCCAGGCCGGACGCGAAGGCGAGACCGCGACGGCCGCCCTCCAGCGCGGCGAGGTTCTCCTCGAGGGCGGTGCGGGTGGGGTTGGCGCTGCGGCTGTACTCGTAGCCGCCGCGCAGCCCGCCGACGCCGTCCTGCTTGTAGGTCGAGACCTGGTAGATCGGCGGGACGACCGCGCCGGTGAGGGGATCCGCGGTGTTGCCCGCGTGGATCGCGAGGGTCTCGAAGTGCTGACTGATGTGCCTGTCACTCATGTGCACCGAGCGTAGTGCGCCTGGCCGGATGCTGACGCCCGCCCGGCACAGGCGGCACCGGACGAAGGGTTTTCCCTGCGTGGACCCCGTACGGACACCGCCCCCGGAGTGTCCTGTCATGAACGGGACCGGAGTTTTCCACAGCCTGGCGGCGGGGTTGGCCAATTGTCGGCGGCGTCTGGTTCGCTTGGGGCATGTCGATTCTCTGGCTGCTCATGGCGCTGCTCATGCTGAGCTTCGTGCTGCTGTCGGTCATGCGGCGCAGGCGCGGCGTGATCGAGCAGGTCCCCCCGGGACACCCGGACGCCGCCGACCCGGCGGCCTATGGCTTCGTGCGCCAGGAGGAGCTGGACCTGCGCATGCCCGGCCCGGACCAGGACCTGCTGGACGTCCTGGAGTTGGTGCAGCGCACGCAGGACTATCGCGCGGCCTCCCAGCTGCTGGCCGGCACCGAGACCGAAGGTGAGCTGCGCTGGCAGCGCGTCCAGGCCTTCGCGGGCGCGGCCGCGCTGGAGCTGCAGCAGCGGCCCGGCGGGGTGCACGAGACGCCGGGGGGTCAGTGGCTGCGGGTGTGGCGGGCCGAGCAGCCCAAGGACGCGGGGTGCGCCGCCGTCTACGCGGAGTTCCTGGTGCAGCAGGCCTGGCGGACCTCGACGCCGGGCACGGACGACTTCCGGATCATCATGGAGGAGGCCCGGGACGCGTGCGCCCAGGCGGCTCTGCTGGCCCCCGGCGACCCGGTGCCGTACATCGTCGAGCTGTCCATCGCCCGCGGACTCGCCTACTCCCAGGCCGAGTTCGACCAGCTGTGGCTGAAGATCCTCGACCGCGCCCCGCAGCACATGGGCGCGCATCTGGCCGCGCTGCACTACTGGTGCGAGAAGTGGCACGGCTCGCGCGAGCAGGCGTACTCCTTCGCCGAGGCCGCCGCGGCCCGCGCGCCGCAGGGCTCGCTGCTCGCCGCGCTGCCCCTGTTCGCGGTCTTCGAGCACCTCCCCGAGGTGAATCTGGTGGCGGGCTTCTACCAGAGCGAGGTCGTCACCAAGGCGATGCACGGCGCCCTGCACGCGGTGCACTCGGCCCGCCCCGACGACCCGATGCTCGCGCACGTCCGCCATCTGCTGGTCTTCTTCCTGGTCCGCGCCGAGCGCTGGCAGGAGGCCATGCACCAGCTGATACACGTGGACGGGCACATCGGCGCCCTGCCCTGGACGCTGTCCGCCGACCCGGCCGCCGAGTTCGCCCTCTACCGCGCCCTGGCGGTGGCCGGATACGAGGCCAACGGCGGCAGCCCGGCCACCCTGCCCGGCTGAACCGCCGACCGGGGGCAACGGCGTGGGCACGCAGTACCGCTCGGCGATCCACACCCACCCCCCGGCCCAGACCACCACCGCCGAGCCTCCCAGAGCACGTACCGGAAGGTCCTGACCGCCTCCGGCCACGGCCGGATCACCACAGAAATCCAGTACCACCTGCCGGCGGACAACGATCAGTCCGCCCGGACGGCCACAAGCTGGGCGTCCACGGCAACGACACCGTCGACGCCCTGACACAGACCCACGGCCACTGGAACGAGACGCGGTTCCGGGACGTGACCCCGCAGCGTAACGGCGCCGTCCCGGACCTCCACCGCGACGGTGCCCTTCTCCAGACCGAGGATGCGCCCCAGGACGTCCCGCTCGACCTCGACGCGGATCTCGACGTCGGAGCGGATGAAGACGTCCAGCAGATCGCTGCGGCTGACGATCCCGGTCAGGAGCCCGTGGTCGCCGACCACCGGCAACTGCTTGACGTGCCGCTTGCGGAGTTCCCGCGCGGCCCGGGGGATCGTCCAGTCGGCACGGGCCGTGAAGACGGGGCTGCTCATGAGTGCGCCCGCGGTCCGGGCCCGGGCCTTGCCCCATGCGTGCTCGTCATTCCCGTCCCGCCCCTGCGGGTCGGGCATGCCGGTCTCGTGCCGCAGCACGTCGGAGGCGGACACGACGCCGATGGGAGCGCCCTCGTCGTCGACGACCGGGGCCGCGGCGATGTCGTTGGCGTCCAGCAAGGCGGCGATCTCGTGGAAGGGTGTGTCGGGGCGGACGGTGATGACCTCCTCGGTCATCACGTCACTGACCGTGCGGCGGTGCAGCATGGCATCGGCCTCCTCCACTTCGCGACGGGGCGGAGCCCCGGCCCCCCGGCCGCTCGTCCACACCCGTCTCCCTACCCATGACAACACCGCGCCGCCCCGGCGACCAGTGACGTTCGGCCTGGCGGAGGGGCCGGCTGCCCCACAGCGCGTGTGCACCGTCTGTCGCCCGAAAGGCCGAGCAACAGATGCGTCACCCGTACGGCGGCCCTGGCGTGCAGCCGGTTGCCGCACCCGGAAGCCTAGGATCCGTCACTGGACTACGAGGAAATATCCGCTTCGTCAAGGTATGGCCGGACCCGCGCCGAGATCGAAGGAGACGGGATGTCGCACCGCGCCGGCAAAACCCGTTGGCGGCGCTTCGCGGCAGTCCTGGTACCGAGCATCGCAGCCTGCGCGGCCCTGGGCATCGCCATGGGGCAGGGGGCACTGGCCGCGTCGTTCCTCATCTCCGGCCAGAGATTCCAGGTCACCGCGGACACGCTGACCGCTCGCGGCCTCAGCATCTACGGCATGGTGGACGTGACCAGGCAGGGCGAGCGTGTGCCGGTCCAGGTCACCGGATCCCGGCACTCGACGATCAGCGGGCTGTGCGAGTCCGTGGTGATCGAGGTGCCGGTGCTGGGCCCGCAGACGCTGAAGCTCACCGGCGGAGACAAACGACCGGTCGAGGCATCGAACCTGTTCCTCGACACGGCATTCCAGTCGGCCGGGCAGGCGGAATTCCGTGGACTCGACCAGGGCATCGCACAGGGGGAGATCACCAAGGGCCCGATCAATCCGGGCGACAGGAACTCGCCCTTCTTCGACCCCAACGGCTTCGGGCAGCAGGCCACGTCGGTCACCCTGACCGACGTGCATGTGACGGCGGTCGCGCTCTCTGCCGGTACGTTCAGCATTCCCGGCCTGCGCGTGCAGATCGAGCACGGCCGCCACGAATGCTCCTGAGCCCCGGGCGGGCCGCACCTGCCGAACGCCCCCGCAACCGCGCCGCCCGGCCCCGCGTACGCCGCACCCGCTGATCAGGAAGATACGTGAGCACCAATCTCCTCGGCAGACGAACCCGATTGCGCGTCACCGCGGCGCGCGCCCGGCACAGGTTCAGAACCTGGCGTGGCGAACGCCCCTTCTGGGCAGGGCTTTTCACCTCGACGGCGGGATTGCCCATCCTGTACTGGCCGTACGCGAATCTGGACCTGGCCGGAATTCCGCTGGCCATGTCGACCACGTCCGGTGCCGGAGCCCTGATCATCGGCGTTCTGCTCATCACCCTGGGGCTCACCCTCTGGTACCAACCGCACCTCCGCGTGTTCGCCGGAATCGCCACTCTCCTGCTCGCCCTCGTCTCCTTCCCCGTCGCGAACCTCGGCGGCCTCTTCCTCGGACTGATCACCGGTCTGATCGGCGGCTCCCTGGCCTGCTCCTGGACTCCCGTCGCCACCGAACCGTCGCCGGCGCCGGCGGACTGTGCGTCCACGGCCGTTCCGGCAGGAGAAGCCCGACGTGGCAACTGACCACGCCCATCGGACCACGGACTCCTCCGCCCCCGAGCCCCGCCGCCCGGGCCGTACCCCACCGCCCCACCGCATGCTCGGACGACTACCACGGCCCATCGCCTGCGCACTGGCCGCGGCCGCCGTGCCCCTGGTCCTGCGCCTCCCCACACCCTGGCCGACGCACCCGCTCCCCACACCCGCCGACACCGGCACCCCCACAAGCGCCACCCCGCAACCGGCCGGTCCGGCGCGGACGCTCCCCCGCTTCGGGGCGGCACCGGCACACGCCGCGCGGCCGTCCGCGAGCACCGCACGAGCGGCCACGGGGGCCTCGTGGTCCCTCTCCGACGCACCGCTCGACCCACCGCCGGCCCGCCCTACGACCATCTCCTGGGTACTGCGCGCCGACCGACTCGTACTCCGAGCCGTCGGCTTCCGCGGTGTGGTCACCGTACGCACCGCAGCCGGGCCCATTCGCGCACTGAAGTTCGTCGCCCGGTCCGTGGATGCCGTCAACCTCGACGTCACCGCGGGCCGAGGCCGCGCAGCGGTGCGACTGCAGGCCAGGTCCAGGACCACGCTCACAGGCCAAGGCGGCAACGGCGTGGTGACCCTCTACCTCCGCAATCTGTCCGGCACGGTCACCTCCCTCGGCGGCGCCTCTCTCCCCGCGAACCGCACCGTCGCCGTCACGCCCGACGCCGTACCTCCCTGGCTGGCGCACCTGGTCACCCGTACACGCACGATCACCTGCGTCGACGCGACCGTTTCACCAGTCGCGCAATTCGGCGGCAACCTGTCCATCACGGAACCGCTGCTCCACGCCCCGGCCGGGTGACCCGCGGCCCCGAGCGGGCCCGGGCCGGGAGGAACCGGAGAGTCGCGGACGGAGAACACAGGGAGGAACATCGGAGTCACGGAGGCAAGGTGGTGGCTATGGGGACGCCGTCGATACATTTCAGCGAGAGTCCGGAGGATCCTTTCGCCCTCGGGCGTGGCGCCTCGGCCGTGCTCGACGATCAAGGCACCGTGGTCGGCTGGAGCGCACGTGCGCAGGAGTTGCTCGGCTATCCGGCCAAGGAAGTGATCGGACGCGCCTGGCAGCACCTCCTGATCGACGCCCGTGACCTGCCCGTCGCGCGGTCCGTCGTCGCGGACGCCATGAAGGCGGGGGGATGGTTCGGCGTCCTGACCGTCCGGCACCGCGACGGACGCCGTGTGGAGATGGGTTTCCGGGCCCGTGCGGTCACCCGGGAGGGCGGCGGTCAGGAATGGCTCCTCGTCGGTGCTCCTGCTCCGGAGGTGATCGCCTGGCAGCGGGACCGCGCGCTGCTGGACGGCCTGTACCACCGGTCCCCGATCGGCCTGGTCGTCCACGGCCCGGACAGGAGGGTGATCCGGGTCAACCGCGCGGTCGAAAAGGCGAGCGGCGTCCCGGCCTCGGCGCCGGTAGGCCATCGCCCCCGCGAATTCATGGTCGACGAGGACGCAGGTCCGGCAGAGGAACGGGTACGGCACGTCTTGGAGACCGGCGAGCCGTTGATCTTCACGGAGCAGTCCGCCCGGGCACGCCACGATCCGGGCCGGGAACGGATCGTGTCCGTCTCGGCGTTCCGGATGGAAGACCCCTCGGGCCGGGTTCTCGGCGTGGCCGAGACGATCGAGGACGTGACCGACCGCCACCGGGCGCAACGCAGACTCGCCCTGCTGAACGAGGCGAGCGCCCGCATCGGAACCTCGCTGGACGTGGCACAGACGGCTCGGGAACTGGCCGAGGTGGCCGTGCACGGGCTGGCCGACCACTGCTCGGTCGACCTCCTCAAACCCGTGACGCTGGGCGACGAACCAGTTCCCGGTACGGCGGGCCCGCTGCTCCGGACTGCGCTCGCACCACCGGAACGCCGCGTCCCGTTCCAGGAGGGCGAGGTGGTCCCGCTGCTTCCGGAATCCCCACAGGCGCGGTGCCTGGCCGAGCGTCGCCCGATCCTCGAAGGGCTGCTGTCCCTGCGCCCCGAGTGGTACGACATGGACCGGCGGCGGATCGAGATCGCCCTGGGCCTCGGCGTTCATTCGCTGATCGCGGTCCCTCTGGTCGCGCGCGGCCTGGTACTGGGCGTGGTGAGCCTGTGGCGGTCGCGCAATTCCGAGCCTTTCGAGGACGACGATGCCGCGGTGGCCCGGGAACTTTCCTCGCGCGCGGCCGTGTGCATCGACAACGCGCGCCGCTTCACCCAGCAGCAGAGCGCCGCTCTGACTCTTCAGCGCAGTCTGCTGCCGAGCGCGGCGTCCGACCTGCCGGCCGTGGAGGTGGCCTGCCGGTACCTCCCGGCCAGCGGTGAACCGGGCATCGGCGGTGACTGGTTCGACGTGATCCCGTTGTCAGGGGCCCGGGTCGCCCTCGTGGTGGGGGACGTGGTCGGCCACGGAATCCACGCCGCGGCCTCGATGGGCCGTCTGCGTGCCGCCGCGCGCACCCTGGCCAGCCTCGACCTGGAACCGGACGAGGTGGTGGCGCGCCTCGACGATCTGGTCAGTCTGCTGGCCGCCGAACAGGAGGCGAACCACGACGGCAACCGGTCGGCCATCGAGCAGGTGCTCGGGGCCACCTGCCTCTACGCCGTCTACGATCCGGTCTCCCAGCGCTGCTCCCTCGCACGCGCCGGCCATCCGGCGCCGATGGCGTCCACCCCCGACGGCGAGGTGACCGTGCTCGATCTGCCCGCGGGTCCACCGCTCGGCCTGGGCGGACTGCCATTCGAAACGTACGATCTGGACCTCCCGGAGGGCAGCCTGCTCACGCTCTACACCAACGGCCTCCTGGAGGCACGCAACGGCAACGTAGACGCCGCGCTGAAGAACCTGCGCGCATGTCTCACCGACCCCACGGAACCTCTGGACCAGATCTGCAACGCCACGGTCGAAGCGCTGCTGCCCAAGGGCCACCTCCCCACCGACGACGTCGCGCTGCTCATCGCTCGTACCCGGGCGCTACGGCCACAGAATGTCGCCTCATGGGAGCTGCCCCTGGAAGCGACCGCCGCCGCCCGTGCCAGGGAGTTGGTCACGGCGAAGCTGACCGAATGGGGACTGACCGAACTGGCCTTCACCACCGAGCTGGTCGCCAGCGAACTCGTCACCAACACCTACCGGTACGCAGCCGGCCCCGTCACCCTGCGCCTCATCCGTACGCACTCTCTGATCTGCGAGGTGTCCGACACCAGCCACACGTCCCCCCATCTGCGACGGGCCCTCAGCACGGACGAGGGCGGACGCGGTCTCTTCCTGGTCGCGCAGCTCACCGAGCGGTGGGGCACCCGCTACAGCCACGACGGCAAGACCGTCTGGACGGAGCAGCCTCTTCCGCCCGCATCAGGCCCGTAATTCCGGCGACGGAGGCGGGCCCTCCCCCGTAGATTCACCGCTCGCCAGGTCACGGAAGCCACACAAGGTGCACAGCGACGGGGGAGGAAACCGGTGAGCACGTTTCTGATCGGTGGCGGGTGGGACACCGCCGAGGTGTACGAGCCGTTCGTCGGGGCGGTCGGCGCAGGCCGGCGCATCGGGTGTCTGATCGTCGACGAGGGGGACGGGTCGGCGCAGTTCGAGCGGTATGCCGAGGTGCTGGGCAAGGCGGGAGCGGGCACTCCCGTGCCGTTGCTCGTGCCGCTCGGCGGCCGGTTCGAGCCGGAGTCGGCGCTGGACGGGGTCGACGGGCTGCTGGTGTGCGGTGGGCTGACGCCCGCGTACCAGGAGGCGCTCGGGGACTGCCAGGAGCGGCTGCCGGCGCTGCTCGCCGGGCGCGGGATGCCGTACGCCGGGTTCTCCGCCGGTGCCGCGGTCGCCGCCCGGCGGGCCGTGGTCGGCGGGTGGCTGATGGACGGGGTGCCGGTGTGCCCGGAGGAGACCGGGGAGGACCTGGCGGAGATCGAGGTGCGGGCGGGGCTCGGACTGGTGCCGTTCGCGGTGGACGTCCACGCCGCCCAGTGGGGGACGCTCGCGCGGCTGGTCGCGGCGGTCGGGCGGGGTGCGGCGCCGTACGGGGTCGCCGTGGACGAGAGCACCCTGCTCCAGGTGGTGGACGGCGAGGTCCGGGTGGCGGGGCTGGGGCGCGCCCATGTCGTGCGGCCGGACGGGGACGGCGGGGTGCTCGTGCGGGCCTACCGCGCGGGGGAAGCGTTCTCGATCGCCTAGGCCCGAGCCGCACCCGCCCGCACCCGAAGGGGCGGGCGGGAACCGCACGAGCGACCACGACGTCCCCGCACCCGACGCCAGGGGGCACCCCGAGCCGGCCGCCCGTCAGATGGTCGCCGTGTCGATCACGAAGCGGTAGCGGACGTCGCTCGACAGCACCCGCTCGTACGCCTCGTTGACCTGCTCCGCGCTGATCAGCTCGATCTCGGCGCCGATGCTGTGCTCCGCGCAGAAGTCCAGCATCTCCTGGGTCTCGGCGATGCCGCCGATCATCGAACCCGCGAGGGTCTTGCGGCCGCCGATCACCGAGAACAGGTTCAGGGCGATGGGCTCCTCGGGCGCGCCCACGTTGACCAGCGCGCCGTCCACCTTCAGCAGCGACAGCAGCGCGCCGAAGTCCATCGGCGCCGAGACCGTGGAGACGATCAGGTCGTAGGTGCCGGCCAGTTCGGCGAAGGTCTGCGGGTCGCTGGTGGCGTAGTAGTGGTCGGCGCCCAGCTTCAGGCCGTCGTCCTTCTTGCGCAGGGACTGCGACAGGACGGTCACCTCGGCGCCCATCGCGTGCGCGATCTTGACGGCCATGTGGCCCAGGCCGCCCAGTCCGACCACGGCGACCTTCTTGCCGGGGCCAGCGTTCCAGTGCCGGAGCGGCGAGTAGGTGGTGATGCCGGCGCAGAGCAGCGGGGCCGCCACGTCCAGCGACAGGCCGTCGGGGATGCGCACGACGTAGTTCTCGTCGACGACGATCTTCTCGGAGTAGCCGCCGTAGGTGGGCTCACCGTCCCTGCCGACGGCGTTGTACGTGCCGACCATGCCCTTGAGGCAGAACTGCTCCAGACCCTTGAGACAGTTCTCGCACTCACGGCAGGAGTCGACCATGCAGCCGACGCCCACCCGGTCCCCGACGGCGAACTTCGTCACACCGGGGCCGGCCTCGGAGACCACGCCGGCGATCTCGTGGCCGGGCACCATGGGGAAGATGGCCTCGCCCCAGCCCTCGCGGGCCTGGTGGATGTCGGAGTGGCAGATTCCGGCGAACTTGATGTCGATCAGGACGTCGAACTCGCCGACCGCCCGCCGTTCGATGGTGGTCCGCTCCAGCGGAGCCTTCGCGGCGGGGGCGGCGTACGCAGCAACAGTGGTCATGCCGGGGTTCTCCTAGCAGGTGTTCCGTGCCCGGCCGACTTCCGACCGGGTACGGCCCCAGCCTGCCGCGGTCCCGGCCGGCCACCCAGACCACGCCTTTGCGTACGACCGCCGTGCCTATCACTGGCGGGGTCAGGCTGGTGCGCGTACGACCAGGAATACTGGACGTATGGCACACAGGGACTCAGAACCGCAGGCCGCAGCGGCCGCCGGGCGGCCGCTGGACCGGCGGGCCGAGCTGAGCGAGTTCCTGCGCAGCCGGCGGGCCCGGCTGAAGCCGGAGGACGTGGGGCTGCCGGACTTCGGACGGCACCGGCGGGTGCCGGGGCTGCGCCGTGAGGAGCTGGCGCAGCTGGCCGGGGTGTCGGTGGCGTACTACACCCGGCTGGAACAGGGCAACGGTCGGAACGTCTCGGCGGAGGTCCTGGACTCGATCGCCCGGGCGCTCAGGCTGACGGACGCCGAGCACGCGCATCTGACCCACCTGGCCAAGCCGAAGTCGCACAAGAAGAAGCCGGCGGCACGGCAGCAGCAGGTCCGGGTCGCGCTGCGGCAGCTGCTGGACACGATGGACGGCGTACCGGCGTACGTCGTCGGGCGCCGCTCGGAGATCCTCGCCTGGAACCGGATGGCGGCGGTGGTCTTCGGCGACTGGGCGGAGCTGCCGGCGGGCGAGCGCAACTGGGCGCGTCTGGTGTTCCTGCACCCGGACTACCGCGAGCTGTTCATCGACTGGGAGCAGAAGGCGATCGACATCGTCTGTGCCCTGCGCATGGACGCGGGCTGCCACCCGGACGACCCGAAGCTGTCGGCACTCGTTGGCGAACTCTCCGTCAAGAGCGAGGAGTTCCGCCGCCTGTGGGCGACGCACGACGTCAAGGAGAAGAGCCATGGCGTCAAGCGTCTGCACCACCCGCTGGTCGGCGATCTCTCCTTGAACTTCGAGGGCTTCCGCCTGGCGGACGACTCCGAGCAGTCGCTGATCACCTATCACGCCGAGCCGGGCTCCCCGTCCGCCGACTCCCTGCGCCTCCTGGCCAGCTGGGGCACGGACGCGACGCGCGCGGTGCCGTCGGCGTAGGCCTTCGTACGACGCGTTCGTACGACGAAGGGGCACCCGGAGCTCACTCCGGGTGCCCCTCGCTCGTTCAGCGGGCGCTACGGCTCACTTGCCGAAGTACGCGTCGTAGATCGTGATCTCCGACGTGTTGCCCTGCTTGTCGGTGATCTCGGCGCGGAAGGAGACGGACTTGCCCTTCGCCGGGTTCTTCACGGTGATCCTGCCGCCGCGGACGTCGACCTTCGTGAAGGTCTTGCCGTCGTAGGAGACGTACACCGCGAGGGACTTGAGGTTGCGGCCCGCGGCCGATCCCTCGACGGTGACCGGGAAGGTGACGGTCCTGCCGGCGGCGACCCGGCTGTCCAGGCCGGTCGTGGCGCCGTAGTGCAGCACGGACGCCGGGAGCTGGACGGCGGCGCCGGACACCTTCTTGGAGCGGAAGGTCCAGGTCGCGTCGATCCGCGAGGAGGCCTGGGCGATCCTCGCCGAGCGCTTGACCGAGGTGGTCAGCCGGTACGCGGCGTCACCCGCCGGGACCTTGAAGGTCGTGTCGCCGAACAGCGGGTCCTCGTTGGAGCCGACCTTGGTGCCGTCGCGGTACAGGGTCGTGTTCACCGAGGTGAACTCCGAGTACCCGGCGTGCCTGCCGGAGTCGGCGAACAGCGGCAGCGAACCGTAGATCTCGTCGCCGTTGCGGAACAGGCCGAGGTCCTTGTCGACATGCGGGCCGAAGACGGCGGTGTTGACCGTCCGGGTGTAACTGTGGCCGGCCTTGAAGGAGGACTGGCCGAGCATGTAGCCCGCGTCCTGGACCGGGAAGCCGTCCTGGTCGCGCCCGCCGTACTGGCTGAAGTCCAGGTCCCACAGGACCCCGCCGCCCGCGGACACGTGCAGGGTGCGGGTGCCGGGCAGCTTCTGCGGGATGTCCACGGAGGAGGCGCTGGAGCTGCCGGGCAGCCAGCCGATGGCACTGATCGAGCCGGTCTTGCCGCTCGCCGCGGCACCGAGCCGGGCCTTGACGGTGGCCAGCTCACCCGCCTTCCAGTGCTTGGTGTAGCCGGTGGCGAGCTGCCTGACCGGGCCGCCGGAGGTGACGTCGTACTCCTCGCTCGTGCCCTTGCTCCAGTGGCCGTCCCACTGCTGGAACAGCTGGCCGGCGGGCAGCTTCGGGCCCAGGTGGGCGGTGCGGAAGTTCTTGTACGAGTCCAGGAACCAGCTGTAGCTGTACTCGCCGTCGCCGAGCGTCAGGGAGTACCCCGGCGCGGCGAACTCCGGCTTGGCGCCCGAGGCCGGGACGGTGATGTCCACCGGCTTGGCCTTGCGCGCGTCGATGGTGACGGTCTGCTTCTTGGAGACGGTCAGCTTCGGCTCGGCGATCCAGTCGGTGCCCTTGGTGCCGCCCTTGTCCACGAAGACGGCGGAGTTCAGGATGTATGTGCCCTTGGGCGCGCGCACCTTCACCGTGCCGGACTTGTCGTACGGGCTCAGCTCCGTGCCGCTCGCCAGACCGGCCACACCGCTGAGGGTGGCGTTGTAGAACTGGGCCGGCTTGCCGTCACGGCCGATGACCTTGAGCGTGATGTCGTACGACTCCACCTCGCGCTCCACCGCGGCGGCCGTGCGGACCGTCTGGCCGGGGCCGGTCGCGGTCACGTACGCCGAGTAGGCGCCGTCGAGGGTGCCGCCGAGCCTGGTGTCGGCGGTGAGGCCGACGGAGGCCTTGCCGTGCGCGGGGACCGTCAGCTTCGTCGCGGCGAGCTTGAAGAAGCCCGACGGGGCCGCGTGGCCCTTGGGGTCGAGGGCGGTGCTGCTCAGGCTGAGCGTGACGTCCTTGTCGCCGAGGTTGCGGTACGTGACCTTCTTGGTGACCGGCTTGTCGTCGGTGTGCGGCCACTGCTGCATCCCGAAGCTCACCGACACCGGGTCGGCGATCACGGACTGCCCGATGGCCTTGTCCACCGCGATCCGGCCCGAACCCTGCTGGTACGGCGTGTAGTTGCCGCCCTTGGCGGAGCCGGTCAGCGCGCCCTTCAGCTCGGCGTAGCCCCAGTCGGGGTGCTCCTGTTTCAGGATCGCGGCGGCACCCGCGACGTGCGGGGTGGCCATCGAGGTGCCGGAGATGGTCAGGTAGCCCTCGGGCTTCTCGCCGACCTCCTGGTCGATGACGCTGCCCTTGGCCGCGGCGGCGGTGATGTCCACGCCGGGCGCGGTGACGTCGGGCTTGATGGCGTAGTCGCCGAGGCGCGGGCCGGTGGAGGAGAAGTCGGCGAGCTGGTCCTTCTTGTCGACGGCGCCGACGGTGAGCGCGGCGTCGGCGCTGCCCGGCGAGCTGATCGAGTCGGGCCCGTCGTTGCCCGCGGCGATCGCGAACAGGATGCCCTTGGTGGCGGACAGCTTGTTGACCTCGGCCTCGAGCGGGTCGATGCCGGGGCTGTCGTAGCCGCCGAGGCTGAGGTTGACGACGGAGGCGCCCTGCTGGGCCGCCCACTCCATGCCGGCGAGGATGCCGGAGTCGTCACCGGAGCCGGTGTCGTCCAGGACCTTGCCGTTGAGGATCTTGGCGTCGGGGGCGACCCCCTTGTACTTGCCGCCCGACTTGGCGCCGGTGCCCGCCACGATGGAGGCGACGTGGGTGCCGTGCCCGAAGTGGTCGGTGGCGTCGGCGGCGCCGGAGAAGTTCTTGGACGCGATCACCTGGTCCTTGAGGTCCGGGTGGCTGGTGTCCACGCCGGTGTCCAGGACGGCGACCTTCACGCCCTTGCCGGTGTAGCCGGCCTTCCAGGCGACCGGGGCTCCGATCTGCGGCACGGACTTGTCGAGGGAGGCCTTGCGGACGCCGTCGAGCCAGACGTGTGCGATGCCGGAGGCGGTGGTGTCCCCGCGGGTGACGGCGTGCCACAGCGCGGCGGTGTCCTTGACCGGCGTCTGCACGGCGTCGGCGTTGAGGGCGCTCAGGCTCCGGCGCAGCTTGCCCGCGCCACGGATGTCCGCCTTGGCGGCCGCGGCGGATCCGGTGTAGCCGACGATGACCTTCAGGCCGTTCTTCTGGGCCCGGCGGGTGGCGGCCTTGTTCAGCTCGGTGACGTCGAACAGGCGCTGGTCCAGCTTGCCGGAGGCGACCAGCTGGGCCGCGTCGACCGGGATGACCAGCGTGTGGCCATCGGTCCTGCGGACCTGGAAGGGTATGTGCTCGCGGCCCTTGGCCCGCTGGAGGCCGACGATGCGGCCCTTGGCGTCGAGGACGACACGGTCACCGGTGATGAGCGTGACATGGGTCTTCGCCGTGAGCGCGGAGGCGGCGGCCGGGGTGCGCTCGGCGGGCCTCGCCGTCGCCGGGCTGGTCATACCCGCTGCGAGGGCGACGGCTGCGGCCGTGGCCACACTGGCCGCAGCAGCTCTTTTCACTTGTCTGCGCAAGTTCTCCCCCTGGAGATGGAGTACCGGGCGAATTCCCCGCTCACCCGGCCGGGGGTGGTCTCGTACGCAGGAGCGTCAACCCCCCGGGTCACGCAGTATGCCGGGGGGTGATCAGTCGGCTCAATGGATGAGAGGACGGTAAGAAAGAGCGACGGGAAACTGTTACGCCGTGGCCGGGACACCGTTACACAACCGCGAAGTGCACTGGCTGCGAACGGCGTTACGGGCCGTCAGGCGCCCGCGTTCTCCTTAACCGTGATCTTTCCCTTGCGGATGGTGGCCAGCCGCGGGGCCTTCTTCGCGATCGCGGAGTCGTGGGTGACCATGATGAAGGTCAACCCGTGCTCCTTCCACAGGCGTTCGAGTACATCCATGATCTCGTCCCGCATGCCCTCGTCGAGGTTGCCGGTCGGTTCGTCGGCGAGCAGCACCTTGGGCTTCTTCACCACGGCCCGGGCGATGGCGACGCGCTGCTGCTGCCCTCCGGACATCTCGCCGGGGAGGTGGGAGAGGCGTTCACCGAGGCCGACGGACTTCAGTGCGTCGGCGGCGAGTTCGCGGCGCTCCTTGACCTTGATGCCGAGCGGGACGAGGGCCGTCTCCACGTTCTCCTGGGCGGTGAGGGTCGGGATGAGGTTGAAGGACTGGAAGACGAAGCCGATGTTCTCGCTGCGGACACCGGTCAGGCGGGCCTCGCTGAGCTTGGCCAGGTCGGTGCCGTCCAGGACGACTTCGCCGGAGGTGGGGCGGTCGAGACCGCCGAGCATCTGCAGGAGGGTGGACTTTCCGCCGCCGGTGGGGCCCTGGATGACGAGTCGGTCGCCGTCGGCGATGGTGAGGTCGACGCCGTCGAGGGCGTGGACGGTGTCCTTGCCGCGGGTGTAGCGCTTGGTGACGTTTCTGAGTTCGTACACGGTGGCTCCTGGGGAGGGTTCGGGGGTGCCTTCGGGGCCGCTTGCGCAGCCGGCCCCGGCTACTCGACTCGGCGCAGGGCATCCGCCGGACGGAGCCTGGACGCGCGCCAGCCGCCGAAGGCGCCCGCGACGAGGCCGCCGGCCACCGCCAGGCCCACCGCCAGGGCGATCGTCGTGACGCTGACCGGGGCCGTGAGGGCGACCTCGAGGGACTTCGCCGCCTGTCGGCCGGGGCCGCCGAAGCCACCGCCACCGGGCCCGCCGCCGAAGCCGCCACCACTGCCGTCGCCCAGCTGGGCCTGCAGGGTCGGGCTGATGGCCGTGACCGTGTACGCGCCCGCCAGGCCCAGGGCGATGCCGAGGGCGCCGCCGACCAGGCCGTTGACCACGGCCTCGCCGATCACCTGCCGGGTCACCCGGCCCGACTTCCAGCCCAGCGCCTTCAGCGTGCCGAACTCGCGGACGCGGCGGGAGACCGCGGAGGAGGTCAGCAGGCCCGCGACCAGGAACGCGGCCACCAGCACCGCGATGGACAGCCACTTGCCGACCTTGGTGGCGAGGGAGGAGGCGGTGGACAGCGAGCCGGAAACCGTCTTCGCCAGGTCGGAGGAGGTGGTGACCGTCGTACCGGAGACGTTCTTCTGGATGGCGCTCTTGACGGAGTCGATCTTCTGGGAGTCGGTCGCCTTGACGTAGATCGTGGTGACCTTGTCCTTCTCGCCGGCGAGGGTCTGCGCCTGCTTCAGCGGGATGTACAGGTTGGCCGCCGAGTCGCCGCTGTCGGCGGTGGCGATGCCGATCACCTGGAACTTGGTGCCCTTGACGGTGACGGTCGAACCGACCTTGTACTTCTTCTCCTTGGCGTACGCCGAGTCGACCACGGCCACCTCGGCGTCCGTCTCGGTGGTCTTGAAGGTACGGCCGCTGGTGATCTTCGAGGAGGTCAGCGGGCCGACCCCGGTCCTGGTGACGTCCGTGCCGTAGACGGTGTACTGGTTGATGTCGAAGTTGGCGCCGCCGCCCTTGACTTCACCCTGCGGCTCGCCGGTGCCGCCGCCGCGCTGGAATCCGCCGGTGCCGCCGCCGTTCTGCTGGAACTGGCCCCGCGTGAACTGGCCGCTGACCTTGAACACGTTGAGGCTCAGGCCGCCGACCGCGGTCGAGACGCCCTGCTGGCCGGCGACCTTGGTGACGGTCGAGGAGGACAGGGTGGTGAGGCCCTGCACCATGACCCGGTCGCTGCTCTGGGTGGACTTGTCGTCATTGTTCTGCGCGCCGAACTGGAAGCGGGGCCGCTGCGAGCTGCTTCCGGTCGGTGTCTGCGCCTTGGTGACGGTCATGTCCGTACCCAGGCCGTACAGCGACTGCAGGACCTTGTCCTGGGCCTTCCCCATGCCGCTCGACACGGAGTTGACCACGATGACCAGCGCGATGCCCAGCGCGAGGCCGGAGGCGACGACGAGGGCCGCCTTTCTGCGGCGGCGCAGTTCGCGCCTCAGGTAGGTGAAGAACATGGCCCGCAAGCTAGGTACGGACCGTGACCGCACCCTAAGGCCGGCATAAGAGATGCATGAGAAGGCTGCGTCCCGGCCCGGAAACGCCGGTGCCGCCCTCGAAGGGCGGCACCGGGAAGCTGTGGGACGGATCGTCGGACCGTGAACCGTCAGACGGCCGAACCGGCCTTCCACTGGGCCCAGTCCATGTTCCAGCCGTTCAGGCCGTTGTCCGGGGCGACGGTCTTGTCGCCGGTGTTCTGGACGACGACCACGTCACCGATCAGGGAGTGGCTGTAGAACCAGGCGGCCGGGGTGCTCGCGTCGCCGGCGCCCTTGACGTCCTGCAGGCCGACGCAGCCGTGGCTGGTGTTGACGTTGCCGAAGACGGACGGCGCGCCCCAGTAGTTGCCGTGGATGAAGGTGCCGGAGTTGGTCAGGCGCATGGCGTGCGGCACGTCCTTGATGTCGTACTCGCCCTTGCCGTCGGAGTCCTTGAAGCCGACGGTCGCGCCGTTCATACGGGTCTGCTTGAACTTCTCCGAAATCACCATCTGGCCCTCGTAGGTGGTGTGCTCGGGGGCGCCGGCGGAGATCGGGATGGTCTTGACGACCTTGCCGTCCTGCGTGACCTTCATCTGCTTGGTCTTCGCGTCAACGTAGGAGACCTGGTTGCGGCCGATGTGGAAGGTGACCGTCTTCTGCTGGATGCCGGTGACGCCGGGCGCGCCCTGGACGCCGTCGAGGGCGAGTTTCAGGGTGACGGTGGAGCCTTCCTTCCAGTACTGCTCCGGACGGCAGTCCATGCGGTTGGCGTTGAACCAGTGGCAGGCGACCTCCTGGCCGCTGCTGGAGGTGACCGTGACGCCCTTCTGCACGGCCGCCTTGTTGGTGATCGCCTTGTCGAAGTTGATCGAGACCGGCATGCCGACGCCGACCGTGGCGCCGTCGTCCGGGGTGAAGGTGCCGATGAAGCTGTTGGCCGGGGAGACGGTGGTGAAGGACGCGTTCTCGTTGGCTATGCGGCCCTGGGCGTCCTTGGCCGCCGCGGCGACCTTGTAGGTGGTGGAGCGCTGCAGCTGGACGGTGGGCTTCCAGCTCGTCCTGTCGGCGGAGAGCTGACCGGCGACGGCCTTGCCGTCCTCGGTGGTCATCGTGACGCCGGTGAGGGTGCCCTTGGTGACCGTGACGGCGGCGGAGTTGTTGATCGAGGCGTTGTCGGAGCCGTCCTTCGGCGTGATCGTGATCTGGGCCTGGGAGGACTTCTTCGCGGCCGCCGCGTCGGCCTGGGCCTGCGAGGATTCACCCTTGTCGGACGCCTTGGCGTTGCCGCCGCCGGAACAGCCCGTGAGGGCCAGGACACCACCGAGCAGTGCGGACGCGGCCATCAGACCCCTGCGCCGCTTACTGTCCGTCATCACACGCTTCTCCATCGTCGCCGATTCGCCGAAAACCCCGAGTGCCCCCGCAAGAACCTTCAACGCTACGGCCACGCCGCCCCGTTCCACATACGTGGGATCTGTGGGGCACACCACGTCCGCGATGCGCGGGGGTGCCGGTGGTACGGGAGTCGGTCCGTGCGTCTGCGCGACGACGAAACCCCGGACGGCGGTTGCCGTCCGGGGTCAACGCTGTCCCGGAACGCTCAGCCGATGCCGTCCTCTTCGTCGTCCTCCTCATCGTCCTCATCCAGCTCCCAGTCGGGCGAGTCCGGGTCGTAGTCGATCCGCTCACTCGACCAGGACGCCTGCTGGAGCTCCACCCCGGGTACCTCGCTGACCAGATCGAACGGGTCCACGAGATAGGCCAGGGCCTCCGCGGAGTCTTCCGTCACAGTGGCCTCGGCCTGACTCCGCTCCGCCGCGGGCAGCTCCGGATCGGCGGCGAGGCGGCGCAGCGCGGCCTTGGTGACCGCATCCTCGTCCTGCACTTCGAGGACCAGCTCCACTCGAAGCCGCACAAAACGTGATGTCTCTTCAGCGTTCATGGCGCGAGCGTACGACTGAAACCTCCCGTGACTTTCCTGTGACCCGCGACTTTCACTAACATCGCTCCCCACGGCCAATTCGCCAGCGTCACAAGGGGATCGATATTCCGTGTCATCCGCTCGCCGTCCGCTGCTGACCGCCACCGCCGCGGGCACCCTGTTGTGCGCGCTGTGGTTCGTCCCGTCCGCGCACGCGTCGCAGGACTCCTCGGGCAGAGCGAGCACGGAAACCTCCACCACACAGCTGACCCAGCAGGCCAGGGCGGTGTCGCAGGCGACCGCCGAGACCGCTCGGGAGGCGGCGGACGACACCCGGCTCGCCGACACCGGAAGCATCGACACCACGCCGTACGTCGTCGGCGGCACCCTCTTCCTCGGTGTGGGCGCCGGCTTCGTGGTGTATTCGGTGCGCCGCGAACGCCTGGGCTTTTAATTTCCCTTGACGAATCTTTGACGGGCCGCACATGGTTCGGCCATGAAGAGATCATCGGGCGTACGGCTGTGCGCCACCGCAGCTGTGGGTGCACTGTCGTTCGCCCTTGTCACGGGCTGTTCCGGCGGGGTTTCCGGCGGGGGTGCGAAGGTCTCCGGTACGCCCGCGAAGGCGCTGGGCGCCGCGGAGTTGAAGAAGCTGATCATCGGCGGGGGCGAGGTGCCCGGCTTCAAGGTGGGGGCGGTGCCGGCCACCCGGTCCAGGGCCATCACCACCGACAGCGCGTCCTGTCGGCCGCTGGCCCGCGTGATGAGCGGGCTCCCGCCGGCCGACGCGGCGGCCAGGACCGACCGTATGGCGACGGAGAACCAGAAGAAGACCCCCACGGCCAAGCCGACCTCCCTGGACGACCTCGACGAGGGGAAGTTCGAGGAGACGATGCACAAGTCCCTGGACCGCGACATCACCACGGTCACCCTGGCGTCGTACGACGGGGACGGCGCCGAGAAGGCCCTCGCGTCGGTCTCCACCGCGGTGAAGGACTGCGCGAGCGGCTTTCCCGCCCAGCAGGCCGGTACCAAGCTGCAGTTCACCAAGGTCGCCGAGGAGAAGGCGACGGGCACCGGGGACGGGTCGGTGGCGTTCACCTCGACCATGAACTCGGACGACGGGGACCCGGCGCCCGCCCATGCCGAGGTCGTCCGGCTCGGAAACACCCTGTCGGTCTATGTCACGACGAACCTGGGCGCGATCATGGCCAAGAAGGCCTACACGGTGTCGCCGGAGGTCGTCAAAGCCCAGCAGGCCAAGCTGAAGTGACACGAGAACAGGGGCCCTGCACCGGCAGGGCCCCTGTTCTCGCGCGGAGACGTTACTGCAGCGGGCCGGTGACCGACTCCACCGCGGTGACGAGGTGACCCTCGCGCACGAACGCGTCGGCGGCGGCCAGGTCGGGCGCCAGGAACCGGTCCGGGCCCGGCCCCTGCACACCGGCGGCGCGCACGGCCTCGATCACGGCCCGGGAGGCGGGCGCCGGGGTGAGGCCCTCGCGCAGCTCGATGGCGCGGGTGGCCGCGTACAGCTCGATGGCGATGATCCGGGTCAGGTTGTCCACGGCGATGCGCAGCTTGCGCGCGGCCGACCAGCCCATGGACACGTGGTCCTCCTGCATGGCGGAGGACGGGATGGAGTCCGCGGAGGCCGGTACGGCGAGCCGCTTCATCTCGCTGACCAGGGCGGCCTGCGTGTACTGGGCGATCATCAGGCCGGAGTCCACACCCGCGTCGTCGGCGAGGAACGGCGGAAGACCGTGGCTGCGGTTCTTGTCGAGCAGCCGGTCGGTGCGGCGCTCGGCGATGGAGCCGAGGTCGGCGGCGGCGACGGCGAGGAAGTCCAGGACGTAGGCCACGGGCGCGCCGTGGAAGTTGCCGTTGGACTCCACGCGGCCGTCGGGCAGCACGACCGGGTTGTCGACGGCGGAGGCCAGCTCCCGCTCGGCGACCAGGCGGGCGTGCGCCATGGTGTCGCGCCCGGCACCGGCGACCTGCGGGGCGCAGCGCACGGAGTAGGCGTCCTGCACGCGGGGAGCGTCGTCCTGGTGGTGCCCGGTGAGCTGCGAACCCTTCAGCACCGCAAGCATGTTGGCGGCGGAGGCGCCCTGGCCGGGGTGCGGGCGGATGGCGTGCAGTTCCGGCGCGAGCACCTTGTCCGTCCCGAGCAGCGCCTCCAGGCTGAGGGCGGCGGTGACGTCGGCGGACTTGTAGAGGGTGTCGAGGTCGGCGAGGGCCATGATCAGCATGCCGAGCATGCCGTCGGTGCCGTTGAGAAGGGCCAGTCCCTCCTTCTCGCGCAGCTCGACCGGCTTGATCCCGTGCTCGGCGAGCAGCTCACCGGCGGGCCGTACGACCCCGTCGGGCCCCTCCGCGTCCCCCTCGCCCATGAGGGCCAGGGCACAGTGGGACAGCGGGGCCAGGTCGCCGGAGCAGCCGAGGGAGCCGTACTCGTGCACGACCGGGGTGATCCCGGCGTTGAGCACGTCCGCCATGGTCTGCGCGACCTCGGGCCGGACGCCGGTGTGCCCGGAGCAGACGGTCTTCAGCCGCAGGAACATCAGGGCACGTACGACCTCGCGCGCGACCCGCGGACCCATGCCGGCGGCGTGCGAGCGGACGATGTTGCGCTGCAGCTGGGCACGCAGTTCCTGGCTGATGTGCCGGGTCGCCAGGGCGCCGAAGCCGGTGGAGACGCCGTAGACCGGGTCCGGCTTGGCCGCCAGCGCGTCCACGATCTCGCGGGCCGCCGCCAGGGCCGCCACCGCCTCCGCCGACAGCTCGACACGGGCTCCGCCGCGCGCCACGGCGAGCACGTCGGACGCCGTGACACCCGACGTCCCCACCACCACAGTGTGCATATCCATATTCAGGAGCGTACGCATTGAATGCGGAGATGTCACTAGTGGAGTACGGGAGCGACCCTTACCGATCCGTGTGGGCTTCGCCTCACGGCCGGCGCCCGCGGAACCGGCGCCGTTCGGCGGGCGACACGTGCGGCGGCTCGTCGGCCAGCCGTACGACCGGATCCTGCGGCCCGTCCCGGCCCGCCACCACCGGCCGGTCGGCGCACAGGGCCTTGGCCCGGTACTGGGCGGCGTCGGCGAGCCGGAACAGCCGCCGCGCGTCCTGCACCTCCCCGATCGGGTCCTCGGTCGAGGCGACCCCGCACGCCACGCCTTCCCCCAGCTCCAACTCCCCGGCCCGGCGGCACAGTTCATCGGCGGCCTTGACCACGTCGTCGGCGGGCGGCCCGACGGCCAGCAGACAGAACTCGTCCCCGCCGAGCCGCGCGGCCAGCGCGCCCGGCACCATGGCGCCACACAGCGACAGCACCGAGCCGAAGCGTTCCAGCAGCCGGTCGCCGACGGCGTGCCCGAGGGTGTCGTTGACCCGCTTCAGCCCGTTGAGATCGCAGACGACGAGGCTGACGACCACGCCCTCCGTGCGATGCCGCTCGACCGCCTCCTCCAGGCGCACGTCCACGGCCCGGCGGTTGGCGAGTCCGGTGAGGGCGTCGGTGTACGCGAGCCGGCGAGCCTCCTCCAGCCGCTCGGTCTGCGCGAGCCCGGCGGCGACGACGGCGGCCAGCACGGTCGCGAAGTCGGAGTCGGCCCGGTCGAACACGGGGGCCTCGACGGGCCGGGCGACATACAACTCGCCCCAGGCCCTGCCGTGCAGCAGGACGGGGGCGACGACACAGCATCCGCGTCCGCGTCGCCGCAGGGCGGCGACACGCTGATGGAAGTACCCGGGGGTGCCGGCGGCGGTCCCCTCGGCCGTCTCCACCCATGCGTTCGGTCCGCCCCCGCCGGCCCAGCGCTCGTGCAGGAACTCGGTGATCTCCGGGAACTGGTGCACGGGATAGGCCTCGGACTCGGGGAACTCCTCCTCGTCCGGGCGCCGGTCCCCCACGTTCACGAGAACCCGCAGCCGGCCCAGCTCGCGCTCCCACACCGACAGCGCGGCGAAGCTGCCGTCCAGCGCCCGGCAGGCGCCGAGCGCGGCGGCCTGCCACGAGTCCCGCGGGGTGTGCGCCGCCGCCATGCCCTGCGCCAGCGCCACGACTGCGGCTAGCCGCCTATCCTCGCCCATTACTCCAGGTTAGGGATGATTTGGGGTAATCGGGACATTGGCGGGGCGAACAGATGGGGTGGAGTTACAGGCCACTCACTCGCCGGGCCACTCCGGCTTGCGCTTCTCGTTGAAGGCCGCCACGCCTTCCGCCCGGTCCCCGGAGAACGCCACCGCACGCCATGCGGCGTCCTCGACCTCCAGGCCGGCCCGGAGGTCCAGACTGTGCCCCAGCCGCAGCGCGCGCTTGGCGGCCCGCAGGCCGACCGGTGAGTTGCCGGCGATGCCGGCGGCCAGCGCCAGCGCCTCCTCGCGGTCGCGGCCCTCGTCCACGAGCCGGTCGACCAGCCCCAGCTCGGCCGCCTCGGCCGCCTCCACCCGCCGGGCCGAGAAGATCAGCTCGGCCGCCCGGGCCGCCCCGACCCGCCGCGGCAGCAGCTGCGTACCGCCGCCGCCGGGAATCACGCCCACGGACACCTCCGGCAGCCCCACCACCGCCGTACGGTCGGCCACGATCAGGTCGCAGGACAGGGCCAGTTCGAAGCCCCCGCCCAGCGCGAACCCGTGCACCGCCGCGATGGTCGGCATCGGCAGCTCCAGCACCCCGGTGTACGCACCGCGCGTCAGCGGCCGCTGCCGCAGCAGATCCGCGTCGCTGAAGGAGTTCCGCTCCTTCAGGTCCGCGCCGACGCAGAACGCACGCTCATGGCTGGAGGTCAGGACCACCACGCGCGCATCCCGGTCGCCGGCCAGCGCCGTGCACGCGGCGGTGAGGGAGCGGGCCATCTCCGTCGAGACGGCGTTCATGGCCTTGGGCCGGTCCATGACCAGCTCCGCGACCCGCCCGTGCCGCCGTACCAGCACGAACTCCCCGAACCGCTCCTCGCTCATGGCATCCTCCGGCCTGCTGTTAACCACGGTTAACCCATTGTCGGCCCGATCATCGCAGCCGCACCCGATCCCGGGAAAGTCCAGGGGGCTACGCCCGTTCGAGTGACATCCCGGCCTTCTCACCCCACATCACCCACAGGACCGCATAGCGTGCGTCCGCCACGGCGCGCCCGGGGCGCGGCCGGGAGGGGAACCGGGGAGGGGAACCATGGCAGCACCGATACGTGCACGTGCGGCGGAGACGGAAGAAGCGGGCCGGGACTCGGAGGAGCGCGGCGAGCCGGCCGCTGCGTCCGGCGTACGGCGCGGTCGGCACCGCAAACCCCGCCCGCGCAAGGTGCTGCTGGCGGCCGGCGGTCTCGCCCTGGCGGCGGGCGTGCTCAGCCTGGTCCGGGTCTCGCCGGAGTCGGGCGTCGGCGCCCCGGGCACGGCGGAGGCCGAGCCCCGCGCCGGCGCGGGCGGCGGCGCCACGGACCACGCGGCGAACACCGCCGCGACGGCCGCCGCCGGCCCCACCGCACTGCCCTCGGCGACCTCCGTCATGGGCGGCAGAAGCCTCGCGCCGGCCGCCACGGCCACGGCCACCGGTCCGGCGGCGCCGAGTGCACCGACAAGACGCAGCACCGCACCGACCGCGACCGCCCCACCGACCGCTTCGGGCTCCACCGCCGGCACCACACCAGGGCCCTCGGCGACGACATCCGCGCCGCGTCCGGCCCCCACGACCGCCGCACCCGCGCCGACCACCCCGGCGCCCGGCCACAGCACCCCTGCGCCAGGCCCGGGCGGGCTGTGCGTACCGGTGCTCGGCCTGTGCGTGGACGTCCGCTGAGCAGGCAGGAGCGCCTACGACTGGCCGTCGCGGCGGGTGAGCAGCCAGGGCTCCACCACGCCGAGGCCACGCACCGGGCGCTGCCACATGGGCTGGAGCGCGAAGCGGTACTTCGGCGGCTCCTCGCCCTCCTTCTCTGCGGCCGCAGCGGCCTCCGCCGCCTCGGCCTCGGAGGCGGGAGCCTCGCCGGTGCGGATCAGTTCCTCGGCCAAGGCGCTGTCCACCAGCACGGCGTCCCGGGGCGCTATCGACGTCAGCCGGGAGGCCAGGTTCACCGTCGTACCGAACACATCACCCATACGAGTGGTGACCGTGCCGAACGCCATGCCGACCCGCAGCTCGGGCATGGTCTCGTCGTTCGCCAGCGTCTCGACCAGGCGCAGCGCGATGTCCGCGGCCGTACCGGAGTCGTCCGCCGCGTACAGCACCTCGTCGCCGAGGGTCTTGATGAGCCGGCCACCGCGCGCGGCCACCAGGTCGGCGGCGGTGGTCTCGAAGGCCTCGACCAGCTCGCCGAGCTCCTCCTCCTCCATCCGCCGGGTCAGCCGGGTGAACCCCACCAGGTCCGCGAAGCCGACGGCGAGCCGCCGGTCGACCATCTCCTCGTCGTCGGCCGACTGCACAACACGCCCGGCCGAGGCGGCGAGCTGCCGCCGCCACACATAGACCAGGAACTCCTCCAGCTCGGGCAGGAGCAGCTCGACGATCGGGTACGTCACCTCGGTGCGGGTCATCCCGGGCTCGGGCGGCTCGGTCAGGCCCTCCAGGAAGGAATCCATCTGCCACTCGGCCAACCGGGCGGTGGTCTGCCCGGTGGACCGGGCCACCTGCACCGCCATGGCCTCGCTGAGCAGCCCCGCCTCGACGAGACCGGCGAGCCGGCGCAGAGCGAGCACGTCGGCCTCCGTCAACGCCTTGGCCTGCCCGATGTCCGCGAACCCCATCGCCCGCCAGAACCGGGACGCCAGCTCCATGGAGACACCGGCGCTGCGGGCCGCCTGGAACGGCGTGTAGCGGCGCTCGGCGCCCAGGATGAGCTGTTCGAGGCGCAGGGCCAGCGGGTCCTCGCCGGGGTCGGCGGCGTCCGCGCCCGCACCGGAGCCCGTGTCGTCGACGGTCACGCCTGCTGCCCTTCCGATCTGTCGCGGTCAGGTATCGACCGGCCTCAACTCTACGGCAGGTGTGCGCCAGCTCACTCCGTTGGGTTTGGCCGACGGTTCACTTCCCGGTGCCGGACGCGCTCCCCGGCGTTGGCGCCGGCCACCCCCGGGGCCTGCGCCCCCGGACCCCGCATAGGGGCAGGTCCGGGGCGACCCCCGCCGTCGCCGAGCACCGGTCCACCGTGGCTGGTCGCGCAGTTCCCCGCGCCCCTTTGGGGCGCAACCCGCGCCGTCGGCTTCCTGGCCCCGGCGGTGCCGCAGCCGCCCACGGCGGGAAGGGGACGTGTCGGGGGGTGTCCGCCCGCAGCGGTTGGCGCGTCAACACCGGGACTTGATCGGCCGACCGATTCCGCGCCGTTCCGAGGACGGACACCCCCCGGCGCGGCCCCGACCCCAAGCCCGCACTGGGCGCTAGGCGCACCCCCACCCAGCCGCAGAGGCGCCGCAGGCATCCGCGCCGCAGGCACCCGCACACCCCCACCCAGCCGCAGAGGCGCCGCAGGCATCCGCGCCGCAGGCACCCGCACACCCCCACCCAGCCGCAGAGGCACCGCAGGCACCCGCGCCGCAGGCACCCGCTCACACAGGCCGCAGATGCACGATGTCCCCTGCCCCCACCGGCTCCTGCACCCCCGCCTCCGTAGCGATGACGAGACGGCCGTCCCCGTCGACCGCCACCGCCTCGCCCACGATCGACCGCTCCCCCGGCAACTCGGCCCGCACGGCGCGCCCCAGCGTGGCGCACCCCGCCGCGTACGTCTCCTGAAGACCGCTCACCGCGGGGTCACCCTCCGCGCCCCGCCACCGCCCGTACCAGTCCTCCAGCGCCCGCAGCACCGCCCGCAGCAGCGGATCCCGGTCCGTCGAGACCGCCCCGGCCAGCGCCAGCGACCCCGCCTGCGGCACCGGCAGCTCCTCCGCCCGCAGGGTGACGTTGATGCCGACGCCGACGACCACACCGTCCGTACCGGCCCGCTCGGCGAGGATGCCCCCCGCCTTGCGCTCCTCGCCCCCCACGGTCACCAGCAGGTCGTTCGGCCACTTCAGGGCCGTGTCCACGCCCGCCGCCCGGGAGAGCCCGGTCGCCACGGCGACACCGGTGAGCAGCGGCAGCCAGCCCCACCGCGCCACGGGCACCTCGGCGGGCCGCAGGAACACGGAGAAGAACAGGCCCGAGCGCGCCGGCGCCGTCCACCGGCGGTCCAGGCGCCCCTTGCCGGCCGTCTGCTCCTCCGCCACCAGCACCGCCCCCTCCTCGGCCTTCCCGGCGGCGGCCCGGGCGACCAGGTCGGCGTTGGTGGAGCCGGTGCGCTGCACCACGTCCACCGCGCTGTACAGGCTCCCCTCCCGGACCAGCGCGCGCCGCAGTGCCGCGGCGTTCAGGGGCGGACGGTCCAGGTCGGACCAGCGGCTGTCATCTGATGCATTGTGCGGCGTCATGCAAGTCACCCTAGGTGTGGGAAACGCCGCACTGCCGACCCACAGGCCCAGCACTACTCTACGGATGAGTAACCGTCCCCCCCTTTTGAGCAGGCAGGGAGCCGCGATCCCGATGTCCGAGCCGGAAGAGATCGATATCCACACGACCGCGGGCAAGCTCGCGGATCTGCAGCGCCGCATCCACGAGGCGACGCACGCCGGCTCGGAGCGCGCCGTCGAAAAGCAGCACGCGAAGGGCAAGCTGACGGCCCGTGAGCGGATCGAGCTGCTGCTCGACGAGGGCTCCTTCGTCGAGCTCGACGAGTTCGCCCGGCACCGGTCCACGAACTTCGGTCTGGAGAAGAACCGCCCCTACGGGGACGGTGTCGTCACCGGGTACGGCACCGTCGACGGCCGCCCCGTCGCCGTCTTCTCCCAGGACTTCACGGTCTTCGGCGGCGCCCTCGGCGAGGTCTACGGCCAGAAGATCGTCAAGGTGATGGACTTCGCGCTGAAGACCGGCTGCCCGGTCATCGGCATCAACGACTCCGGCGGTGCCCGCATCCAGGAAGGCGTGGCCTCCCTCGGCGCCTACGGCGAGATCTTCCGCCGCAACACCCACGCCTCCGGTGTGATCCCGCAGATCAGCCTGGTCGTCGGCCCCTGCGCGGGCGGCGCGGTCTACTCCCCGGCGATCACCGACTTCACGGTCATGGTCGACCAGACCTCGCACATGTTCATCACGGGCCCGGACGTCATCAAGACCGTCACGGGCGAGGACGTCGGTTTCGAGGAGCTGGGCGGCGCCCGCACCCACAACACCGCCTCCGGCGTGGCCCACCACATGGCCGGCGACGAGAAGGACGCCATCGAGTACGTCAAGCAGCTGCTGTCGTACCTGCCGTCCAACAACCTCTCCGAAGCCCCGGTCTTCCCGGAGGAGGCGGACCTCGCGATCAACGACGAGGACCGCGAGCTGGACACCGTCGTCCCGGACAGCGCGAACCAGCCGTACGACATGCACACGGTGATCGAACACGTCCTGGACGACGGCGAGTTCTTCGAGACGCAGTCGCTGTTCGCGCCGAACATCCTCACCGGCTTCGGCCGGGTCGAGGGTCACCCGGTGGGCGTGGTCGCCAACCAGCCGATGCAGTTCGCCGGCTGCCTGGACATCGACGCGTCCGAGAAGGCCTCCCGGTTCGTGCGCACGTGCGACGCCTTCAACATCCCCGTGCTCACCTTCGTCGACGTACCCGGCTTCCTCCCCGGTGTCGACCAGGAGCACACCGGCATCATCCGGCGCGGCGCCAAGCTGATCTACGCCTACGCCGAGGCCACCGTCCCGCTCATCACGGTCATCACCCGCAAGGCCTTCGGCGGCGCCTACGACGTCATGGGCTCCAAGCACCTGGGTGCCGACCTCAACCTGGCCTGGCCCACCGCCCAGATCGCCGTCATGGGCGCCCAGGGCGCGGTCAACATCCTGCACCGCCGCACCATCGCCGAGGCGGAGTCCACCGGAGATGGCGAGGCCACCCGGGCCCGGCTGATCCAGGAGTACGAGGACACCCTCCTCAACCCCTACATCGCGGCCGAGCGCGGCTACATCGACGCGGTGATCATGCCGTCCGACACCCGCGCCCACATCGTCCGCGGCCTGCGTCAGCTGCGCACGAAGCGGGAATCCCTGCCTCCGAAGAAGCACGGCAACATCCCCCTGTAAGGAGCCGCTGTGACGATCAGAGTCGTACGGGGCAACCCGACCCCGGAGGAGCTGGCCGCCGCCCTGGCGGTGGTCCGCGCCCGCGCCGCGGCGGCGGTAGCGGCACCGCCCGGCGCGAAGGGCCCGAGGGACGCGTGGTCCGACCCGAGCAGAATCGCCGCCGCCCACCTGCCCAAGCCGGGGCCGGCGTCATGGACTCGCACCTACTGGCCAAGCTGAGGGGTGTCAACTCGGGGCGCGGGGCTGTATCGACATGCGGCTCCGCCGCGTGGGCGCACAGTGGTACAGCTCGGGGCGCCAATTGAGTACTCGTACTCAGGCGCCCACCCCCACCAGCCCGCACGCTGGACGAGTGCTGTGGTCAGACCCCGAAGACGAGCCGCCGAAGGACATGCGCGAAGCGCATGACATGCTCCGGCGGCTCGGCCTTCTCATGGCCGTCGCCATGATCCTGGCGATGCTGGCCATCGGCCTGAGGTGAGCCGAACGGCACCCCGCGACTAACCTGACCGCATGACTGCTACGCACCGCAGGTCTACGCGCCGCAGGCGACTCGTGCTCGCCTCGAAGTCCCCCGCCCGTCTGGGCCTCCTCCGCCAGGCCGGCCTCGACCCGGAGGTGATCGTCAGCGGCGTCGACGAGGACGCCCTCACCGCCCCCACCCCCGCGGAGCTGGCGCTCGCCCTGGCCGAGGCGAAGGCCTCGGTCGTGGCGGCGAAGCCGGAGGTGCAGGGCGCCCTGGTGATCGGCTGCGACTCGGTGCTGGAGCTGGACGGGCAGGCCCTCGGCAAGCCCGCCGACGCCGAGGAGGCGACCGCCCGCTGGAAGGCGATGCGCGGGCGCGCCGGGACCCTCCAGACGGGGCACTGCATCTGGGACACGGAGGCCAAGCGGTACGTGTCCGGCACCGCCTCCACCGTGGTCCTCTTCGGTGAGCCCAGCGACGCGGAGATCGCGGCGTACGTGGCCTCCGGGGAACCCCTCTACGTCGCCGGGGCCTTCACCCTGGACGGCCGTTCGGCGCCGTTCATCGAGGGCATCGAGGGCGACCACGGCAATGTGATCGGCATCAGCCTGCCCCTGGTGCGCAAGCTGCTGGCCGAACTGGGTGTCGGCATCACCGAGTTGTGGTCACCGGACGAGTGATCTGGGCGGGCACGGAGTCCTGCGGCTCGTCCTCCCCGTCCTGCGGCTCCTCCGCACGCGGGGCCGGCGAGCCGGCCGCGCCCGCAGCCGTGACCGGCTCGGCCTCGGCCTTCGGGTCGCCGCCCGCGTCCGCACCACCCCCGGCCGCGGCCGGCTCCGGGCCGCCGTCACGGTCGTACGTCATCAGGAGCAGGACGACGAGGCCGAGCACCGCCACCATGAACAGGAACGCCGTCCAGCCGACCAGGCCCCAGGTGAAGGCGCCCAGCAGGCCGTGCACGACCGCCACGCTGATCAGCAGGACGCGGCCCAAGCCCGCCGGGGCGCGGTCGCGTATCGCGACCAGGAGGGCCACCAGGGCGCACAGCGCGAAGTAGAGGCCGAAGACCAGCCCGCCGATCTTCGAGGACACCGACATCATGTGCGGATCGAGGCCGGCCAGGGACATCTTCTGCCGGTCGACGACCACGCCGAGGAACCAGTTCAGCGCCGCGACGAAGACCGCCTCCGCCAGGAGGACGACCGCCACGACCCACGCCACCGGTCTGCGCACCACCGGTCCCCACCCACTCTCAAGTCGCGCTGACTGTTACCACAGGTACGTTCGAGCCATCGCGCACGCTACTAACGGGTAAACCCCGGGACAAGGGTTCGCGCGGCAGCAAAGAATCATTGGGCCATTCGTAGGGACTCGACAAAGAAACAGAGTGGGCCGCAGCACGCCCTCACAGAGACCTTGACCACATGGCCGGGCTAGGGTTTTCCGGAGGAGTCCTGCGTACCGGGGTGCGACAAGGCTTTTCGCCGGTCGAGCGAGCCTCGAATCACGCTCCGTGTGGGCAAGCTCACCACTGGGGACGGGTCGAAGTGCCGTGTCGGCAGTCCCTAAACTCGGCTTGTTTCAAGGAGGGAGCCTCAATCGTGCGCAAGGTGCTCATCGCCAACCGTGGCGAAATCGCTGTCCGCGTGGCCCGAGCCTGTCGGGACGCCGGGATCGCGAGCGTGGCCGTCTACGCCGACCCGGACCGGGACGCTCTGCATGTCCGCGCCGCGGATGAGGCGTTCGCCCTGGGCGGTGACACACCGGCCACCAGCTATCTGGACATCGAGAAGGTGCTGAACGCGGCGCGCGAGTCCGGCGCGGACGCCATCCACCCGGGCTACGGCTTCCTGTCGGAGAACGCCGACTTCGCCCAGGCGGTGCTGGACGCGGGCCTGATCTGGATCGGCCCGCCGCCGCAGGCCATCCGCGACCTGGGTGACAAGGTCGCCGCCCGCCACATCGCGCAGCGCGCCGGCGCCCCGCTGGTGGCCGGCACCCCGGACCCGGTGAGCGGTGCCGAGGAGGTCGTGGCCTTCGCGGAGCAGCACGGCCTGCCGATCGCGATCAAGGCCGCCTTCGGTGGCGGCGGCCGCGGCCTGAAGGTCGCCCGCACCCTCGAAGAGGTCCCCGAGCTGTACGACTCGGCGGTCCGCGAGGCGGTCGCCGCCTTCGGCCGCGGCGAGTGCTTCGTCGAGCGCTACCTCGACCGCCCGCGCCACGTGGAGACGCAGTGCCTGGCGGACCAGCACGGCAACGTGGTCGTCGTCTCCACGCGTGACTGCTCGCTGCAGCGCCGCCACCAGAAGCTGGTCGAGGAGGCCCCGGCGCCGTTCCTGAGCGACGAGCAGGTCGCCGAGCTGTACCGGGCCTCGAAGGCCATCCTGAAGGAGGCCGGCTACGTCGGCGCCGGCACCTGTGAGTTCCTGGTCGGCCAGGACGGCACGATCTCCTTCCTGGAGGTCAACACCCGCCTCCAGGTCGAGCACCCGGTGACCGAGGAGGTCACCGGCATCGACCTGGTGCGCGAGATGTTCCGCATCGCCGACGGCGAGGAGCTGGGCTACGACGACCCGGCGCTGCGGGGCCACTCCTTCGAGTTCCGCATCAACGGCGAGGACCCGGGCCGCAACTTCCTCCCCGCCCCCGGCACGGTCACCCGGTTCGACGCCCCGTCCGGCCCCGGTGTCCGCCTGGACGCGGGCGTGGAGTCCGGCAGCGTGATCGGCCCGGCGTGGGACTCCCTGCTGGCCAAGCTGATCGTCACGGGCCGTACCCGCAAGGAGGCCCTGGAGCGGGCCGCGCGCGCCCTGGAGGAGTTCCAGGTCGAGGGCATGGCCACGGCGATCCCCTTCCACCGCACGGTGGTCAGGGACCCGGCGTTCGCCCCCGAACTGACCGGCTCCACCGACCCGTTCACGGTCCACACCCGCTGGATCGAGACCGAGTTCGTGAACGAGATCAAGCCGTTCGCCGCCCCCGCCGAGGCCGAGGCCGAGGAGGACGCGGGCCGCGAGACGGTCGTCGTCGAGGTCGGCGGCAAGCGCCTGGAGGTCTCCCTCCCGGCCTCCCTCGGCATGTCCCTGGCCCGCACCGGCCTCGCGGCCGGCGCCAAGCCGAAGCGCCGCGCGGCCAAGAAGTCCGGCCCCGTCGCCTCCGGTGACACGCTCGCCTCCCCGATGCAGGGCACGATCGTCAAGGTCGCGGTCGAGGAGGGCCAGGAGGTCAAGGAGGGCGACCTGGTCGTCGTCCTGGAGGCCATGAAGATGGAGCAGCCCCTCAACGCGCACAAGGCGGGCACCATCAAGGGCCTGAGCGCGGAGGTCGGCGCCTCCGTCACGTCCGGCGCGGCGATCTGCGAGATCAAGGACTGACGGCACCAGTCCGAGTAACGCCCGGTGGACCGACCTCGGTTGGCCTGCCGGGCGTTCCGCCTTTCAGCGAGGCGGGCGAGCTGCATCTCCCTGAGGACGCGTGTGCGCGCACAACCACAACGAACCCGCACACGCCGACGGACCACAGCCCCCACGGCGATCAGGCACGGCCCCCCAACCGAGCCTGACAGCTAGCGCCGTCGCAGATCGGCGACGCGCCCCCGCTCAGGACCCGCAGTCTCCCCGTACCCCGCCCCCGAGCGGAGCGCCATGCCCCTGCGCGGCCCCGGCAGTGGGGCTCGCCGCGCCGGGGCCTGCTCACCCCCCGGAGGGGCTCCGTTGGCCCCGGCCACGGCGATCTGCACCCCCTGGTCGGCGAGCGCCTGCAACTCGGTGGCGGCGCGGTCGTCGTGGGCCGGAGGCTCGTCGGTGACCAGGCGCGTGATGAGATCCGTCGGCACGGTCTGGAACATCGTGTCCGTGCCGAGCTTGGTGTGGTCGGCGAGGACCACGACCTCCGCGGCGGCCTGGACGAGTGCCCGGTCGACGGATGCCGAGAGCATGTTGGACGTGGACAGACCGCGCTCGGCGGTGAGCCCGCTCCCCGACAGGAAGGCCTTGGACACCCGCAGCCCCTGCAGGGACTGCTCGGCTCCGGAGCCGACGAGGGCGTAGTTGGAGCCGCGCAGGGTGCCGCCGGTCATCACGACCTCCACCCGGTTGGCGTGGGCCAGCGCCTGGGCCACCAGCAACGAGTTGGTGACGACGGTCAGCCCGGGCACCCTGGCGAGCCGGCGGGCCAGCTCCTGTGTGGTCGTACCGGCCCCGACCACGATGGCCTCGCCCTCTTCGACGAGGCCCGCCGCGAGGTCGGCGATGGCCGTCTTCTCGGCGGTCGCGAGATGGGATTTCTGCGGAAAGCCGGATTCTCGCGTGAACCCGCCCGGCAGTACCGCACCGCCGTGCCGGCGGTCGAGGAGTCCTTCTGCCTCCAGTGCCCGCACGTCCCGCCGTACGGTCACTTCGGAGGTCTGGACGACGCGGGCGAGCTCACGGAGCGACACGGCACCGTTCGCTCGCACCATTTCGAGGATCAATTGGCGACGTTCAGCAGCGAACACGAAACTGACAGTAACCCCAGCGACCGTCTGCTTTCAGCAGTTTGCGCCGAATAAACGAAGTTGTTCGCATGGCAGGGCGGGAAGTGGTATAGGACCTATCCGCCCTGACTATGCCGTACGCAAACGCGGCAACTCCCCGTGACCAGCGGGTAGTCGGATCCGGCCGTCAGGCCTCCGCGCCGGCCTTGCGGGTGTGCAGCTGCCGGGCCACCTCCGCGATCGACCCCGAAAGGGAGGGGTACACGGTGAACGCGTTCGCGATCTGTTCGACTGTCAGATTGTTGTCGACGGCGATCGAGATGGGGTGGATCAGTTCCGAGGCGCGCGGCGCCACGACCACACCGCCGACGACGATCCCCGTGCCCGGCCGGCAGAAGATCTTCACGAAGCCGTCGCGGATGCCCTGCATCTTGGCGCGCGGGTTGCGCAGGAGGGGCAGTTTGACGACCCGTGCGTCGATCTTGCCCGCGTCCACGTCCGCCTGCGTGTAGCCGACGGTCGCGATCTCGGGGTCGGTGAAGACGTTCGAGGAGACGGTCTTCAGGTTCAGCGGGGCCACCGCGTCCCCGAGGAAGTGGTACATGGCGATACGTCCCTGCATGGCGGCGACGGACGCGAGGGCGAAGACACCGGTCACGTCACCGGCCGCGTAGACGCCCGGAGCGGTCGTCCTGGACACCTTGTCGGTCCAGATGTGACCCGAGTCGCGCAGCTTGACGCCGGCCTCCTCCAGGCCGAGCCCCGCGCTGTTCGGGATGGCACCGACGGCCATCAGACAGTGCGTACCGCTGATGACGCGCCCGTCGGCCAGCGTCACCTCCACCCGGTCCCCGACCCGCTTGGCGGAGGCGGCACGGGAACGGGCCATGACGTTCATGCCACGGCGCCGGAAGACGTCCTCCAGTACGGCGGCCGCGTCCGGGTCCTCACCGGGGAGGACCCGGTCCCGGGAGGAGACGAGCGTGACCTTGGACCCCAGCGCCTGATAGGCACCGGCGAACTCGGCACCGGTCACACCGGAGCCGACCACGATCAGCTCTTCCGGCAGCTCGGTGAGGTCGTAGACCTGGGTCCAGTTCAGGATGCGCTCGCCGTCGGGCTGGGCGTCGGGCAGCTCGCGCGGGTGCCCGCCGGTGGCGATGAGGACGGCGTCGGCGGTGAGGGTCTCCTCGGTGCCGTCGGCGGCGGTGACGACGACCTTCCGGGACCCGTCGAGGGCCTGCATGCCGTCCAGCCGGCCGCGCCCGCGCATGACCCGGGCGCCGGCGCGGGTGACGGAGGCGGTGATGTCGTGCGACTGCGCGAGCGCGAGCCGCTTCACGCGCCGGTTGACCTTCCCGAGGTCCACCCCGACCACCCGGGCCGCCTGCTCCAGCGGCGGGGTGTCGTCGGCGACGATGATCCCGAGCTCCTCGTACGACGAGTCGAAGGTGGTCATCACCTCGGCCGTAGCGATGAGCGTCTTCGACGGCACGCAGTCGGTCAGCACCGACGCTCCGCCCAGACCGTCGCAGTCGACGACGGTCACCTCCGCACCGAGCTGGGCGGCCACCAGGGCCGCTTCGTATCCGCCGGGTCCGCCACCGATGATCACGATCCGAGTCACGTACTCCATTGTCCCGCACGCCTCAAGGTGCTACTGCCCGGGGGCGCGCGGAAGCTCTCCCTGGGACTCGAGTGACTCGCGTTCCCCCTGCCGTACCCTCTCCCCATGTCGCTCTATGCCGCGTACGCCGGCAACCTCGACGCGCGCCTGATGTCGCACCGCGCCCCGCACTCCCCGCTGCGCGCCACGGGCTGGCTGAACGGCTGGTGGCTGACGTTCGGCGGCGAGCAGCTGGGCTGGGAGGGCGCGCTGGCGACGATCGTCGAGGATCCGCTCGCGCAGGTCTTCGTCGGCCTGTACGACATCGCACCCCTGGACGAGGAGTCCCTCGATCGGTGGGAGGGCGTGGGACTGGATCTCTATCGCCGGGTACGCGTGCGGGTGCACACCCTCGACGGCGAGGAGGCCGCATGGACGTACGTCCTGAACGGTTACGAGGGCGGCCTGCCCTCGGCCCGCTACCTGGGCGAGATCGCCGACGCGGCGGAGTCGGCCGGGGCGCCGCACGACTATGTGATGGAGCTGCGCAAGCGCCCCTGCTGAGCACCGGCGGCTCACAGAAGACACACAGACCCCTTTCGTCACGGCTTCGTCGGAAACAACAAGACAACGAAAGCAATCCCGTGACGTCTGTCATCTACGCGCGTAGGCGAACACCGGCTACCCTCAACCACGTGAACGCATCTCTTCTTCCGGACGACATCCAGGGCGACCCGTACGCCGCCGCCGACGCCGCCGCCGCGCGCCTGCGCGAACTCACCGGCGCCGAGACCCACGACGTCGCCCTCGTGATGGGCTCCGGCTGGGCTCCGGCCGTCGACGCCCTGGGCGCACCCGACGCCGAGTTCCAGGTCACCGAGCTGCCCGGCTTCCCGCCGCCGGCCGTGGCGGGGCACGGCGGCAAGATCCGCTCGTACTCCTTCGGTGACAAGCGCGCGCTGGTCTTCCTGGGCCGCACGCACTACTACGAGGGCCGTGGCGTCGCCGCCGTCGCCCACGGCGTCCGCACGGCCGTGGCCGCCGGCTGCAAGACGATCGTCCTGACCAACGGCTGCGGCGGCCTGCGCGAGGGCATGCGCCCCGGCCAGCCGGTCCTGATCAGCGACCACATCAACCTGACGGCGACGTCCCCCATCGTCGGCGCCAACTTCGTCGACCTGACGGACCTCTACTCGCCCCGCCTGCGCGCCCTGTGCAAGGAGATCGACCCCTCCCTGGAGGAGGGCGTCTACGCGCAGTTCCCCGGCCCGCACTACGAGACCCCGGCCGAGATCCGCATGGCCCGCGTCATCGGCGCGGACCTGGTCGGCATGTCCACGGTCCTGGAGGCCATCGCCGCCCGCGAGGCGGGTGCCGAGGTGCTGGGCATCTCCCTGGTCACCAACCTGGCGGCCGGCATGACCGGCGAGCCCCTCAACCACGAGGAGGTCCTCCAGGCAGGCCGCGACTCGGCCGCCCGGATGGGCGAACTGCTGGGCCAGGTCCTGGGGAAGCTGTAAGACAGACGGCATGCCGCTGGGCTCTCACGGGGGTGCGGCGGCATTGACGGCGGCACCGGAGCCACCGGGGCCCGCGGCGGCGGCATCGGCGGGGCCATCGGGGGTCGCGGGGCTACGACGGCAACGGCAGAGCCACCAGGGACTCACGGAGCTACGACGGCAACGGCAGAGCCACCAGGAACTCACGGAGCTACGACGGCAACGGCAGAGCCACCAGGAACTCACGGAGCTACGACGGCAACGGCAGAGCCACCAGGGACTCACGGAGCTACGACGGCAACGGCAGAGCCACCAGGGACTCACGGAGCTACGACGGCAACGGCAGAGCCACCAGGGACTCAAGGTTGCGAGTGCACGGCTGAACGCTGGCTCGGGGACTCTCGGCGCTGCGAGCGCACCGCCGGCCGTCGGGCTTGGGGACTCGCGAGGCGCTGAGCGCACGCCCGGGCAGGCGGACTCGGGGACTCACGAGGCCATGAGCACACCGCCGGGCGGCGGACTCGGCGACTCACGGGACAACGAGCCGTCGTTCGGCGGCGGGCTCGGGGACTCACGGGGCCACGAGCGCACGCGGGCGGGTGGGCTCGGGGACTCGCGGGGGCTGCAAGCCCACCGCCATGTGGTGGCTCGGGAATGCGCGAGACTGCGAGCGCAGCGCTGAGCCACGCGCCGTGAGTGGGCCTCGGTGCCGTGGGAGCGGTGGGGCGGTGCCGCTCGTTGACTTTCCAGCCGACCGAGTCGGGTGGGCGGGTGGGAAACGGGGGTCTGGGGGCGGAGCCCCCAGCGAGGACTAGGAGAGGTTGATCCCAAGGTGCACGACGAACTGATGGCCAAGGCCCACGCATGGCTCGCCGAGGACCCCGACCAGGAGACCCGCGCCGAACTCGCCAAGCTGATCGAGGCCGGTGACATCGACGAACTGTCGGCCCGTTTCAGCGGCACCCTCCAGTTCGGCACCGCAGGTCTCCGCGGTGAACTCGGCGCCGGCCCGATGCGCATGAACCGCAGCGTCGTGATCAGGGCGGCGGCCGGCCTCGCCGCGTACCTGAAGAAGAACGGCCACCCCGGCGGACTCGTCGTCATCGGCTACGACGCCCGCCACAAGTCCGCCGACTTCGCCCGCGACACCGCCGCCGTGATGACCGGCGCCGGCCTGCGCGCCGCCGTACTCCCCCGCCCGCTGCCCACCCCGGTTCTGGCGTACGCCATACGGCACCTCGGCGCGGTCGCGGGCGTGGAGGTCACCGCCAGCCACAACCCGCCCCGGGACAACGGCTACAAGGTCTACCTCGGCGACGGCTCCCAGATCGTGCCGCCCGCCGACGCGGAAATCGCCGCGGAGATCGACGCGATCGCCTCCCTGAACGACGTACCGCGCCCGGACGCCGGCTGGGAGGCCCTGGACGACGCGGTCCTGGACGCCTATCTGGCCCGTACGGACGCCGTCCTCGCCGAAGGCTCCCCCCGTACCGCCCGCACGGTCTACACGGCGATGCACGGCGTCGGCAAGGACGTCCTCCTCGCCGCCTTCGCCCGGGCCGGCTTCCCGGAACCGGTGCTGGTCGCCGAGCAGGCCGACCCCGACCCGGACTTCCCCACGGTCGCCTTCCCGAACCCGGAGGAGCCGGGCGCGATGGACCTGGCGTTCGCCCAGGCCCGTACGACCGACCCGGACCTGGTCATCGCCAACGACCCCGACGCCGACCGCTGCGCGGTGGCCGTCAAGGAGGGCGAGGACTGGCGGATGCTGCGCGGCGACGAGGTCGGCTCCCTGCTCGGCGCCCACCTGGTCCGCCGGGGCGCGAGCGGCGTGTTCGCCGAGTCGATCGTCTCCTCCTCCCTCCTCGGCCGGATCGCCGAGAAGGCCGGCCTCCCCTACGAGGAGACCCTGACCGGCTTCAAGTGGATCGCCCGCGTGGACGGCCTGCGTTACGGCTACGAGGAGGCCCTCGGCTACTGCGTGGACCCCGAGGGCGTGCGCGACAAGGACGGCATCACGGCCGCGCTGCTGATCACCGAGCTGGCCTCGCAGCTCAAGGAGGAGGGCCGTACCCTCCTCGACCTCCTCGACGACCTCGCCGTGGAGCACGGTCTGCACGCCACCGACCAGCTGTCGGTCCGCGTGCAGGACCTCTCGCTGATCGCCGACGCGATGCGCCGCCTGCGCGAGCAGCCGCCGACCGAGCTGGCGGGCCTGGCCATCACCGGCGCCGAGGATCTGACCCGGGGCAGCGCCAAGCTCCCGCCCACGGACGGCCTGCGCTACACGCTCGACGGCGCCCGCGTGATCGTCCGCCCGAGCGGCACCGAGCCGAAGCTGAAGTGCTACCTGGAGGTCGTCGTACCGGTCGCGGACCACGCGGCCCTGCCGGCCGCCCGCGCCCGCGCGACGGACCTCCTCACCGCGATCAAGCGGGACCTGTCGGCGGCCGCCGGCATCTGATCCGTACGACACCGATGGGGGTGCCCCGGCCCGGGGCACCCCCATTTCGTCATCCCCGGACCAGCGGCTTTCGCCAACTGCCGGGAATACAGCCGCTGTTCGCCCCTCGCCTCGCGGCCGCGCCCTCGCGGCCGACGACATCGAGGCAGCGCCCTGTAACACGACTCGCCTCCGCCGCCCGCAGCGACACGCTGCGACGCACCGCGACACGCCGCGACACGACGGAAGTGAGCGAGCGTCAGAAGATACTTCAGAAGGCCTAATAGTCGGTCAATCTGCTTTTAATCACGCCCACTTGACGAGTCGTCGTCGGCCTCCGGGGAGCGGTACGGGGCGCCAAAAGTACCCCGATCGGCCCTCTGCTCCTGTTGTCTTATATGACCGGTATGACTGGTGTAGGTACTTTTACTCAGGAGCCGGCTCACGGGCCGGTATCTCTGAAACCGGAGACAGGAGAAGCGATATGAAGCTCCCCCGTTCCACCGTCGTCACTGCTGGTATCGCGGCCGCGTCTGCCCTGGCCGCGACCGGCATCACCTACGCCTCGGCGGCCTCCGCCCCTCAGTCGACCCCGGCTCCCCAGTCCATCCCTGCCGCTCCTGACACGGCTCCGTTCGGCGGCGAGGCCGGACAGGGCAAGGGCAACGAGGGCGGGAACAGAGGCAGGGGCCACGAGGACTGGGGCCCCGAGGACTGGGGCCGGATCGAGATCAACGAGCGCTCCTACTCCGCCCACCCCGGCGACTGCATCACCGTGATCAGCGGCCTGGGCGCGAAGACCCTGAACATCCGCAACGACAGCCGTAAGACCGTCGAGGTCTTCCGCGGGGTGGTCTGCGACAACGGCGCTCCCGTCGCCACTGTCGGGCCCCGCAGCTCCGCGGACGGTGTGCGTGTCGGGCACATCCACGGCATCAACATCAAGGACGGCGTGGTGGCCAGCTTCCGCGTGGTCCGGCACTTCGACGGGGACTGGGAGTAGTCCGCGCCGAAGTGCACATGTGGTGCTCCGGCCCGCCGGAATCGGGCCGGAGCACCCGCCCTGACCATTGTCGGACGGGCGACACGCCGGGCGCATCCCGCCAGGACCGGACACCGGGCGCCGTACGCCGGGTCTCCGGGCGGCCGTCCTCTCGTCCACGGCCGCACCGCCCGGTGCTGCCCGCCCGAGCGCCCTCCGTCGGCGCCTGTCCCGACGCGACGGCCGTCGGCTTCCTTCCCATCGTTTCCCACCGCCGAACGGGTGAGGAAGCGGCGAAAGACGCACTGCGGGGTGAGTGAGATGAGTGTGGGCCTGGTGGAGGACATCAGCGACGACACCTATGTCCTGGACCTCGTCACCATCACGCTGACCCCCGCGCTGCCGTGGCTCGGACACCAGGTCCGCTGCGAGCTGGCCGGCCACCTCAAGGAGGCCGTCGACCTGACCCGGGTCACCTGCAATGTGATCATGAAGTTCGGTCCGGTGAAGATGCTGGACCGCTGGTATGGGCTGCCCGACCTGCTGGCTCACATGGGCGCGGGGCTGCCGGGTGACCCCAGGCCTCCCGTCGGGCCGTGGAAGCAGGCGTGGATCCTGCGGCTTCCCGAGACCGTGCCGGTGGCCGAGCACCGGATCCGCCTGCGCGCGCGGACGGGGAACGGGAAGAACTTCTTCGCGCTGGACATCCCCATGGACTTCAGCCGCAGGTTTCATCCGTCCAGGAGGAACGGCGGCGGGGGCTCACGCATGTTTCACGGCCAACGCTGCGGCTCGGTGACCCCCGGCTGACGCCCGCCCGGCCCTGCGGACCTCACCCCGTGGCCAGCAGGATCAGCAGCAGCACCGCACCGGCCAGTGCGGGCGCGATCACCTCGTACGCCCAGCGCACGGTGACCTCCCCCTGCGCCGGCTCCGCCTCGCCGCGCCGGTCCAGCAGGTCCCGCAGTTCGTCCATGACCTGGTCGGTCTCCGCACGGGTCGGCCCGGACACACCGCCGGCGCCACCGCCGCCGAAGCCACCGAAGCCGCCCATGCCGCCGAAGCCGGAGGTGCGGCGCGTCGACTCCCCGCCGCGCGCCGCGTCCGCCGCCGCCCGTGACTTGCGCATCTCCGCCTTCTTGCGGGCCCGCAGCGACACCGGGATCGACCACAGCTGGTACTTGGCGCCGGACTTCGCGACGACCTCGTTGGAGAAGCCGGAGCGCAGCGAGGCGACCTCGCCCCAGGGCAGGCCGACCACCCGGAACGGGTTGCGCACCCGCAGCCGGTTCTCGCCCGCGAAGACCGCCGGGCGGAGCGTGAAGGCGATCACCAGCGGCACGATCAGGATCATCCCGGCGAGCGCCAGCCAGGGCGCACGGCCATGGCCCCGGAACAGCGCGTCGAAGCCGAGCCAGCCGATGACGACGAGCAGCAGTACGCCGCCCACGAGCGCCATGGGCGAGCGGTAGACCCGGTCCTTGGCGGTGGAGACCGGAGGCTGTGACGCGGATGACTGGTGGTCGGGCGTGGTCATGGGCCCAGTCTGCATGACACTGGCTGCGGTGCCTCCACGCGCCCCGGAACCGGCGCTCAG
This sequence comes from Streptomyces sp. NPDC002076, assembly GCF_053593835.1. Lineage (NCBI taxonomy): Bacteria > Bacillati > Actinomycetota > Actinomycetes > Kitasatosporales > Streptomycetaceae > Streptomyces > Streptomyces sp. NPDC002076. Next base: position 398,747 of record NZ_JBSFDI010000001.1, read on the forward strand.
CTGTGATCTCCGGAGGGGAGACGAGCGGGAGGGCTGTACAGCCGCTACGCGCGTAGATATGCTCGTCTGGTGACCATGCCCACTACCGCACCCACAGCTCACGCTCTCTCGGATGTCACCGCGTCCGACAGCACGCTGCGCCGCTTCCTGCACGGGCTGCCCGGCGTCGACGCGGTCGGCCTGGAGGCGCGCGCCGCGTCTCTCGGCACCCGTTCCATCAAGACCACCGCGAAGGCGTACGCCATCGACCTCGCCATCTCGATGGTCGACCTGACGACGCTGGAAGGCGCGGACACCCCGGGCAAGGTCCGGGCGCTCGGCGCCAAAGCGGTCCACCCCGACCCCACGGACCGTACGACCCCGACCACGGCCGCGGTCTGCGTCTACCCCGACATGGTGGCCGTCGCCAAGGAGGCCGTCGCCGGTTCCGGCGTCAAGGTCGCCTCGGTCGCCACCGCCTTCCCGGCCGGCCGTGCCGCCCTCGACGTGAAGCTGGCCGACGTCCACGAGGCCGTCGCCGCCGGCGCCGACGAGATCGACATGGTCATCGACCGGGGCGCGTTCCTCGCGGGCAAGTACCTGAAGGTGTACGACGAGATCGTCGCCGTGAAGCAGGCCTGCGGCGACAGCGCCCGGCTGAAGGTCATCTTCGAGACCGGCGAGCTGTCGACGTACGACAACATCCGCCGCGCCTCCTGGCTCGGCATGCTCGCCGGCGCCGACTTCATCAAGACCTCGACCGGCAAGGTGGCGGTGAACGCGACCCCCGCCAACACCCTCCTCATGCTGGAGGCCGTACGGGACTTCCGCGCCCAGACCGGCGTCCAGGTCGGCGTGAAGCCGGCCGGCGGCATCCGCACCAGCAAGGACGCGATCAAGTTCCTGGTCCTGGTCAACGAGACCGCGGGCGAGGACTGGCTGGACAACCACTGGTTCCGCTTCGGCGCCTCCTCGCTGCTGAACGACCTGCTGATGCAGCGCCAGAAGCTGGCCACCGGCCGCTACTCCGGCCCCGACTACGTGACGGTGGACTGATCGATCATGGTTTTCGAGTACGCACCGGCGCCCGAGTCCCGCTCGGTCGTCGACATCGCCCCCTCCTACGGCCTGTTCATCGACGGCGAGTTCACCGAGGCGGCCGACGGCAAGGTCTTCAAGACAGTCAGCCCCAGCACCGAAGAGGTGCTCTCGGAGGTCGCCCAGGCCGGCGCCGAGGACGTCGACCGGGCCGTCAAGGCCGCCCGCAAGGCCTTCGAGAAGTGGTCCGCGCTGCCGGGCTCCGAGCGCGCCAAGTACCTGTTCCGCATCGCCCGGATCATCCAGGAGCGCAGCCGTGAGCTGGCCGTCCTGGAGACGCTGGACAACGGCAAGCCGATCAAGGAGACCCGCGACGCGGACCTCCCCCTGGTCGCCGCGCACTTCTTCTACTACGCCGGCTGGGCCGACAAGCTCGACCACGCGGGCTTCGGTGCGAACCCGCAGCCGCTGGGCGTCGCCGGCCAGGTCATCCCCTGGAACTTCCCGCTGCTGATGCTGGCGTGGAAGATCGCCCCGGCGCTGGCGACCGGCAACACGGTCGTCCTGAAGCCGGCGGAGACCACTCCGCTGTCGGCGCTGTTCTTCGCGGACATCTGCCGCCAGGCCGGCCTGCCCAAGGGCGTCGTCAACATCCTCCCGGGCTACGGCGACGCGGGCGCCGCGCTGGTCGCGCACCCGGACGTGAACAAGGTCGCCTTCACCGGCTCCACGGCCGTCGGCAAGGAGATCGCCCGCACGGTCGCGGGCACGCGGAAGAAGCTCACCCTGGAACTGGGCGGCAAGGGCGCCAACATCGTCTTCGACGACGCCCCGATCGACCAGGCCGTCGAGGGCATCGTCACCGGCATCTTCTTCAACCAGGGCCAGGTCTGCTGCGCGGGCTCCCGCCTCCTCGTCCAGGAGTCGATCCAGGACGAGCTGCTGGACTCCCTCAAGCGCCGCCTGTCCACCCTGCGCCTCGGCGACCCGCTGGACAAGAACACCGACATCGGCGCGATCAACTCCGCCGAGCAGCTGGCCCGGATCACCGCGCTGGCCGAGCAGGGCGAGGCGGAGGGCGCCGAGCGCTGGTCCCCGGCCTGCGAACTGCCGGCCTCCGGCTACTGGTTCGCCCCGACGCTCTTCACCAACGTCACCCAGGCGCACACCATCGCCCGCGACGAGATCTTCGGCCCGGTGCTGTCGGTCCTCAGCTTCCGCACCCCGGACGAGGCGGTCGCCAAGGCGAACAACACGCAGTACGGCCTGTCGGCGGGCATCTGGACCGAGAAGGGCTCCCGCATCCTGGCGGTCGCGAACAAGCTCCGCGCGGGCGTCGTCTGGTCCAACACGTTCAACAAGTTCGACCCGACCTCGCCGTTCGGCGGTTACAAGGAGTCGGGCTTCGGCCGCGAGGGCGGCCGCCACGGCCTGGAGGCATACCTCGATGTCTGATCGCCTGTCTGTCTTCAAGACCTACAAGCTGTACGTCGGCGGGAAGTTCCCGCGTTCCGAGAGCGGCCGGGTGTACGAGGTGACGGACTCGAAGGGCAACTGGCTGGCCAACGCGCCGCAGTCGAGCCGCAAGGACGCCCGTGACGCGGTGGTCGCCGCACGCAAGGCGTTCGGCGGCTGGTCCGGCGCGACGGCGTACAACCGCGGCCAGATCCTCTACCGCGTCGCGGAGATGCTGGAGGGCCGCCGCGAGCAGTTCGTGCGCGAGGTGGCCGACGCGGAGGGCCTGTCCAAGTCCAAGGCGGCGGGTGTCGTCGACGCGACCATCGACCGCTGGGTCTGGTACGCGGGCTGGACCGACAAGATCGCCCAGGTGATTGGCGGTGCGAACCCCGTCGCCGGGCCGTTCTTCAACCTCTCCTCGCCGGAGCCGACCGGCGTGGTGGCCGTACTGGCCCCGCAGGAGTCGTCGTTCCTGGGCCTGGTCTCAGTGCTCGCGCCCGTGATCGCCACCGGCAACACAGCGGTCGTGGTCGCCAGCGAGAAGGCCCCGCTGCCCGCCCTCTCCCTGAGCGAGGTCCTGGCCACCTCCGACGTCCCCGGCGGTGTCGTCAACGTCCTGTCCGGCCGTACGGCGGAGATCGCGGCCCCGCTGGCCGCGCACCAGGACGTGAACGCGATCGACCTCGCCGGCGCGGATGAGGCACTGGCCAAGGAGCTGGAGATCGCCGCGGCCGACAACCTGAAGCGGGTGCTTCGTCCACAGGCTGTGGATTACTTCGAGACGCCGGGGATCGAGCGGATGACGGCGTTCCTGGAGACGAAGACGGTGTGGCATCCGACGGGGTCGTTGGGTGCGAGTGGGTCTTCCTACTGACGGGGTTCGGGCGGGGAACTGATGTCGTCCGCCGGGTGCGGGTTTGTTCGTGGCCGGTCGCTCAGTTCCCCGCGCCCCTGAAGGGGCCCTTCAGGGGCCCAGGACTCCAAGGGCCTGGCCCACTACCGGTACCGCCCCGAGTGATCGGGCCTCGGCCACAGGTGCCGTCAGCATTCGTGTTGTGGCCGGCTTGAAGTCGGCCAGTTGGGCGCCGACCCCGTTGTCCAGGGGGTCCGCGCCCGTGCCCGCCAGGGGGTTGGGCTTGAGGCCGGCCAGCGGGCCCGTGACATGGCCGACCGTGCCGGTGAGCGCCGTGAGGCCCGCATTCGGGTCGATGCGACCGAGCGAGGTCGGCCGCCACGGCACCTCCACGGCCGGGCCGGCGGGGTTCGCGTGGGCCGTCGCCGCGCCCGCGCCCAGGGCCGCTCCGGCGGTCGCGAGGGCGATCAGGGCGCGCTGCGCGACGGGGTGCTGAGGGGAGGTCTGTCGGGCCATCGCTGGTGCCGCCTTACGGTGCGCAGGGTAATAGTGTCGGCACGTAGGGTAGTTGAGGCGGGAGTCACGCTCAAAAGCCGACCCGCGGGGTCGGCAGGCGCGGCGCCATACGTCAAACTGGTGTTCCGTGAGCATTCATCCCCCGTCCTCCGCCCGCGTCGTGCTGCTCTGCGGCCCCTCGGGCTCGGGCAAGTCACTCGTCGCCGTCCGTTCCGGGCTCCCCGTCCTGCGTCTGGACGACTTCTACAAGGAGGGTGACGACCCGACTCTGCCCTTGGTGGAGGGGAGTTCGGACATCGACTGGGACCATCCGGAGTCCTGGGACTCGGATGTCGCCCTCGAGGCCATCACCCGGCTGTGTGCCACCGGTTCGACGCCGGTGCCGGTGTACGACATCTCGTCGAGCGCCCGTACCGGCGAGGAGACGCTGCACATCGGGCGTACCCCGCTGTTCATCGCGGAGGGCATCTTCGCGGCGGAGATCGTCGAGCGCTGCCGGGAGCTGGGCGTGCTCGCGGACGCCCTGTGTCTGACGCGCGGCCCGGTCGTCACCTTCCGCCGGCGGTTCCTGCGGGATCTGAAGGAGGGCCGCAAGTCGGTGCCGTTCCTGCTGCGCCGCGGCTGGCGGCTGATGCGTGCCGAGCGGTCGATCGTCGCCCGTCAGGTGTCGCTGGGGGCCCATCCCTGTGATCGCGACGAGGCGCTGGGGCGGCTCGCGGCAGCGGGGCGGCATGTCAACGCGAAGAGCACCGCAACCATTAATTGAGCAGCCACGACGGCGAACAACCGCGTCCGCGAGAGCGGCGCCGGCTCAGGCGCAAAAAGGGGCAGCGGGACTGGACAGGCCCCCCGACCCTCCAGTCCCGCTTCCGTGCCCCCCCGTTTCCCCCGTTTCCCCCGTGATCCTCCCCCGGTGGTCCCCCGTGTCCCCCTCCGTTTTCCCCCGTGTCCCCCCGCGGGTCACCCCCGAGTGACCCCTGACCTTCAGGCGACCAGTTCGCCGAAGGCGCTCTCCTCGTCACGGCCGAAGCTGAGGACCTCGTCCTCGCGCAGGCGGCGCAGCGAACGCCAGATGCTGGACTTCACCGTGCCGACACTGATGTCGAGGATCTCCGCGATCTCCGGGTCCGTGCGGCCCTCGTAGTAGCGCAGGACCAGCATGGTGCGCTGGAGCTCGGGCAGCCGGGCCAGCGCCTGCCACAGGACCGCGCGCAGTTCGGTGCCGCGCATCGCGTCCGTGTCGGAGGGCGTCTCCGGCAGTTCCTCGGTCGGGTACTCGTTGAGCTTGCGGCGCCGCCAGGCGCTGATGTGCAGGTTGGTCATGGTGCGGCGGAGGTATCCGCCGACCGCGGCCTTGTCGCTGATCCGGTCCCACGCCTTGTACGTCGAGAACAGCGCGCTCTGCAGCAGGTCCTCGGCCTCGAAGCGGTCGCCGGTCAGGTGGTAGGCGGTGGCGTACAGGGAGGCGCGGCGCTCCTGGACGTAGGCGGTGAACTCCGCCTCCGTCAGGGAACGGCGCTGCTCCCCCGAGTCCTCCCCGTACGCGGATCCCCCGTGCGTGTCCCCCGTGTGTGCGTCGACCACCGTCATGTAGGCGGTGTGCTGACGCCCGGTGCCGCGAGCGCACCCCCGCCCGCTCACGGCACCGGACTTCTCGGAACCCCGGTGCACATCGTGCAGACGCGTGACTACGGCGCTGGTGCTGATGCTGTGCAGCGTGTTCATCTCGCGCTCCCCGTGGTGGACTTCCGGTGGTTCGGTCCTGCCGGGCCGGCCGGTCCGTCCCGCCCTGCCCGTGCCCAAAAGACTGCCGGGGCCACTTCATCGCCGTGTCCGCCGACTGTCACAGACCTGTCACAGGGCCCGGATCCAGTGTCGTCACAGGAAGTGCACAGGTGGTGGCGCTGGGGAAGGCCTGGTGTCGGCGGGTCGTACGACAGCCCGTCCATGGGCCAGAATGAGCCCGTGCCTTCCCTGTTGCTGATCGAGGACGACGACGCCATCCGTACGGCCCTGGAGCTCTCCCTGACGCGCCAGGGACACCGGGTGGCGACCGCTGCCAGCGGTGAGGACGGTCTGAAGCTGCTGCGCGAGCAGCGGCCGGACCTGATCGTGCTGGACGTGATGCTGCCCGGCATCGACGGCTTCGAGGTGTGCCGTCGCATCCGGCGCACCGACCAGCTGCCGATCATCCTGCTGACCGCGCGCAGTGACGACATCGACGTGGTGGTCGGACTGGAGTCCGGCGCCGACGACTATGTGGTCAAGCCGGTGCAGGGCCGGGTGCTGGACGCCCGGATCCGCGCGGTGCTGCGCCGCGGAGAGCGCGAGTCCAGCGACTCGGCGACCTTCGGCAGCCTCGTCATCGACCGGTCGGCGATGACCGTGACGAAGAACGGCGAGGATCTGCAGCTGACCCCGACCGAGCTCAGGCTGCTGCTGGAGCTGAGCCGGCGGCCCGGTCAGGCGCTGTCCCGGCAGCAGCTGCTGCGGCTGGTGTGGGAGCACGACTATCTCGGTGACTCGCGGCTCGTGGACGCCTGTGTGCAGCGGCTGCGCGCGAAGGTCGAGGACGTGCCGTCGTCCCCGACGCTGATCCGTACCGTGCGTGGTGTCGGCTACCGCCTGGACGCGCCTCAGTGACCGACACGCAAGGGGGGCTGCGCGGCTGGTCCGCGCGGCGCACGGGAAGTCTGTCGCGGCTCAGGTTCACCAGCCTCAGGCTGCGCCTGGTCGTCGTCTTCGCGCTGGTGGCGCTCACGGCCGCGGTCTCGGCGTCCGGCATCGCCTACTGGCTGAACCGGGAGGCGGTGCTCACCCGCGCCCAGGACGCGGTGCTGCGCGACTTCCGGCAGGAGATGCAGAACCGCGCGGGCGCGCTGCCGGCTCATCCCACGCAGGACGAACTGCAGCGCGCGGCGGGCCAGATGGCCGCGAGCAGCCAGCACTTCAGCGTGCTGCTGGTCGCCCAGGACGCCGCCGGCAAGACGGTGTACGGCAACTCGGGCGGCATCAACGGCTTCTCGCTGGAGGACGTGCCCAGGTCGCTGCGCGCGGCGGTCAACAAGCAGCAGAAGGTGACCGCCGACAACAAGGAGCCGTACCACCTGTACTGGCAGCGGGTCGTGGACCACGGCACGCCGTATCTGGTGGCCGGTTCGCGGGTGATCGGCGGCGGGCCCACGGGCTACATGGCCAAGTCGCTGGAGCCGGAGGCGAAGGACCTCAACTCGCTGGCCTGGTCGCTGGGCATCGCCACCGGGCTCGCGCTGATCGGCGCCGCGCTGCTCGCGCAGGCCGCCGCCACGACCGTGCTCAAGCCGGTGCACCGGCTGGGGGTCGCCGCCCGGCGGCTCGGCGAGGGCAGGCTGGACACGCGGCTGCGGGTGTCGGGGACCGACGAACTCGCCGATCTGTCCCGGACGTTCAACAACGCCGCCGAGGCGCTGGAGCAACGGGTCGCGGAGATGGCCGCGCGGGACGAGGCCTCGCGGCGCTTCGTCGCCGACATGAGCCATGAGCTGCGGACGCCGCTGACCGCCATCACCGCCGTGACGGAGGTGCTGGAGGAGGAGCTGGAGTCGGAGGCCGGCGGCATCGACCCGATGATCGAGCCCGCGGTCCGGCTGGTGGTGAGCGAGACCCGGCGCCTGAACGACCTGGTCGAGAACCTGATGGAGGTCACCCGCTTCGACGCGGGCACCGCCCGGCTGGTCCTGGACGACGTCGACATCGCCGACCAGATCACCGCCTGCATCGACGCCCGGGCCTGGCTGGACGCGGTCGAGCTGGACGCCGAGCGCGGCATCCACGCCCGCCTGGACCCGCGCCGGCTGGACGTCATCCTCGCCAACCTGATCGGCAACGCGCTCAAGCACGGCGGGTCTCCGGTGCGGGTGTCGGTGCGCATAGACGGCGACGACCTGGTCATCGCGGTGCGTGACCACGGGCCGGGCATCCCCGAGGACGTGCTCCCGCACGTCTTCGACCGGTTCTTCAAGGCGAGCGCCTCCCGGCCGCGCTCCGAGGGCAGCGGGCTGGGCCTGTCCATCGCCATGGAGAACGCCCACATCCACGGTGGTGCGATCAGCGCCGCCAACTCGCCCGAGGGCGGCGCGGTGTTCACCCTGCGGCTGCCGCGGGACGCCTCCCGGCTCACGGAGGAGACCGACGAGGGCGACAAGACCGACAAGGACGCTTCCGGGAACCCCGGAAGCCCCGGAAGTTCAGGAAAGGAGGGGTGATGTCCGTACGACGCCTGACCGTGCGACGCCTGCTGGCGCTGCCCCTCCTCGGCCTGCTGCTCTCCGGCTGCGGCATCCGGGCCACCCAGGTGCCGACCGACTTCGGGGCGGCGCCTTCCCGGGTGCCGTGCTCGCTGGCCGGCCCGGACCTGGCCAAGCAGTCCTCGCAGGGCGTGCCCGTGCAGGTCTTCCTGCTCTGCGGGGCGTCCCTGGTGACCGTCGACCGGACGGTGCGCGTCCCCGAGGGCACCCCGGACGCGCGGCGCCGCGTGATCGTGGCGCAGGGGCTTCTGGACCAGCTCGCCGCGTCCCCGTCCGCCGCGGAGCGCTCCGCCGGCTATACGACGTACGTGCCTGGCGGCCTCACGGTGCGCGGGCCCGGCCACGGGGACCCGGAGGACGCACTCCGCCTGAGCACGGCACCGTCCCGGCTCACCTCCTACGCCCTCGCCCAGATCGTGTGCACCCTCTCCGACTCGGCGGCGACGGAGGACGACGGCTCGGTCATCCTCGGCGGCCCGGACACCGGGCCACTGCGCCGCTACGACTGCACGGACGACGTCCGCGACCGGCCGGGCAGCGCGGAGCCGCCGTCGAGCGTGGTCGCGGGGAGATAGCGCCCGGCAGCGAACCGGAACCCCCGCGGCGAAACCCCTTTCCACAGCACAGGGCGACCGGAACGTCGCGGCGCGGAACCGATCGGCACCGGCGTGGCGTCTAGGGGGGCGTGCAGCGTCAAGGCTCCATAGGCGGCGGCAGCGCCGCGATCCATGTCCGGGTGACGGGAGGTGTCCTCCTCGTCGCCCACCTCGCCCTCGTCGCCTGGCTGATGCTGCGACCCCTGGACGTCCCCTGGGTCACGCCTCCCAACCTGCACCCCTTCGCCGGCATCCGGGCCGACCTGGCCCTGGGCTGGCCGCAGGCCGCCAGACGCATCGGCGAGGGCCTGGCCCTGCTCGCCCCGCTGGGTGTGCTGCTGCCGATGGCACACGGCAGGCTCACCGGCTCCCCGCTCTCCTCCCTGGTCCGTACGACCGCCGCGGGTGCCCTCGTCTCCACCGGCATAGCCCTGCTGCAGACCGGCGTGCCCGGCAGGGTCGTGGACGTCGACTCGCTGTTGCTGAACACGGCGGGCGTCGCCCTGGCCCATCTGGCCGTCGTACCGGCGGGCCGTGCCTGGCTGCGACGCCGGGACGCACGGCCGGACGCCGGGGCGGAGCCGCCCGTCACCGTGCAGGAGGAGCTGCCTCAGGGTCGCACCCCGACGATTCCCAGGGTCGGGATCGCCCCGTAGAGCGACGCTTCGCCCGCTTCGTCTCCCTACTGTGGAAGACGGTCGAGGGACGCCACCGGGGCGTCCCCGGCCCCGGCTCGACGAGCGAGCCGACGACCACGGAGGAGTCGCCATGTCCGCCCTTGCCCGCCCCACCCACGGCCGCGTGATCGGCGGAGTCTGCGCCGCACTGGCACGGCGCTTCGGCATCTCCGCGACGACGATGCGGGTGATCTTCCTGCTCTCCTGCCTGCTGCCGGGACCGCAGTTCCTGCTCTACATAGCCCTGTGGATCCTGCTGCCGGCCGAGGACAAGACACGCACCGCCTGGTGAGAGCGGACGCGTGAACGCCGCTGGGGCGCCCTCGGACGGTTCCGGGGCGCCCCAGCGGCGTCGTACGGCCGTCGGCATCGGCGTCAGCCGAGCGGGATCCCGTTCACCGGCACACCGTGCGTGGGCAGGCCGGTGTTGTGCAGCGGCAGCCCGCCGAGCAGCCCGGCGACCGGCGCGGTCGGGCCCTTGGCGAGCACGTTCTGGACGGCCGGCTGCGCGGCGGCCGTCCCTGCACCCACGGCACCCTGCCCCTGGGTGAGCACCTGGGCGGCGCCCGGCAGCGCCTTGGAGACGTTCTCGGCCGGCAGCGTCCTGGTGACGGAGTCCAGCGCCTGCGTGGCCTGGGCGGCGTCGGGGACGGCCGGGGCCGCGTTGGCCGCTCCGGCGCCGACGGCGGCGAAGGCGGCACCGAGGGCGGCGACACCGAGGGTCTTGGCAGCAGACTGCTTCATGGTGAATGCGTCCTTGAATGCGGAGACGGAGATCACGAACGATCTGAGCGGTCCACGACCGTAAACATGCCGGGCCGCCCGCCGCAAACACCGAAATGCGGACGGCCTGTGAAGGCGCGTCCGCATTCCGTGGAGGGGTCCGGGGGCGACTAGCCCTCCGAATCGGCAGATCCGCTGGTGGAGGCCGTCTGCCGGAACAGCCATTCGGATTTCAGCTCCGCATATCCGGGCTTGACGACGTCATTGATCATGGCGAGTCGTTCATCGAAAGGAATGAACGCTGATTTCATCGCATTGACGGAGAACCATTGCAGATCATCGAGCGTGTAACCGAAGGCATCGACCAGATGCTCGAATTCCTGGCTCATGCTGGTGTGCGACATCAGCCGGTTGTCGGTGTTCACGGTGGCCCGGAAGTGCAGCCGGCGCAGCAGTCCGATCGGGTGCTCGGCGTAGGAGGGCGCCGCCCCGGTCTGCAGGTTGGAGCTGGGGCACAGTTCCAGCGGGATCCGCTTGTCACGGACGTACGACGCCAGCCGGCCGAGCGTCACGGAGCCGTCCTCGCGGACCTCGATGTCGTCGATGATCCGCACCCCGTGCCCGAGCCGGTCGGCGCCGCACCACTGCAGCGCCTGCCAGATGGACGGCAGCCCGAAGGCCTCGCCGGCGTGGATGGTGAAGTGGTTGTTCTCGCGCTTGAGGTACTCGAAGGCGTCCAGGTGCCGGGTGGGCGGATAGCCGGCCTCGGCGCCCGCGATGTCGAATCCGACGACTCCGGAGTCCCGGTAGCGGTTGGCGAGCTCGGCGATCTCCAGGGAGCGGGCGGCGTGCCGCATGGCGGTCAGCAGGGCGCCGACCCGAACGCGACGGCCGTTCTCCCGGGCGAGCCGCTCGCCCTGCCGGAACCCCTCGTTGACGGCCTCGACCACCTCCTCCAGGGTCAGCCCGCGCTCCAGGTGCTGCTCGGGGGCGTACCGCACCTCGGCATAGACGACCCCGTCCTCCGCGAGGTCCTCGGCGCACTCGCGGGCCACCCGGACGAGTGCCTCCCGCGTCTGCATCACGCCGACGGTGTGCCTGAAGGTCTCCAGATACCGTTCCAGCGAGCCGGAGTCGGCGGCCTCGCGGAACCAGAGGCCCAGCTTGTCCGGATCGGTCTCGGGCAGCTCCGAGTAGCCGGTCTCCTGGGCGAGTTCGACGACGGTTCCGGGGCGGAGCCCGCCGTCGAGGTGGTCGTGCAGCAGAACCTTGGGCGCCCGGCGGATCTGGTCCGGCGTCGGAAGCGTCCCGGTCGGTGCGGTCTGGCTCGTCATTTCCGCACTGTAACGCCTACGCGCGTAGAAGACCGGGAATCGGCGACATCGCTTTTCCGCCGATACGCAAAGGTGACCGCACGTAAGGGTTTCGTACACCGCTCCTTCTGACACTGTTCTGCCATGGGACAGCAAGCGACGCCGGCCCGAACGGCCAGGCTGGGAAAGGCAGTCGGCCCGGAGCCGACGACGGTGTGCGGAGCGGTGGTGCTGCTCCCCGGCGGGGAGGAGGTCTCCGACCGCGGGCCATCCCTCGTTCGGGCGGCGACCGCGCTGCGCTCGCTGGGCCGGCGGTTCGCTCGCGCGGGGCGGGAGGAGGGACTGGCCGTCCATCCCGTCCACTACCGGTACCGGGGCTGGAACGGCAGCGAGGCACATCTGGCGGCGGACGCGGAGTGGGCGGCCGACGAGGTCGTACGACGGTACGGGGACGTTCCCGTGTGCCTGGTCGGGATGGACATGGGCGGCCGGGCGGCGCTGCGGGCCGGTGGGCATGAGGCCGTCAACTCCGTTGTCGCCCTGGCTCCTTGGCTGCCGGAGGACGATGTGGCCGCGCCTGCCGAGCCGGTGAAGCAGCTCGTCGGGCGGCGGGTGCTGATCGTGCACGGCACGAACGACGAGCGGACCGATCCCGAGCTGTCGTTCCGGTTCGCGGCGCGGGCGAAGAAGGTGAACCGGGAGGTGTGCCGGTTCGAGGTGCATTCCGACGGGCACGGGCTGCATGGGCATCGGGACGAAGTGGCCTGGCTGGCCGTCGATTTCATGATGGGGGCGCTGTTCGGGCACTCCGTGTCCCGCCCTGTCGAGGACGCGCTGGCCGCTCCGCCGCCGATCGGGCTCCGGATGCCGTTGGCCGCGGGGTTCGGTAGGTCGTTGAAGCGGTAGAGCCCCTGTGGGCCGGCGCCGCTCAGGCTGGCAGCAAGCTGCCCCGTCTCGAGAGCAGGAACTTCTTGAACGCCGCCACCGGCGGGGTGTCCGGGCGGTCCGCCAGCCATGCCACGCCGATCTCCCGTACCGCCCTCGGGGCCGTCACCGTCAGCTCCACGACCCCTGGCCTGGGGACGGTCGGCGGTGGCAGGAGGGCGACCCCCAGGCCCGCCGCCACCAGACCCCTCAGGGTCTCCGCCTCCTCGCCCTCGAAGGCGACCCTCGGGCGGAAGCCGGCCTCCCGGCACAGGGAGTCGAAGATGCGGCGCAGGCCGTAGCCGGGTTCCAGGGTGACCCAGGATTCGTCGGCAGCCTCGGCGAGGCGGATGCGGCGGCGGGAGGCCAGGCGGTGGTCGGCGGGGACGACCAGGCGGAGTTTCTGCTCGTCCAGGCGGCGGGCGATCAGATCGGGGGCGTCGGGGACCGGTGAGGTGAGGCAGAGGTCCAGCTCGCCGGCGCGCAGGCCCTCCAGCATGGCCTCGCCGTAGTTCTGGACCAGGCTGAAGCGGACGCCCGGGTGGTCCTCGCGGAAGGCGTGCAGAAGGCCGGGGACGGTCTCGGCGCCCATGGTGTGCAGGAAGCCGAAGGCGACCTTGCCGGTGGCCGGGTCGGCGTCGGCGCGTACCTCCTCGGCTGCCCGCTCGATCTCGGCGAGGGCGCGTTCGACGGAGGTGAGGAAGGTGCGGCCGGCCGGGGTCAGGGAGACCGTGCGGCCGTGCCGGGCGAACAGGTCGACGCCCAGGTCCTGCTCCAGGCGGGCCATCGCGCGGGAGAGGGTGGACTGGGGGACGTTCATCTCGTGGGCGGCGCGGGTGACGTGCTCGGTGCGGGCCACGCCGGCGAAGTAGGCGAGGCGGGGCGCCAGCACCCGCGACATCGCGGACATGTCTTCTGTGTCACTGTTCGGTGACAGGCGAGGCTGTGAGCTCTGCTGATGCTGCATGGGAACGATTATGGCGATTCCATGCATTGGACGGATGAGACGGCCCGTACCTACGGTCGAGGCATGTCTCCCGCCAGTACCGGGGCGTCCACCGTCGTGGGCGCCGCACCGAACGTCCCCGACACCTCCGCCTCCGCCTCCGACTCCCGTATGACCCCGGGCGGGCCCGGCTACCGCCGGATGAGCCTCGCCCTCTTCCTCGCCGGAGTCGCGACCTTCGCCCTCCTGTACTCCACGCAGGCCCTGCTGCCGCTGATCTCCGGCGAGTTCGGGGTCGCGGCGAGCGAGGCGAGCTGGACCGTGGCGGCCGCGACCGGCGGACTGGCCCTGTTCGTCCTGCCCATGAGCGCCCTCTCCGAGCGCTACGGCCGCCGTACGGTGATGACGGCCTCGCTGGCCGTCGCGGTGACCGTGGGACTGCTGGTGCCGTTCGCGCCGTCGCTCGGGGTGCTGGTGGTGCTGCGGGCGGTGCAGGGCGCGGCGCTGGCCGGTCTGCCGGCCTCGGCGCAGGCCTATCTGGCCGAGGAGGTCCGGCCGAAGGCGCTGGTCACGGCGATCGGCCTGTTCGTCGCGGGCAACAGCGTGGGCGGCATGAGCGGCCGGGTGATCACCGGCTGGGTGGCCCAGGAGTGGGGCTGGCGGACGGCCGTCGGCGTGATCGGCGTGATCGCCGTCGGATGCGCGATCGCCTTCCGGCTGCTGCTGCCGGCGCCGAAGCACTTCACGGCCGGTTCGCTGCGGCCCGGGGTCCTGCTCGGCACGGTCCGCGACCACCTCGCGAACCCGCTGCTGCGGCGGCTGTACGCGATCGGCGCGCTGTTCATGACGGTGTTCGGCGGTGTGTACACGGTGATCGGCTACCGGCTGACGGGTGCGCCGTTCGGGCTGCCGCAGGGCATCATCGGCTCGATCTTCCTGGTCTACCTGGTGGGCACGGTGTCGGCGTCCACGGCGGGCCGGCTGGTGGGCCGGCTCGGCCGCCGGGGTGCGCTGTACCTGGCGGGCGGTACGACGGCGGCGGGCCTGCTGCTCTCTCTGGCCCCCTCCCTGCCGCTGGTCCTGCTGGGCCTGGTGCTGATCACGGCGGGCTTCTTCGCGGGCCACGCGGTCGCCTCCTCGGCGGTCAGCAAGACGGCCACGCGGGGCCGCGCCCAGGCCTCGGCCCTGTACCAGTCCATGTACTACATCGGCTCCAGCGTCGGCAGCACGGTCGGTGCGACGGCCTTCCACGCCGGCGGCTGGGGCGGCACGGTCGGCGTCGGTCTGCTCGCGGTCGCCGGCGTCGTCACCATCACGGTGCTCGGCACGCGCGCGGCCCGGGTGGCGGCCCGGCGGGAGCCGGTCGTGGCGTGAGGCGCTGAGCACGGCGTTCCCCCTGCTCGGGGCCGGTTGTCAGTGGGCGCGGATAGCGTCTGCCGGACAACTGGTCCGTCGATGCAGGGGGTTTGCCGTATGGAGTTCCGGATCACGCGCGGGGAGCTGGCGGAGGCCGTGGGGAGAGCGGCACGCGCGCTGCCCGCCCGGACGCCGGTGCCCGTGCTCGGCGGACTGGTGCTGGCCGCTCAGGCGGGGCGGCTGGCGGTGTCCGGGTTCGACTTCGAGACCGCGATCCGGGCGGAGGCGGCGGCCGAGGTGACGGCGGCCGGCCGGGTGCTGGTGCCGGGGCGCAGACTGCTGGACGTGTGCCGGGTGGTGCCCGAGGGCCCGGTGAGCTGTGCGCTGGAGGGGACGCGGTTCACCGTGGAGGCGGACGGCACCCGGTTCGGGCTGTCGACGTTGCCGTACGAGGAGTATCCCGCGCTGCCCGAGACGCCCCCGGAGTACGGCGCGGTGGACGCGGAGGCGTTCGCGACGGCCGTCGGGCAGGTGGCGGTGGCGGCGGGCCGCGACGACACGCTGCCGGTGCTCACCGGGATCCAGCTCCGTCTGGACGGCGACGAGATGACCCTGTCGGCGTCCGACCGGTACCGCTATGCGGTACGGCGGCTGGAGTGGAAGCCGGGGGCGGGGGCGGCCGGGGATCCGGTGGAGGTGCTGGTGCCCGCGCGGCGGCTGCTGGAGGCGGCGCGGGCGCTGGCGCGGTGCGGGACCGTGCGGATCGGACTGGATCCGCGGGCGAGGACCGGCGGGGGCGTGATCGGGTTCGAGGGCGGGTTCGAGGGCGGGGGCGCGCGGACGGTGCTGCGGCGGCTGGAGGGGCGGCTGCCGGGGTACGGGTCGCTGTTCGAGCTGACGGGGGCCGCGGTCGCCGAGGTGGCGGCCGGGGCGCTGGCGGAGGCGGTGCGCCGGGTGGCGGTGGTGGCGGAGGCGAACAGCCCGGTGCGGCTGGACTTCACCGCGGCCGAGAGCTCGCTGCTGGTGCGGGCGGGCTACGGCGACGACGTGGCCGCACAGCGGCTGCCGGCCGTCCTGCGCGGCGCGGCGGAGGTCACCGTGGCGTTCAACCCGGCGTATCTGCTCGACGCGCTGACCTCCTTCGAGGGCACCGGGCTGCGGATGGAGCTGCTCGGGGCCGGGCAGCGGGCGCTGCTTTGCGGCACCGGGGTGGCAGAGGGGCACCGGCATCTGCTCATGTCCGTGAAGCAACTGGTCTGAGCTGCGCTTTTCCGGACTCGGGGGGCCATTGTCAGTGGGCTGCGGTAGCTTCCGAAGTGCTGGGGCGCGATGGCGCGCCACAGGGACGGCCACAGGGGTGGGTGGACGATGGGCGACAGCACGGCGACGGCGGACCTCGACGTCGCACTGGAGAAGCACCGGACCGAACTGACCGGGTACTGCTACCGGATGCTCGGCTCCTCCTTCGAGGCGGAGGACGCGGTGCAGGACACCCTGGTGCGGGCGTGGCGGAGCTACGACAAGTTCGAGGGCCGCTCCAGCCTGCGCTCGTGGCTGTACCGGATCGCGACGAACGTGTGCCTGGACATGCTGACGGCGGGCAACAAGCGGGCGAGACCGATGGACCTGACGGAATCGACACCGCTCGCGCAGGTCGCGCTCTCCCCCCGCCCCGACCACACCTGGCTGGAGCCGATGCCGGACGCGCGCGTGCTGCCCACGGTCGACGATCCGGCGGAGGCCGCCGTCGCGAAGGAGTCGATCCGGCTGGCCTTCATGGCGGCCCTCCAGCAACTGCCGCCCAAGCAGCGGGCGGTGCTGATCCTGCGCGAGGTGCTGGCCTGGAAGGCGAGCGAGGTCGCCGAGCTGCTGGACACCTCGGTCGCCTCGGTCAACAGCGCGCTGCAGCGGGCGCGGGCCACGCTCGCGGAGCGCGCGGACGCGAGCCCCGAGGGCGCGGTGTCCGATCCTCTCGACGAGGAGCAGCAGAAACTCCTGGAGCGCTATGTCAAAGCCTTCGAGGGCTACGACATGACGGCGCTGACGGCGCTGCTGCAGGAGGACGCCATCATGACGATGCCGCCGTTCGACCTGTGGCTGCGCGGCCCCGCCGACATCACCGGTTTCATGTCGACGCTCGGCGCCTCCTGTGCCGGCTCCCGCCTGCTGCCGGTGCAGGTCAACGGACTGCCGGGGTTCGCGCACTACAAGCCGGACGAGGAACAGGGCGGTTTCGCTCCCTGGGCCGTGCAGGTGCTGGAGCTGTCAGGGGGCCGGATCACCGGTCTCCACTGCTTCCTCGACACCAAGCGCTGGTTCCCGCTCTTCGGCCTCCCCCTCCATCTGGAAGCGGAGCCCGACGAGGTCGAGAAGGGCGTGTAGCGCGGGATCGGGGTCCCGCAGCCGGATCCGCCCGCCGGCCCGGCGGGCGGCCAGCTCCAGCCGGGCCAGCAGGTCCACTGCGGCCAGGCCCGGGGGCCCGAGCCCGCCCACGTCGCACACGACGAAGCGGGCCCCACTGCCCGCCAGCAGCATCTGCACCCGGGCACACAGCGCCGCCACCTCGTCCCGGGTGACGGGGCCGGGCAGCACGAGCACGGCGGGTTCCTTGGCGTCCACGTGCGGTAGACCGGCGGACCGGGCGGAACTCATCGGCATCGATCACCGCCGACACAGATCACATTGACCGGTTCCCCGTTCTCCTCGGAGGGTTGACCGTGTGACGGGGGTGCTGAGCGGGTTCGCGGTGATCGCGGTCGTCATCGGGGTGGGCTATGTGCTCGGGCGGCGCGGGACGCTCGGGACGCAGGGCGGCGAGGTGCTGACCCGGCTGGCCTTCACGGTGGCGGGCCCCGCGCTCCTGTTCACGACCCTCGCGCGCGCCGACCTGTCGGTGCTGTTCTCGGCTCGCCTGCTGGTGACGGCGCTGAGCACGGCGGCGGTCGTCGGGGCCTTCGTGGCGGTGGGTACCGTACGCCGCTGGGGCGTGGGACGTACGACCATCGGTGCCCTGTGCTCCGGTTACGTCAACTCGGGCAACCTCGGTATTCCGATCGCGGCGTACGTCCTGGGCGACGCGTCGCTGGTGGCGCCGGTGCTGCTGTTCCAGGTGGTCCTGGTGGCCCCGGTCACGCTGACGATCCTGGACCTGTCCGGCATGGGCGAGAAGGGCACGCTGTGGCGGCGCCTGCTGACACCGCTGCGCAATCCCATAGCGGTGGGGTCGCTGTCGGGGGTCGTGGTGTCGGCGGCGGGCTGGACCATCCCCGGCCCGCTCCTGAATCCCCTGACCCTGATCGGCAACATGTCCGTCCCGGCGGCCCTGCTGGCCTTCGGCATGTCGCTGCACGGCAGTTCGGCCCCCGGCCGGGGCCGGGACCGCCAACTGGTCCTGCTGTCCGTGGCGTTGAAGTCCGTGGGCCAGCCACTGGTGGCATGGGCCCTGGCGGCGGCGGTCTGCCACCTCCGCGGCGCCCCCCTGCTGGACGTGGTGGTGACCTCGGCCCTCCCAGGCGCGCAGAACATCTTCACCTACGCGAGCCGCTACCGCGTGGCCGAAGGCCTGGCCCGCGAGTCGATCCTGCTCTCGACCGTGGTGTCGGTGCCGGTGCTGGTGGGGGTGGCGGCGGTGTTGGGGTGACGCCAGGTCAGCTCAGAGGGAAGACGCTCGTGTCGATGTCCAGCTCGAAGGGCGCGGGCAGAGTGAGCCTCTCGCCGTACTCGACTGAATGCAGGACGCGGTAGGTGCCGTTCTCCGGTGCTCCGTAGAGCGTCGCTGTCGGGCGACCGCTATGCCAGGGGTCGAGCAGGAGGTAGAGAGGTACACCGGCCCGCGCGTACCCGTGCACCTTCTTGATCCGGTCGTGGTTGGCGTTGCGCTTCGACGTGATCTCCACGACCAGCTCCGCCTCATCCGCAGGAACACGGTTCCCGGCGCCCAGAACCGCCTCGACGGGGAGCACCGCCAAGTCGGGCACGAAGAGGTCCGAGCAGCCCGGGAACTCGAGACCCAGCGTCTGGTAGATCTCCCAGGCCTCCGGGATCTTGGTGTACAGACGACGCGTGGTGTTGTGGTCCTTGGACGACGGAGGCGGCACGGTGACGACCCCTTCGATGATCTCCACCTTGCTGCCCTCGGGAGCGTCCGTCTCCTCCCAGACACGGACGATCTCGTCCCAGTCCGTTTCCCTCGGGGACCCGGACTCGGCGGCGAGTGCGCTCATGGCGATCTCCCATCGGTGTGTCACCGATCCCAGCATGCCGAACGGGACCGGCGGCGGTCCACCGGTCCCGTTCACCCGTACGAGGAAACCGCAGGTCAGGCGATACGTTCCAGCACCACCGGCGACGGCGTGAAGTCCGTGCCCGGTGCGGCGATGTCGTACGAGCCCTGCACCGCCTGCAGCGCGTACTCGAAGCGCTCGGGGGTGTCCGTGTGGAGGGTCAGGAGGGGCTGGCCCTCCGTCACCGTGTCGCCCGGCTTGGCGTGCATCTCGACGCCCGCCGCCGCCTGCACCGGGTCCTCCTTGCGGGCGCGGCCGGCGCCGAGGCGCCAGGCCGCGACTCCGATGCCGTAGGCGTCCAGGCGGGTCAGGACACCCGAGGACGGCGCCTTGATCACGTGCTGTTCCTTCGACGTGGGCAGCACCGCGTCCGGGTCGCCGCCCTGCGCCGCGATCATGCGGCGCCAGACGTCCATCGCCGAGCCGTCGGCCAGGGCCTTCGCCGGGTCGGCGTCCTTCACCCCGGCCGCCTCCAGCATCTCGCGCGCCAGGGCCAGCGTCAGTTCCACCACGTCCGCCGGGCCGCCGCCCGCCAGGACCTCCACCGACTCGCGGACCTCCAGCGCGTTGCCGGCCGTCAGGCCCAGCGGGGTCGACATGTCGGTCAGCAGGGCCACCGTCTTCACGCCGTGGTCGGTGCCCAGGCCGACCATGGTGGTCGCCAGTTCGCGGGCGTCGTCCAGCGTCTTCATGAAGGCGCCGCTGCCCACCTTCACGTCCAGCACCAGCGAGCCCGTGCCCTCGGCGATCTTCTTCGACATGATCGAGGAGGCGATGAGCGGGATCGCCTCCACCGTGCCCGTCACGTCCCGCAGCGCGTACAGCTTCTTGTCCGCAGGGGCCAGGCCGTCGCCCGCCGCGCAGATCACCGCGCCGGTCCCCTCCAGCACGGACAGCATCTCCTCGTTCGAGAGCAGCGCGCGCCAGCCCGGGATCGACTCCAGCTTGTCCAGAGTGCCGCCCGTGTGGCCGAGGCCCCGGCCGGAGAGCTGCGGGACCGCGGCACCGCAGGCCGCGACGAGGGGGGCCAGCGGGAGCGTGATCTTGTCGCCGACGCCACCCGTCGAGTGCTTGTCGGCTGTCGGGCGGGACAGGGTGGAGAAGTCCATGCGCTCGCCGGAGGCGATCATGGCCGCCGTCCAGCGGGCGATCTCGCGCCGGTTCATGCCGTTGAGCAGGATCGCCATGGCGAGCGAGGACATCTGCTCGTCGGCGACCTCGCCGCGGGTGTACGCGTCGATGACCCAGTCGATCTGCTCGTCGGTCAGCTCGCCGCGGTCCCGCTTGGTGCGGATCACGGAGATGGCGTCCATGGCCATGGCTGGTGGCTTCCTTCCGGAGGTGCGAAGTGTGCGGCCCCCCTGCGAGCGGGGCAGGGGGGCCGTACGGGACTTACTTGGTGAGATGGTCCGGGCCGAAGGCCTGGGGCAGCATCTCGGAGAGCGTGAGGACGCCCGCGGGGGTGTCCAGGAGGAGGTCCGGGCCGCCGAACTCGTACAGCAGCTGACGGCAGCGGCCGCACGGCACGAGCAGGCCGCCCTTGCCGTCCACGCAGGTGAAGTGCGTGAGGCGGCCGCCGCCCGTGCGTTGCAGGTCGGACACCAGGCCGCACTCGGCGCACAGGCCGATGCCGTAGGAGGCGTTCTCCACGTTGCAGCCGGTGACCGTGCGGCCGTCGTCGACCCTGGCCGCCACGCCGACCGGGAAGCCGGAGTAGGGGGCGTACGCGTGGGACATCGCCTCGCGCGCCACCTCCCGCAGCGCCTCCCAGTCGAACCCGGCGGCCTTCCGCGTCACTTGCCCTGACCCTTCCGGTAGCGCATGCCGTCCGCCTTCGGCATCCGCAGGCGCTGCGCCGACAGCGACAGCACCAGCAGGGTGACGACGTACGGCGTGGCACCCACGAAGTCGCTCGGGACCTCGTCGGTGACGAGGTACCACAGCAGCACCAGCGCCGCCACGATCAGGCTGATCGCGCCCTGCCACAGCGACGTGCGGTACAGCTTCCAGCCTGCCAGGGCGACGAGCAGGATGACCAGCAGGAGCAGCAGCGCGTGGACGGTCGGGCCGCCGTTGCGCAGCTGGAGCGCGTCGGAGTAGCCGAACAGGCCCGCGCCCATCGCGAGGCCGCCCGGACGCCAGTTGCCGAAGATCATCGCCGCGAGGCCGATGTAGCCGCGGCCACCGGTCTGGCCCTCCAGGTAGGTGTGCGAGGTGACCAGCGCGAGGAAGGCACCGCCGAGGCCGGCGAGGCCGCCGGAGACGGCCACGGCCGCGTACTTGTACTTGTAGACGTTGACGCCGAGGGACTCGGCGGCGGTCGGGTTCTCACCGCAGGAGCGCAGCCGCAGACCGAACGGGGTGCGCCACAGCAGCCACCAGCTGCCGACGAACAGCACCGCGGCCAGGATCGTGATCACGGACAGGTTGGTGACCAGACCGCCGATGATGCCGGCGAGGTCGGAGATCAGGAACCAGTGGTGGGTCTCGATCGAGTGCAGGCCGCTGGACAGGCCGGGCACGGTGACCTGCGGCAGCGAGTCCACCGGCGGGGACTGCTTGGGGTTGCCGCCCGCGTTGGCCGCGCTGCCGCCCGCGAAGAACAGCTTGGCGAGGTACTGGGTGGCGCCCAGCGCGAGCAGGTTGACCGCGACACCGGAGACGATGTGGTCGACGCCGAAGGTGACGGTGGCGACGGCGTGCAGCAGGCCGCCGAGGACGCCGAAGCCGATCCCGCACAGCAGGCCGAGCCAGGGGCTGGACTGCCAGCCGACCCAGCCGGCGCCGAAGGTGCCGAGGATCATCATGCCTTCGAGGCCGATGTTGACCACACCGGAGCGCTCGGACCACAGACCGGCGAGGCCGGCGAGGCCGATCGGCACGGCGAGGCCGAGTGCGGCGCTGACCTGGCCGGCGGAGTCGAGCTGCTGAGAGCCGGTGATCATGCGGACCGCGGCCAGGAGCAGCAGCGCACCCGCGACGAGCAGGAGGATCTGGCCGAAGGAGCGGCCCGAGCGCTGCGGCGCGCCCGCCGCCTTGGGCGCCGCGGGCGGCGGCGTGTCGGTCATCGTGGCAGTCATCACGCCACCTCCTGCTTCTTCGTCGGGGCGGCGGCCTGGGCGGCGAGTTCGGCGCCGACCTTCTGCTGCTGGCGCTTGAGGCCGTAGCGGCGCACGACCTCGTAGGCGATCACGACGCACAGGACGATGACGCCCTGGATGACGCCGAGGATCTCCTTGTCGTAGCCCTGGAACTCCAGGTGGTTGGTGGTGCGCTCCAAAAAGCCCCAGAGCAGGGCGCCGAGCGCGATGCCGATCGGGTGGTTGCGGCCGAGCAGCGCGATGGCGATGCCGGTGAAGCCGATGCCGACCGGGAAGTCGTTGCTGAACGCGTAGGAGTCGTTGAGCAGGGTCGGCATGCCGATCAGACCGGCCACCGCACCCGAGATGATCATGCTGGTGGCGATCATCTTCTTCACGGACACACCGCTCGCGGAGGCGGCGCTCTCGGACTGGCCGACGGTGCGCAGGTCGAAGCCGAACCGGGTGCGGCCGAGGACGAACCAGTACGCGACACCGACGGCGGCGGCGATGAAGATGAAGCCCCACAGCTGCCCGGCCGGGCCGGTGTTGATGCTGAAGAAGTACGAGGACGACGGCAGCGGCTTGGTCGAGACCACGGTGCCGCCCTGTTCCAGCCGGGCCAGCTTCCCGGGCTGCAGCAGGTAGGCGATGATCGCGGTGGCGATCGAGTTCAGCATGATGGTCGAGATGACCTCGCTGACGCCGCGCGTCACCTTGAGGATGCCCGCGATGGCCGCCCACAGGGCGCCGGTCGCCATGGCGCAGATGAGGATCAGCGGGATGGCGATCCAGCCGGGCACGGTCAGCGCCCCGCCGAGGACGGCGGCGAAGAACGCGGCGAGCCGGTACTGGCCGTCGACGCCGATGTTGAACAGGTTCATCCGGAAGCCGATGGCGACGGAGACGCCCGCGAGGTAGTACGTCGTCGCCTTGTTCAGGATGTAGACCTGGCTGTCGCTGGCGAAGCCGTAGGTCATCATGTCGCTGAACGCGGAGCCGGGGTTCTTGCCGGTCGCGAGGATCACCAGGGCGGTGACGACGAGCGCGGCGACGACCGCCAGCACCGGCGCGGCGAGGCCGAGGAGCAGCCGCTCCTTGTCGATCCGTGAGGTCAGCTTGTTCATCGCTCGTCGTCCTCTGTGTGCTCCAGGTGGCCGGTGGCCGCACCCGTCATGGCGGAGCCCAGCTCTTCGGGGGTGATGGTGGCGGGGTCGGCGTCGGCGACCAGGCGGCCGCGGTACATCACCCGCAGGGTGTCGGAGAGCCCGATCAGCTCGTCCAGGTCCGCGGAGATCAGCAGGACGGCCAGTCCCTCGCGGCGGGCCTCGCGGATGTAGTCCCAGATGGCGGCCTGGGCGCCGACGTCCACACCGCGGGTGGGGTGGGCGGCGATGAGCAGCTTGGGGTCGTGGCTCATCTCGCGGCCGACGATCAGCTTCTGCTGGTTGCCGCCGGACAGCGAGCCCGCGGTCACGTCGATACCGGGGGTGCGGACGTCGTAGGCCTGGACGATCCGCTCGGTGTCGGCGCGGGCGGCCTTGATGTCGATCAGCCGGCCGCGCGCGTTGGGCTTCTCGGTGACGTGGCCGAGGATGCGGTTCTCCCACAGCGGCGCTTCCAGCAGCAGGCCGTGGCGGTGGCGGTCCTCGGGGATGTAACCGATGCCGGCCTCGCGGCGGTCGCGGGTGGGGGTGCGGGAGATGTCGGTGCCGTCGAGGGTGATCACGCCGGCGTCCGGGTGGCGCATGCCCATGATCGCCTCGACCAGCTCGGACTGGCCGTTGCCCTCCACACCGGCGATGCCGAGGACCTCGCCCTTGTGGATGGTGAAGGAGATCTGGTCCAGAATGATCCGCTCGATGCCCTCGAGGTCGGTCTGCGCGAGGTGCAGCCCCTCCACCTTCAGCATCGGGACGTCCGTGACGGTGGACTCCGCGGTCTCCGGGGTGGGCAGCTCGGCGCCGACCATCAGCTCGGCGAGCTGCTTGGGGGTGGTGCCCTGCGGCGAGACCGTGCCGACGGTGGTGCCGCGCCGGATGACGGTGATCTCGTCGGCGACCGACAGCACCTCGCCCAGCTTGTGGGAGATGAAGATGACGGTGAGGCCCTCGGACTTCAGCTCGCGCAGGTTGTCGAAGAGCGCGTCGACCTCCTGCGGCACGAGCACGGCCGTCGGCTCGTCGAGGATGAGGGTCTTGGCGCCGCGGTAGAGGACCTTGAGGATCTCCACGCGCTGGCGGTCGGCGACGCCCAGCTCCTCCACCAGTACGTCCGGGCGGACGTTCAGGCCGTACGCGTCCGAGATCTCCTTGATCCTGGTGCGGGCCTTGTTGCCGATGCCGTACAGCTTCTCCGCGCCGAGGACGACGTTCTCCAGCACGGTGAGGTTGTCGGCGAGCATGAAGTGCTGGTGCACCATGCCGATGCCGCGGGCGATGGCGTCGCCGGGGTTGTGGAAGGTGACCTGTTCGCCGCCCACCGTGATGGTGCCCTCGTCCGGCTGCTGCATGCCGTAGAGGATCTTCATCAGGGTGGACTTGCCGGCGCCGTTCTCACCGCACAGGGCGTGGACGGTGCCCGTGTGGACCGTGATGTCGATGTCGCGGTTGGCGACGACGCCGGGGAAACGCTTGGTGATGCCGCGCAGTTCGACGGCAGCGGGAGGGCTGGACGCGTTGATGGCGCACTCTCCTCGGGGAAAGGGGCTGCGTAGGGGAGGGCTTGGGCGTCGGCGACGCTAGCGCGGCAACTCCACGCTACACGCGTAGAGTTGACACATTGTTATGGCTCGGCGGGGGGCTCCGGAGGGCGCCCCCGCGCCGAGCCTCAAGTCCCGCGGTACGGCCGGACCGCCGCATCGGCGGTCCGGCCGTACCGGACGGGTCACGGGGTGGTCTTGACCTTGATCTGGCCGGAGACGATCTTCTGCTTCGCGGCGTCCAGCTTGGGCTGGATGTCGTTGATGAAGCCACCGCTGGTGGCCAGCGAGACACCGTTCTTGGCGAGGGAGTAGGCGTTGAGGCCGGCCAGCGGCTTGCCGTCGTGGACGGACTTGATGAAGTCGTACACGCCGACGTCGACGTTCTTGACCATGGAGGTCAGGATCGAGTTCTTGTACTTGGCCAGACCCGGGATGTTGTACTGGTCCGAGTCCACGCCGATGGCCCAGGCACCCTTGGTGCCGCTGACGGCCTCGATCGCGCCGTTGCCGGAGGAGCCGGCGGCCGAGTAGATCACGTCGGCGCCGTTGTCGAGCATGCCCTGCGCGGCCTCCTTGCCCTTGTCGGGGCTGGCGAAGCCGGAGAAGTCCGAGCCGTGGCTCAGGTACTGGGTGTCGACCTTGATCTTCGGGTTGGTGTCCTTGACGCCCTGGACGTAGCCCGCCTCGAACTTCTTGATCAGCGGGACGTCGACACCGCCGATGAAGCCGACGTGGTCCTTCTTGGTCTTCAGTGCCGCGGCGACACCGGCCAGGTAGGAGCCCTGCTCCTCGGTGAACGTGATGCTGTCGACGTTGCTCGCGTTCACGACCGAGTCGACGATGCCGAAGTTGGTCTTCGGGAACTGCTTGGCGATCTTGGTCACGGCCGGCGCGTAGGAGAAACCGACGGCGACGATCGGGTTGTACCCCGCCTGCGCCAGGTCCGTCAGGCGCTGCTCGCGGTCGGCCTCCGTGTCGGAGGTCTTGGCGGTCAGCTCCTTGATGGAACCGCCGAACTCCTTCGCGGCCTTGTCGGCACCGCGCGCGGCGGAGTCGTTGAAGGAACGGTCACCACGGCCGCCGACGTCGTAGGCGAGGCCGATCTTGATGCCGCCCTTGGCGCCGCCCGAGGACGAGGGGCTGGCGTTGTTGTCGGAGGACGTGCTGCCACACGCGGTGGCAGTCACGGCGAGAGCTGCGGTGGCGATTGCCGCAGCGGAAAGCTTGGCTACCCGGCGCACGGGAGGCTCCTTCACCTGACCTGAGCGCCGTGTCGGCGCTTGATGTGAGCACCATGCCAGTGCTCGAGCCGAAACGCCCCGGCGGCGTCGGCTTCGCGGCATCGTAACGCGCGTAGATGTCGCAAAAAACCCTCTCGCGAAGCCGTTATCGATTCGAGGCAAACAGCGTCTGAACTCGCTCTCCCGGTCCTCTCATGGCGCTGTTGCGGAGCGTGTACGAATGGCTTACGAGTGTGTTGCGCCGACGAGGGGAACCTCCCCGGACCTCCGGGCACCCCCTCTCGGGGCCGCCGCGGAGCCTACCTCGGGCCCGCCTCTGGAACGCCCCGTGCGCCCGTTCGGGGCCACTGCAGGGCCCCATCTCCGGGCCACCCCAGGGCCCGATCTCCGGCCACCCCAGTGCTCCGTCTCGGGGACGCCCCGGGCACCCGACTCGGGCAACACACCAGGGCCCCTTAGGCCACCCTCGGGCGCCCGACTCGGGGACACCCCAGGCACCCGACTCGGGCAACACACCAGGGCCCCACCTCCAGGCCACCCAGGGCGCTCGTCTCAGGGCAACCCTCGGGCGCTCGTTCGGGGCCACCCAGGGGCCCCACCTCCAGGCCACCCAGGAGCCCTATCTCCAATCCACCCAGGGCGCTCGTCTCAGGGCAACCCTCGGGGCGCCCGACTCGGGGACACCCCAGGCACCCGACTCGGGCAACACACCAGGGCCCCATCTCCGGGCCACCCAGGGCGCTCGTCTCAGGGCAACCCCGGGCGCTCGTTCAGGGCCGCCCAGGAGCCCCATCCCCAGGCCGCCCAGGGCTCTCGTCCCGGGGCCACCCCGGGCGCTCGTTCGGGGCCGCCCAAGGGCCCCATCTCCAGGCCACCCCGGGCGCCCGACTCGGGGCCGCCCGTGCCCCGGCTCGCGGGCGTGCCCCGGGGCACCGCACGTTCAGCCCTGTACGTCGTTCGGCTCCAGGAAGGCCGCCGCCGTGAACATCTCCACGCCGACCTTGATGGCGTGCTCGTCGGCGTCGAAGTCGCCCTGGTGAAGATCGCGCACGGTGCGCTCGCCGGGCTTGCGGACGCCGAGCCGGGCCATGGCGCCCGGGACGTGCTCCTGGTACCAGGAGAAGTCCTCGCCGCCGAGGCTCTGCTCGGTGCTCTCGACGGAGTCCCGGCCGCGCCGCGCCGCCATCGCCCGGCGCAGCAGCTCGGTGGACTCCCGGTCGTTGACCACGGGCGGCACTCCGCGCACATAGGTGATCTCGGACTTGGCGCGGTGCATGGTGGCGACCTCGTCGATGGCCGCGTGCACGAGGTCGGGGGCCTGCCGCCAGGCGTCCAGGTCCAGACAGCGCACGGTCCCGGACAGCTCGGCGTGCTGCGGGATCACGTTCGGGGCGTGCCCCGACTCGATCCGCCCCCAGGTCAGCGCCAGCCCGGCCCGGGTGTCGACGCGGCGGGCGATCAGCGCGGGCACGTCTACGGCGACCCGGGCGGCGGCGGTGACGAGATCGGTGGTCAGATGCGGCCGGGCGGTGTGCCCGCCGGGCCCGTCCAGGGCGATCTCCAGCCGGTCGCACGCGCTTGTGATCGCGCCGTGCCGCAGCCCGATCTTCCCGGCGTCGACGCGGGGGTCGCAGTGCACGGCGAGGATCCGCTCGACCCCCTTCAGCGCCCCGTCCTCGATGGCGTCCAGCGCGCCGCCGGGCAGCACCTCCTCGGCGGGCTGGAAGATCAGCCGCACCGGCCGCGGCAGCAGGCCCTTGGCGTGCAGGTCGGCGAGCACGAGCCCGGCGCCGAGCACGACGGTCGTGTGCACATCGTGCCCGCACGCATGCGCCCGGTCGGGCACGGTCGACCGGTACGGGCAGTCGGTCTTGGTGTCCGGGATGGGCAGGGCGTCGATGTCCGCGCGCAGCGCCAGCAGCGGTACGGCCGGCCGCTCACCGTCCGTCATGCCGATGTCACAGACGAGTCCGGTTCCCTTGGCGAGCACCCGGGGCCTGAGCCCCGCCTGCTCCAGCCGCTCCTTGATCGCGGCGGTCGTACGGAACTCTTGATTGCCCAGCTCAGGGTGCATGTGCAGGTCGCGACGGAAAGCGACGAGTTCGGTGTGCAGGGCTTCGCTCAGCACACCGGGGAGCACATCCCCCGCGAGGCCGGCCTCGGACTCTAGGGACATCAATTGCTTCACCCTCTGAAGGGTAGGACGCCCGGCTGGTCAACTACCCCTTGATCAACAAAACTTCAGCCCGTTAGGGGAAGAAAATCTGACCGGCGGACGCATGGCGGCGGACACTGATGGGTAAAACCTGTTTCTTCTTCCACGCATACCACGCCTCCCCGCACTCACGCGCGCCATGTCCACGAACCGGACCCCCTCCCGCGCCCCCGGTCGGTAGGGTCCGCACCCGTGACCGACGCGACCGAGAACCTCCGCACCGAAGCGACCGAGACCTTCCTCCGGACGACCCGCGCCTCTTACGACGCGATCGCCAAGGACTACGCCGCCCAGTTCCCGGCCGGCGGCTGGCACCCCCTGGACCGCAGCGTGATCACCGCCTTCGCCGAGCTGGTCACCGCGCTCGGCACGGCCCCCGTGGCGGACCTGGGCAGCGGCCCCGGCCATGTCACCGCGCTCCTGGACGAGCTGGGCGTCCCGGCCTTCGGCGTCGACCTCTCCCCCGCCATGGTGAGGATGGCCCGTGACACCTACCCCCGGCTGCGCTTCCACGTCGGTTCGATGACGTCCCTGGACCTGCCGGACGCCACCCTGGGCGGCATCCTCGCCCTGTACTCGACGATCCACGTCCCCGACGCCCACCTGCCGGCGGCCTGCGCGGAATTCCACCGCACGCTCCAGCCCGGCGGCCACGCCCTCCTCGCCTTCCAGACCGCAGGGGCGCCCGGCCACCTGCACCTCCCGGAGCGCTTCGGCCACCAGATCGACCTCGACTACTACTGGCGCACCCCGGAACAGCTCACCGCGGCGCTGACGGAGGCCGGCCTGGACCTGGTGGCGACGGTGCGCCGGGAACCAGCCGGCGAGGAGACCCTGTCAAGGGCATTCGTACTGGCCCGCAAACCCGCCGCCGGAGCCTGAGCCGATCCGGTGACAGAACCCGATGGGCAGATCTGTACCGGCCCCCGCGCTGCTGGACAACCCCGTCCCCGTCCGCCCCAGGAAGCCCGAGGCCAACGGGTGGCCTTTCGAACTACTCCCGCTTCAACGGGAGTTGAGCGAACAGAAGGACTGCCGGCATTATCTGG
Organism: Streptomyces sp. NPDC002076; assembly: GCF_053593835.1. Taxonomy (NCBI): domain Bacteria; kingdom Bacillati; phylum Actinomycetota; class Actinomycetes; order Kitasatosporales; family Streptomycetaceae; genus Streptomyces; species Streptomyces sp. NPDC002076. The sequence continues at coordinate 427,984 of NZ_JBSFDI010000001.1, forward strand.
CGGGCAAGGGCTACGTGGTCGGTTCGGGGGTCAAGCGGGCATGCAACATCGGCCAGGGAGCGGGTGGCCCAGCCGATACGCTGACGTGCAACCAACTGCTCGTGGACCTCGGTGTCCGTGCGGCACACGCCGGCAGGGCGTGCGACCTGGCGAACGACTGATCCGGCACGGGATGCAGCAGCCCTGCCCGGGAACACCTCGCGGCAGGGCTGCGAATCATCAGCCCCTTGGCCCCCATGGCCTAGGCCAGGCTCGTGACCGCCGCCAGTCGGTGTACGTCACGGGCCGTGCCGGTGACACCCGACAGGAAGCCCTGCGCTCGCGGCGACGCGTTCTCCGTGAGCCAGGCGGGGTCGATGTCGCACACCGCCACCCGCACGCCCGTGCCGGCCAGGGCCAGCGGCAGGGTGTGGACGACCGTCGACGGGAAGCTGAGGATCGTACGGCCGATCGGGCCCCGGCGGGCGATCAGCTCCAGGGGGAGGTCCGGGCGGACTATCTCCAGGCCGGTCTCGGCGGCCAGGCGGTGCAGCTTGTCCGCGCTCTCGCGGCGGTGGGCGAAGTAGCGGGTCGCGCCGTGCGTCTTGGCCAGGGTGCGGACGGCCTCCAGATAGCGGTCGCCGTCCACCACGCCCGTCTCCACCAAGGACGTCCCCACCATGTCCGCCCCCTTGGTGATGCGCGGGGGCCCGAAGCGGGCACGGGTCCAGGAGAAGTCGTTGGCCGTGACCGTCACCCCGTCCGGGGTCTCCGTCACCGGCATGGAGGAGAAGACCTCGACCCTGCGGCGCGCGCTCGGCGTCAGCCGGCGCCGGGCCGAGGAGGAGACGGGGGCGAAGAGCAGGTCCCTCGCGCCCGGGCGGCCGCCCTTGCGGTGCCAGCGGACCAGCCGCTCACCGCGGGCCAGCTGGGCGACGAACTCCATCGTCGCCGTGCCGTCGTCGACCACGACCAGGTCCTTCGCCCGCGTGATCGTCAGCAACAGCTGCACATACCGCGAGAACGGGTCGCCCATGACGATCCGGTCGGCCTTTCTCAGGGCCCCTGCCAGGCCGCCGATCGTCGAGAAGGGCGCGGTCGTGCCGCCCCGCGCCTCCTCCCAGCGCACCCGGTACCCCTCGTCCCGGGCCAGGTCCGCCATGCGGCGCAGCTGGCCCCGGGTCATGGGGTCGGTCGGTGACAGGACGACGACCATGAGCTCCGCGCCGGTCTGTGGGGGGTTGCCGGCCACCGTCCGCCGTACCTGCGCGGGCACGGACGGAAGCGGGTCCGTGGCCGGCAGCGGGTCCGGCTGCGCGCCGCGCAGGCCGTGCAGATGCGCCCACTCCAGCACGTTGAGCAGCTGGACCGGGCTCTCCACGAAGGCGAGCGTGCGGGGAGGGTGGCCGGCGTGACCGGCGCGGGGGCTCATGGGCGTACGACCGTCCCGTCGTAAGGGGATCAAAACACTCAGACCGTGACCGGCTCGCCCGCCGCCGCGGCGATCTCCGCCTCGGCGACGACGCCGGCGACGCGGCGCAGCTTCTTCATCGGGCCGAGCTCGGAGTCGTAGACCTTCTTGACGCCGTCACCCAGGGAGGACTCGATCACGCGGATGTCGCGGACCAGGCGCTCCAGGCCCTGCGGCTCCACCGACGCGGCCTGGTCGGAGCCCCACATGGCGCGGTCGAGGGTGATGTGACGCTCGACGAAGGTCGCCCCGAGCGCGACCGCGGCGAGGGTGGTCTGCAGGCCGGTCTCGTGGCCGGAGTAGCCGATCGGGACGTTCGGGTACTCCTTCTCCAGCGTGTTGATCACGCGGAGGTTCAGCTCCTCGGCCTTGGCCGGGTAGGTCGAGGTGGCGTGGCACATCAGGATGTTGTCGGAGCCGAGGACCTCGACCGCGTGGCGGATCTGCTTCGGGGTCGACATGCCCGTGGAGAGGATGACCGAGCGGCCGGTGGCGCGCAGGGCGCGCAGCAGCTCGTCGTCCGTCAGGGAGGCGGAGGCCACCTTGTGGGCCGGGACGTCGAACTTCTCCAGGAAGGCGACGGCCTCGGTGTCCCACGGGGAGGCGAACCAGTCGATCCCCTTCTCCTTGCAGTACTCGTTGATCTGGCGGTACTCGTCCTCACCGAACTCCACGCGGTGGCGGTAGTCGATGTAGGTCATCCGGCCCCAGGGGGTGTCGCGCTCGATGTCCCACTGGTCGCGCGGGGTGCAGATCTCCGGGGTGCGCTTCTGGAACTTCACGGCGTCGCAGCCGGCCTCGGCGGCCACGTCGATCAGCTTGAAGGCGTTCTCCAGCTCACCGTTGTGGTTGATGCCGATCTCGCCGCAGATGTAGACGGGACGGCCGGGGCCGACCTCGCGGGAACCGAACGTACGCAGACGGGAGTTGGTGCTCATCAGGGGATGTCCTTACTTGGGGAGGGAATCGAGAGAGGGGCCGAGGATCCAGCTGGCGATCTCTCGGATCGCGCCGTCACCGCCGGGGAGGGTGGTGACCGCGCGTGCGGCGCCGCGTACGACGTCGTGGGCGCTAGCGACCGCCACGGGCCAGCCGACGAGGGCGAAGCACGGCAGGTCGTTGACGTCGTTGCCGACGTAGAGCACGCGCTCCGGCGCGATGCCCTGCTCCTCGCACCACTGCTTCAGCGCGAGGTCCTTGCGGTCGATGCCGTGCAGCACGGGAAGCTTCAGCTTCCGGGCGCGGGCGGCGACCACAGGGTTCTGTTCCGTGGACAGGATCAGCATCTTCAGGCCGCTCCTGCGGAGGGCCGCGATGCCGAGTCCGTCGCCGCGGTGCACGGAGACGAACTCCCGTCCTTCGGAGTCGATCAGCACCCGGTCGTCGGTCTGGGTGCCGTCGAAGTCCAGTACGACCGCGTCGATGTCGTCGGCGGTCGGCAGCGAACCGGGGCGGTCCGCGTCGAAGAGCGGGGCCAGCGCGCGGGCGCGTGCCAGGTCGTGCGGGTCGTCGATCTCCAGCACGCGCGCGGGGTCGGTGCGGACGAGTTCCGTACGGCCGAAGAAGCGGTGCTGGTGCTTGCGGAAGCCGGCCGCGTCCATCGCGTAGGCGGCGCCGGTCTCCAGGAAGTCCTGCGGGCGGTCCTGGCGGCGCGGGCGGTAGGACTTGTCGTGGTTGACGCCATGGCCTCCGGCGGTCGGCGCGGGAACGGCGTGGCTGCCGCCCGCCGCCGCGGCCGTGCCGGTGGCGCCCTCCGTCGCCGCGCGGCCTTCGGCCACCGCGCCGGTGGCCGACGGCTCGCCGTGCGCGGAAAGTTCGTCGACCGCGTCGCGCCAGACGAACCCGTGGAACGGGGCGACCGTCAGCGCGGTGTCCGCGCCGCCTTCGATCACCGCCGACGCAACCCCGTCGATGTCCTCGCGGACGATGAACGGGCTGGTGCACTGCACGAGCAGGACCACGTCGACGGCGGCGCCGTGCAGCGCCTCGTGGGCGTCCATGGCGTGCAGGACCGCGGCCTCGGAGGTCGCCGTGTCCCCGGCGATGGCGGCCGGGCGCAGCACGACCTCGGCGCCGGCCTCCCGGGCGGCGGCGGCGATGGCCTGGTCGTCGGTGGAGACGACGACGTCGGTCACCAGCCGGGTCGCCCGGCACTCGCGCACCGCGCGCGCCACCAGCGGGACCCCGCCGACGGGAGCGAGGTTCTTCGCGGGCACGCCCTTGGAGCCGCCGCGGGCGGGGATCACCGCGAGCACCCGGCGCACCGTCGCGCCTTGGCCCGCTTCCGGGTTCGACATGGGGTCCACTCCTTGGAAAGAGGTCACAGCTCCCCCATCCGGCGGATCACCGGAGCGACCCGCTGCACGCCGTGGCGGTAGGCGCCACGCGCCGCGCGGCGCACGATCTGGCGGACCGGTCCGGGCTCCTTGTCGGCGGCGGGCGCACCGGGCAGCGGGACGCCGTCGGGGCCGAGGTGGTGCCGGGCGAGGATGCCGGGCAGATAGCCGGGCGCGGTCTCGGGGGTGTAGTAGGGGTTCAGGGGCGGCAGGCCGCCGGGCCGGTCGAGCAGCTTCGCGATGCGTTCGCGGGCGGTCTCGAAGGCCGTCTCGTACGAGCCGTCGGCGGCGACCCCCTGCCGGGCCACCCACTCCGCGTCCGGCACCGGCCGGTGCCCGGCGTCGAGCTGGTCCCAGGAGGCCAGGCACCCGGAGCCGGTGAAGTGGTGGTTGCCGAGCACCTCGCGCACGCCCAGGTCGGTCAGGACGACCGTGGGGATACGGCGGTGCAGGGCCTCCAGGGCGGCCGTGGAGCTGACCGTGACGAGCAGGTCGGTGCGGTCCAGCACCTCGCCCATGTGGCCGTACACCAGGCGGAAGTTGGCGGGCACGTCCTTGCCCTGGACCAGCTTCTGGTACGGCAACTCCTCGATGTGGGTGGTGTGTTCGCCCGGCTTGGAGCGCAGCTTCAGCAGCACCTCGCGCTCGGGGTGCTTCCGGGCGTGCTCGATCAGCCGGTTCAGCAGGTAGGTGCGGTCCTTGCGGCTGTCCGGGACGGACGGCTGGGCCGCGAACACCACGGTGTAGGGCTCGTGTTCACCGGTGTACGGCGCCCCGCCGAGGAAGGGCAGCGCGACCTCGGTGACCGAGGAGGCGTCGGCGCCCACGCCCTCGTACACGGCCCGGAACCGGTCCGCGTCGTGCCGGGAGTTGGCGAGGACGAGGTCGGCGCCGTGCCGCAGCAGCAGGCCGTCGGCGAGCTTCTCGTAGACGACACCGACATAGCCGGTGACGACCACGGGGCGCTTGCCGGCGCCCGCCCAGGTGGCGCGCAGTCCGTGCAGCATGGCCTGGACGCCGCCGCCGACGAGCGCGAGGATGAGCACGTCGTACTGGTCCTCGACGGCTCCATCCATCGCACGAAGGAACTCGACGCCGGTGACCTCGCGCAGGGAGTCCGCCCGGACGCCGACCTCCTTCAGCTGGCGGGCCGTCGGGGTGGCGCGCCCTCGCAGGAGGTAGCCGTCGAGCCGGATCTCGGCATCCGTGGGGGCGAGGCGCTGCGCGGTGAGCGCGCCCCACTTCCACCGGGTGTCGGAATCGGCGAGGACGGCGACCCGCAGGGACTTCGTAGCACTTGCTGGCACGCGGAAGACGCTAGGAAGCCATTCCGAGGTTCCGCCCAACCTGAATGCAACAAACGGTTAACAGCACATCGCCGAATGGCGAATCGGGCCGTGAGGGCACGGGAAAACAGCCCGGTTCACAGCTTCGCCACGTGGCGTTCACCCAGCATCAAGCGGACGGTCAAGACGAATGACGGGCTTCGTCCTAACGTTCAAGTCGTGGTCAAGCTCTCCGTCATCGTGCCGTTCTACAACGTGCAGCAATACGCGCCCGACACGCTCAGGAGCCTGAAGGCGAACGCGCGTGAGGACTTCGAATTCATTCTCGTCGACGACTGTTCGCGCGACGGGACACCAGAGATTCTCGCGCGCGCGGAGCGCGAGCTGCCCGGAGCGGTCTACGTCCGGCACGAGCAGAACGGAGGGCTGGCGACCGCCCGCAACACCGGTATCGACCGGGCGCGCGGCGAGTACCTGACCTTCCTGGACGGCGACGACTGGCTCGCCCCCGGCTACTTCCCGCAGCTGGTCGCGGCCATGGAGGAGCTCGGCTGCGACTTCATCCGCACCGACCATGTGCAGTGCACGGCGCGCTCGCGCACGGTGAACCGGGTGCCGGTCGGCCGGCGGAACGTGGTGATGGACCCGCGGGAGGCGATCCTGCCCACCGACCGGTCCACGTCCGTCGACTACGCGTACGCGTGGGCGGGCGTCTACCACCGCCGGCTGGTGGACAAAGGGCTGCTGCACTTCACCGACGGACTGCGCACGGCCGAGGACCGGCCGTGGATCTGGAAGCTGCACCGGGAGGCGGAATCCTTCGCGGCGGTGAGCATGCTCGGGGTGTTCTACCGGCGTGGCGTAGCCTCCTCGCTCACCCAGATCGGCGATGTCCGGCAGCTCGATTTCATTCGCGCGTTCGATCAGGTCATCGCGGAAACGGCCGGGGACCGGGACGCCGATCAGCTGCTGCCGAAGGCCGTCCGCACCTATTGCGCCATCATTTCCCATCATCTGGGATCCATCGAAAGGTTCGAGCCCGCGGTGGCGAAGAAACTGAAATCCATGAGTGCCGCGGCCCTGCGACGCATGCCGCAGGACGTGCTGGACGAGGCGCTGGACTCCATGGACCTCCAGCGCGCCACCAAGCTGCGCCGGCTGCGCCGCCGTCCCGCCTCCGCGGGGGCCGCCGCGTGACCACCCAGATTTTCCAGGCGTCGACGCTCTACGGCACGGCCACGCTCGCCGCCGCCCTGGACTCCGGCTGCTTCCGCCCGGCCGACCGGCGGATCCTGCTGGTCTGCAACAACGCGGCCACGCCCGAGACCACGCCCGCGCTGGACGAGGCGCCCGGTTTCGAGAAGCTGCGCGACCGGTTCGACGAGGTGATCTCGTACAACGAGACGATCTTCCCGTTCCACCCGGGCGGCTGGGCGCCCCGCACGGACGACATGCCGCTGTGGGAACGCTTCCTGCGGCACGAGTGGCGACTCGGCGACGACGACGTGGAGCTGGCCGTCGAGTCGATCCAGGTCAATCCCTCCCTGGCGCTCGCGCAGATCTTCAACGGCGCCCCGGTGACGGTCTACGCCGACGGCCTGATGAGCTACGGCCCCACCCGCAACAAGATCGACCCGCTGGTCGGCACCCGCGTGGACCGGGTGCTCCACCTGGACCTGGTGCCGGGCCTGAAGCCGCTGCTGCTGACCGAGTTCGACGTGCCCGGCGAGGTGCTGCAGACGGCCTCCTTCACCAAGGTCCTCGCCGAACTCGCGCCCTCCGGCGCCGAGTTGCCGGAGATCGAGGAGCCGGCGTTGCTGCTCGGCCAGTATCTGTCGGCGCTGGACATCCTCACCGCCGAGCAGGAGGAGAAGCTGCATGTGCGGATGCTGAAGGGCGCGGCCGCGCTCGGGCACACCAAGGTGGTGTTCAAGCCGCACCCGTCCGCCCCGGCCCGCTTCACCCGCCTGCTGGAACAGGAGGCGGAGCGGCTGAAGGTCGAGCTGACCGTGCTCGACACCCCGGTCCTCGCGGAGGTGCTGTACCAGCGGATGCGTCCCGCGCTGGTCGTCGGCTGCTTCTCCACCGCCCTGCTCACGGCGCAGGCCCTGTACGGCCTGCCGGTCGCCCGGATCGGCACCGAGGTGCTGCTGGAGCAGCTGACGCCGTACGAGAACAGCAACCGCGTCCCGGTGACCATCGTGGACGCGCTGCTGCCCGAGCTCGGCAACCGCGCCGCGGTGACCGAACAGCGGGCCGGCATGGACGTGGAGGCGCTCGGCGCGCTGATCCGCGCGGTGGGCTTCGCGATGCAGCCGAAGATCTACCCGAGTCTGCGCCCGGAGGCCGAGGCCTGGCTGGCGCGGAACCTGAACCAGCGCACCGTGCGCTACTTCAAGCGCCGGCGTCTGTCCTCGCTGGCCCTGCCCGGTGGGGTGCCCTCCCAGTTGGCATTCATCCCGCGCAACCCGACGGTCCGCCGGATGGCGAAGAAGGCGCGCAGTTTGCGCAATTCGGTACGCCGCTGACAACACCGAGTGAACGCTCACCGACCAGTTGACCAACAGTGTGCCGAACAGCCCGGTCGTGGGTGTGAGGCGCCGAGACCCTGGCAAGGCGCCCCACACCATGGCTGCTTCATCCTCCGCCCTGACCGCCGTTCCCGCTCCTCCCGCCGCCGGAACGGCACCCGTCTCCAGGCCCCGGAGCCGTCTGCTCGCCCTGGACGGTCTGCGGCTCGTCGCCGCGCTGATGGTCTGCCTCTACCACTACACCGGCCGCGGCGGCACGGTCTCCGCGTCCTGGCACGGGAGCCCGGCCCACCTCTTCCCGGGGCTGTCCCGGGCGGCCGTCTACGGCAATTTCGGCGTCGAGCTCTTCTTCGTCATCAGCGGTTTCGTGATCTGCATGAGCAGTTGGGGCCGCACCCTCGGTGACTTCTTCCGCTCCCGGGTCTCCCGCCTGTACCCCGCGTACTGGGTGGCCCTGGTCCTGGTCACGGGTGCGTCCCTGGCCCTGCCGGTCGTCGTCCACCCGGTCCGTCTGGACGAGTTCCTCGTCAACGTGACGATGCTCCAGCAGCCGATGGGCGCGACGCGGGTGCTGGGCGTGTGCTGGACGCTCTGGGTCGAGGTGCGTTTCTACGTGCTGTTCGCGCTGTTGGTCGTCCTGCGCGGGGTGACCTACCGCCGGGTGGTGCTGTTCGCGTGTGTGTGGACCGTGGCGGCCGTGCTGTGCCACTCGTCCGGCAACGAGCTGCTGAACCAGGTCGTCATGCCCGAGTACGCCCCGTTCTTCATAGGCGGTCTGGCGCTGTACCTGATACACCGCTTCGGCAGTGACCTGCTCGCGTGGGGCATCGTCGCGATGTCCTGGCTGCTCGCCCAGAGCGAGGCCACCCGTGGCCTGTGGGGCCCGCACCCGCACCGTGACCCCTACGTCGTCATCCTGATCGTCACCGTCGCCTTCGCGGCCGTCGCCGCCGTGGCGCTGGGCTGGACGCGCTGGGCCTCCTGGCCCTGGCTGGTCACGGCCGGCGCGCTGACGTATCCGTTCTACCTGGTCCATGAGCACCTCGGCTGGTTCGTCATCCGGGTGCTGCACCGGGGGCTCGGCCTGCCCGCGTGGCCGACGCTCGGGGTGACGGTGGTCTCCATGCTGCTGCTCGCCTGGCTGATCCACCGGTTCGTGGAGAAGCCGTTCGGCCCGCGGCTGAAGCGGGCACTGAAGGGGCGGAAGTTGGGCAGCCGTTCACCTCGTCTTGGGTTTTGAACCAGCCCATCGGGCAGGCACCGTAGAGCCCTTGCCACCCCCAGGCCGCACAGGCTTTTCGCAGGGACCCCACAGACGCCGTACCGAGGGAGCGCCCACCCCGCATGGCCACCATCCAGGAAACGACGCGACAGCCCGAGCGTCTCGACGACGTCCCCGGCTGGTTCCCGGTGCTCGACCAGTTGCTCTTCGACTGGTTCCTGAACCGGCAGGAAACCGCGGAAATGCGGGGTGATCTGCTGGAAGTCGGGGTCTACATGGGCAAGAGCGCGATCTTCGTCGGCCGGCACCAGCAGCCGGGCGAGCGGTACACCGTGTGCGACCTCTTCGAGGGCGACGCCCCGGACGACGCCAACCAGGCCGAGTCCACGAAGTCGTACAGCGCGCTGACCCGGCGCGTCTTCGAGGACAACTACCTCTCCTTCCACGACGAGCTGCCCCGCGTGCTGCAGGGCCCCAGCTCGATCGTGCCCGGCGAGGTCGAACCGGGCTCCTGCCGGTTCGTGCACATCGACGCCTCGCACCTGTACGAGCACGTGCACGGCGACATAGGAGCCGCCCGCGATCTGCTGCTCCCGGACGGGATCGTCGTCCTGGACGACTTCCGCTCCGAGCACACCCCCGGAGTCTCCATCGCCACCTGGGAGGCCGTGCTCAACCGCGGCCTGCGCCCCATCTGCCTGAGCACCCAGAAGCTCTACGGCACCTGGGGCGACCCGGAGCCGGTCCAGGAGGAGCTGCTGGCCATGGTGCGGGAGCGGTCCGACTGCCACCTGAGCGTCCAGGAGGCCGCCGGGCACCGGATCGTCCGGCTGAAGTCCAAGAACATGCGGGCGCCGGAGTTCCCGGCCTCCAAGCACGCGAAGGCGGTGCAGCCGCAGCCGGTGCCGCAGGAGACCCCGGCAACCGCACCGGCGCCCGCTCCCGCACCGGCTCCGGTCCGGCCCGCGCCCCGCCGCGGCGCGAGCCGGCTCCGCCGGGTCGCCGTCGACCTGCTGCCGCCGGTGGTCACGCGGGCGATCCGCAAAGCCCGCGCCGCCCGGAGGTGACGGCTCAGCCGATCCCGTACCGCGCCCCGACACCCGCGATCACAAGCGCCAGCCCCTCCTCGAACTGCTCGTCGTAACCGTCGAAGAGCAGCTTCCCGGCCTCGGCGGCGAGCGGGTACTCGGCCATCCGCCGGGCGCGTTCCGCGACGTCGTACCCCTCCCGGCGCTCGCCCGGGAGGGGCTGCACGCCCTGCTCCTCGGTGACGAAACCGATGGTGTACGCGTTCACCGTGCGGCCCGCGTGGACCGCCTGGGCGAGGGTGAATCCGGCTTCCGTCAGCAGCCGCAGATTGGCTTCGAGCTGGGGTGCGTGGTCCGTGCCCGTGAAGCGTGAACCGCTGAACACCTTGGCACCGTCGCGGTAGCCGAGCAGCGCGGTCCGCAGTCCGCGACCCGCCTTCAGCAGCCGCTCCTGCCAGCTGTCGGCGGGATCGAGCGCGGTGCCGGCGACCATCCGCCGGTACATCTCGGTCGCCATCTCGTCCAGCAGCGCCTGTTTGTCCTTGAAGTGCCAGTACAGCGCGGGCGCCTTGACGTCCAGTTCCTTGGCGATGGAGCGCAGGGTCAGGCCGTCCAGGCCGACCTCGTTCAGCAGCCGCAGCGCGGTGCCGGCGACGCGTCGGCGATCCAGCGGGGCGCGTTTCTCAGGGTTCACACTTGACAGCTTAACAGCGTTAAGGGCACCCTCTTGGGCGACGACACTTAACGACGTTAAGGGGATTTGTGATGGATGTTCTGATCGTGGGGGCGGGTCCGACGGGTCTGACGCTCGGCATCGACCTCGCCCGGCGCGGTGTGGACGCGCTGGTCGTGGAGCGGGCGGAGGGGCTGTTCCCCGGCTCGCGCGGCAAGGGGCTCCAGCCGCGCACCCTGGAGGTCTTCGACGACCTGGGCGTACTGGACGCGATCCGAGCGGCGGGCGGCCCCTACCCGACGCGGATGATCTGGAAGGACGGCGAGCGGGTCGGCGAGCGGCCGATGTTCGAGCGGGTCGAGACGGACGAGGGCACGCCGTACGCCGAGCCGTGGATGGTCGCACAGTGGCGGACGCAGGAGATCCTGTACGGGCGCCTGCTGGAGTGGGGCGGCCGGGTGGACTTCGGGCGCGAGGTGACCGGCCTGGAGCAGGACGCCGAGGGCGTGACCGTGCGGTTCACCGACGGCAGGACCGCACGCGCGCGGTACGTCGTCGCGGCCGACGGCGGACGCTCGGTGGTCCGGCGCGCGGTGGGCGTGGGCATGACCGGGGAGTCGGTCGACCCGGCTCCGTTCCTGGTGGCGGACGTACGGCTGACGGGCCTGGACCGGGACCAGTGGCACACCTTCCCCAAGGACGACGGCACCGCCCTCGGCCTGTGCCCGCTGGCCGGCACGGACGACTTCCAGCTGCAGGCACGCCTGCCGGAGGGCACGGAACCCGACCTGACCCTCGACGGCATCCGCAAGCTGGTGGCCGCGTACACGCACCTCTCCGCCGAGGACGTCACGGGCCTGCGCTGGTCTTCCGACTTCCGCCCCCGCGCCGCCCTCGCGGACCGCTTCCGGGTGGGCCGGGCCCTCCTCGCCGGCGACGCCGCCCACGTCCACTCCCCGGCCGGCGGCCAGGGCCTGAACACCAGCGTCCAGGACGCCTACAACCTGGGCTGGAAGCTCGGCGCGGTCCTGCGCGGCGGGGCGCCGGAGGCGTTGCTGGACACCTACGAGGAGGAGCGCCGGGCGAACGCGGCGGCCATGGTGAACCTGTCGACGGGCGTGCACCGCGGCGAGGTACGACGCGGAAAGGCGACAGTGCAACTGGGGCTGGGCTACCGGGAGTCGTCCCTGAGCGTGGAGACACGGACCGGCCCGACCGGCGTGCGGGCGGGCGACCGGGCCCCGGACGGCATGGCGTCCGGCGCCCGCCTCTTCGACGCGTTCCGGGGCCCGCACTGGACGCTGCTGGGCGCGCGGAGCCCGGTCACCGGCGTGCGCACGCTCCCGACGGCACCGGAGTCCTACGGCCAGGGCGTCTTCCTGATCCGTCCGGACGGCTATGTGGGCTGGGCGGGCGGGACGACGGAGGGCCTGCACGCGTACGCGGCGCGGACGGGGGCCTTCGCGGCGGGGTGAGGCACTCCGCCGACGAAGCCGCCCGCAGCCCGGCGCTCCCCGCGCCCGTCATGCAGGGCGTGATCGAACGGGCCGCGGCCACCCGCTGACGGTCGACGGCTCAGGCACTGGCCAGCGTCAGCTTCACCGCGAACCCGAGGAACAGCGCGCCCGCCACCGAAGTGGCCGTCGCCGACAGCCGCTTGCGGCGCCGGAACGCGGCGGCGAGTCGCGTGCCGCTGAATATCAGCGCGCTGAGGTAGAGGAAGCTGGCCAACTGCGCGAACGCGCCCAGGACGACGAAGGACAGGGCCGGATAGGCGTAGTCCGGGTCGACGAACTGCACGAAGAAGGCGACGAAGAACAGGATCGCCTTGGGATTGAAGAGACTGACGACGAGCGCCCGCCGGAACGGCCGCTCATCTCCGGTGCCGGACGGGGCCTCCTCCGCCACGGCCTTCTCTCTCCGCGTCCGCCACATCTGCCAGGCGGCCCGCAGCATGCCGAGCGCCAGCCAGGTCAGATATCCGGCACCGGCGTACTTCACGATCCCGAAGAGCAGGGCGTTGGCCTTGAGCAGGGAGGCGACTCCGGCGGCGGAGAGCGTCATCAGCACGGTGTCCCCGCACCACACACCGGCGGCTGCGGTGTATCCGGCCCGCACGCCGCGCCGGGCGGCCACGGAGAGGACGTAGAGGGAGTTGGGCCCGGGCAGCAGGACGATCAGGACGAGTCCTGCCAGATAGGTGGGAAGGTCGATGACACCGAACATGGAAAGGAGTGTCGCACGGGGGTACGACAGTCCGGTCCAGGGTGGGTCAGAACACTTCCGAGGGCTCATACGCCCCCCAAACCCCCCGCAGCGCGTTGCACACCTCCCCCACGGTCGCCCGCCCCCGCAGCGCCTCTTTCATCGGGTACAGCACGTTGCCCTCCCCCTCCGCCGCCTTCCGCAGCGCGTCCAGCGCCGAGTCCACCGCCCGCTGATCCCGCTCGGCCCGGAGCTTCTCCAGGCGTTCCGCCTGCCGGGCCTCGATGGCGGGGTCCACCCGGAGGGGCTGGTACGGCTCCTCCTCGTCCAGTCGGAAGCGGTTCACCCCGACGACCACCCGCTGCCCGGAGTCCGTCTCCTGGGCGATCCGGTACGCGTTCCGCTCGATCTCGGCCTTCTGGAAACCCCGCTCGATCGCCGCGACCGCCCCGCCCAGGTCCTCGACCCGCCGCATCAGCTCGACGGCCGCCTCCTCCACGTCGTCCGTCATCCGCTCCACCGCGTACGACCCCGCGAAGGGATCCACCGTCGCCGTCACGTCCGTCTCGTGGGCCAGCACCTGCTGGGTGCGCAGGGCCAGACGGGCGGACTTGTCGGTCGGCAGGGCGATCGCCTCGTCGAAGGAGTTGGTGTGCAGGGACTGGGTGCCGCCCAGCACCGCGGCCAGGGCCTGTACGGCGACCCGGACCAGGTTCACCTCAGGCTGCTGGGCCGTCAGCTGGACGCCCGCCGTCTGGGTGTGGAAGCGGAGCATCAGGGACTTCGGATTCCGGGCGCCGAACTCCTCCCGCATCACCCTGGCCCAGATCCTGCGGGCGGCGCGGAACTTGGCCACCTCCTCCAGCAGCGTCGTACGGGCCACGAAGAAGAAGGACAGGCGGGGCGCGAAGTCGTCGACGGACATGCCCGCCGCCACCGCCGTACGGACGTACTCGATGCCGTCCGCCAGAGTGAAGGCGATCTCCTGGACGGGTGACGCGCCCGCCTCGGCCATGTGGTAGCCGGAGATCGAGATCGTGTTCCACTTCGGGATCTCGGCGGTGCAGTACTTGAAGATGTCGGCCGTCAGGCGCAGGGAGGGCTTCGGCGGGAAGATGTACGTCCCCCGCGCGATGTACTCCTTCAGCACGTCGTTCTGGATCGTGCCCGTCAGCCGGTCGGGGCGCGCCCCCTGCTCCTCCGCCACCAACTGGTAGAGGAGCAGCAGGAGGGCGGCCGGGGCGTTGATCGTCATGGAGGTCGACACCTGGTCGAGCGGGATGCCGTCGAACAGCAGCCGCATGTCCTCGATCGAGTCGATCGCCACGCCCACCTTGCCGACCTCGCCGTGCGCGAGGGGCGCGTCGGAGTCGTGGCCCATCTGGGTGGGCAGGTCGAAGGCGACCGACAGGCCCGTGGTGCCATGGGCGATCAGCTGCCGGTAGCGGGCGTTCGATTCGGCGGCCGTGCCGAAGCCGGCGTACTGGCGCATGGTCCAGGGGCGGCCGGTGTACATGGTCGGGTAGACCCCGCGGGTGAAGGGGTACGTGCCCGGTTCGCCCAGTTTCCCGGCCGGGTTCCAGCCCTGTAGGTCCTGCGGGCCGTAGACCGGCTCGATGGGCAGTCCCGACTCCGACTCATGCGTCATGGATGCCTCCGGGGTGCGTCCTGTCACCCCTCACCATGCCCCGTCGTTCGGCGGCGGTCACGCTGGGAAGCATCTCCGGCATGAGGATCCCGGGAAGACCCGCCGCCCTGCTCGCCTCGGCCGCCGCCCTCGCCGCCCTGTGCGGCTGCACCGTCCAGCCCACGGCCGCCGACGGCAAGGCCCGGGCACCGGTGCACGTCCCGACCGGGGGACGGAGTCCGGCACGGACCCCGGGAAGTGATCCGGCGCATCCCACCCGGACGGAGCAGCCGGCCGCCCCCGCTCCCCGGGTGCTGTACGCGCGCGGCGACAGCGGGGCGGGCGTTCGGGAGCTGCAGGCCCGGCTGCGCCAGCTGGACTGGCTGTCCGACGGGCCGACGGGGTCGTACGACGATCTGACCGAGCGGGCCGTGCGGGGCTTCCAGGGCAAGCGCGGGCTGCCGCGGACCGGGCGGACGGACACCGTCACCTGGCAGCGGCTGGTGCGGATGACCCACACGCCCGGCACATGGGAGCTGTTCCTGATGGGCGGTCAGCCGGCCGGCGCGCCCGACCCGCGCTGTATGACCGGACGCGTGCTGTGCATCGACAAGACGACGCGGACGCTGCGCTGGATGGTCGACGGGCGGACGCTGTCGACGACGGCGGTGCGGTTCGGGGCGCAGTACACGCCGACCCGGGAGGGTGTCTTCCAGGTCTACTGGAAGGCGCGGGACTGGGTGTCGACGCTCTACCACTCGCCGATGCCGTACGCGATGTTCTTCAGCGGCGGCGAGGCCGTGCACTACTCGTACGACTTCGCGGCGCGCGGGTACGCGGGAGCTTCGCACGGATGCGTGAACGTCCGGGACGAGGCCGCGATCCAGGAGCTGTTCGCTCAGGTGCGGGTGGGCGACAAGGTCGTCGTCCACTGGTGACGCGGGATTGCGGGGCGCGGGCGGGACCGGGGGAACGTGTCCCGCCCGCGCCAGGTGCACGAGCCGTGGGTACGGGGGGAACCCCGGCTCAGTGCGACGGCCGATGACCAGTCGGCTCACTCAGTACTGCGTACCGGGCTCCGAAAACGTCACACCCCCCGCGAAGAATTTTTCGCGACCCAAGAAACCCCAGGTCAGAGGGGCGTGAGGGGGGCAGAGGGCGCGGGCCGCGCCGGCAGGCCTGCCGGGTCAGAGCGTGTGGTACGTCGGGCTCGGCGCCGGGACCGGTGTGGTGCCCGTCGTCCGGGCGGGGCGGGGCGGAGCGAAGGACGTGGGAGCGGGCGCGGCTGCGTCGCCGTGCCAGCCCTTGCCACCGCCGCCGTTGCCCTCGCCACCGCCGTTGCCCTTGCCGCCGCCCTTGCCGGGGTGGCCGCCCGCACCGTGACCGTCGCCGCCCTGGCCGGGGTTGCCTTCCTCGTCGCCGCCCTGGCCGTTTCCGTTGCCCTTGCCCTTGTTGCCGTTCTCGTCGCCCTTGCCGCCGCTCGTCGCGCCGTCGGCCGAGTCGGTGGTGGCGAGGACGACCTTGCAGTACCGGCTCACCCGGGCGCTGCCGCCGGCCAGGTTCTCCAGGGCGCGCCGGCGGCCGGCGGTCAGTTCCTTGCCGTCCCGGATGTCCCGGCAGGCCGAGGCCGCGTCCTTCCACCGGCCGCCGGTGGTGCCGGAGGAGTCGCCGGTGCCCGGAGCGGTGCTGTTGTCCTTGCGGTCGTCCGGTCCCATGGCCTCGCCGGGGTGTGCGCCCGCGCTGCCGCTCGGCACGCCGGTCCCCACCGTCGCACCGGGGGTGCCCTGCGGCACCGAGGCCTGCGGCGTTCCGGAGTTCGGGCCGGCGGAGACGGAGGTACCCGGGCCGGGGCGTTCGGGCCCGAACTTGGGCAGCATCCCGGTCCCGGCGGCCACGGCGACCCCGCCGACCGTGCCCACGGCCACCACCGCGGCGAGCGCCAGCCGCACCGGGCGGGCCCAGCGGGGGCGGCGGACGGGGATTCCGGTACGGCCCGGGGCGCCGATGCGGACCAGGCCTGCGTCGGCGCCGGGCACGGGCAGTCCCAAGGCGCCGTCGGCACGGCCGGCGTCGGTGCGTTCGGTGCCAGGGGCCTCGCGGGCCTTGCGGAACGCGGCCAAAGCGGCCTGCTCACCGGGGAGTTCGCCGGTGGCGGGGTCCGTCTGCGAGGTCAGTGCGCCGAGCGCCCGGGCAAGGCGTTCGGCCTGGTCACGGGCGGAGGCGTCGACGGCTTGAAGCGACTCACCGCGCAGCAGGCGTTCCGCCGTCTCACGGTTCAGCCACTTGTACTGCTCGTCGGCCATCACATGTCCTTCTGCGTCCGCGCACGCGTATCCGTCACAGTTGCGGACGACACCGCACGACCGCGCGGTTCTCGCTGGGGCGGGAGAGCGTCGAGCACGCCCGCCGATTCCGGATCCTCGCCGAGCAGTTCAGCGAGCCGCTTCAGGCCGCGGTGCGCGGCGGTCCGTACGGCACCGGCGCGTTTGCCGAGGGTCTCGGCGGCGCTCTTGGCGTCGAGGCCGACCACGACGCGCAGGACGACCGCCTCGGCCTGGTCCTGCGGCAGCCGCGCGATGAGGGAGAGGGTGCTGTCGGTGGTCAGGGCCTCGATGGCCTCGCCGGCCGTGTCGGACTCGGCGGCCCGGCCGGTGAGTTCCGTCTCGTCGCCGCCTATGGCGGGGCGACGGCCGCGCATGCGTATGTGGTCCAGGGCGCGGTTGCGGGCTATGCGGGCGGCCCAGCCGCGGAAGCGGTCGGCGTCTCCGCTGAACCGGTCGAGGTCGCGGGCGATCTGCAGCCAGGCCTCGGAGGCCACGTCCTCGGCGTCCGGATCACCGACCAGCGTGCGTACGTATCCGAGCAGCCGTGGATGCACCGCGCGGTACACAGTACGGAACGCGGTCTCGTCACCGTCCTGCGCCGATCGCACCGCGGCGGTCAGCTCCGCGTCGTCCCCCAGCACCTGACTCCCTTACGCCTGTTTCCCGGTCGGCGCGAAAGGCACGTTACGGCGTCAAACCGCTCCCCGTCCATGTCCGTAGAAGATGCAACTAACTCGTGACCGGGTGCGGATGTGCGCAGGGTGAGGGTCGGCGGTGGCCGGGTGTGACAGAAACAGCACGCACGGCGCTGTAGAGGGTACGGGCCGCACGCGGCCCGACCGCGCGACGGCCGGGGCCTCTCCTGTGGGGGGTGGCGGCCCCGGCCGTTCGCCTTTCGCGGTACGCCCGGGTGACGAGGATTACTTCTTCCCGGAGGCCCTGCGGTCCGAATTGCCGCCATTTCCGGCACTGTTGCCACTACTGGCAGTTTGCCCTTTCTCGGGGGAATTGCCAGCCTTATGGGCCTTCTTCCCCTGGGCGGACGCCACTTGGGCGGCGCAGTAGGCCGCGACCTTGTCCTCGCCGCCCGCCGCCTCGACGAGCCCCTGCCAGGCGGTCGAGTCCAGGGCGCCGCCCCGGTCCCCGGCGCGCTCGTAGGTACGGCAGTGCGCCACGGTGTCCCGGGCGGTGGCCGGATGGTGCGGCCGCGTGGGCGGGGCGCCGGACCCCGCGTCGGCGGTCCCGGCGGACGTGCCGGGAGCGGTCGGCCGGTTCGGGATGCCCGTGGACGGGTGGGCCGGCCGCGAGGTGCCGGGGTGACCGCCCGCACCGGCGACGTCGATGGCCGCGAAGGCGACACCGCCGAGCGTGAGGCTCGCGAGCACCACCGAGAGCGTGGCCTTCAGCGACACCCGCGCACGCCTCGGCGCGGCGGGCCGCCAGTCGTCCCGGCGCCGGGTGCGGGGGTGGGCACGGGCGGCCTGCGTCGCGCGGGCGGCGCGGTAGGCGGCCACGGCCCGGTGCTCGGCCTCGGCGTCGATGCCGTGGGCGCGCAGGACGGCGCCGAGCCGCGCCTCGAATCCGGAGTCCGCGCGGTCGCTGCCGGCCGTGCCCGCGTGGGCGTGGTCCGGTGCGGAAAGGGTGCCGCCGGGGTGCGCACGCCGGCGACCGAGGCGACCTTCGCCGCTGTGCCGTTCGCCCATGCCCGTTCCCGTCCTCGTCCGGTGCGCCGGAGACATGCCGCCTCCCGGGCCTCGTACCGACTCCGGAACCCTCGGCGCTCCTGTATCCATACGGCTCTCGGCCGGCGCCGTTCACTTCGACTCACCCAGCGTCAGGGTGCCGCCGTCCCGTCACACCCGGTCCGCCGGGTCCTGGGCGCCCAGCTGACGGGCGAGACGTTTCAGTCCGCGGTGCGCGGCCGTGCGGACGGCGCCGGGGCGCTTGCCGAGGACGCGTGCGGCGGCGGGGCCGTCGAGGCCGACGACCACCCGTAGCAGTACGGCCTCGGCCTGGTCGCGCGGCAGGCTGTGCACCAGCTCCAGCGCCCGTGCGGTGGACAGCGACTCCAGGGCCTGGGCGTGGGTGTCGAGCCGGCCGGGCAGCTCCAGCGCGTCCTGTTCCAGCGGCGCGGCCTGGGGCCGTACCCGCCGGCGGCGCAGATGGTCCAGGGCGCGGTGCCGGGCGATGGTCGCGCTCCAGCCGCGGAAGCCGGCGCCGTCGCCCTTGAACCGGCCCAGGTCGCGGGCGATCTCCAGCCAGGCCTCGGACGCCACGTCCTCGGCCTCCTCGCCGACCAGGCCCCGCAGATAGCCGAGCAGTCCGGGCTGCACGATCCGGTAAGCCACCGCGAAGGCGGTCTCGTCGCCGTCCTGGGCCCGCGCGACGGCGGCACCCAATTCCCCGTCCCGCGGCTGCGGACGCCGGGGTTCCCCTCCCTGGCCCAAGAACCGTCCTCGTCCGTACCCAGCCCGGGGCCCGTGCCCGCGCGCACCGAATCCGCGTGCGACACGGCCGCACGCGCTCCATGTCCCACGGTGATCAGCGCCCGGGCGCACAGATGTGTCACAGCTTCCCGGGCACGCATCCGACGCCGTGACGTTTCCTGCCGTGGCCCGCGCGTGTGGGCCCCGGCCGGTCAGCGGGAGCCGGTCGCGTCCCGGCAGAGCAGGCGCAGCGAGCCGTTGCCGCCGTAGACCTGCCGGGCCTCGTCGATGGGGTCCCAGAGCCGGCCGTCGGGGGTGCGCACCCAGTGGTCGCCGCCGGTCGTCCACCACTCGGCGCCGCTCTGCCGGACGATCACCTCACCGGCGTAGGCGCCGAAGCCGCGCAGCACGCTCTCGACGGCGGCGTACGGCGGTCCCTCGCGCCGTATCTCCTCGATCATCCGGTCCACCCGCCACAGGCTCTGGGCCGAGTAGTCGAGCCGCACCCGGGCGCCCTCGCGCATGGTCGCCACGGTGTCCGCGGCCCACCGGACGGGCTTCGCCGCGGCCTGTGGCCTGGTCTCCTGCTGTGCTGTCACGTACTGGGCTGTCACATAGGGAAGAGCGACGCGGACAGGGCAACCGTCACCGTATTCCGCAGCGTTTCGCCAACCGTCGCAGGACTACCCCACGTCCACCGCACCACTGTCACAGGACCCGTCCACGCACGGGGGTTTGACCGCTGCCTCTCATGCCCCGCTGCGCGCCCGCCGCGACACCACCGCGCGCAGGACCCGCCGTCCCTCGATCGACAGGTCCAGGGCGCGCCGCAGGCCCTGCGGACCGTGCTCGGCCAGAACGTCCAGCACCGCCGTCTGCCGCCGCAGCTCCGCCGCGACCAGCGGCGGCAGGTCCGCCGTGTCCCCCGCCCGCCCGGCGTCGAGCCCCTCGGCGGCCGGCGTACCGTCCGCCGCCGGGTCCAGCAGCCGGTGGATGCGCAAGGAGGCGACCGAGCAGGCGTCGGCCCAGGGGCGTACGGCGTCGGCGGTGCGCTCGGCCGGGGCCGCGTCGAGCATGCGCCGGACGAGCAGCGCGGCCTCGTCGTCCGGCTGCCCGGCACCGAGCGCCGCCCGCGCCTTCTCCAGGCTCGCGCCCCAGTCGGAGCCGTCGGCAAGGCTCGCCCACAGGGGCCGCAGCAGCTCGTCGTCGGCGCCGAGCAGCGGCAGGCACCGATCCAAACAAGCCAGTCCGCTGGCGGCCAGTCCCCGTTCGTCGGCCTGTGCGATCCGTTCCACCAGGCTCATGAAATGTCTCCCTCGCCGGGGCGCCGACCGTTACGGAGCCCGCACTTCCCTTTACTGCGTGGTACGGCGCGGGAGTGTCACAGCCAGAGATTTTCAGCCAAAGACCGGGACCGGCACCGGACCCGCGAGGGCCTTGCGATCCTGCATCCGGGTCAGCTGGACGACCACCACGATCGCGAGGACGGCGGCCGCGATGTCGACCGCGTCGGAGAACAGCAACTGCCCGGCGGCGTTCCGCAGCAGCCTCGCCGTGCGGGCGTGGCTCCAGCTGAGGGACGCGAGCCGTGCGGTGAGGATGCTGATGATCCACAACGTCCACCAGGCGTTGACCGCCCTGTGCCGGGCCCGCTCGCCCCAGGGCACGCTGGCGTCCCAGGCGTTCAGGACGATCCGGCGCGGGAACCACAGCTGGACGACCGGGCAGAACCAGCCGCCGATCGTCCAGCCGCGTCCCAGGCTGTGCGCGGACGCGTCGAACACCTCGGCGTTGACCCGCACCCGCCACAGCCAGCACAGGTAGACGACGGCTGTCGCGAGCAGCGTCCACGCATGGGTGAAGCCGGCCCAGCGGTAGACGGCGTCGGCGTGATACGCCCGGCTCAGCACGCCGGCGCCCCTGTTGCCGGCGGCCAAGTCACCGGCGACGTTCAGCTCCAGCAGGTCCGCGTAGCAGGCGAACAGGTCGGTGGCGATGACGAGCCCGAGCAGAACGGCGGCGGCCCGGCCGAGCGCCACGGGCTTGCGAAGCACGGCGCCGGGCACGAACGGCGGCGCGGGCATGGGTGATGTCACGAAGAGGTCCCCCCCGGGATGACGATGCGGCCTGCGCGCGGCCTTCCCCCGGCCGCACACACGAGCACCGGAACATACGACCGGACGGCGGCGTGCGTCCACCCCTTCGCGATCAGTCCGGTTCCGTCAGCCCAGCCGGTTCGCCAGAGCCTGGAAGCCCGTCCAGGACAGCGCGGGCCTGCCCGGGTCCCACAGCTTCTGGGCGGTGGCCCGCAGGGGCAGGCGGATGCCGGTCGCGACCTGGGCCTCGGTCTGCGCGTTCGGGAAGTCGCCCCAGACCGCGAACGCCCCGCCGAGGATCTGGCCGTCGTAACTCGCCGGTACGGCCGTCGTGCCGCGCAGCACCCGTGGGTTCCACTGCTCGTAGATCCGCCGTCCGGTCGGGTAGACGAAGGTCTGCGGCTGGCCGAGGACGTAGTAGAGGAACTCGTCGTTGTGGTTGATGACCTCCCGGCCCGCGCTCAGATACTCCACGGGCGGCCGGGCGCCGAACTCCTTGCCGGTCCAGTAGGCGACCTGCAGGTCCCTGGCCGCCTGCACGGACGTACCGCGGTAGAAGCCGTCGTTCCAGGCCCGCACGGTCCTGCCGTGGCCGCGGACGGTGCCGGCGCGGTCGTTCAGCCAGCCGGTGGCGAGGTCGGCGACCGTGCCGCCGGAGCCGTACTTCTGCCGGGCGGCGGCCGCGAGCTGCGGATAGGAGGTCTGCGGGCTCTTCACGGTCAGCGCCTGGTACTCGTCGCCGCCAAGATGCCACTGGTTGCCGGTGAACAGCCCCGCGTACTCGTTCAGCAGATCGTCCACGAGCTTCGCGGAGGCGGGCTTGGAGATGTCGATCGCGCCCTTGGTGACGACTCCGCTCGCGTTGCGCAGCTTCAGATCGGGGTGGGCGGCGAGGACGGCGCCCAGATGCCCCGGCGAGTCGAGTTCGGGCACGACGGTGATGTGCCAGCTGTCCGCCAGCTCCACGATCCGCTTGACCTGCGCCTTGGTCAGATGGTCCGGGGAGACGATCTCGGGGTGGGTGCTGGACTCGATCCGGAACGCCTGGTCGTCGGAGAAGTGCAGCCCCAGCTCGTTGAACTTCAGGTCTCCCAGCTCCCGGATCCGGTCCTCGATCCAGGACTCGGAGAACGGTTTGCGCGCGATGTCCAGGTTGAACCCGCGCACCGGCTTGGCCGGCTCGTCCCGTACGACCCCCTCCGGGGCCGTACCGCCGCCGTGGACCTCCTGCTTGAGGGTCCGGGTGCCGTAGAAGACGCCGGCCTCGCCGGGCCCGCTGATGTCGACCCGCCCCTCGCGGACGGTCATGGTGTACGACTCCTGGTTCCCGCCCCCGCCACCGAGCGCCAGCCGGACGTCGCCCGCCCGCACGTCGTCCTTCTCCCCGGCGTAGGTCAGCCCCAGCTCCCCGGCGATCAGCTGCCCCTCGTCGGCCAGCTCCCCGTCGCTGATCACCACCCGGTCCGCCTTCTGCGGCTTCCAGCCGGGCCCGCGCGCGGGGGTGTGGGAACGCACCGCTGGAATCGTGAGCGGTGCCTGGGACAGCGGATAGGACCGGCCGGGCGTCGGACTCGCCGACGGCGTGGCCGCCCCGCTGGAAGCGCCGCCGGCCACCCGGCCGGACGACGACTGCCCGGCACCCCCTTGCCGCGTCCCGCCGCCCCCGCCCGACGACGCCCATACGCCGATCCCCGTGCCGAGCGCGACGGTCCCGACGACCGCTGCGGCCACCACCGCCCGCTTCCGTATCACCTGCTGCGCCGGAACACGGCGCCTGTGCTGGCTCACTCCGCCAACGTACGACCCATCCGCACTTCATCCGTCATCGAGACGTTCTGAAACTCTTCCGTCCGAGTGAACTTTCAGGCACCTCGCGGACACACAGTGACCACTCTCGATAACCTGACAGCACACCTTTCACAGCATCCCCTGCCACGCCACATGTGACGCGAGGACCCACGCTGCCCGCCCACCGTCTCCCGTATCTCCCCAAGCCCCTCGACGCCTTCAACGCGGCACCCGCCGACGAGGCACGCGCCCTCCTGCTGCACTGCCTGCGCAGCCTGCGCTGGGCCCACCGGGTCGCGGACCACCGCCCCTACCCCGACCTGGACTCCCTCCTGGCCGCGGCGGACGAGGCGGCCTACGACCTGTCACCGGGTGACCTGTCGGAGGCCTTGGCCGGCGAGTCCCTCCCGGACCTGCCCGAGGACACCTATTCGGCGGCCCACATGGCCCTGAGCGCGGCCCACGCGGCCTACGAGGCCAGATTCGGACACGCGTTCGTCATCTACCTGGGCGACACCCACCCGGACGAATCCCTCGACCGCACCCTCGAAGCGATCCGCTCCCGGCTGACGAACGATCCCGAGGAAGAACGGGTCATAGCGGCAGAGGAACTCCGGCGCCTGGCAAGAAGCAGACTGGGCACCTGCCTAGGGGGCGCGAGGCTGCATCCATCTGCGGCTCCGCCGCGGAGCGCGACCAGTCCAAACGCACCCGGCAAATAACCGGACACACCATCCCAGTAGCCGCCCGGCGCCTAACCCATCCGGTGCCAATTTGATCACACAAGGTAGGCCCCCCGTAAAGCACAGCGCAGCGCATGGCTACGATGCTGGGGGCCGGTGGACCGTACCCGGCCGGGCCCGCCCGACACCGAAGCCGGCGCGGCCCCAATCCCCGCTCCCGGAGGGACTTCCGTGCCGGCTGGAACGCTGTACCGCGGCCGGGAAGGAATGTGGTCCTGGGTGGCTCACCGAGTCACCGGCGTCCTCATTTTCTTCTTCCTGTTCGTTCACGTGCTGGACACCGCTCTCGTGCGTGTCTCCCCCGAGGACTACGACAAGGTCGTAGCCACGTACAAGACGCCGATCGTCGCGCTGCTGGAGTACGGCCTCGTCGCCGCCATCCTCTTCCACGCGCTCAACGGCCTGCGTGTCATCGCCGTCGACTTCTGGTCGAAGGGTCCGCGCTACCAGAAGCAGATGTTCTGGACCGTGATGGGTGTCTGGGTCGTCCTGATGGCCGGCGCGATCTACCCGGTCCTCGGCCACGCCGCCCGCGTTCTCTTTGGGAGCTGACGCCGATGTCCACGACTGAAACCACCGCGTCCGGCGTCGGCCCCGTCGAGGGCGCCCCCGTCTACACCGTCGACAACCCGGCCCCGCTGATCGAGGCGCCGCGCAAGCGGACCAAGAAGTCCCCGAAGTCGACCCGGGGCAACTTCGAGCTGGCCGCCTGGCTGTTCATGCGCCTGTCCGGCATCGTGCTGGTCATCCTGGTCATCGGCCACCTGCTGATCCAGCTCGTGCTGGACGGCGGTGTCTCCAAGATCGGCTTCGCCTTCGTGGCCGGCCGCTGGGCGTCCCCCTGGTGGCAGGTCTGGGACCTGCTGATGCTGTGGCTCGCGATGCTGCACGGCGCCAACGGCCTGCGCACGGTCATCAACGACTACGCCGAGCGGCCTGCGTCCCGCATGTGGCTGAAGGCCCTGCTGTACACCGCCACGGTGTGGACCATCCTGCTGGGCACGCTGGTGATCTTCACCTTCGACCCGAACATCCGCTAGGCACGGGGCTGCGAGAATCATGAAGATCCACAAGTACGACACCGTCATCGTCGGCGCCGGTGGCGCGGGCATGCGCGCCGCCATCGAGGCGACGAAGCGCAGCCGCACCGCCGTGCTGACCAAGCTCTACCCCACCCGCTCCCACACGGGCGCCGCGCAGGGCGGTATGGCCGCCGCGCTCGCCAACGTGGAGGAGGACAACTGGGAGTGGCACACCTTCGACACGGTCAAGGGCGGTGACTACCTGGTCGACCAGGACGCCGCCGAGATCCTGGCGAAGGAGGCCATCGACGCCGTCCTCGACCTGGAGAAGATGGGCCTGCCGTTCAACCGGACCCCGAACGGCACCATCGACCAGCGCCGCTTCGGCGGTCACTCCCGCAACCACGGCGAGGCGCCGGTCCGCCGGTCCTGCTACGCCGCGGACCGCACCGGCCACATGATCCTCCAGACGCTGTACCAGAACTGCGTCAAGGAGGGCGTGGAGTTCTTCAACGAGTTCTACGTCCTGGACCAGCTGATCACCGAGGTCGACGGGGTCAAGCGCTCCGCCGGTGTGGTCGCCTACGAGCTGGCGACCGGTGAGATCCACGTCTTCCAGGCGAAGGCCGTCATCTACGCCTCCGGCGGCTGCGGCAAGTTCTTCAAGGTGACCTCCAACGCGCACACCCTCACCGGTGACGGCCAGGCCGCCGTCTACCGCCGGGGTCTGCCGCTGGAGGACATGGAGTTCTTCCAGTTCCACCCGACCGGCATCTGGCGCATGGGCATCCTGCTCACCGAGGGCGCCCGTGGTGAGGGCGGCATCCTGCGCAACAAGGACGGCGAGCGCTTCATGGAGAAGTACGCTCCCGTCATGAAGGACCTGGCGTCCCGTGACGTCGTGTCCCGCTCCATCTACACGGAGATCCGCGAGGGCCGCGGCTGTGGTCCCGAGGGCGACCACGTCTACCTCGACCTGACCCACCTGCCGCCGGAGCAGCTGGACGCCAAGCTGCCGGACATCACCGAGTTCGCGCGCACCTACCTCGGTATCGAGCCGTACACGGACCCGATCCCGATCCAGCCGACCGCGCACTACGCGATGGGCGGCATCCCGACCAACGTCGAGGGTGAGGTCCTCGCGGACAACACCACCGTCGTCCCGGGTCTGTACGCGGCCGGCGAGGTCGCCTGTGTCTCCGTGCACGGCGCCAACCGCCTCGGCACCAACTCGCTGCTGGACATCAACGTCTTCGGCCGCCGTGCGGGCATCGCAGCCGCCGAGTACGCGCACACGACGGACTACGTCGAGCTGCCGGAGAACCCGGAGTCCTTCGTCGTCGAGCAGATCGAGCGGCTGCGGGGCTCCACCGGCACCGAGCGGGTGGCCACCCTGCGCCGCGAGCTGCAGGAGACCATGGACGCCAACGTCATGGTGTTCCGCACCGAGCAGACGATCAAGACGGCGGTCGAGAAGATCGCCGAGCTGCGCGAGCGCTACAAGAACGTGGCGATCCAGGACAAGGGCAAGCGGTTCAACACCGACCTGCTGGAGGCCATCGAGCTGGGCAACCTGCTGGACCTGGCCGAGGTCATGGCCGTCTCGGCGCTGGCCCGCAAGGAGTCCCGCGGCGGTCACTACCGCGAGGACTACCCGAACCGCGACGACGTCAACTTCATGCGCCACACCATGGCGTACCGCGAGGTCGGCGCCGACGGCTCGGAAACCGTCCGTCTCGACTACAAGCCGGTCGTCCAGACCCGCTACCAGCCGATGGAGCGTAAGTACTGATGGCTACCCCTGTTCTGGACAAGGAAGAGGCGGCCGGCAAGCCCGAGCCCGGTTTCGCCGACTCCCCCTACATCACGGTCACCTTCCGGGTCCGCCGGTTCAACCCGGAGGTCTCGGCCGAGGCGACCTGGGAAGACTTCCAGCTGGAGATCGACCCGAAGGAGCGTGTCCTCGACGGCCTCCACAAGATCAAGTGGGACATCGACGGCACCCTCACCTTCCGCCGTTCGTGCGCCCACGGCATCTGCGGCTCGGACGCGATGCGGATCAACGGCAAGAACCGCCTTGCCTGCAAGACGCTGATCAAGGACATCAACCCCGAGAAGCCGATCACGATCGAGCCCATCAAGGGCCTGACGGTCCTGAAGGACCTGGTCGTGGACATGGAGCCGTTCTTCCAGGCGTACCGGGACGTCATGCCGTTCCTGGTCACCAAGGACACGAACGAGCCGACCCGTGAGCGGCTTCAGTCGGCCGAGGACCGCGAGCGCTTCGACGACACCACCAAGTGCATCCTGTGCGCCGCGTGCACGTCGTCCTGCCCGGTGTTCTGGAACGACGGCCAGTACTTCGGTCCAGCCGCGATCGTGAACGCCCACCGCTTCATCTTCGACAGCCGTGACGAGGCGGGCGAGCAGCGCCTGGAGATCCTGAACGACCGTGACGGCGTGTGGCGTTGCCGTACGACCTTCAACTGCACGGACGCCTGCCCGCGCGGTATCGAGGTCACCAAGGCGATCCAGGAAGTGAAGCGCGCGCTGATCACGCGCCGCTACTGATCGTCCCGGCACCCCCCGAGGGCCCTGCTTCCGAGTGTTCGGAAGCAGGGCCCTCGGGCGTTTTTGTCGGATTTCACCGCTCGACGGCTCTAATGTGACGACATGTCAGACGACGAGTCGTACGAACTGCTCGGTTTCGACAACGTGCTGCTCCCCGTCGGCGATCTCGGCGAGGCCGTCGGGTTCTACGAGCGGGCCGGGTTCAGTGTCGAGTTCCGGTTCGACGAGGGCGGGATCGCCCTGCTGAAGATCGGCAAGGAGACCCCGGGGATCCTGCTGTGCGCCGAGGAGACCCTGGGGCACCGGTCGCCGCCCTGGCCCGCGCCGCGCATCTGGCTGGAGGTGCCGGACGCGCGAGCGGCGGCGCGGGGACTGGTCGCCGCCGGTGTCGCGCCGCTGGACGAGGTGCTCCCAGTGGCCACCGGCTGGGCCGTGGAGATCGCCGACCCCTGGGGCAACGTCCTCGGGTTCACGGACTACAGCAAACGCCCGGAACTGGGGCGCAGAAGCTGAGCGCGATTGAGTTGAACATGTTCAAATACGGGGCTACAGTCATCCCTGTCAGCGTTTTGAACGTGTTCAAGAAGGGGTGGGGGCATGGACCGCACGGTCATCGCCTACGTCATCTACCTGGTCGTCAGCATCGCGCTGACCATCTGGGTGGCCCGCACGCTCAGCCACAACGGCCGGATCTTCCTGGCCGACGTGCTGCGCGGCAACGAGAAGCTCGCGGATGCCGTCAACCACCTCCTGGTCGTCGGCTTCTACCTGGTCAACCTCGGCTTCGTGGCGCTGTACCTGAGCGGGGACGAGACGATCGAGGACACCCGCGGCATCTTCGAGGCCCTGTCGACCAAGCTGGGCGTGGTCCTGCTGGTGCTCGGCGTGATGCACCTGGGCAACGTGTACGTGCTCAACCGGATCCGGCGGCGCGGGATCATGGAGCGCGAGGAGCGGCCGCCGGTCGACCCGCAGGAGTGGATCGCCCCGGCGGCCGGGGCGTGACCGCCATGACCACCACTGAGGACCGGGGCGTCACGGGGGGCGTCCCGGTCCGCCGGCTCACCGTCCTGTACGACGCCGAGTGCGGGCTGTGCACCCATCTGCGGGACTGGCTCACCCGGCAGCCGCAGCTGGTGCCGCTGGACCTGGTGCCGGCCGGCTCGGACCGGGCCCGGGCCCGCTTCCCCGGGCTCAACCACGCGGCCACGCTCGACGAGGTCACCGTCGTCGGCGACTTCGGCCAGGTCTACCGGGGCTCCCGTGCCTGGATCGTCGTCCTGTGGGCCCTGCGCGAGCACCGGCCCCTCGCCCACCGGCTGAGCACCCCGTCCGGCGCCCGGCTCGCCCGCGGCGCGGTGCTGGCGGCGGCGAAGTGGCGGGGTGCGCAGCGGCCGGACCCCGGGTGGAACTGGGGCGGGACGGCCTACCGGCGGCAGGACGGGTGGGTCTACCGTCCGGACACCGGCTGGAGCTTCGAGCCGCCCGCCTGCTCCGGCGGAGCCCGCGCCACCGGTTAGGCGGCCCTTCTGCCGTACTCGTTAGGCTCTTCTACCGTGCCCGCGAAGAACGACGGCCCCGAGACGGCCGGCTCCCCCAGCAGCAAGTCCGAGCAGACCCGCGCGCTGATCCTGGAGACCGCGATGCGGTTGTTCCAGGAGCGCGGGTACGACAAGACCACCATGCGGGCCATCGCCAAGGAGGCCGGGGTCTCCGTCGGCAACGCCTACTACTACTTCGAGGGCAAGGAACACCTGATTCAGGGCTTCTACGACCGGATCGCCGCCGAGCACCAGCGAGCGGTCCGCGAGGTCCTGGACCGGGAGACCGACCTGGAGGCACGGCTCGCGGGCGTGCTGACCGTCTGGCTCGACATCGCCCGGCCGTACCACGAGTTCGCCGTGCAGTTCTTCAAGAACGCCGCCGACCCCGACAGCCCGCTCAGCCCCTTCTCCCCGGAGAGCGCACCCGCCCGCGAGCAGGCGATCGCCGTCCACCGGGAGGTGCTGGCCGGTTCCAAGTCCAAGGTCGCCCCCGAACTGCGGGAGGTCCTCCCGGAGTTGATGTGGCTCTCCCAGATGGGGCTGGTCCTGTACTGGGTCTTCGACCGGACGGAAGGGCGCGAGCGCAGCTACCGGCTGGCCCGGCGCGGCGCCCGGCTGACCGCCCGCGGGGTGGCGCTCGCCCGCTTCCGTGTGCTGCGCCCCCTGGTCCTGGAGGTCCATGAGCTGTTCACGGACTTCCTGCCCGGGATGACCCGGGCGCTGCCCGATCCCAGGACCAGGAGGAGCGGCGAGGGCTGATCAGATCCAGTTCAGCCGCCACAGGCGGAAGACGCCCGTGCCGTCGTCCAGATACTGGCTGCCGCCCACGTCCTCGGTGCTGACCACGTACTCCTTGCGCTGCCACAGCGGGATCAGCGGGACGTCCTGGGCGACGTCCGCCTGGATGTCCCTGAAGTCGCTCGCGGCCCGGCTGCGGTCGGCGTACTGCTGGCTGTCCAGGATGAGATGGTCGACCAGCTTGTTGCTGTACCCGGTGCTCATCGTGGAGCCGGTGCCGACGAGCGCGGCGCCGAAGGTGTCCGGGTCGGGGTAGTCGGGCACCCAGCCGACCGCCCACGCGTCCATCTTCCCGTTGGCCCAGCGCTTTTGGAAGTCGGTCCACTCGTACCCCTGGACGTCCACCTTGAACAGGCCGCCGGCTTCCAGCTGCTGCTTCAGCGCCGCGGCCTCCTGCTCGCCGACGCCCCGGTTCTTCCCGTAGCCGAAGGTGAACCGGACGGGCAGGGACACCCCGGCCTGGGTGAGCAGCGCCCGCGCCTTCTGCACGCTCTGCGCCGGGTAGTCGTCGAAGAAGGACGTGGTGTGGCCGGTGATGCCGGCCGGGATCAGCGAGTACAGCGGGTCGACCGTGCCCTCGTAGACCGTCGAGGCGAGCTGCTCGCGGTTGACCAGCCAGGCCATCGCGCGGCGCACCCGCACGTCGTGCAAGGGGGAGTCGGCGCGCGTGTTGAGGTACAGGTTGCGGGTCTCGGCGCTGTCGGACTCGGTGACCCGCTTGTTGGGGTCGCTCGGGTTCAGCGCGGAGAGCACGCTCGGCGGCAGCTCCCGGGTGGCGACGTCGACCTGCCCGGCCTTCCAGGCGCTGTCGAGCTTCGCGGAGTCGGCGTAGTAACGCAGCTCGATCGGGCGGCCGGAGCCGCTGAGGTAGCCCATGTAGTGGCTGTTCGGCTGGAGTACGGCCTTCTGGTCCTTGGTATACGACGAGAGCGTGTACGGACCGGTGCCGTCGACGGCGGTGCCGGTGCGCAGCGAGTCGGCCGGGTACTTGTCCTTGTCCACGATCGCCCCGGCGCCCGTGGCGACCTTCAGCGGCCAGGTGGCGTCCGCGGACGACAGATGGAACGTGACGGTCGTCGCGCTGTCGGCGGTCACCGAGGCGAGCGTGGAGAACAGCGACGCCGGGCCGACATCGGAGTTGATCTTCTTGACCCGGTCGAACGAGTACTTCACGTCCTCGGCCGTCATCGCGCGTCCGCTCGGGAAGGTGATCCCGGGGCGGAGTGTGCACTGGTACGTCCGCAGACCACTGCCTTCGAAGGCGCAGCTCTTCGCCGCGTCCGGGACCGGCTCGACGCCGCCCGGCTCGAACGTCAGCAGCGACTGGAAGACATTGCTGAACAAGGCCCAGGAACCGGCGTCGTAGGCGCCCGCCGGGTCGAGGTCCGTGACGGCGTCCGTCGTACCGACCGAGATGGTCTTGTTCTTGTTGCCCTGCGACGGCAGAAGCTGCCAGCCGCCGATTCCCGCGACCGCGAGCACAAGCAGTGTCACGAGAACGCGCATGCGAACAGATCGCATGGTGGTGCCCTCCCCAGGCCCCTTCAAAGGCCCTACCCCTGGCCAGCACGATTTCGCCACTCCCCTAGTGGCGCGGCTCACCTAATCACACGGGTTTCGCCTGGGGGAAGGGCTTTCTGACCAGATGGGGAAAGAACTTACCGAGGCGTTGTTTCCCCCGGGTTTCACGGCGTCTTCACAGGCGCGGGAGCGGTTCCGCGGCTATGACGTCCGGCGCAGTGCGCGCAGTCCGCGCAACCCGATGACCCCGATGGCCGTCCCCAATACGAAGGAAACGACCGCGAGCAGCAGGTGCACCCAGAAGTACGCGGTCGGGTGCCCGTTGTCGAAGGCCAGCCCACTGCTGTCCTTGACCAGGTTCTTGACGAAAGTGACCCAGATGACCCAGGACCACACCCCGAACGCGAGCAGGAACCAGGAGACCGGGCGGCTGAGCTTCATGCGACCAGTATTGCCGCTCGCCGTTCCGTTCCGTGTCGGGGGTGAGGTCGGTCATGGAACTCCACAGCCGACAAAAGGTACTTTTTCGACCGTGCTTGCTCCGAAGAAGATCGGCCCGCGATCGCTGCTGGCCACCTCCGCCACCCTGCTGTCCCTCTCCGTCACCGCGCCCGCCGCCCTCGCCGCCCCGGCCCCCTCCACGAGCCCGGCGGCCACCCCCCCGGCTCATATGTCGACCGTGGGCGGCGAGCGGCTGGGGCAGCCCGGCACGCAGGTCGATCTCGCGCCCGATGTCCCGGTACTGCCGAAGGACCTCACCGCGCGGTCATGGATCGTCACCGACGCCGAGTCCGGCCAGGTGCTCGCCGCGCACAACGCGCACTGGCGGCTGCCCCCGGCGAGCACGCTGAAGATGCTGTTCGCGGACACCCTGCTGCCCCGCTTCCCGAGGGACGAGAGGCACAAGGTGGCGCCGTCCGACCTCGCGGGCATGGGCGCCGGCTCCAGCGTGGTCGGGATAAAGGAGGGGCACACCTACTCCGTCCACGACCTGTGGCTCGGGGTCTTCCTGCGCTCGGGCAACGACGCCGTGCACACACTGGCCGCGATGAACCACGGTGTCCCGCAGACCGTCAAGGACATGCAGGACCACGCCGACGAACTGCAGGCCCTGGACACGCACGTGGTCTCGCCCGACGGCTACGACGAGCCGGGGCAGCTGTCGTCGGCGTACGACCTGACGCTGTTCGCCCGGTCCGGGCTGCAGAAGAAGGACTTCCGCGACTACTGCTCGACCGTCAGCGCCAGGTTCGAGTCGGGCGAGATCCGCAACACCAACCGACTGCTGAGCGGCGACAGCGACGTGCCCGTCTACCAGGGCATCGCGGGCGTGAAGAACGGCAACACCACCAACGCGGGCGCCACCTTCACCGGGGTCGCCGAGCGGGGCGGCCGGGTGCTGCTCGTCACCGTGATGCACCCGGAGAAGCGCGCGCACAACGAGGTCTACAAGGAGACCGCCAAGCTGTTCGACTGGGGCTTCCAGGCGGCCGGCAAGGTCAGGCCGGTGGGTGAGCTGGTACCGCCGAAGAGCGCCCTGCCGAGCCCGGGGGCCGGCACCTCCGCCGGGAACTCCACGGGCGGCGACGGCTCCGGCGCCAAGCCGGTGGCGGGTGCCACCACCGGCTCCGGCTCGGGCATCGGCACCGCCGCGGCCATCACGGGCGGGGTGCTGGTGCTGCTCGCGGGCGCGGCGTTCCTGATCAATCGCCGGTGGCCGCTGCCGGACCTGATGCGCCGCCGGCCACGTCCGTGACGTCGGCGCCTTCGGCCTCCGTGCTGTCCGTCGCCGTCCAGGAGGCGCAGAACAGGATCAGTTTCGCGGTGAAGTTGATCCACAGCAGCAGCGCCACGGGGACGCCGAACGCGCCGTACATGCTCTTCGCGGCGACTCCCTGGATATAGCCGCTGAGCAGCAGTTTCAGCAGTTCGAAGCCGACCGCGCCGAGCAGTGCGGCCACCACCAGGCGGCGGCGCGGCGGCTCGACACCGGGCAGCAGGGTCAGGACGTAGAGCAGGACGAGGAAGTCGCCGAGCACGGCGACGGCGAACGCGGCGATCCGCAGCAGCACACTGCCCCAGCCGTGCTCGGCCAGGCCGAGGTTGCGCGACACGACGCCGACGGCGGCCGAGGCGAGCGTGGACGCGGCGAGCGTGATCAGCAGGGACCCGCCGAGGCCGAGCAGGATGCCGGCATCCTTGGCCTTGGCCACCACCGGGTTCTGCTGCTGGTCCGGCAGCTCCCACACCGCGCGCAGACAGTCCCGGGTCTGGCCGACCCAGCCGATGCCGGTGAGCAGCAGCACGGCGCCCGCGATGACGCCGACGGTACCGGCGTTGTGGACGAGCGAGGTGAGGTCCAGTTGGCTGGAGACGACGCCGGGGAACTGCTCGGCGATCTTGTGCTCGACGGTCTTCTGGCGGTCCGGGCTGAGCGTGGCCGCGCTGACCGCGGCGACCAGGGTGAGCAGCGGGAACAGCGCCACGAAGCTGATGAACGTCATGGCGGCGGCCAGCCGCGTCCACTTCACCCGGTCCAGCCGTTCGTAACAGTGCCACGCGTGCGTCTCCATCAGCCGGACCACGAGCGGCCCGATGCCGGGGAGTCTCTTCAGCCAGTCCATGATCCGTTCCTGCCCCCGACCGCGCGCTCGTAAGACATCCCACTAATCACCCATTGTGTGGAGCGGGCGAATGTTCAGTAACAATCCCTCATATAGGGACGATACGGTCAACGGCATGCCTGGAGACACCGCCTTCGGCCTCCCCCAGTCCCTGCTCGTCCTCGGCGGCACGTCCGAGATCGCGCTGGCCGCCACGCGCCGGCTGATCGCCCGCCGCACCCGCACGGTGTGGCTCGCGGGCCGCCCGTCACCGGCCCTGGAACAGGCCGCCGAGAGTCTGCGCGCGCTCGGCGCGGACACCCGCACCGTCGCCTTCGACGCCCTCGACCCCGAGTCCCACGAGGCCGTCCTCGGCAAGGTCTTCGCCGAGGGCGACATCGACATGGTGCTGCTGGCCTTCGGCATCCTCGGCGACCAGGCCCACGACGAACGTGAGCCGGTACGGGCCGTCCAGGT
Source organism: Streptomyces sp. NPDC002076 (assembly GCF_053593835.1). Classification (NCBI taxonomy): domain Bacteria; kingdom Bacillati; phylum Actinomycetota; class Actinomycetes; order Kitasatosporales; family Streptomycetaceae; genus Streptomyces; species Streptomyces sp. NPDC002076. Next base: position 462,255 of record NZ_JBSFDI010000001.1, read on the forward strand.
CGCCCGGACCAACTACACCGGAGCCGTCTCCGCCGGCCTGGTCGCCGGCCGCGCGCTGCAGACCCAGGGGCACGGCTCCCTCGTGGTGCTGTCCTCCGTCGCCGGCGAGCGGGCCCGCCGGGCCGACTTCATCTACGGCTCCAGCAAGGCCGGCCTCGACACCTTCGCCCAGGGCCTCGGCGACGCCCTGCACGGCACGGGCGTGCACGTCATGGTCGTGCGGCCCGGGTACGTCAGGGGCGAGGGGCTGCTTTCGACGACCCCGGAGGCGGTGGCCACGGCGATCGAACTGGGCTTGCGCAGGCGGTCGGAGGTGGTGTGGGTGCCGGGGGCGCTGCGGCTGGTGATGGCGGCGCTGCGGCACCTGCCGAGGGCGCTGTTCCGACGGCTGCCCGTCTGAGGGCTTGCCAGGCCCTGTCGTCACATTCCCGTCGTCCGCCCGCCGAGCAGGCGGGAAGTTGACGGCAGGGCCTACGACACCGCGCTGCGGCCCACCCCACGGAGCGCACCGGCCTGCGGCGGGACCACGGATCCCCCGAACGTGTACTCCCGCAACTTGCGCCACACCCCGTCGGCGCCCTGCTCGTAGAGCGCGAACCCCGTGCACGGCCACTGCGCGTCGAATCCGGCCAGTTCCTCGAACGCGCGGTCCATCGCTTCGTCGTCGATGCCGTGCGCGACGGTGACATGCGGGTGGTACGGGAACTGCAGCTCACGCGCCACCGGCCCGGAAGCGTCCCGCACGCGCTGCTGCAGCAGGGTGCAGTCCTCGGCGCCCTGGACGACACGGACGTAGACCACCGGGGACAGCGGACGGAACGTGCCCGTGCCGGACAGTCGCATCGGGAACGGCCGCCCGGCCGCGGCGACCTCGGTGAGGTGCGCCTCGACGGCCGGCAGCTCGCTCTCGTCGACCTCGGTCGGCGGCAGCAGCGTGACATGCGTGGGGATACCGTGAGCCGCGGCGTCGCCGAAGCCCGCGCGCCGCTCCTGGAGCAGGCTGCCGTGAGGCTCCGGGACCGCGATCGAGACGCCGATCGTTACGGTCCCCACGTCGTCTCCTGTCGTGTGTCTGTTTTTGTCTCGTCCGTCGGCTATCGACTGTACGGCTATGGCCGCCCTGTGGGCAGGCGCGGCGGAAGTGATGTGCAGCGCTCTGCCCCGTAGGACGTGTGTACGGTCGTGCGCCTCAGCGCCGGTCCGTGCGACTGTGTGCCGGTCCGTACGTGCTCAGTGCTTCGCCGGCAGGAAACCGACGCGCTCGTACGCCTGCGCGAGGGTCTCCGCGGCGACCGCGCGCGCCTTCTCCGCGCCCTTGGCGAGGATCGAGTCGAGCGTCTCGGAGTCGTCCAGGTACTGCTGGGTGCGCTCCCGGAACGGCGTCACGAACTCGACCATGACCTCGGCCAGGTCCGTCTTGAGGGCGCCGTACATCTTGCCCTCGTACTCCCGCTCCAGGTCGGCGATCGACTTGCCGGTGAGCGTGGAGTAGATGGTGAGGAGGTTCGACACGCCCGGCTTGTTCTCCGTGTCGTAGCGGATCACGGTGTCGGTGTCGGTGACGGCGCTCTTGACCTTCTTGGCGGTGGTCTTCGGCTCGTCGAGCAGATTGATGAGGCCCTTCGGCGTGGACGCCGACTTGCTCATCTTGATCGACGGTTCCTGCAGGTCGTAGATCTTCGCCGTCTCCTTGAGGATGTACGGCGACGGGATGGTGAACGTCTGCCCGAAGCGGCCGTTGAAGCGCTCGGCCAGGTCGCGGGTCAGCTCGATGTGCTGGCGCTGGTCCTCGCCGACCGGCACCTCGTTCGCCTGGTAGAGGAGGATGTCGGCGACCTGGAGGATCGGGTAGGTGAACAGGCCGACGGAGGCGCGGTCGGCGCCCTGCTTGGCGGACTTGTCCTTGAACTGGGTCATGCGGCTGGCCTCGCCGAAACCGGTGAGGCAGTTCATGATCCAGGCGAGCTGGGCGTGCTCGGGGACGTGGCTCTGGACGAAGAGGGTGCAGCGGTCCGGGTCCAGACCGGCGGCCAGCAGCTGCGCGGCGGCGAGCCGGGTGTTGCCGCGCAGCTCCTTCGGGTCCTGCGGGACCGTGATCGCGTGCAGGTCGACGACCATGTAGAACGCGTCGTGGGTCTCCTGCAGGGCCACCCACTGGCGGACGGCGCCGAGGTAGTTGCCGAGGTGGAACGAGCCGGCGGTGGGCTGGATGCCGGAGAGCACGCGGGGGCGGTCAGCAGTGGCCATGTTTTTCATTGTCGCAGAGAGCACGGGGGGTTCTGTGCGAGGGCAACTGCGCGTGGTCCGTGGTTCCTCGCGCCCGCGCGGCGGAGCCGCATGTCGAATGCAGCCCCGCCGCCCCTTCCAGGGCGCTTCAGCCGAGGTCGACCTGCGGATACAGCGGGAAGCCCGCCACCAGGTCCGTCGCCCGCCCGGCGATTTCCTGGGCGACCTTCTCGTCCAGGACGTGGGCCGCCTTGGACGGGGCACCCGACTTGGTGGTGCCCGCCTCGGTGGTGGTGAGGACGCGGTCGATCAGGCCCGCCACCTCGTCCATCTCGGCGGTGCCGAGGCCGCGGGTGGTCAGGGCCGGCGTGCCGATGCGGATGCCGGAGGTGTACCAGGCGCCGTTGGGGTCGGCCGGGATGGCGTTGCGGTTGGTGACGATGCCCGAGTCGAGGAGGGCCGCTTCGGCCTGGCGGCCGGTGAGCCCGTAGGAGGTGGCGACGTCGATCAGGTTGAGGTGGTTGTCCGTGCCGCCGGTGACCAGGGTGGCGCCGCGCCGCATCAGGCCCTCGGCCAGGGCGCGGGAGTTGTCGACGATGCGCTGGGCGTAGTCCTGGAAGGCGGGCTGCCGCGCCTCGGCGAGGGCGACGGCCTTGGCGGCCATGACGTGCGGCAGCGGGCCGCCGAGGACCATCGGGCAGCCGCGGTCGACCTGGTCCTTGAGGGAGTCGTCGCACAGGACCATGCCGCCGCGCGGGCCGCGCAGCGACTTGTGGGTGGTGGTGGTGACGATCTGGGCGTGCGGGATCGGGTCGAAGTCGCCGGTGAGGACCTTGCCGGCGACGAGGCCCGCGAAGTGCGCCATGTCGACCATCAGGGTCGCGCCGACCTCGTCGGCGATCTCGCGCATGACGCGGAAGTTCACCAGACGGGGGTAGGCCGAGTAGCCGGCGACGATGATCAGCGGCTTGAACTCGCGAGCCTGGGCGCGCAGGGCGTCGTAGTCGATCAGGCCAGTGGCCGGGTCGGTGCCGTAGGAGCGCTGGTCGAACATCTTGCCGGAGATGTTCGGGCGGAAGCCGTGGGTGAGGTGGCCGCCGGCGTCCAGGGACATGCCGAGCATGCGCTGGTTGCCGAAGGCCTGCCGCAGCTCGGCCCAGTCGGCCTCGGTCAGGTCGTTGACCTGGCGGGCGCCGGTCTTCTCCAGGAAGGGCGCCTCGACCCGGTCGGCGAGGACGGCCCAGAAGGCGACGAGGTTGGCGTCGATGCCGGAGTGCGGCTGGACGTAGGCGTGGCGGGCGCCGAAGAGTTCGCGGGCGTGCTCGGCGGCCAGGGCCTCCACGGTGTCGACGTTGCGGCAGCCGGCGTAGAAGCGGCGGCCGACGGTGCCCTCGGCGTACTTGTCGCTGAACCAGTTGCCCATCGCCAGCAGGGTGGCCGGGGAGGCGTAGTTCTCGGAGGCGATCAGCTTGAGCATCTGGCGCTGGTCGGCGACCTCCTGGCCGATGGCGTCGGCGACGCGCGGTTCCACGGCGCGGATGACGTCGAGGGCGGCGCGGAAGGCGGTGGACTCGGTGGAGAGGGACTGCTGCTCTGGCATGAGGACCTCCGGACGGCGTGTACAGCGTTCACGTTCGGCCCAGGCGCACGGCACTTTCCCGCTGGGGCCGCTCCCCGATGGTCCGTCCCATCCCAAGCGCGCCAGTCACGACCCGCTGATCAGCCTACCGGGCGAGCCGTACGGCGCAGGTCCCGCGTCCACCATGCGAGCGACGATAGGAAAGAGGTCACCGTCGTGTTCCCGAAGTGTTCTCGTCGGATCCGGGAGAGGCCATGACCGCTGCAGAAGACCTCATCAGCGCCGCCGAGGCGCACTGTGCTCCCACCTACCGTCCGCTGCCGGTCGTCGTGGCCACGGCGGAGGGCGCGTGGATGACGGATGTGGAGGGGCGGCGGTATCTGGATCTGCTGGCCGGTTACTCGGCGCTGAACTTCGGGCACGGCAACCGGCGGCTGATCGAGGCGGCGAAGGCCCAGCTGGAGCGGGTGACGCTGACGTCCCGCGCCTTTCTGCACGACCGGTTCGCGGCGTTCTGCACGGAGCTGGCCGAGCTGTGCGGGATGGAGATGGTGCTGCCCGTGAACACCGGCGCCGAGGCGGTGGAGAGCGCGGTGAAGACGGCCCGGAAATGGGGCTACCGGGTGAAGGGGGTGCCCGCGGAGATGGCGAAGATCGTGGTCGCGGGCGGCAACTTCCACGGGCGTACGACGACGATCATCAGCTTCTCCACCGACCCGGAGGCCCGGGCGGACTTCGGGCCGTACACGCCGGGGTTCGAGATCGTGCCGTACGGCGATCTGACGGCGATGGGTCAGGCGCTGACGGAGAACACCGTCGCGGTGCTGCTGGAGCCGATCCAGGGCGAGAACGGAGTGATCGTGCCGCCGGCCGGATATCTCCCCGCGGTCCGGGAGCTGACCCGCGAGCGGAACGTGCTGTTCGTCGCCGACGAGGTCCAGTCGGGTCTCGGCCGCACCGGGCGGACCTTCGCGTGCGAGCACGAGGGGGTGGTCCCGGACATGTATGTGCTGGGCAAGGCGCTGGGCGGCGGGATCGTGCCGGTGTCGGCGGTGGTGTCGAGCGCGGAGGTGCTCGGGGTGTTCCGGCCGAACGAGCACGGGTCGACGTTCGGCGGGAATCCGCTGGCCTGCGCGGTGGCGCTGGAGGTGATCGCGATGCTGCGCACGGGCGAGTTCCAGGCCCGGGCGGCCGAGTTGGGCGAGCGGATGCACCGGGCGCTGGGGGCGCTGCTGGACACGGGCGCGGTGACGGCGGTGCGCGGGCGCGGGCTGTGGGCGGGCGTGGACATCGCGCGGAGGGTGGGCACGGGGAGGGAGGTCTCGGAGCGGCTGATGGACCGGGGGGTGCTGGTGAAGGACACCCACAGCGCCACGGTACGGATCGCTCCGCCGCTGGTGATCAGCGAGGAGGACCTGGACTGGGGGCTGGAGCAGTTCCGGGCGGTGCTGAGCGGCTGAGCGCGGGGGGTCAGAGGATCACATGGGGCAGGAAGCGGGCGTACTCGTCGGTGATCAGGCCGGCGGACTCGCGGATGCCGAGGCCGGCGGGCTCGTCCCGGACGACCCAGGCGCCGAGGACGACATGGTTGCCGTCGAAGGCGGGCAGCGGGGCGAGCTGCTGGTAGCAGCAGGGCTCGTCGCGGAGTACGGCCGGGGCGCCCGGCCGGTGCACGGTGACGCCCTCGCCCTCGCGGCCGAGCAGGGGTTTGGCGACGTAGCCGGGCGCGGAGGCCAGCTCGCGGGGGCCGTCGAGGTAGGCGGGGAGGAGGTTGGGATGGCCGGGGTACAGCTCCCAGAGGATCGCCAGCAGGGCCTTGTTGCTGAGCAACATCTTCCAGGCGGGTTCGATCCACAGGGTGCTGCCGGTGCCGCCGCCGTTGTCGAGGGTGGCGAGGACATGCCCGCCGAAGGCGTCGGTGGTCAGCCACTCCCAGGGGTAGAGCTTGAAGATGCTGCGGATGAACCGGAGTTGGTTGTCCACGAAGCGGCCGGAGAGGGTGTCCCAGCCGATCTCCTCCATGGACAGCCAGTCGGTGTCGAGGCCGGCCTGCTCGGCGGTCTCCTTCAGATAGGCGACCGTCATCAGGTCCTCCCCGAGCTCGTCGGCCGAGGAGTGCGCGAAGTGCAGGGGGCTGCCGGGAGGAAGGAGCGCGGCCTGGGTCCGCCAGGCCTCGACGAGGCGTTCGTGCAGGGAGTTCCACTGGTCGGCGCCGGGAAAGCGGTCCTCCATCCAGAACCACTGGGGGGAGGCGGCCTCCACCAGTGAGGTCGGGGTGTCGGCGTTGTACTCCAGCAGCTTGGCCGGGCCGGTGCCGTCGTAGCGGAGGTCGAACCGGCCGTAGACGGAGGGGAGTTCGGAGCGGCGCCGCCAGGCCTCGGTGACGGCGGCGGCCACGCCCGGGTCGGTGATGCCGAGGTCGGCGAGCCGGCCCTCGGCCACGATGTGCTCGGCGGCCACGAGACACATGCGGTGCAGTTCCTCGACGGTCTCCTCCAGCGCCTCGATCTCGTCCAGGGTGAAGACGTAGTAGGCGCTCTCGTCCCAGTAGGGGCGCAGGGAGCCGTCGGGGTGGCGGGTCAGGGGGTAGACGAGCCCCTGCTCCTCGACGGTCCGCTGCCAGCCGGGGCGGGGGGCGGTGGTACGGCGTTCCATGGGCCGGTGCCGGTCAGCCGCCGGAGCTGTGGTGGCCGCCGCCGAAGCCACCGCGGTGGACTCCGGTGCCGCCGTGGCTGCCGCCCGGACCCGACCTGGGCCTGGTGAAGGAGCCGCCGCTCACCCAGGAGCCCTTCTTCTTGCCGCCGTAGTACCAGCCGCCGTCGACCGAGGTCTTGAGGGAGGACGTCTTGCAGTTCTTGTCGGAGACGACCTTGTAGCCCTTGCCGTAGGTGTAGCTGTCGCGGTCGACGCAGCGCTTGTCCGGGTCGGAGGAGCAGGCGGTGAGGGCGGCGGCCAGCAGGCCCATGCCGCCGAGGACGACCGTGCCGGAGCGCAGTCGGCGGCGCGTGTTCTCCATCGTGGTGCTCCCCCGCGTGTTCGCCTGTTCGTAGGACTGTCGGTTCAGCCTAGAGAACGGTAAGAGGACAGGCCGCAGTGGGTTGCCGCCTCGGCCCTCTCCTAGAGTCCCTTTGTGGTCTTTGGAATGGTGTGCGCCCTTGGCGCGGCGGTCTGCTTCGGCACCGCGACGGTGTTGCAGGCGGTGGCCGCGCGGGCGGCGGGCGCGGACGGGGGTGGCGGCGAGGCGGCACTGCTGCTGCGGGCGCTCAGACAGTGGCGGTACATCGCCGGACTGGCGCTGGACGGGCTCGGCTTCCTGTTCCAGATCGCGGCGCTGCGGTCTCTGCCGATCTACGCCGTGAGTGCCGCCCTTGCGTCGAGCCTGGCGGTGACCGCGGTGGTCGCGGCGCGCCTGCTGCGGGTGCGGCTGAGCGGCACGGAGTGGAGCGCGGTGGCCGTGGTGTGTGCCGGGCTCGCGATGCTGGGGCTGGCGTCCGGGCCGGAGGGCAGGCAGGGCGGCTCGCAGGCGTTGGCGTACGTGATGCTCGCCGTGGCGGTCGGGATACTGCTGCTCGCCCTCGCGGGCGGCCGGCTGAGCGGTCCGGCGCGGGCGCTGGCGCTCGGGCTCGGGGCGGGGTTCGGGTTCGGGGTGGTGGAGGTGTCGGTCCGGCTGATCGACAGCCTGGCGCCGACGGATCTTCTGACCAACCCGGCGACCTACGCGCTGCTGATCGGGGGCGGCGCCGCGTTCATGCTGCTGACGTCGGCTCTGCAGCGGGGCTCGGTGACCACGGCGACCGCCGGGATGGTGATCGGGGAGACGATCGGGCCGGCGGCGGTGGGGGTGGTGTGGCTGGGAGACCGTACGCGGGAGGGGCTGACCTGGCTGGCCGTGCTCGGGTTCGCCGTGGCCGTGGCGGGCGCGTTGCTGCTGGCCCGATTCGGAGAGGCACCCGCGGAGGAGCAGCCCGCCTGAACGGGCTGCACGTTCAAGGACGAGGAGTGCGGGGCGGCCGGGAAACGGCCGCCCCTTTTTTGGCAATACATCCCCTGCAGACCGTGAACCCGTCGTGGCGGTTTAGTGAAATACATATGGCGATGGTCACGTTGTCTCCCCATCTGACGCTGTTTTAGTGTCGCGATCGACCACTTATTTTTGCTATACGTCTGTGTGCGCGGGGGCCCTCCGGTGTGTCTGACGGCACTTCACCGGAAACGGCGATCGCAATACCGGCTCACCGCTGAGTGGTTTTCCGGCCCGGTTCCTACGGCAGCGCCCTGCACAACGCCTCCAGCGCCCCCGCCCACGCGCTGTCCGGTGGGGTCGCGTATCCCACGACCAGCGCGTCCAACGGCTCGGCGACAGCCTCCTCGTGGCGGTAGCGGGCGAGGCCGTGCAGCGCCAGGCCCTGCCAGGTCGCGGCCTGGATCACCGACTGTTCCAGGCCGGCCGGCAACTGCAGCACCGCGTGCAGGCCGGCGGCGATGCCGGTGACCGTCACCTCGGGGGCGCGAGCGGAGACGGCGGCGGCGAGGGCGTCGCGGCGGCGCCGGTAGCGCAGGCGGGAGGAGCGGACGTGGCGGTCGTACGCGCCGGAGGTGATGAACTCGGCGAGGGTGAGCTGCTCCAGCACCCCCACCGTGTCGGTGCCGCCCTTGGCCGAGGCCGCCTCCTCCGCCAGGGACGGCGGCAGCACCATCCAGCCCAGTCGCAGTCCGGGGGCCAGGGACTTGCTGGCGGTGCCGAAGTAGATCACGCGATCGGGGTCGAGGCTCTGGAGGGCGCCGACGGGCTGGCGGTCGTAGCGGAACTCGCCGTCGTAGTCGTCCTCCAGGATCAGCCCGCCGGTGCGCCGCGCCCAGTCCACGACGGCGGCCCGCCGGTCGGGGTGCAGGGGCGTGCCCATGGGGAACTGATGGGCCGGGGTCAGCATGACCGCGCCCTGTCCGCCCAACGCCCGTGTGTCGGTGCCGAGTTCGTCGTACGGGAGGGCCGGTGTGGCCAGTCCGGACCGCTGGAGCAGGTCCCAGTACGCGTCGAGGCCGTACGACTCGACCGCCACCGTCCGCACGCCGCGCGCCCCGAGCAGCGTGCCGGCGATCCGCAGGGCGTGGGCGAAACCGGAGGTGATCAGCACCCGCTCCGGGTCGGTGCGGACGCCGCGTACCCGTGCGAGGTACCCGGCGAGGGCGGTGCGCAGTTCGGACCTGCCCCGCGAGTCGCCGTAGCCGAGGGCGTCGTAGGGGGCGGCGGCGAGGGCGCGGCGGGCGGCCCTGAGCCACTCGGTGCGCGGGAAGGCGGCGAGGTCGGGGGCGCCAGGGAGAAGGCTGTACGTCGACCGGTCGGGCTCCCGGTGGCGGGGTCGCGCGCTCCTGCCGGAGGGCGGAGTCGCCGCCAGCTCCGCCACGCGGGTGCCCGAGCCCTGCCGGGCGGTGAGCCAGCCCTCCGCCACCAGGTCCGCGTACGTCTCGGCGACGGTGTTGCGGGCGATGCCGAGGTCGGCGGCGAGGGAGCGGGAGGAGGGCAGCCGGGTGCCGGGGGCGAGGCGACCGGTGCGGACGGCCTCGCGCAGGGCGTCGGTCAGGCCCCGGCGCAGCCCGCCGGAGCCGGCCGGTTCGAGGTGCAGGTCGACGCCCAGAGTGGCCCAAGGTTTCGCCATATGAATGGACCATACTCCTGGGCTGCCTCGCTCATAGGGTCGAGGGCATGAGCACAGAGACCAGCACCGAGAAGACCGTCGAGTACGTCCCCGAGCACACCCCCCGCATGAACTGGGCCGAACAAGCCCCCGAGGTGTTCAAGGCGATGATCCGGCTCGACGCGGCGGCCCGGCAGGGACTGGACCCCACGCTGTACGAGCTGGTGAAGATCCGCGCCTCGCAGATCAACCACTGCGCCCTGTGCCTGGACATGCACACGAAGGACGCGCTGGCGGCCGGCGAGAGCGTCCAGCGGATCGTGCAGCTCAGCGCCTGGGAGGAGTCGAAGCACTTCTACACCGCGAAGGAACTGGCGGCGATCGAGCTGACCGAGGCGATCACCGTGCTGACGGACGGGTTTGTGCCGGACGAGGTGTACGAGAAGGCCGCCAAGCACTTCGAGGAGGCCGAGCTGGCCCAGCTGATCGCCGCGATCACGGTGATCAACGCCTGGAACCGGTTCGGTGTCACCACCCGCGCGGTGCCCGGCCACTACCAGCCGGGGCAGCACAAGTGAGCCGTACCCAGCTGCTGGACCCGAAGGTCGGCCAGGCGATGTCCGCGCTCAGCGCGGCCGCGAAGAAGGGGCTCGGTGATCCGGTCCTCGCCGAGCTGGTGATGATCCGGGCCTCGCAGCTCAACCACTGCGCGTTCTGCCTGGACATGCATCTGCGGCTGGCCCGGAGGAACGGCGAGTCGGAGGACCGGATCCAGCTCCTGGCCGCCTGGGAGGAGGCCGAGGATCTCTACAGCGAGCGGGAGCGGGCCGCGCTGGCGCTGACGGAGGCGGTCACCGTGCTGACCGAGGGCTTCGTGCCGGACGGGGTGTACGAGACGGCCGCCAAGCACTTCGGGGAGGCCGAGCTGGCCCACCTCATCGCCCTGATCACCGCCATCAACGGCTGGAACCGGATCATGGTCAGCCGCCGTACCGCACCAGGGGGTTACCAGCCATGAGCAAGGCCGACGTCTTCCGCGCCCTGCATCTCAAGCGTCCTCAGGGCGACCCGCTGGTCCTGCCCGGCCCCTGGGACGCGGCCAGCGCACGCGTGTTCGCGGAGGCCGGGTTCCCGGCGCTGGCCACGCCGAGCGACGGCGTGGCCGCCTCGCTCGGATACGCGGACGGCGCCACCCCGGCCGACGAGATGTTCGCCGCGGTCGCCCGGATCGCGCGGGCGGTGGACGTCCCGGTGTCGGCGGACCTCGAGAGCGGGTACGGACTCGCGCCCAAGGAGATCGTGGAACGCCTGCTGGAGGCGGGTGCCGTCGGCTGCAACCTCGAGGACTCGCACGGAGGTGTCCTCAAGGACCCGCACGAGCAGGCCGAGTTCCTCGCCGAGGTCCGCTCGGCCGCCGCCGACCGGCTGTTCGTCAACGCCCGGGTCGACGTCTTCGTCCGCGGGGACGGCGATCCCGAGCGCGCCATCGAGCGGGCCGCGCTGTACGTGGCGGCGGGCGCGGACTGCATCTACCCGATCCTCGCCCCCGCCGGCGTACTGCCCCTGCTCCGCGCCGGCATCCAGGGCCCGCTGAACGCCCTGGCCCGGCTGGACGCGGACGGCCCCTCGCCCGCCGCACTCGGCGAACTCGGGGCCACCCGCATCACGTTCGGACCGGGGCTCCAGCGGCGGGCCATGACCGGCGTCCGGGAGATCGCCAACGTCCTCAAGGGGTGAGGAGGTTCAGGACAGCCACCGCTTCCACACGGCGGGGTGGCTGTCCACCCACCTCTTCGCCGCGTCCTGGGGCGAGAGCTTCTGGTCGGCGATCATCAGGGAGACCTCGTTCTGGTCCTCGGTCGTCCAGCTGAACTTCTTCAGGAAGGCCGCCGCCTTGCCGCCGGACTTGGCGAAGCCGGCGTTCAGGTACTTCTGCAGCGGGGTGTGCGGGTAGGCGCAGGCGACCTTCGCCGCGTCCGCGTCGCATCCTTCCTTGTAGGGCGGCAGCTTCACCTCCGTCATGGGGACCTTCTTGAACAGCCACTGGGGGGCGTACCAGTACGTCAGGAAGGGTTTGTGCTGCTTGGCGAACTGTTTCATCTGGGTGATCTGGGCGGCCTCGGATCCGGCGAAGACGACCTGGTAGTTGAGCTTCAGGTTGTTCACCAGGGCCTTGTCGTTGGTGACGTACGACGGGGAGCCGTCCATCAGCTGGCCCTTGCCGCCGCTCTCCGCGGTGCGGAAGAGGGGGGCGTACTTGTCGAGGTTCCTCCAGTTCGTGATGTCCGGGTGCTGCTTGGCCAGGTAGGTGGGGACGTACCAGCCGATGTGGCCGGTCACTCCGAGGCCGCCGCCCCGCCGAATCGTCTTCTTGTCCTCGACGTACCGCTTCTCCTGGTCCGGGTGGCCCCAGTCCTCCAGGATGGCGTCGACCCGGCCCTGGCTGAGCGCGTCCCAGGCGGGCACCTCGTCGACCTGGACGGTGTCGACGCGGTAGCCGAGCTCGTGCTCCAGGAGGTACTGGGCCACGGCGACGTTGGACTGCGCGCCCACCCAGGACTGCACGGACAGGGTGACGGTCTTCGAGCCCCGGGCGTTGGCGAACGGGCTGGCCTGCTTGGTCATGTCGGCGGCGCCGCAGCCGGTCACCGTCAGCAACAGCAGCGAGCCCACCGCGAGTGTCGTACGTGCGCGCATGTCAGGCTCCCTTCGTCGCGCGTCGCTCGGTCGGCTGGGTCACCCGGTCGAGCATCAGGCCCAGGCAGACGATCGCGGCACCGGCCACCAGACCGGTCGCCAGGTCGCCCTGGGCGAGGCCGAAGGCCACGTTGTAGCCGAGGGCGCCGCCGCCGACCAGGCCGCCGATGATGACGACGGCGAGGACCAGGACTACGCCCTGGTTGACGGCGAGCAGCAACGACCGTTTGGCGAGCGGGAGTTGTACCTGCCACAGCTGCTGCCTGCCGGTCGCGCCGAGCGAACGCGCGGACTCCAGCGCGGCCGGGTCGACCTGGCGCAGGCCCTGCGCCGTGATCCGGACGACGGCGGGCAGCGCGTAGACGACGGCCGCGGCGACGGCGGGGGCGCGGCCGACGCCGAACAGGGCGACGACCGGGATCAGGTACACGAACTGCGGCATGGTCTGGAACACGTCCAGGACCGGGCGCAGCGCGCGTTCGACACGGTCGCTGCGTGCGGCGGCGATGCCGGTCGCGAAGCCGAGGACGAGCGTCACGGCCACGGCGGCGAGCACCTGGGAGAGCGTGTCGAGGGCCGGTTCCCAGACGCCGAGGACGCCGATCGCGGCCATGGCGAGGACGGCGGTCAGGGCGGTGCGCCAGGTGCCGATCGACCAGGCCAGGGCGGCGACGATCAGCAGCACCGACCACCAGGGCAGCCACTGCAGACCGCCGCGCACGGGGTCCAGGACCCAGGTGGTGAAGTGGCCCGCCCAGTCGGCCGTACCGCCGACGACCGGGACGCCGGAGTAGAGGTGGTTGGTCATCCAGTCGACGGCGTGGTTGACCGGTTCGGCGATGTCGAGGGTCCAGCCGGAGGGCCAGTCGAGACGGCCGAGGAGCCGGGCGGCGAGGGCGACGGCCACGGTGACGCCGAGGGCGTAGGCCCAGCCGATGGTCTTCGGGCGGGTGGTGCCGGCGCCTGCCGCTCCGGTCACCCGGTCCAGGACGATCGCGAGCAGCACGATCGGGATGCCGGCGGCGAGGGCCTGGCCGACGTCGACCGAGGCGAGCGCCTGGTAGACGCGGTCACCGAGGCCGCCGGCACCGATGACCGAGGCGATGACGGCCATGGACAGCGCCATCATGATCGTCTGGTTGAGGCCGAGGAGGAGTTCGCCCCGGGCCAGCGGGATACGGGCGGTCAGCAGCCGCTGGCGGCGGGTGGCGCCGAGCGACTCCACGGCCTCCAGGACTTCGGGGTCGGCGCCGCGCAGGCCGAGTGCGGTGAGGCGGGCCATCGGCGGGGCGGCGTACACGACGGTGGCGAGCACGGCCGCGGGGACGCCGATGCCGAAGACCAGGACGACGGGGAGGAGGTAGGCGAAGGCCGGGAGCACCTGCATGGTGTCCAGGACCGGGCGCAGGGCGCGGTCCAGGCGGTCGGACAGGCCGGCGGCGAGGCCGAGGAGCGCGCCGACGACGACAGAGGCGAGGACCGCTACGACCATGAGCGCGAGGGTCTGCATGGTCGGCACCCACATGCCGAGTGCGCCGCAGGCCAGGAAGGCGATCGCGGTGCCGGCGGCGAGGCGCGGGCCGGCGAAGCGCCAGGCGAGCAGGGCGCCGAACGCCGTGACGCCGGTCCAGCCCGCGGCGAGCAGGGTGAGGTAGACGGCGCGTACGGAGAGGACGACCGCGTTGCTGATGTAGCCGAAGAAGTAGAGGAACAGGGGGTGGCTGTCCCGGTTGTCGATGACCCAGTTGCTGGCGCTGGTGAGGGGCTTGTCCAGGCTGACGGTCAGGTGGTGGGGCCATGATCCGCCGTGGAGGAGGGGCAGGAGTACGGCGGTGACGAGCGCGAGCAGGAGCAGTTTCGCCGCGGTCCGACTCTTCAGCAGGCGGAGGGAGTTCGCGCGGGAGGAGGTCGGGACGGTGAGCGTTGCCATCAGACGGCCTCCGGGCTGGTGCGGGGGCCGGGTATGGACACGTCTATACCGGCCACGACGTCCAGCAGCAGTTCGTGGTCCACGGTGCCGACGCAGGTGCCGTCCTCCAGCACGCACGCCGGCGTGCCGGTCTCGGCCACGGTTCGGATCGCGTCCGCGACCACGGCGTCCGGGGCGAGCGCGCCCGGGTGCTCCGGGCCGCCGCAGGCACCCGGCTTCATGGCCGTACGCACCGTCATCACCTGCTCGCGCGGCACGTCCCGGACGAACTCGCGGACGTAGTCGTCGGCCGGGGAGCCCACGATCTGCTCCGGGGTGCCCAGTTGGACGACCTTGCCGTCGCGCATCAGGGCGATACGGTCGCCCAGCTTGAGGGCCTCGGAGAGGTCGTGGGTGATGAAGACCATGGTGCGGCCCTCCTCGCGGTGCAGGCGGGCCACCTCGTCCTGCATGTCGCGCCGGATGAGCGGGTCGAGGGCGCTGAACGGCTCGTCGAACAGCAGCACCTCGGGGTCGACCGCCAGTGCCCGTGCGAGCCCCACGCGCTGGCGCTGGCCGCCGGAGAGCTGGGCGGGGCGGCGGTGTTCCATGCCTTCGAGGCCGACCTTGGCGACGACCTCGGCGGCCCGCGCGCGCCGCTCGGCCTTGCCCATGCCCTGGATCTCCAGGCCGTACGCCACGTTGTCGAGGACCGTGCGGTGCGGGAGCAGGCCGAAGTGCTGGAAGACCATGGCGGCCCGGTGCCGGCGCAGTTCGCGCAGGCGGGCCTTGTCCATCGCGCGGACATCCTCGCCGTCGATGGAGATCGCGCCCGCCGTCGGTTCGATGAGGCGGGTGAGGCAGCGGACCAGGGTGGACTTGCCGGAGCCCGAGAGGCCCATGACCACGAAGACCTCGCCCTTGCGGACGTCGAAGGAGACGTCCCGGACGGCCGCCGTACAGCCCGTGCGGGCGCGCAGGTCGGCGGGATCGAGGGCGCCGAGTTCGGGGTCGGCGGGGATCCGCTGCGGCTTCGGGCCGAAGACCTTCCACAGGCCTGAGACCGAGAAGACGGGGGTGTCGGTGGTGGGCGGCTTGCGGGTGGGGACGGTGCGGTTCATCGGGCGTCACCTCCGATCAGGTCGACGGCTTTCTCCCCGACCATGAGCACCCCGATCATCGGGTTGACGGCGGTCATGGTCGGGAAGACGGACGCGTCGGCGATGCGGATGCCGTCGAGGCCGCGGATCTTCAACTCCGGGTCCACTACGGCGTGTTCGTCGTCGGCGGCGCCCATCTTGCAGGTGCCGGCCGGGTGGTAGACGGTGTGCGCTACCTTGCGGGCGTACTCGCCGAGTTCGGCGTCGCCCTGGATCTCGGGGCCGGGGCAGACCTCGCGCTTGAGCCAGCTCGCGAGGGGCTCGGTCGCGGCGATCTCGCGGGCGATGCGGATGCCGTCGACCAGGGTCCTGCCGTCGTAGTCGTCCTCGTCGGTGAAGTAGCGGAAGTCGAGGGCGGGTTTGACGGACGGGTCGGCGCTGGTCAGGTACAGACGGCCGCGGCTCTTCGGCTTGGGGATGTTGGGGGTCATCGAGACGCCGTACGAGGGGCGCTCGTAGCCGAGCCGCTCCGGGTTGTCCGTGAACGGGATCTGGTAGAAGTGGAACATCAGGTCCGGGCCCGCGTGTCCGGGGTCGCGGCGCACGAACAGGCCCGCGTCGGAGTCCATCGCGGAGTTCTCCGGGATCGGGCCGTGGGTCTCCCAGACGATGACCGACTCGGGGTGGTCCAGCAGGTTCTCGCCGACGCCCGGCAGGTCGTGGACGACGGGGATGCCGAGGGCTTCCAGATCCCCCCGGGGGCCGATGCCCGAGTGCAGCAGCAGGCGGGGCGAGTCGACGGCGCCGGCGCACAGGACGACCTCGCTCCGGGCGCGGATCAGCAGTTCCTCGCCGTCCTTGGTGCGCACGTGGACGCCCTCGGCGCGGGTGCCGTTCAGCTGGAGCCGGTACGCCCAGGTCTCCAGCAGGATGGTGAGGTTGGGGCGCTCGTCCATCACGGGGTGCAGGTAGGCCACCGACGCCGAGGACCGCTTGTTGTTCTCGGGGTGGTAGGCGAGGTCGAAGAAGCCGACGCCCTCGGTGAACGGCTTCCTGTTGAAGCCCTCGACGCGGGGGACGCCGAGCGCGGCCTGGGCGGCGTCGACGAAGTCCCGGGCGATGGCGTTCCGGTCCTTCTCGTCGACGGAGACGATGTTGTTCTTCAGGCGGGCGAAGTAGGCCTCCATGGGGACGGCGCCCCAGCCCTTGGCGCCGGCCTCCTCCCACTCGTCCCAGTCGGACGGCAGCGGCTTGAAGGAGATCAGGGTGTTGTGGGAGGAGCAGCCGCCGAGGACGCGGGCGCGGCTGTGCCGGATGTGGGAGTTGCCGCGGGGCTGCTCCACCGTCGGGTAGTCGTAGTCGAGGTCGCCGCCGAGCAGGCCCATCCAACGGCGCAGGGTGAGGACGTCGTCGCGGCCGACATCGCTCGGGCCGCCCTCGATGACGGCGACGGTGACGTCCGGGTTCTCGGTGAGGCGGCAGGCGATGACGGAGCCCGCCGTGCCGCCGCCGATGACGACGTAGTCGTAGACGTGGGGGGTGTGGGACATGGGGGTGTTACTCCAGGGGGTCTTTCCGGGGGAAGAGGGATGCTCAGCCGGCGAACCAGCGCACCGGCTTCGGCGCGAGGTTCTGGTACACGTGCTTGGTCTCGCGGTACTCGGCGAGTCCGGCGGGCCCCAGTTCGCGGCCGGTGCCGCTCTTGCCGAAGCCTCCCCACTCCGCCTGCGGCAGGTAGGGGTGGAAGTCGTTGATCCAGACGGTGCCGTGGCGGAGGCGGGCCGCGACGCGCCGGGCCCTGCCGGGATCGGTGGTCCAGACGGCGCCGGCGAGGCCGTACTCGGTGTCGTTGGCGAGGAGGACGGCTTCCTCCTCGGTGCGGAAGGTCTCGACGGTGAGGACCGGTCCGAAGACCTCCTCGCGGACGACCCGCATCTCGCGGTGGCAGGCGTCGAGGACGGTCGGCTCGTAGAAGTAGCCGGACTCCGGGCGGTCCTCACCGGGTTCCGGCCGCTTGCCGCCGCAGCGCAGTACGGCGCCTTCTTCCAGCGCGGAGGCGACGTACGCCTCGACCTTGGCGCGCTGCTGCGCGGAGACGAGCGGGCCGCACTCGACGCCGTCCGCGGTGCCGCGGCCGAGCCTGATCTTCCGTGCGCGGCGGGCGAGTTCGGCGACGAAGCGGTCCCTGACGGACTCCTCGACGATGAGGCGGGCGCCGGCCGAGCAGACCTGGCCGCTGTGGATGAAGGCGGCGTTGAGGGCCTGGTCGACGGCGGTGTCGAAGCCGTCCTCGGTGGCGCAGGCGTCGGCGAAGACGACGTTGGGGTTCTTGCCGCCGAGTTCGAGGGCGACCTTCTTCACGGTCGGGGCGGCGGCCTGGGCCACCTTGGTGCCGCTGGCCAGGCCGCCGGTGAAGGAGACCAGGTCGACGTCGGGGTGCTCGGCGAGCCGGGCGCCGACGGTGTGGCCGGGGCCGGTGACGATGTTCGCCACTCCGGCGGGCAGACCGGCCTCCGCCAGCAGCTCGATCAGCGCGATGGTGGTCATCGGAGTGATCTCGCTGGGCTTGACCACGAAGGTGTTGCCGGCGGCGAGTGCCGGGGCGATCTTCCAGCTGGCCTGGAGGAGCGGGTAGTTCCAGGGGGTGATCAGCGCGCAGACGCCGACCGGCTCGTGTACGACGACGCTGTGGACGTCGGCCGAGCCCGCGTCCACGACCCGGCCCGGCGCCTCGGCGGCGACCAGGTCGGCGAAGTAGCGGAAGGCGTCGGCGACACAGTCGATGTCGATCCGGCCCTCCTCGACGGTCTTGCCCGCGTCCCGGCTCTCCAGCAGGCCGAGTTCCTCGCGGCCCTGCACGAGGAGATCGGCGACGCGGCGCAGCAGGGCGGCGCGTTCGGCGACCGGGGTGTGCGGCCAGGGGCCGTGGTCGAAGGCCTGCCGGGCCGCGGCCACCGCGCGCTCGGCGTCCTTCTCGTCGCCCTCCGCGACCACGGCGAACGGCCGGGCGTCCGCGGGGTCGAGGATCTCGCGCGTCGCGCCGGAGATCGCTGGAAGCCACTCGCCTCCCGCGTGGATGGTCGCCTGGGCCTGTCGTGCCGTTCTGTCCGCCATGATCGGTGTTGCCTTCCGTTCCTGATCCGTGCCCCTGTGTCACACGCGTGTCACGCTCGGGGACCGTCGCCGCCTGCCCAGGTCGCGCACCTCGCATGCGCAATCGACCGCCGAAAGTGCGCGGCATCACACCGGAACCACCGCAGGGCGAGCCGGGATCATTTAATTCCAGAATTCACGGAATGTAATTTCCTGTGTATTCATAATTCCTTCAAATGTGCGTCAACACGCACCGAACGGCTCACCTTTCAGGTCTATGCATTCGCCCGAATGCCCCAAAGCCGGCCTCCGGTGACCATCGTTAGGTGATCGTGAAGCGATTGGACTGGCAGGCAGCCGAGGATCATCCGACGACCACTCTGCGCTGGAGCGGCGAGGTGGACATCACGTCATGCTCGGATCTGCTCGAAGATTTCCTGACAAGAATCAAGACCATGGAAAATGAATATCGGCGGACGATGGCAGATTTGTACCGGGCGTCCTGAGGCGGGGAAGGAGGTCAATCGATGGACACCTGGAGCGTCCCGGCAGCGGACATCGCGCCGAACGACTGGGACCCGGTCGAGGAACTGGCCCAGATACTGGCCACACCGACCAGCGTGCGCCCCGTCGCCACCCCGCTGGTGCCGCCCCCGCGCAGGAGCGGCCGCCGGCGGCTCCGCCAGGAATCCCATCTGCTCGACGGCGGTCGACGCGTCACGCACATCACGCTGCTGATCGCGACGGTCTCCCTGTGTGCGGTGTGCATGCTGGCCTGGTCCGTCTGCTATTCCTATGGGCAACTGCGCGAAATCGCCTCGTCGGTGCTGCCGATGAGACTGGCGCAATACTGGCCGCTGACGGTGTACGGGCCATGGTTCGTGGCCGCCCTTTCCGTCCTGCGGGCCACCGCTCAACGCCGCAGCGCGTGGCGCTCCTGGTGCATTGTGCTGGCCGCTTCCGCGATGGCCGTGGCGCTGTGCGTCAGCCACTCGTCACATGCGCTGCTCTCGTTAGTGATCTTCGGGATTCCGCCGGTCACCGCTCTGGCGTGTTTCTGGGAACTGGTCGGCCAGATCGCGATCAGGAGCCGCCCCCGGCACGCCACGCACAACGTTCCGCCAAAGTCCGCACCGTGAGGCCGGCCCGCCGGCGCCATGGACGCGGCGAAGGTCTTTGACTATGGTCAAGGAATGGAAACCTTTGACCATAGTCAAAGAACCCCGGTCCGCGCGGAGGACGTGGCCGCCTTCCGCCGCTTCAACCGGTACTTCACCCGCCGCATCGGCGTCCTGGACGATCACTACCTCGGTCAGGACCGCCCGCTCGGCGAGGCCCGGCTGCTGTTCGAGATAGGTGAGGGGGTGTCCCTGCGGGAGCTGCGCGGGCGGCTCGGTCTGGACGCCGGTTACCTCAGCCGGATGGCGAAGGCCCTGGAGGCGCAGGGCCTGGTCCGGCTCGCGGTGCCCGCGCACGACAACCGGCTGCGCATGGTCGAGCCGACCCCGGCCGGCCGTGCCGAGGTGGCCGAGCAGCAGCGCCGCGCGGACGCCCTCGCCGCCGGTCTCCTGGAGGGCCTCACCCCGGCCCAGCGGGCCGAGCTGACCGGGTCCATGGCGACCGCGGAGCGGCTGCTGCGGCTGGCCGGGATCAGCGTGGAGAGCGTCGACGGCGCCTCGGCGGACGCGCGCACCTGCCTGGACGCCTACGCGGCGGACATCGACGCGCGCTTCCCCGAGGGCTACGACAAGGCGGCCCTGGTCCGGCCCGAGGAGGTGACCGGGGACGCCGGCGCCTTCCTGGTGGCCTACGAGGAGGGGCGGCCGGTGGGCTGCGGGGCCCTCAGACGCCTCGCCCCCGGAGTCGGCGAGATCCGGCATGTGTGGGTGCGCCCCGAGGCGCGCCGGCTGGGGCTCGCGCGGCGGCTGCTGGCGGAGCTGGAGCGGGAGGCGCGGGCGCGCGGCCTGGCGGTCGTACGCCTGGACACGCACGCCGTGCTCACCGAGGCGCAGTCGATGTACCGGGCGTGCGGGTACGCCGAGATCCCGCGCTACAACGACGACGTATACGGCGGCCACTGGTTCGAGAAGCGGCTGCTTCCTGAGGACAGCGCCTGACATCCGTCGTCCGAGGCCGAGTTCGGCCCGGGGGACTTTGCAACACGGCAGAGCTCGGCATCCCCACGCGGGATGCCGAGCTCTGCCGTGTCTCCGGAACCCTTAGATGAGGCCCAGCGAGCGAACCGCCTCGCGCTCCTCCTCCAGCTCCTTCACCGACGCGTCGATGCGAGCACGGGAGAACTCGTTGATGTCCAGGCCCTGGACGATCTCGTACTTGCCGTCCTTGGTGGTGACCGGGAAGGAGGAGATCAGGCCCTCCGGAACGCCGTAGGAGCCGTCCGACGGGATGCCCATGGACGTCCAGTCGCCCTCGGCCGTGCCGTTGACCCAGGTGTACACGTGGTCGATCGCGGCGTTCGCGGCGGAGGCGGCCGACGACGCGCCACGGGCCTCGATGATCGCGGCACCGCGCTTGGCGACGGTCGGGATGAAGTCCTCGGCCAGCCACTTCTCGTCGCCCACGACCTCGGCGGCGTTCTTGCCGGCGACCGTGGCGTGGAAGATGTCCGGGTACTGGGTGGCGGAGTGGTTGCCCCAGATGGTCAGCCGCTTGATGTCGGCGACCGTCGAACCCGTCTTCTTCGCGAGCTGGGTGAGCGCGCGGTTGTGGTCCAGGCGGGTCATCGCGGTGAAGCGTTCGGCCGGGACGTCCGGCGCGGCGGCCTGCGCGATGAGCGCGTTGGTGTTGGCCGGGTTGCCGACGACCAGGACCTTGATGTCGTCCGCGGCGTGGTCGTTGATGGCCTTGCCCTGCGGCTTGAAGATGCCGCCGTTGGCCTCCAGCAGGTCGCCGCGCTCCATGCCCTTGGTGCGGGGGCGGGCGCCGACCAGGAGGGCTACGTTGGCGCCGTCGAAGGCGACGTTCGGATCGTCGGTGATGTCGATGCCCTGGAGCAGCGGGAAGGCGCAGTCGTCCAGCTCCATGGCCGTGCCCTCGGCGGCCTTGAGCGCGGGCGTGATCTCCAGGAGGCGCAGCTTGACCGGAACGTCCGCGCCGAGCAGCTGGCCGGAGGCGATGCGGAAGAGCAGGGCGTAACCGATCTGGCCGGCCGCGCCGGTGACGGTGACGTTCACGGGAGTGCGGGTCATGGCGTTCTCCGTATGACAGCTGGCGGTGGGGCGTCCCTGCCCCGGGCGGATGATCGATCTCTCGGCGTCAAGAGATCGATCCAGCGGTCAGGCTATCGCGCATCCGGCATGCGAGACGTACAGGGCCGTGTGGCTCACCCCACAAGTCGGACACATGGCAAAACGAAGGGGCGGCCGCCCGTCCGGGAGAGGGGGGGAGAGGACGGAGGCGGCCGCCAGGTGGGGGTACCGGTTTGCCGGACTCCCGTGGGGGTACTGGGCCGCGTGCCCAGAATCCCGCCCACCATGCACCCGACCCCCGAATTTCATTCTCCCGGTTCAGCGCACGGTCCGCGCCGGCTCTACTTGGTGCACCCCGTCCGCCCGGATGCCAGGGTCGCGCAGGCCTTGGCCTCTGCCGCGTTCTTCACCGCGACCATCGGGGTGTAGGCGATGGTGTCGCCGACGCCGGAGGTCTCGCCGGTCTGCCGGGCCTTCCCGGCGGAGATCTGGACCTCGTCGCCCTCGGCGGCGCCGGTGATGCGGCCCCAGGCGGTGCCGCAGGCCCTGCTGTAGCGGACCTCCAGGGTGGTGGTGCCGACGGTGGCGGTCTTGGCCGTGGTCACCAGGTCACCGCTGCACCCCATGGCCTCGGCGTCCTTCCCGTCGCAGGCGGAGCCGGTGCACTTGACCCCGGGCGGCGGGGTCGCGTGCGTGGTGGCGGTCGGGGACGGCGGCTTGGCGGCGTTGTGGTGCTTGCCGCCGTCCCGGTTGGTGAAGAAGAAGACGGCGCCGATGACGACGAGCACGCCGACGAGCCCCGCCAGGAACATGATCACCCGCTGCCGCCCCGCGTTCCCGGAAGCCGCGGTGCCTCCCCCGGCGGACCCGGGTTCCTGTGGTCGGCCGTCGTAAGGGTTCGGGGTGTTGGGGGTCCGGCCGGGGCCCTCGGCCGAGCCGGCGGGCCGCACACCGTTCGCGGCAGTGGCACCGGCACCGGCGCGCGCCCCGGCGCCGGGGCGGGCGCTCGCCGTGGACGGACCCTGATACCCGGCCAGACCCCAGGAGTTGCCACCCGGGTTCCCGGCACGCTGCCCAACGCCGTCCCGGCCACCAGGACCGAGGCCCACACCCTCAGCCAGCCCCAGGCCCGCCCCGTCGGCCGTACCCAGCCCCGCCGCGTCGGCCGCACCGAGTCCCGCCATGTCGGCCGCACCGAGTCCCGCGCGATCGTCCGTACCAAGGCCCGAACCGGCGCCCGCACCACGCCCGGAACCACCGCCCGGCCCAAGCCCCGCTCCCCCGGCCGAGCCACGACCGGAACCGTCGGCCCGATCACGCCCGTTGGCCCGATCCCGACCGTCGACCCGATCCGGCCCGTCGACCCGACCACGACCCTCGGCCCGACCACGGCCCTCGGCCCGACCACGACCGTCGACCCGACCACGACCCTCGGCCCGATCCCGACCGTCAACCCGATCCCGACCGTCGGCCCGACCACCACCCTCGGCCCGATCACGCCCCGCCCCCTCCCGTGCGTCGGCGTCGGGGGCCGTCGGCTGGGTGGGGATGGTGGGGGAGACGCCGGCCGGGCCGGCGATCCCCATGGCCGCGTCGGCGCTCTTGCGGCCGGACGGGCCGCCGGTCGCCTCCGCCGCGCCGAACTCCCCGAGCGCCGCGCGCGCCTGGGAGATGCGGATCGCCTCCATCGTGCGGTCGTGTCGCATCTCGGCCCGGCTCCAGGCGCGTTCGGCCAGCTCCCACATCGTGGTCAGATGCACCAGGTTGGTGCCGGTGACCTCGGCGAGCGCGACGATCGCGCCCTTGGGTGCGAGGAGCCGGCCGCCCAGGTAACGCTCCCAGGACGTCTTGCTGTAGCCCGTGCGGTCGGCGAGTGCCGCGACGCTCAGGCCGCTGCGGTCCACGAGCCGCCGCACCTGCTGGGTGAACTCCTTGATCTGCGGATCCAGATCCTCCGGCAGATCCTTCCAACGAGGCATCGCTTCCCCCCTACTTCCCCCGTCCTGGCTACCCACAAGGATGCACTGCCTGAGGATCCCAGTTCCCGGAGTGGGGGCGCGCGGGAGCACGAACGGCGCGCGCGGACACCGTAGCGGAACGGTCACTTCCGTGCCACAGCGCATGGACAGGCGTTGAACAGGCGGTTCTTGGGCGGAAGGCTGATTCCCGGCGGTGGTTCGCCCTTCCTCGGGGGAAAGGGCGAACCACTGTTCAGCGGGCGTCGAATTCCGGCCGGCAGGATCCGGCGGCGCGCTGTGCGGCCGCTACTTGCTGCTGCTGAGCGTGACGTGCAGGAGGTCCTTCAGGAACGGTATCTGCAGCCACGGATTGGGCTGGGCCATCATCGCCAGCAGGGCGATCGCGAGACCGAGGACGCCGTAGGTGGCGATGTCCGTGAAGCGGGAGCGGACGGCGAGCATGCCGACGCTCGGCAGTATCCAGCGCATGACCGCGCCGGCCAGCAGGGCCACGCCGATCAGCAGGGTGCCGGCGCGGAACGCGTCGAGGGCGGTCAGCAGCAGGCCGAGCGCGACCCCGCCGAGCACCACGAGCAGGGGCCACTGCCGCGCCGGGGCCGGGGCGTCGCCGGAGGCGGCCCGGCCGCCGCCCTCGGGCCGCGCGGTGTCCCGGGTGATCCGCGGGAAGCGGCGGGTGGTCCGCTTCCCACGCTCCTCGGCGCCGGTGTGCACTCCGCGGGTGACCGCCCCCGCGCGGGCGTTCTCAGCCGGCACTGCGCTCCGCCGCCTCGACCACGTTGACCAGCAGCTGCGCCCGGGTCATCGGGCCCACGCCACCGGGGTTCGGGGAGATCCAGGCGGCCACCTCGGCCACGTCGGGGTGCACATCGCCGACGATCTTGCCCTCTGCGGTGCGGGAGACCCCGACGTCGAGGACGGCGGCGCCCGGCTTGACGTCCTCGGCGCGGATCAGGTGCGGGGAGCCGGCCGCCGCGATGACGATGTCGGCCCGCTTCAGGTGGGCGGCGAGATCGCGGGTGCCGGTGTGGCACTGGGTCACGGTGGCGTTCTCGCTGCGCCGGGTGAGCAGCAGCGGCATGGGCCGGCCGATGGTGACACCGCGGCCGACGACCACGACCTCGGCGCCCTTGATCTCCACGCCGTGGCGGCGCAGCAGGGTCAGGATGCCGTTCGGGGTGCAGGGCAGCGGGGCCGGCTCGTTCAGCACCAGCCGGCCGAGGTTCATCGGGTGCAGCCCGTCGGCGTCCTTGGCCGGGTCCATCAGCTCCAGGACGCGGTTCTCGTCGATGCCCTTGGGCAGCGGCAGCTGGACGATGTAACCGGTGCAGTCCGGGTCCTCGTTCAGCTCCCGTACGACCGCCTCGATCTCCTCCTGCGTCGCCGTGGCGGGCAGCTCGCGCTGGATGGAGGCGATGCCGACCTGCGCGCAGTCGCGGTGCTTGCCGGCGACGTACTTCTGGCTGCCGGGGTCGTCCCCGACCAGGATCGTGCCGAGGCCGGGCGTGACCCCCTTCTCCTTCAGCGCCGCCACGCGGGCGGTCAGATCGGACTTGATCGCGGCTGCGGTGGCCTTGCCATCGAGAATCTGGGCGGTCATACCCCCATCCTCGCGGATGACCCGCCCCCGGTTCCAATCCGGGTCCCCCGCTGTCCGCCCGCGCCGTGTCACGACATGATCGGTGATGTTGCACTTGCACAACACCTGCGTCATCCGGCTGGACAAGCCGGTAACCGGTCAAGAACGATGAGCAGACAGTGCAGCGGGCAGCTCATCGGGGGGACGGACCGCATCTGTAGAAACCCTCCTCCGTGCAGTGCCGCGCCTCGTCCCCGCACTCGATCAACGGAGGAAACACCGCCATGAGCTTCGGCGAACCGAACAACCCCTACGGCCCGCCGCAGGGCCAGCAGCCCGGTTACGGCTACCCGCAGGGCCAGCAGCCCGGTTACGGCTACCCGCAGGCCCCGCCCGTCCAGCAGCCGTACGGCGCCGGCGCTCCGATGACGGCCATGCCGGGCAACGTCAGCGCGGCCCGCGTGCTGCTGTGGGTGATCGTCGGCCTGCAGGTCATCGGCGTGGTGATCTTCGCCTTCGCCGGTGTGGCCCTCAACAAGGCCAGCAACGACAGCTCCGTCCCGTCGACCCTCCGGGACTACCCGGTCGGCGTGATGTGGGCCTTCGCGGCGCTCGCGCTCGCGTGGCTGGTGTGGGCGGCCGTCCTGGCCTCGAAGTTCACCACCGGTGGCAACGGCCTGCGCGTCACGGCCCTGGTCTTCGGCATCATCACCGCCGTCCTCGCGCTCTACCCGTTCACGGTCCTGGGCATCATCCACCTGGTGCTCGGCATCCTGATCGCCTGCTTCGTGGGCGGCTCCAACGGCAAGGCCTGGTTCAACCGCGCGCGCTACTGAACCCGCCCGCGCGACGGAACAGTTCGCGCCATTTCAACGCCGAGGGCCGTGTCTCACCCGTCCAGGGGGAGGCACGGCCCTGGTGTGTCCCCCTAGTCTGACCGGGTCGGCCGGGGTGGCCGTCAGGCACGGGGAGACGCACCTTGTACAGCATCATCGTCGTACCTCCGCCGACCCCGGAGGACCGACAGGACAGCACCCGGATCCGGCTCGCCCCGGGTGAGCGCCTCACCTTCGGACGGGCCCCCGGCAACGATCTGACGATCCCGCACGACGGGGTCTCCCGCCGCGCCGGGGTACTGAGCGCCCAGGGCGCGTTCTGGATACTGAGCAACCTGTCCGCGCGGCAGACCTACGTCGTGGAGAACCCCGAGGGCGCCGGCGAGCACATCAAGGTCGGCCCGGGCCGGCTCGACGCGCCCGTCCCGTTCGAGTTCTCGCGGATCGTGCTGCCCGCCGCCGGGGACCTGCTGACGATCGAGGTGTGGGCGCCGCGCCACGACTATCTGCGGGAGGGGGCCGGGCCGGACGGGGACACCACCGCGCCCGCCTTCTCCGTCGACCGCACCAAGCGCTACTTCGCCGTCCTGGCCGCCCTGTGCGAACCGCGGCTGCGCGGCGACCCGCACGCCCCGCTGCCCACGGTCGACCAGGTCGTCGACCGGCTGCGCCCCGCCTGGCCGGCCGCCTCGCGCACCTCGGTGCAGTGGAACATCGACTACCTCGCGGTGAAGCTGCGGCTCAAGCCCGGCCCGGAGACCGCGGACACCGGTCCGCGCCTCAACGGCAAGAAGGAGTCCCTGGTGTCCCTGGCGCTCCGCTTCGACCTCGTACGGGAGGACGACCTGGTCGTCCTGTCCTCCGCCGACGCGAGCCGTACGGCCCGGTGACCGAGCCGTACGCCGTGCCGGTGCCGCGGGGTTACCGGGTCGGCGCCTGGGAGGTGCGCGAGCCGATCGCGACGGGTGCCTTCGGCAGCGTGTACGCCGGCCGGCGCACCGGCGGCCCCGAAGAGCTGCCCACCGCCGCCGCCCTGAAGTTCCTGCCGACCGGTACCGGCACCCCGCGCCAACTGGCCCATCTGCGCGAACTCATCGAGCGTGAGATCGATCTGCACCGGCGGCTCAGCCGGCCGCGGCTGATCCGGATGTACGAGTCCCTCGTCGTCGACGACCCGGACCGCCCGGAACTCGACGGCGCCACCGTCCTCGTGCTGGAGCGGGCCGAGGGCTCCCTGTCCGCCCTGCTCGCCGCCGCCCCACGCCCGGACGCCGGGCCCGCGCTGCTCGCCCAGATCTGCGAGGGGCTGGCCCAGCTGCACCGGGCGGGCTGGGTGCACGGGGACCTGAAACCGGCCAATGTGCTGCTGATGGCGGACGGTTCGGCGCGGCTCGCCGACTTCAACATGGCCGCCGAGCTGGAGGGCACCCACGCCTACTCCCCGGCCTTCTCGACCCCGGACTACACCCCGCCCGAGCTGCTGTGGTCGGAGATCGGGGAACGCGGCCGGCGGATCCGGCCGTCCGCCGACGTGTGGGCCTTCGGCGTGCTCGCCCATCTCGTCCTCGCCGACTCCTTCCCGCTGTCCGGCGCCACCCCGACGGCCCGCCGCGACGCGGCCGCCGCCTATGCGCGGGGCACCGACGCACTGCGCCTGTCGCCCCAACTGCCGGACGTGTGGCGGGAGATCGTACGGGACTGCCTGGCCCGGACGCACGAGACACGCATCGGCACCGAGGCACTGCTGCGCCGCGTCGAGGCGGCCGCCGGCACCGGCAGCTCGCCACGCCTGCCCAGCCGGCTGTTCCCGCTGTTCCCGCCGTTCCGGCGCCGCGGACGCCGACGGGTGGCCGTCGCGGGCGCCGCCGCCGCGACCGTCGCCGTCGCGGCCCTCGGCTACGGCATCAGCACCTGGGCGGGCGACGGCGGCACGGACGGCAAGGCCCTGGCCGCGTACGGCGCCTCGGAACTCCGCACGGACAGGGGCGTCCCGGTGCAGTACCGCAAGCTCATCGTCGACTCCGCCCACGCCTGCCCCGAGCCCGATGTGACCCCCGCGCTCATGGCGGCGATGCTGAAGGCCGAGAGCAATTTCGACCCGAACCTCTCCGACCCGGCCAAGCACGAGTTCGGTATCGCCCGCTGGACCCCCGCCGTCCTGCGCTGGTACATGCGCGACGACGGCGCTCCCGCATCGGCCACGCCCACCCCGCCCCTCACCCCCTCCGTCTCCATCCCGGCCATGGGCCGCTACCTCTGCTTCATGGCGCCCAATCTGAAGGCCGGCCTGCCCGGCGACAAACGGGTGCTGCTCTCCGCCGCCTACCGGACGTCGTACAAGAAAGTGAACGACGCGAACGGAGTTCCCCCGAGGTACCGCGACTACTGCGCCCGCGTCGCCCACTACCTCAAGGAGTACACGCCCCCGGGAAAGAAGTGACCCTCAGACGTCCGAGGTACCGGCACGGGGACACGGCTGCGACGGTGGAACCACTCCGCCGGGACGGCACGGACATCACCGACGTCAGGCGGAGCGACCGACACCGTTCGTTCACATGGGGGAACACGTGAACATCGCCAAGCCCGCCGCACTGCTCGTCGCGGCCACCGCCCTGCTCGCCGGCTCCACGGCCGCGGCCGGCGCCGCCGCACCGGACGGCACCCGGGTCACCGGCGTCCAGCAGGTCGCCGACCAGGTCCTCGCGGGCCACCCGAAGCCTCTGAAGACCTCCGCCGACAAGGTCCAGTACGACGGCCTGACCCTCACCAGGGCCGCGAAGGGCGTCGCCGCCAAGGACCTGGACTGCGCCTACGGTCATCTCTGCATGATCGTCAAGGGCACCAAGTTCGACTTCTACAAGTGCCAGACCTGGACCGTGAACAACTGGACCGGCGACGGCCCGTTCACCAACAACCAGACGCCGGGCACGGTTGCCAGGTTCTTCAACCAGGACGGCAGCGTCCGCTGGACCTCGACGGCGTACGAGGCCGGCACGGCCACCTGGGACCCGATCTGGTCCCTGCGCCCCTGCTGACCCCGGACAGGCCGACGGCCTCCGGCCCCCTCGGGGGAGGGTCGGAGGCCGTCGGCCTGTCAAGGGTGATGTCAGTGGAAGAAGTGGCGCGTGCCCGTGAAGTACATCGTCACGCCGGCCTTCTTGGCGGCCTCGACGACCTGCTCGTCACGGATCGAGCCGCCCGGCTGGACGATCGCCCGGACACCGGCCGCGATGAGGATCTCCGGCCCGTCGGGGAAGGGGAAGAACGCGTCCGAGGCGGCGTAGGAGCCGCGCGCCCGCTCCTCACCGGCCCGCTCGACGGCCAGCTTGCAGGAGTCGACCCGGTTGACCTGACCCATGCCCACACCGACCGAGGCGCCGTCCTTGGCGAGCAGGATCGCGTTGGACTTCACCGCGCGGCACGCCTTCCAGGCGAATGCGAGCTCCTTGAGCTCCTCGGGGGAGAGCGCCTCGCCGCTGGCCAGCGTCCAGTTCGCCGGGTCGTCGCCGTCGGCCTGGAGCCGGTCGGTGACCTGGAGCAGGACACCGCCGTCGACCTGCTTGGCCTCGACCCGGTTGCAGGGCGCGCCCGGGGCCTTCAGGACCCGGATGTTCTTCTTCTTGGCAAGGGCCTCCAGGGCCCCCTCCTCGTAGTCCGGCGCGACGATGACCTCGGTGAAGATCTCCGCGACCTGCTCGGCCATCTCCCGGCTCACCGGCCGGTTGACGGCGATGACACCGCCGTACGCGGAGACCGGGTCGCAGGCGTGCGCCTTGCGGTGCGCCTCGGCGACGTCCGAACCCACCGCGATACCGCAGGGGTTGGCGTGCTTGATGATCGCGACGCACGGCTCGTCGTGGTCGTACGCGGCACGGCGGGCGGCGTCCGTGTCCGTGTAGTTGTTGTACGACATCTCCTTGCCGTGCAGCTGCTCGGCGTCCGCGAGCCCGCCGCTGCCGTCGACGTACAGGGCGGCCGGCTGGTGCGGGTTCTCGCCGTAGCGCAGGGTGTTCTTGCGCTCGAAGGTGGCGCCGAGGAAGTCGGGGAACCGCGACTCGTCCACCGGGGCGTACGAGGAGGCGAACCAGGAGGCGACGGCCACGTCGTAGGCGGCGGTGTGCTGGAAGGCCTCGGCGGCCAGGCGCCCCCGGGCGGCGAGGTCGAAGCCGCCGTCCTTGACGGCCGAGAGCACGTCGGCGTACCGCTCGGGGCTGGTGACCACGGCGACGGAGGGGTGGTTCTTCGCGGCGGCACGGACCATGGACGGGCCGCCGATGTCGATCTGCTCCACGCACTCGTCGTCGCTCGCGCCCGAGGCGACGGTCTCGCGGAAGGGGTAGAGGTTGACGACGACGAGGTCGAACGGCTCCACGCCCAGCTCGGCGAGCTGCTCGCGGTGGCTCTCCAGCCGCAGGTCGGCAAGGATGCCCGCGTGCACCCTCGGGTGCAGGGTCTTGACCCGGCCGTCCAGGCACTCGGGGAAGCCGGTCAGCTCCTCGACCTTGGTGACGGGGACACCGGCGGCGGCGATCCGGCCGGCCGTGGACCCGGTGGAGACCAGCTCGACACCGGCCTCGTGCAGCCCGCGCGCGAGCTCTTCGAGCCCGGTCTTGTCGTAGACGCTGACGAGCGCGCGGCGAATGGCCCGCTTGCTGCTCTCGGCCGTGACTGTGCTCTCGGCGGTCACTGGATTACTACCTTTCGTCCCTCAATGCGATAGCCGTTGCGGGCGAGCCGCCCCACGACCTCGACGAGCAGCCTTCGCTCGACTTCCTTGATGCGCTCGTGCAGCGCGCTCTCGTCGTCCTCGTCCCGGACCTCGACCACGCCCTGAGCGATGATCGGGCCGGTGTCGACCCCGTCGTCGACGAAGTGGACGGTGCAGCCGGTGACCTTGGCGCCGTACGCGAGCGCGTCACGGACGCCGTGGGCCCCCGGAAAGCTGGGCAGCAGGGCGGGGTGCGTGTTCACGAACCGCCCGCCGAACCGCGCGAGGAACTCCTTCCCCACGATCTTCATGAACCCGGCGGAGACCACGAGGTCGGGCTCGTACGCGGCCACGGCCTCGGCGAGGGCGGCATCCCACTCCTCGCGGCTCGCGTGGTCCTTGACCTTGCACACGAAGGTCGGCAGCCCGGCCCGCTCGGCGCGGGCGAGCCCCTCGATGCCGTCTCGGTCGGCCCCTACGGCGACGATCCGGGCGCCGTACCGCTCGGCTCCGGTGCGGTCGATCTCGTCCAGGAGCGCCTGCAGATTGGTGCCGGATCCGGAGACCAGCACGACGAGGCGCTTGACCGCTGGGCCAGCGGGGGTGGCGGCCACGATGGGGCCCTTTCTGGGGTGGCGACGGTTCCGGCCGGCGCTTTGTGCATTCGCACGAATGCTTTACGCCCCTCGATACAGGGAAGTCTACGAAGCGGCCGACCGTCAGCAACGATACCGGCACACGGGACGACCCCCACGGGACGGGGGCGTGGCCGGAAGGTAGCGTTCGTGGGGAATCAAGAAGGGGGCTGTCTCCAGCAGCCCCGGGAACGCGGTCGTCATGCGGTGCGTTCACGGGGTGGAAGCTCACGTCGGACTGCCGTATTCACCTAGGGGAAGACGCTCTTTTGATGCCCGATCGCAGCCTGCGACTCCTGACGTTCCCTCTGCGCCCGGCCCAGGGAGGCGAGCGTCGCGCCGTACTGCTGCGGGAGCGGCCGGCCTCGCCGCCGCAGGCGCCCCAGGGCGGGCGCGACGGTGACGGACGGGGCAGCGGGCCACAGGACGACAACCCCTTCGCGCCGCCGCCCGAGGGTGCGCCGGACCGGCCCTGGCAGCCGCGCCACCCTCAGGGGCAGGGTTCGGGACAGGGGCAGGGTTCTGGTCAGGGGCCCGGTTCCGGTCACGGCGGCGGCTCCCCGTGGGGCAACCAGTGGAGCGACCGCCAGCCCGGGCGCTCCCCCGGCGGCTTCGGCGAGCGGCCCGGCGGCGGCCCCCAGGGCCCCGGCGGCCCGGGCAGTGGCCCCGGCGGCATGCGCTGGGACCCGACCGACCCCGCCCAGCGGCGCGCGCGCTACGCCCTGCTCTCCGGCATGTGGGCCGTCTTCTTCGCCCTGTTCAGCTGGCCGTACGTGGCCCTGCTGCTGGGCGCGCTGGCCCTGTACTGGGGCGTCAGCGCCCTGCGCGCCAAGCCGCGCAGGGCGGACCCGGACACCCCCACGCCTCCGCCGGGGGCGGGCCGGCCCCAGGTGACCGCGGCCGTCGGCGGCCTGGTCACGGCATCCCTTGCCCTGGTCCTGGTGGCCTCGACCTTCACGGTCCAGTTCGTCTACCGCGACTACTACACCTGCGTGAACGACGCTCTCACCCACGAGGCCAAACAGTCCTGCGACCGACTGCTGCCACAGCACCTGCGGGGCGTGCTGGGGGTCGGGAACAGCTGAGCATTCGGCTCGGGGCATGTGGGTCAGTCCGGTGAGGCGCCGGGCGATGGGTGGTCGGTGGGGCCGGGTCGTGGGTCCGGCGGGGGCGTTGGCTCCGCAGAGGGTGCCGACTGCGTAGGGGGCGTTGGTTCCATAGGTGGCGTTGGCTCCGCAGGAGGCGTTGACTCCGCAGAGGGAGTCGGCTCCGCAGGGGGCGTCGAAGGGGCTGTGGGGACTGCCCAGGGGGCGGGCAGGTCGCGGGGGGCGGCTGCCTCGCGCAGGGCCGCCCAGCGTGCGGCGCGTGCCAGGTCGTCGTGCCAGTCCGGGGGGAACGGGTCGTCGGTCGGGAGGAAGTCGTACAGCTCCTCTTCGTCCTCGCCGGGCACGGCCGCCTCCGGTCGGGGGGCGGGGGTCCTGCCCTTGCCCGGCTCCTTGCCTCTGGCTGATTCCTTGCCCTTGGCCTTGGCGGTCTCCACGTCCTGACCCGCACTCTCCGCCTTGCCGGTGGTCTTCCCCGGTTCCTTCCGGTCCCCGGAGTTCCCCGTCCCCCGCGTCGGGATCTCCCCGTCCCAGGTGCGCCGGCCCCACAGCCGCCACGCCCGTACCGTCAGTGCCACCGGCATGCCGAACAGCGCCGTCCACGCCCCCGCCGCTCCCCCGGTCTGCCACCACACCGGTCCGAAGCGGGCCAGCGCGGACACGCCCAGCGGGCCGCCGGCCAGGTCGGCGAGCAGGGCGAGGGCCGCCGCGCAGAGCGTCGCCGTCAGCAGCAGGACCCCCGAGGTACGCGCGGCCGACCAGCGGTCCGGTGCCGGTGCGCCCGGCTCCGGGCGTGCTGCGGCCCCGCGCGCCACGAACCACCCCGCCGTCACCCCGGCCGCCACCGGCACCAGTCCCGCCGCCCAGTTCGGCGGCGCCCCGGCACCGGCGTCCGGCACCGCCGCCAGCAGGGGGAACGGCGGCAGCAGCGGGGCCGGGTCGGAGGCGAAGGGCTGCACCACATGCCCGACGCCGAGAAGAAAGCCGGGACCGAGGGCGTAGGACGCGGCCCACACCGCCGCGTTGGGGATCAGCGCGACGCCGAGCAGCAGCACCGCGAACCGTCCCGTCCATCCCTCCGTCAGCTGGACGAAGGACGCCCGCGCCGCCCCGCCGTGCCACACCAGTGACACCGCGACCAGCAGCGCCCCGCCGACGAGGAACACCGCCGTGGCGGCGCCGGTGGCCCGCAGCGCCGTACCCAGCCGGGCGCGTTCGTCCCCGCCGAACACCAGCCGCCGCACCGGCCCAGGCAGCACCACCAGCATGTTCAGCACCGGCTCCCGGGGACGGCCGTACGCCGACCACACCCCAGCCGCCGCCGAGACCGCCGCCACCAGCGGCAGACATACCGTCACCCAGGGCCAGCTCGGCCGCAGTTCGCCGCCCGAGCAGTACAGCGCGAGCGCGCCGCCGACGCCCAGGTAGCCGAGGACGACCCCCGTCCACACCGTGTGCGCCGGCACCGGCGGTGGGCCGTCGGCGTCGGCGGGCGCGTCCACCGCGTCCCTGGCCGCCCGGTACACCAGCCACACGGGCAGTACGAGCAGCAACAGCGGGGTCACCCCCAC
The DNA here is from genome assembly GCF_053593835.1 of Streptomyces sp. NPDC002076. Taxonomy (NCBI): domain Bacteria; kingdom Bacillati; phylum Actinomycetota; class Actinomycetes; order Kitasatosporales; family Streptomycetaceae; genus Streptomyces; species Streptomyces sp. NPDC002076. Next base: position 496,112 of record NZ_JBSFDI010000001.1, read on the forward strand.
CGGCAGGGGCGCGCCGGAGAGCGTGTCGGTGCGGACCAGTTCGACGCCGTGGGCGAGCAGCCACAGCGCGCCCGCGACATGCAGCGCACCGCCCGGACCGCTGTCGGGATACGGCGAGCTGACCCACAGCACCATCACCAGCACGGCGAACGAGCCGAACCCGAGTCCGGCCGCGACGGCGCCGCCGAGCAGGCTCGCGGCCAGTCCGGGCTCGCGCTCCCGCATCCGGGTCAGCATGGGCGACAGGGACGGTCGGCGAGCGGTCATCGGGATCACGCCCGCCATGCTGCCAACGACACGCGCTTTTCCGTCGTAACACGCGAACTTCCGTAGTGTCGCTCAATATACGTTTATGTTGTTTTTCGCACGGAAGGGCACACGGTGACGACGCGGCACACCGCCGGCCCGCTGCCACCGTCGGAGGAACGCCGGCGCCTGCGCCGGGTCCGATCGCTGACGCGGGCGGTCGCCGCGCGGATCGGTGCCAACCGCTCGACGCTGCGCGCCTGGGAATCCACCGTCACTCCCGACCCGCTGACGCCCGCTCAGGCCTTCGACGCCCTGTACGCGTCCTGCGCGCCCGCCCTCGTACGCCAGACCTTTCTGCTCACCGGGCGCCGGGAGCTTGCTCGCGGGGCCGTGGCGTGGGCCTTCCAACGAGCCTGGCAGCGCTGGCCCGAGGTGGCCCGGGACCGGGATCCGGCCGGCTGGGTGCGGGCGACGGCGCATGACTGCGCGCTCTCTCCCTGGCATCGCTTCCGTCCCCGGTACCGGCACCCGGAGCCGCCGCCCGCCGACCCGGCCGACCGGGCGCTGCTGGACGCCCTGCTGCAACTGCCGCCGGTGTACCGGCGCACGCTCGTCCTGTACGACGGTCTGGGCCTCGACCTGCCGGAGACGGCGGCGGAGACGGAGGCGAGCACACCGGCCGCCGCGAGCCGGCTGACCCACGCCCGCGGGGCGCTGGCCGCGCAGTTGCCGGAACTGGCCGAGCCCGCCGCGCTGCATCGCCGGCTGCGGGCGCTGGCCTCGACCGAGCCCTTGCGCGCGGCCGATCCGGAGCCGGTGCGGCGGGAGGGCGAACGGCGGAACGTGTTCTGGACGTGGGCGGCGATCGCGTTCACGGTGACGATCATCGGCGCGACGACGCTCACGGTGTGGTCGGCGCCGACGCACTATGAGGAGCCGATCGCTCCGGCGCAGGCGGTGCAGGGGGTTCCGCCGGTGGGAGTGTCGGGGCCGCTGTCGCGGGAGCAGCTGGCGTTGCAGGCGAAGTTGAGGCAGGCAGAGGCCAAGGGGGCCTGACCGGCTGCTCCCGGAGGCGCGATGAGCGCTGTCCGCCGCGGGGATTCCGGCTACAGCCGAGTGCGGGCCCGCCGTGGCCGGTCGCGCGGTTCCCCGCAGGCCTTCCGGGCGTTTGTGCGTGTGTGAACGCCGGTAGGCCCGCCCCGGCGAACGGAACGGGCCTACCGACAGTCAGCCGAGAAGCTCAGCCGCCCAGGATCTCGCGGGCGAGCTTCGCCGTCTCGGTCGGGGTCTTGCCGACCTTGACGCCCGCGGCCTCCAGGGCCTCCTTCTTGGCCTGTGCGGTGCCGGAGGAGCCGGAGACGATGGCGCCGGCGTGACCCATGGTCTTGCCCTCGGGCGCCGTGAAGCCCGCGACGTAGCCGACGACCGGCTTGGTCACGTTCTCCTTGATGAACGCGGCCGCACGCTCCTCGGCGTCGCCACCGATCTCACCGATCATCACGATGAGCTCGGTCTCCGGGTCGTCCTGGAACGCGGCCAGGGCGTCGATGTGGGTGGAGCCGATGATCGGGTCGCCACCGATGCCGACGGCGGTCGAGAAGCCGATGTCACGCAGCTCGTACATCATCTGGTACGTCAGCGTGCCGGACTTCGACACCAGGCCGATGCGGCCCGGCTTGGTGATGTCGCCCGGGATGATGCCGACGTTCGACTGGCCCGGGGTGATGATGCCGGGGCAGTTCGGGCCGATGATGCGGGTCTTGTTGCCCTTCTTGCCGGCGTACGCCCAGAAGGACGCCGTGTCGTGCACGGCGATGCCCTCGGTGATCACGACGGCCAGCGGGATCTCGGCGTCGATGGCCTCGACGACCGCGTCCTTGGTGAACTTCTCCGGCACGAAGATGACGGAGACGTTGGCGCCGGTCTTGTCGATGGCGTCCTTGACGGAGCCGAAGACGGGTACCTCGGTGCCGTCGAAGTCCACGGTCTGACCCGCCTTGCGCGGGTTCACGCCGCCCACGACGTTGGTGCCGTCACCGAGCATGAGCTTGGTGTGCTTCATGCCGGTGGAGCCGGTCATGCCCTGGACGATGACCTTGCTGTCCTTGTTGAGCCAGATAGCCATGGTGTGTTGGTGTCCTCGTCCTGAGTGCTTACTTGGCGGCGTGGGCCAGCTCGGCGGCCTTGTCGGCCGCGCCGTCCATGGTGTCGACGCGCTGGACCAGCGGGTGGTTGGCGTCGGTGAGGATCTGCCGGCCGAGCTCGGCGTTGTTGCCGTCGAGGCGGACAACGAGCGGCTTCTCGACCTTCTCGCCGCGGTCCTCCAGGAGCTTCAGGGCCTGCACGATGCCGTTGGCGACCTCGTCGCAGGCGGTGATGCCACCGAAGACGTTCACGAAGACGGACTTGACGTCCGGGTCGCCCAGGATGATCTCCAGGCCGTTCGCCATCACCTGGGCGGAGGCGCCACCGCCGATGTCCAGGAAGTTGGCGGGCTTGACGTTGCCGTGCTTCTCACCGGCGTACGCGACGACGTCCAGGGTGCTCATGACGAGACCCGCGCCGTTGCCGATGATGCCGACCTCGCCGTCGAGCTTGACGTAGTTGAGGTTCTTCTCCTTGGCAGCGGCCTCGAGCGGGTTGGCCGCGGCCTTGTCGTGGAGCTCCTCGAACTCGGGGTGACGGAACTCGGCGTTGTCGTCGAGCGACACCTTGCCGTCGAGGGCGATGACCTCGCCGGAGGCGACCTTGGCCAGCGGGTTGACCTCGACCAGGAGGGCGTCCTCCTTGATGAAGGTGTCCCACAGCTTGACCAGGACGTTCGCGACCTTGTCCGCGACCTCGGCCGGGAACTTGGCGGCCGCGACGATCTCGCGGGCCTTGGCCTCGTCCACACCGTCGATCGGGTCGATCGGCGTCTTGGCGACGGCCTCCGGGCGGGTGGCCGCCACCTCCTCGATCTCCATGCCGCCCTCGACGGAGGCGATGGAGAGGAAGGTGCGGTTGGCACGGTCGAGGAGGAAGGAGACGTAGTACTCCTCGATGATCTCCGGAGCGGTCTCGGCGATCATGACCTTGTGGACCGTGTGGCCCTTGATGTCCATGCCGAGGATGTCCGTCGCACGGGCGACGGCCTCGTCCGCGGAGGCGGCCAGCTTCACGCCACCGGCCTTGCCGCGACCACCGACCTTCACCTGCGCCTTGACGACGGACTTGCCGCCCAGACGCTCGGTGATCTCGCGCGCCGCCTCAGGCGTGTCGATGACTTCACCGGCCAGCACCGGTACATCGTGCTTGGCGAAGAGGTCCCTCGCCTGGTACTCGAACAGGTCCACGCGCTTCCGTCCCTATCAGTGATCTCGCGGTTCGTTGGATGCGTGGGCGTGCCGCGAAGGGCAACGTGACGTCCGCTTGTCACAAGGGGGGCGCACACGGTGTCCGAGCGCGCGGCATGTCCGTCTCGCAGGTTATCGCCGCTTGCGGGGGCTCCCTAAATCGAGGGTCACACCTGAGCGGTGATACCTGTCACATGATGCCGGGTTTGTTGGCACGGGGTGCCGGTGGATGGGGCGGATGGGTGGCTTCGGTACATCGGTGCTGGATCACTGGCTTCGGGGCATGTGCGAGGCCTCACCGGGCTGGGGTTGACCCGGTGAGGCCTCTGGGGCGGCCCCGGTGGTGCCGGGGCCGGGGCGATTGATCCCCACCCCAATGGGGACCACCCGCCCGGGCCGCGGGGCCCCGGCCGGACGCGCCGACGGCATTCGGCCGTCCGGGTCCGGACACCCCGCGGAGCCGTTCGGGGCACTCAGCCCTGGTGGCGAATGCCCGGTCAGGCGCCCGGCACGCCGTACCCCTCCTGGAGGTACGTCGGTACGGCGGCGCGGGCAACCCCTTCGACCCCGCCGACGGCATGCCCGGCGAGCGAGCCACCGGCGTCCCGGACCGTGCCGTGGACGTCGTGGGCGAACCCTCCGACCTGCCATCCGACCGGCTCGACCGCACCGACGACCCCGCCCACGAAGGGCGGCACCTGGGCGGTCGTGCCCTCGGCGAAGGCTCCGGTCGGCGTCGTCACACCGTGCGCGAGCGGGGGTACGGCGCCGACGGCACCGCCGGCGAAGGGCTGGACGTCACCGGCCACGCCGTGGCCGAGGGCCCCCGCGTCCGCGGCGGCCTGCCCGGCGAGCGGCAGGATCCCGTGCACGGCACCGGCGGCCACCGGCGGCAGCACCGCGTCCATGGCGTCCTGCCCGACCTGTGCGGCCGGCCCGCCGGCGTATGCCGTCGCCCCCGCGGCCACCGGCCGTACGTCGCCCAGGGCTCCCGCAGCGACCCCCTGGACACCGGACACGGCGCCCTCGGCGGCCCCATACGCACCGGCGGCGGTGTGCGCGGCGGTTCCGTACGCCCCCGACACGGCGGCCCAGGCGGTCCCGGACACACCCGACCTGGCGCCCTCGGCGAGCCCGTGCACCGCGGAGGCGGTGTGCCGCACCGTCCCGTACCCACCCGCCGCCGCATGCCCGGCCGTGCCCGGTACGCCCGTCACGGCCTGGCCGGCGACCGGCACCGCGCCGTTCACCGCAGCGGAGACCACCGGCGGAACGGCGGCGGCGGCCGTCTCCTCCACCACCGGCGTGACCGCGCCCGGCACGGCCCGCACCGTGCCGACGACCCGCTGCTCGGCAGCCGCGGCCGTACCGGTGACATGCGCGGGCACACCCGCGACGGAGGACTCTGCCGCGCCGGTCGCCTCGGCGGCCGTACCGCGCCCGACGGCCGCCGCACCCGCGGTCCGCCCCTGCGCGCCCGCGACGGTCCGCCGAACCGTCGTCCGTACGACGCCCTCGACACCCCGCGTCTTGGCACGGGCCGCCGCCTGCGTGGCCTGGAGCTTGGTCTGGGCGGCGGCCAGGGCCTCCTCGACCTCGGGGGCGAAGGAGGAGAGCGGGCCGAAGAGGTAGTCGATCTCGTCCTGGGGAGCACCGTGGGGAACCGCCCGGGACGCGCTCGAGGCGGCGTGCACGGCCGTGTGCGCGACATGGGCGGCACGGGCGACGTGGCCGTCGCCGTGCGTGCCGTCGGCCTGGACGCGGGCCTGGACATGCGCCTGCGCCTGACGGGCCGCCTGAGCGCCCCTGACGGCTTCGGCGCCCCGGATCTTCGCGGCGGCCGGGACCTTGGCGTCGACGTAGCGGCGGGCGTGGTCGGCGGTGCCGGTGGCGGTGGACGCCGTCGAGGTGAGCGAGGTGGAGGAGGCGTCCGGAGTGGCCGCGTCGGCCGTGTCGGCCGTGCCGGTCAGGCCGGTCAGGCCGGAGACGGTGTGGGCGACGGTGCCCTGGACACCGGAGACGGTGTCGTGGACGCCGGTGAGGACGCCGTCGACCGTCCCGGCGACGCTGTCGGTGCCCGCGTCCGGCACGGTGACGGAGGTGGTGGACAGCTCATCGGCGCTGGCGGCGGCCGAGCCGAGCGCCCACGCGCCGGTCACACCGGCGGCTATCACGATCGAACGGCGGATGTTCTTGTTCATTGCGTGCGTCAAGTCCTTCGGAAACGGCCGGAATAGGCCGGAATCGGCTAGGGGTGCCGTCCGGAGACCGCTGAACGCCGGTCGCGGTGAACGCTTCGACGGCTGACAGCGCTGCTCGCTGAAGGGGTCCGGACGGACGGGGCAGACCTGTTCCGCCCCCGCTCGACAGGTCCGTGGCGGGGAGGTCGGCCCTGTTGCCTAGCCGGGGAAGACGGGAATGTCCCGGTGCCGGTCCCGGGTACGGGGCGCGTCGGCGCGCGCGGTGGCGCCGGGCGCGAGCCGCAGGGGCGCCCCGTCGTCGAAGGTGACGGCGTACGCGTCGCCGTGGCGGGACGTGCTGCCGTCAGCCGCCTGCTTGCCGAGCACGCCGTCGGAGTCCCCGGTGGGCACCGGCCGGCCGGGGACGCCCAGGGCGGCGACCCCGTGGCGCGCGAAGGTGTGCGTCACAGGCTGCGCCACGGCGGCGGCCTCCGGGCCGTACGAGGCGGTCGGCGCCGCTGCGCCGTCGGCCGTACGGCCCTGGGCACGGACGTGCCGCTGCTTCTGCCGCTCCACGGAAACCGGCGCCGCCGTGCCGCTGTGCCGCCGCGGCCCGGGCACCGTGGACTTCGTCTCCGGCGTCAGCCGGACGGGCTCGTCCGAGACTTGAGTGAGGTCGTGCAGGGGCAGCGAGGGCGCCGCGGTCCGGGGCTTGTCGACCACTGCTTGGGCGACCGTGGTCTCGACGGTTTCTACGGTCTCGACGGTCCGCGAAACGGCGGGGAGCACGTCGCTTACGGGGGCGACGGCCTGTTCGCCGACGGCGTGGACGTGGACGGCAACCCGCTCGGCGGCCGTGCGAACCGTCCGCACCGCCGGTACGGCCCGCGCCGCCCGCGCCACCCGTGCCGGGTCGTCGTGCCCGGCGATCCCCACGGACCGCACCGGCGCCGCCTGCGCCGGCACCGGGGTCCCGTCGGCCGCGTGCGCCTGTTCGCCGCAGAGGAAACCCAGCGCGAACAGCCCGCCCACCAGCAGCACCAGTTGGAGCACACGCCGCCCGGCCGCCGTACGCAGTGCGCGCACGGTGGTACCAAGGAGGGCTGCTGGGAAGGTCAAGGAGCTGAACATCCTCGGCTCGGTACGGCATGGGCTCCGCCGATACTTGCACGGCCCGCCCGAGGCCGCGCAAGCCCGGTGTTACCGATGGGTAGTCATGTCCACTTTGCTGCTCCTTTCATGGTCGGCGTCACACAGTGTCCGGTATCGGCAGCGGCCGCTTCTCCAGTGCGGCGGCCATGACTTCGGGGAACAGGTCGGGCGTGCAGGCGAAGGCCGGTGCGCCGAGCGCGGCGAGCGCGGCCGCGTGCTCCCGGTCGTACGCCGGCGCGCCCTCGTCCGACAGCGCGAGCAGCGCCACGAACTGCACCCCGGACGCCTTCATCGCCGCCACCCGCTTGAGCATCTCGGCGCGGATGCCGCCCTCGTAGAGATCGCTGATCAGCACGACCACGGTCTCGGCCGGCCGGGTGATCTGTGACTGGCAGTAGGCCAGCGCCCGGTTGATGTCCGTGCCGCCGCCGAGCTGGGTGCCGAAGAGGACGTCGACCGGGTCGTCCAGCTGGTCGGTGAGGTCGACCACCGCCGTGTCGAAGACGACCAGCCGGGTGCCGATCGACCGCATGGAGGCGAGGACCGCGCCGAACACGGACGCGTAGACCACGGACGCGGCCATCGATCCGGACTGGTCGATGCAGAGGATGACCTCCTTCTTCACGGACCGGGCGACCCGCCCGTATCCGACGAGCCGTTCCGGCACGACCGTGCGGTACTCGGGCAGGTAGTGCTTGAGGTTGGCCGCGATGGTGCGGTTCCAGTCGATGTCGTGGTGGCGCGGGCGGCTGATCCGCGCGCTGCGGTCGAGGGCGCCGGTGAGCGTGGCCCGCGTCCGGTTCGCGAGCCGCTTCTCCAGGTCCTCGACGACCTTGCGCACGACCGCGCGTGCCGTCTCCTTCGTCGTCTCCGGCATCGCCTTGTTCAGCGAGAGCAGCGTGCCGACCAGGTGCACGTCCGCCTCCATCGCTTCCAGCATCTCCGGCTCCAGCAGCAGGGAGGCGAGGCCGAGCCGGTCGATGGCGTCGCGCTGCATGACCTGGACGACGGAGGAGGGGAAGTAGGTGCGGATGTCCCCGAGCCACCGCGCCACGGACGGCGCCGAGGCCCCGAACCCCGCCGAACGCTCCCGTCCCGCCTGCGGCTTGTCCGCCTTGCCATAGAGCGCGGCCAGCGTCCCGTCCATCGCCGCGTCCCGCCCGGACAGCGCACACCCGGTGCCGTCGGCCTGCTCCCCACCGAGCACCAGCCGCCACCGCCGCAACCGCTCCCGCGCCGTGTCCTCCACCTCCAACGACACCGATCCGCTCGTCATACACCCACCCCCGCAAGGCTGTTGTCCTCTGTCGCGTCCCATCCGGTGCCGCACCCGCTTAAGCCGCACCGGCTCGTACCGCACGCGGTCGTGTCACAACCGGTAGTGCCGGACACGCTCGTGTCGCGCCCAGTCGTGCCGCACCCGCTAGTGCCGCACCGGCTCGTACCGCACGCGGGCGTGCCGCAGCCGGTAGTGCCGGACACGCTCGTGTCGCGCCCAGTCGTGCCGCACCCGCTAGTGCCGCACCGGCTCGTGTCGCGCCCAGTCGTGCCGCACCCGCTAGTGCCGCACCGGCTCGTACCGCACGCGGTCGTGTCACACCCGGTAGTGCCGCACGCGCTCGTACCGCACCTGGTCGTGACCCGCTCGGCGGCCGCCGGCTCGGGCGGCGCCGGCTCGGGTTTCTCCTGCCCATCCGTCCCGCGCTCGGCCGGCCGCCGGGCATCGCAGACGGTCGGTCCAGGCTGGGCGGTCTCCCGCTGGGGCAAGGCGCGCTCGCGCGGTGCTCGCCGGGCCGGAGCGCACTCGGCCAGGTCGGGCTCGGCCCGTGCTCGCCGGGCCGGGTCACCTTCGGCCTGGTCGGCCAGGCCGAGCAGCAGGCGCAGCACCGGCAGTACGGCGTCGGCGCGCCGGAGGTCCGGTTCGGCGGCGAAGCCGGGTGTCATGGGCGCGTGGGCCGCCCGGCCGACCGCGCCTCCGGGGCCGCGCCGGACCAGTTCGCCCAGCGTTCTGCGCACCCCGGGCTCATATGCTGCGAACGTGCGGCGCAGCAGCGGCAGTACGTCCGTGAACGCCTCCGCCGAGACACCGGTCAGCCAGCTGTCCACCAGAGCGAGCAGCCGCTCGTCGTGCACCAGCAGCAGTCCGCCTCCGCCGCCGACGAAGCCCTCGATCCAGGCGGCGGCGTCGGCGGGCGGAGTCCCCGGCGACAGCGCGAGCCCCATCAGCCGCGCCGCCTCATCGGCCCCCAACTCACCGTCGTCCAACAGCAACCGCACCGCGCGCCCCCGCAACACACCGGGCACGCTGTCCCGCAACGACAAGGTCCGCAGCACCGCCCGCCAACGGCCGCGCAGATCACCGTGCCCGGCACGGAGGACGGCACCGCCACCCGCGCCGACTCCGGCACGCTCGCCCGCACCGGTACCGGGACCCGCGCCGGGGCCGCCGGTCCCCACGGCACCTGCTCCCCCACCGGCACCGCCACCCGCATCCACACCGACACCCGCGCGCCCGCCCACACCCGAACCCGCGCCCGCACCGCCGGCCCCCACCGCGGCCACCGTCTCCGCCAGCAACCCCACCGCCGTGTGCACGGCGTCCATATGACCGCGCATCTCCTCCGCCGCGTCCGTGTCGAGCGCGGCGCACGCCGGGGGCAGGCCGACGAAGATGCGTTCGGCTAGGCCCGCGGCGACGTCGGCCAGCGCGCCGGTGTCGGTGCCGCGCACGTCGCCGTAGCGCAGGGAGCGGACGAGGGCGGGCAGGGCCTGGGCGAGGTGGCCCACGTCGGCGTCGAGCGCGGCCCGGTCGGCGAGGACCCGCATGACGACGGGCAGGGCGTCCGGCAGCCCGGCCAGCAGACACTGCTCGGCGAGCGCGGTGACATCGGCGAGGGTGCGCGCGGCCGTCGCGTCCGCCTCGGCCCTGGCCTGCGCAGCGCCCAGTACGGTCGTCCCCCACACGCCCGCCTCGGCCACCCGCACCGACAACTCCGGCTCCCAGCGCAGCCGCCACGTCTCCCGGAACGTGCCCGTACTCCCCCGTGACCGCGTGGGCTCGCCCCAGCCGACGCCGAGCAGCCGGAGCCGGTGCAGCAGCCTGCTGCGGCCGGCATCGGTGTCACCCCGCAGGTCCAGCTCCAGTTCGCGCTCCAGAGCCTCGGGTTTAAGCCGCAGCGAGCGCTGTTGCCGGGCCAGGTCGCGCTGGAGCGGCACCGCCGGCGCCGACTCCGGCACCTCTCCCAAAACGTCCCCGACCACCAGCCGGTCGTGCACCAGGGCCAGCGGCACGTCCGAGCCCTCGCCCATCACCGCGCGCACCGCGTCGGTGGTCTCACTCAAGCCCGGCAGCGGGCGCCCGCGCAGTGCCGCCAGGGTCTCGGCGAGCCGGACGGCCTCGATGACATGGGCGGAGGACACGATCCGGTCCTCCTCGCGCAGCAGCCGCGCCACCTTGGTCAGCCACCGCTCGACCGGGCGGTCGGGAGCGTGGAACAGATGGCCGTACCAGCCCGGCGAGTCGATGCCCGCGCCGTACCCGCTGGACCGGGCGAGCCTGCGGTGGGTCCAGGGCACCCAGGTCAGGTCCGCCTTGACCTTGGGCAGCCCCTTCAGCAGGGACCGGTCGGCGGTGACGGTGGTCTTCTCGCGCAACGCGGGCACATGCCACGCCCCGCAGACCACGGCCACCTCGTCGCCGAACTCCTTGCGCGCGGCGCGCAGCCGGAGCCGCATGTGCGCCTCGCGGACCAGGTCCCGGGAGTGCCCGCCGACGCCGTACCGCTCGCGGAGTGCGCCCATCGCCTCCTCCAGCGCGGCGAAGGGGGCGATGGGGTCCCGCTCCCCCGGGCCCCGGTGCTCGACCACGTCCTCCCACCAGCGCTCGGGGTCGTCGTACCCGGCGGCCTCGGCGAGCACCGCGAGCGGGTCGATCCGGGCCTGCTCGCGGACGTCGTGAGCCTCGTCGCCGTCCCGAGAGCCCCCGGCGCCCGGCGGCCCATCGTCCTGCTGAGGCTCACCGGCGCCCTGCGGCCCGCCGCCCCCCTGGGACTCACCGGCACCCTGCGGGCCTCCCGCACTCCCCTCGGCATCTGTCCCTGTGGCCGGCTCCTCTCCGGACCCCTCAGGAGGTGCCTCCCCCGCCCACGCGAGCGTGTGCGCGGCCGGCAGGTCGATGAAGTGGGCGGGGACGCCGTGTTCCAGGGCCCAGCGGATCGCCACCCATTCGGGGCTGAACTCGGCGAACGGCCAGAACGCCGAGCGGCCTGGCTCGTCCACGGCATGGGCGAGCAGGGCCACCGGGGGGCGCAGGTCCGGGTCGGCGGCCAGCGGAATCAGCGCGTCGGCCTCGGGCGGGCCCTCGATCAGGACGGCGGCGGGCTGAGCGGCGTCCAGGGCGCCGCGCACCGCGCGGGCGGAGCCCGGGCCGTGGTGCCGCACTCCCAGCAGAAGCGGTCCGGAGGCGTCGGCCCTGGGCCAGCGGGTGTCGTCGGTCATGCGCTCACCTCCCGGCACGCGCGGTAGAAGTCCGTCCAGCCCTCGCGCTCGCGCACGACCGTCTCCAGGTACTCCTGCCAGACGACCCGGTCGGCCGCCGGGTCGCGCACGACGGCGCCGAGGATGCCCGCGGCGACGTCGCCCGGGCGCAGCACGCCGTCGCCGAAGTGCGCGGACAGGGCGAGGCCGCCCGTGACGACGGAGATCGCCTCGGCCGTGGACAGCGTGCCGCTGGGCGACTTCAGCTTGGTGCGGCCGTCGGCGGTGATGCCGTCGCGCAGCTCGCGGAAGACGGTCACGACCCGGCGGATCTCCTCGATGCCGTCGGGCGCGGCCGGCAGGTCGAGGGAGCGGCCGATCTGCTCGACCCTGCGGGTGACGATGTCGACCTCGGCGTCGGCGCTCTCCGGCAGCGGCAGCACCACGGTGTTGAAGCGGCGACGCAGTGCGCTGGAGAGGTCGTTGACCCCTCTGTCCCGGTCGTTGGCGGTGGCGATGAGGTTGAACCCGCGGACCGCCTGGACCTCCTGGCCCAGCTCCGGGACGGGCAGGGTCTTCTCGGACAGGATCGTGATCAGGGTGTCCTGCACGTCGGCCGGGATCCGGGTCAGCTCCTCCACCCGGGCCGTCATGCCCTCGGCCATGGCGCGCATGACGGGGCTGGGCACGAGGGCGTCGCGGCTCGGTCCGTGCGCGAGCAGCTGCGCGTAGTTCCAGCCGTACCGGATCGCCTCCTCCGGGGTGCCGGCGGTGCCCTGCACCAGCAGGGTGGAGTCCCCGCTGACGGCGGCCGCCAGGTGCTCCGACACCCAGGTCTTGGCGGTGCCGGGCACACCGAGCAGGAGCAGGGCGCGGTCGGTGGCGAGGGTGGTGACGGCGACCTCGACGATCCGGCGCGGGCCCACGTACTTGGGTGTGATCACGGTGCCGTCCGGCAGGGTGCCGCCGAGCAGGTACGTCGCCACCGCCCACGGCGACAGCTTCCAGCGGGCCGGGCGCGGGCGGTCGTCCTGCGCGGCGAGTGCGGCGAGTTCGGCGGCGAAGGCGTGCTCGGCGTGCGGGCGCAACGCCTGTGCGCTCTCGGCCGCGCCCTCGCCGTCGGTCGGTTCGGCGGTCGTCGGTCGTACGGACGCAGACGCAGACGTGGCAGACGCAGACATGGCTGACATGGCTGAGGCCCCCTCCAGCTCGGCCGGTTCGGATCTGGCATCCACCGTGCACCACGCCACTGACAATCGCTCTGACGCGTAAATAGGTGCAGGTCAGGGTGGCGTGAGGCAGATCTGGGTGCCCGGTGGCCGTGGTGGTCGCCGGGTGCCAGGGCCCTGGGCGTCAGGCTGCGTCCTCGATCGGGTGGAGGGTGACGGTGTAGCCGAGCTGGTTGAGCGCGGTGATCGCGCGGCGGGTGGCGCGTTCGGGGTCACGCTGGGCGAAGTAGGTGCCGCCGAGCTCGTGGTAGGGCACGTTGTCGGTGAGCATGTGCCAGATCGCGGTGATGATCGAGTGCTCGACGGCGACCAGGGCCTTCATCGGGCCGCGGCGGGCGGTCAGCCGCTTGTAGCGGGCCTGCAGGTAGGTGTTCTTGGTCCTCACCGCGCCGAAGGCGGCCAGGCCGAGGGCTCCTTTGAGGTACGGGTTCCCGGGGCGGACCTTGGTGTTCTTGGTGCGGCCGGCGGACTCGTGGTGGCCGGGGCAGACCCCGGCCCAGGACGCGAGGTGCCTCGCGGAGGTGAACCGGGCCATGTCGGCGCCGGTCTCCGCGATGATCACTTCGGCGACGGCCTGGTTGATGCCGGGGATGGTGTCGAGCAGGTCGAGGGCGGGACGAAAGGAGGCCATCGCCTCCTCGATCCGTTCGTCCAGCTGTCCGATGGCGTCGGTGAGCTGGTCGTAGTGGTCCAGGTGCAGCCGGGTGAGGAAGGCGTGGTGGTCGCGGAAACGGCCGGTCAGGGCCTCGGTGAGTTCGGGGATCTTGTTGCGGAGCTTGCGTTTGGCCAGGTCCGCCAGCGTCTGCGGGTCGCGTTCCCCGCCGATGAGGGCCTCCAGCATGGCCCGGCCCGAGACGCCCATGATGTCGGAGGCGACCGCGGCGAGTTTGATGCCGGTGTCCTCCAGCAGCTTCTCCAACCGCTGGACGATCTGCCCGCGTTCGCGGGTCATCTGGGTGCGGGCCCGGGTCAGGTCCCGCAGTTCGCGCACCGGTGCGGGTGGCACGAACGAGGGGCGGACCAGGCCGTGTGCGCCGAGCTGGGCCAGCCAGGCGGCGTCGGAGACGTCCGTCTTGCGGCCGGGCAGGTTCTTGACCTGCCGGGCGTTGACCAGGATCACGTTCAGGTCCTCGGCCAGCAGGTAGTAGAACGGCTTCCAGTAGTCCGAGGTCGCTTCGATCACGACGAGGGTGACCTCGGCAGCGACCAGATGATCCCGCAGGGCGAGCACGGCGTTCGTGGTCGAGCCCCAGGTCGTGGTCTCGTTGGTGAACGAGCCTCGCCGTTTCGTACTCGGGCTGCGGACACACGCCTTGGCGTCCTTCTTGCTGATGTCCACACCGGCGCAGCGTTCGTGCAGCACGTCCACGGCCCCGCTCCCTCCCTCACCGAACGGCCAAGCGGTACGCCGTTCCGGGAGGGCCAGGGTGAAACAGGAATTCTGACGCCCGTGCTTCGCAGCAACACTCCACGGTTCCCGTGGACGGCCCTCAGCGCCACGCTGACCTGCGAGCTCACCGGCATCACAGAGCAATCGGCTTCGGCCGGAACGAACCCCACCAGCGTCCCGGACCGGCATCAACCCCCGTCAGGGCAGACAGGAAGCACCTCGGCGCGCGCCACGGCATTTACCACGCCCCCGGCGCGCACCGAAGGTGCGCTGGATCGCTGACCTGTGCAAACGCCCACGCCGGACGGATTGTCAGTGGCGGGCCCTACCTTCGGAGACATGACTGAGCAGGGGGTGCGCTGGACCGCGGAGCAGGTGCTGTCACTGGCGCCTGACGCCGCGTCACGCAAAGCGGGAGGCAAGCTCGGCACGGCCGGTCCGTGGTCCGAGGCGGGAAGCAAAGAGGGGACGGTGTGGGGGCTGTGCAAGGGCAGCGGCAGCAGGCCGTACCAGACGGTGGTCGATCTCGCCGACGCGGCCGGACCGGCGTACAAGTGCAGTTGTCCGAGTCGTAAGTTCCCGTGCAAGCACGCGCTCGGACTGCTGCTGCTCTGGGCGGGCGGCGACGACTCGGTGCCGGCGTCCGCGGCGCCGCCGGACTGGGCCGAGCAGTGGCTCGCGGGCCGACGCAGGCGCACGGAGAGCAGACAGGGCCGGAGCGAGGGGAGTTCCGGGAGCGGGTCCGCCGATCCGGAGGCGGCCCGGCGGCGGACCGAGCGCCGGGCCGAGCGGGTGACAGCGGGTGCGACGGAGCTTGAGCAGCGCCTCGCGGACCTGCTGCGCGGCGGCCTGGCCGCGGCCGAGCAGGCGGGGTACGGCCTGTGGGACGAGACGGCGGCCCGGATGGTCGACGCCCAGGCTCCCGGACTTGCCGCGCGGGTACGGGAGTTGGGGGCGATCCCGGCATCGGGCGCGGGCTGGCCGGCCCGGTTGCTGGAGGAGTGCGCGCTGCTGCACCTGCTCGACCAGGGCTGGCTGCGCCGCGACCGGCTGCCGGACGCCCTCGCGGCCACGGTCCGCTCCCGGCTGGGCCTGCCCGCCACGGCGGACGGCGCGCCGCTCCGCGACCGCTGGCTGGTCCTCGCCCAATACGACACGGTGGACCCGAAACTGACGACCCGCCGTATATGGCTGCACGGTGCCTCCTCGGGCCGCACCCGGCTGCTGCTGTCCTACGGCGCGGCCGGCCGGGCTCCCGAGCTGTCCCTGCCGGTCGGGCTGGCCCTGGACGCGGAGCTGTCCGCCTATCCGGGGGCGGGCCAGTCCCGGTCCGCCCTGGGCGAGCGGTTCGCCCCTCCCGCACCGGCCGCGTTCCGCCCACCGGGCACGAGCACGGCCGAGGCGGCGGTCCGGTACGGCGAGGCGCTGCGCGACGACCCCTGGCTGGAGTCCGTCCCGGTGACGCTGGACCGGGTGATACCGGTCCCGGACGGCGACCAGTGGCAGTTGGCCGACGCCGACACGGACTCCGCCCTGCCGCTGGCCCGGGCCGCCCGCTCCCGCCCCGGCCTGTGGCGGCTGGTCGCCCTGTCCGGCGGCGCCCCGGTCAAGGTCTTCGGCGAGTGCGGCCACCGCGGCTTCACCCCGCTCACGGCTTGGGGCGGCACGGGCGAGGCGGTGTCCCTGTGCTGACCGATCTGCCGGCAGAACGCCGGCGCGTCCCGGCACACCGAGCCGAACCAGCGGCGCATTCAGGCACACCGGGCCGAGCGCATGCCACCGACCGACCCACCAGAACCGCGCCGACGCCTTCAGGCACACCCGGCCCAGAAGGCACCGCCAACCGATCCGCCAGGACAGAGCCGGCGCCTTCGGACGCACCCGCGCGCAGCGACACCGCCAACCGATCCGCCAGAACAACGCCGACACCTCCAACCACCCCCGGCCCAGGCCGCATCGTCGAGCCGGCCGGCCTGCCGGAAGTCACCGGCACCCCTCGGACAGGCGCAGGGAAGGGAACGCGATGAATGGGACGACGACCTCGGCCGACGTGGACGCCACGGCCGCGGCAGGCTCCTGGGAAGACCTGGTGACCACCGCTCTTCTCGGCACCGACCGGCGCCCCGCCGCATACGCCGGGTCCGGCCGGGAGGCACCCCTGGCGCTGCTCGACGAGGCCGCCGTGGCGACCGTACGGCGGCGGGCCGGGCTGCGGCCCGCGCGGGCGGCGCGCCGACCGGAACCGGCACCCGAGGATCCGCGTCCGGCCCTGCCCGCCGCGGCGGCCCGCAGACTCACCACGCTGCTGGCCGACCGTTCCGGCGGCGGAGGCGGCGGCCGCCGGGGCAGCTCCCCGGACCTCATGGAACTGCTCCCGCAGTGGCTGGCGGCGGCCAACGCGCACGGATACGCGGCACCTCCGCAGACGCTGCCCGCCCTGCTGGACGCGGCCCGGGGCCGTACGGACCTGCGCCCGGCGGCGCTGGCGTTCGCGGGCCCGCGGGCGCTGTGGCTGGCCCGGCTGAACGCGGACTGGCGCTTCGCGCTGCGCGCAGCCCCCGGCGGCGGCGCCACGCTGCCCGACCCCGGCGACAGGGAGGCGGTGCGCAGGCTGTGGCAGGAAGGGCTGTTCGCCGAGCGGGTCGCCCTGCTGGGCGCGCTGCGCGCGGGTACGCCCGCGCTCGCGCGCGAGTTGCTCATGTCGACCTGGCCGACGGAGCGGGCGGAGGACCGGCTGATGTTCCTCGACTCGCTGCGCACCGGCCTGTCGGCTGCGGACGAGCCGTTCCTGGAGCAGGCGTTGGGTGACCGCAGCCGCAATGTGCGGGCGACGGCGGCCGAACTGCTGTCGGCGCTGCCCGCTTCGGCGCTCGCCGCACGCATGGCCGTACGGGCCGCGGCATGTGTGGCGCTCGACCGCACGGGGAACCCGCCGGCGATCGTGGTGGAGGCGCCGGCCGAGTGCGACTCCGGCATGGAGCGCGACGGTGTGGTGGCCACACCTCCCGCAGGCAGAGGGAAACGATCATGGTGGCTGGGGCAGTTGCTGGAGGCAGCCCCGCTCCGCACCTGGCCCGGACGGCTCGGTGGACGGACGGCGGAGCAGATCGTGGCCCTGCCGGTGACGGACGGCTGGCAGGGCGAACTGCACGCGGCCTGGTGCCGGGCGGCGGTGCGGCAGCGGGACGCCGAGTGGTCGAGGGCGCTTCTCGGCTCACCGTCGGCGCCGGAGGCCGGCGGACCGGGCGCGGTGTCGCTGGCGGAACGCGCGAAGCTGCTGGCCACGCTGGACACGGCGGAACGGGCCGCGTGGGTGGCCGGGTTCATCGCCACACATGGGCTGTCGGAGGCGTTCCAACTGCTCGGGGTGTGCGCGGTGCCCTGGGCCGCGCCACTGGGCCGGGCGGTCGTGGACGCGCTCAACATCGCGCGGGACGCGGGCAGTTACCCATGGAGCTTCAGCGGGGTGATGGGGCTCGCCGAGCGCTGCCTGGACCCCGCGGAGGTCACCCGGCTGGAGGCGCTGCTGGCGATACCCGACGAACGGGAGGACGCCGCGCCGGGAGCCGGAGGCTACTGGGCTGAGGCGTTCCAGCGGCTGGTGACCACGCTGCGGCTGCGGGCGGAGATGGCGCAGGAACTGGCCACGGTCAGCCCGCACAGCCCGTCCGGAGCTTGAGGACGAGGCCGTTCGACCCGAAGCAGGGCTCCGGTGGCGGCGGCCCACAGGGACACCGGCCGTCCGCTCGCCGAACCGCCGGCCCGACCGACCGGACACGGTCGTCCAACCGCCGGACGCGGTCGCTCAGCCTCCCGACGCGGCAGGCTGACGGACGTTCTCCCGCACCCACTCCACGATCGACGCGGTCGTCGCGCCCGGCGTGAAGATCTCCGCGACGCCCTTCTCCTTCAGCGGCGGGATGTCCTCGTCCGGGATGATGCCACCGCCGAAGACGAGGATGTCCTCGGCCTCGCGCTCCTTGAGCAGGTCGATCACCGCAGCGAACAGCGTGTTGTGCGCGCCGGAGAGGATGGACAGGCCGATCGCGTCGGCGTCCTCCTGGATGGCGGTGTCCACGATCTGTTCCGGCGTCTGGTGGAGCCCCGTGTAGATGACTTCCATACCGGCGTCGCGCAGGGCACGCGCGATGACCTTGGCTCCTCGATCGTGGCCGTCGAGCCCCGGCTTGGCGACCACCACGCGGATCGGACCCGCTGCCACACCCATCACTGCCTCCATCAAACGACCACGGAAGCGATCGCTTCCGTCCGTAACGACAAGTACCGCACTTTTGGCGCGTTCCGCCACCCGTCGTGAAGTGAACGAACGTTATCTCCAGCATCCCGCAACCGGCAGTTTTACGGTGCGCGGCGAGGGGGAAATCACATGGTGGGACATGAGGGCACACGGGGGATCGAGCCGTCCTCCGGTGTGCCGACAGGAGGTCGGCCAATGAAGGTCACCGGGGTACTGCCGCTCTTTCTCCCGTTCTGCCGGCGCCTGTGGCCCGGCAGACTCGCCGGAATCTCCGTGGCGCTGCTGAAGGCGACCGCCCTCGAGGCCGCGATCCTGGCCTGCCATCTCCTGCTGTATCCGACCGGCCTCACCCAGGAGCGCCGCGCCCCTTTCCTGCCCGCCGGCGACGGCACCGCCCGGCTGCCGGTCCGCTCCGGCCCGCCGGTGGTGCTGCTGCACGGTTTCATCGACAACCGCTCGGTGTTCCTGCTGCTGCGCCGCAACCTCGCCCAGCACGGCGGGCAGCAGGTCGTATCGCTCAACTACTCCCCGCTGACCTGCGACATCCGCGCCGCCGCCGAGTTGCTCGGCCGGCACGTCGAGGAGATCTGCGAGCGCACCGGCAGCGACCAGGTCGACATCGTGGGGCACAGCCTCGGCGGGCTCATCGCCCGCTATTACGTGCAGTGTCTGGGCGGTGACCTGCGGGTGCGCATCCTCGTCACGCTGGGTACACCTCACTCGGGGACCAGTGCGGCACCTTTGGCCAACGCCCATCCCATCGTGCGCCAGATGCGGCCCGGTTCGGGGGTGATCGAGGAGCTGGCCCGGCCCGCGCCCGGCTGCCGTACCCGGTTCGTCAGCTTCTGGAGCGACCTGGACTCCGTGATGGTGCCGCTGGAGACGGCCTGCCTGGAGCACCCCGACCTCGACGCGCAGAACGTCCGGGTGACCGGCATCGGACATCTCGCCCTGCCCGTGCACCCCGCCGTCGCGGCCGGGATACGCGAGGCCCTCGACTCCCCGCACCCCGGGGACCGGGTCGCCGACGGTCTCACGGTGGCGTGATCTGTCCGGCGTCGGAGTGACGCACAGGTGACGAACAGTCACCATACATCGAACACCAATCGAACTCTCGGCCAAACTCGTGTCCTGGGCCCCCCGAAACGCCGCCGAATGCCCGTTTCCGGCGGGCGCGAAACCAGCCGAAGATTGTCGCGTCCAGGTACCGGCGGGTACAGTCACCGCACTGCTCTGGCAGCCCCTGTTGTCGAGGCGAAAGAGAAGTTGGTGAACGACCGTCACCCGTCGGGGACCATGACCACCCCGGCCCCGGCTTCAGACGCCTCCGCCGCGCACTACGCGCCGTACGGGACGCATGGAGCCCCCTACGGCGACTTCACCACGTACGGCGGCTACGAGGCCACCGGTTTTCCGGACGGCACCGGCACCTTCGCCGCGGACCCGCTCTTCGGCAGCCTGCCCGGCGAGCAGAGCACCGGCGCGTACGACAGCACGCAGTGGCAGACCGGCCAGACCCCGAACTACGACCCGTACGCGGCCCAGCACCACGCCGCCTACGACTCCGGCGTCTACGACTCCACCGCCTGGACGATCCCCGCCCAGGCGACGGGCAACGACATCAGCGGCCAGTGGGACGCGAGCGCCTGGCTGCAGCCCGACCAGTCCGGGATCGCCCAACCGACCCAGCAGTGGGCGTGGGGCACCCAGACCTTCGAGTCGGGCACCTTCGACGCCACACAGTGGAATTCCGGCGGCCAGGCCGCGCCGGCGGAGGCCGAGCAACCTGCCGAACCGTTCGGCCAGCAGGCCACCGCCACCTTCGACCAGGTCGGCGACCCGCAGGCGACCGGGGCCTTCCCGCAGGTTCCGTACGGGCAGACCCCGTACGAGGACGAGGTCCCCTACGACGAGGTCCCCTACGAGGACACCGCCTTCGACGAACAGCAGGTCGGGGACGGCGGGTCGGGCACCGCGGGTGAACAGCCCGCCGCCGAGCTGCTGGACGACCAGGAGGACATCGCGCCGGCGCCCCGCGCCGGCTCGCGCAGCGCCGCGCGCTCCCGCCGGCGCACGACCGCGAAGCGCTCCGCGCTGCTGACCATCGCCGTCCCCTCGGTCTGTGTGATGGGCGTCGCCGGGATCGCCGCCGCCTCGGTCGGCGCGCTGACGGACAACGGACACGACACCACGGCCTCCGCCTCGGACACGCACGCGGTCAAGGCCTCGGTCGCCAACAGCAAGCTGGACACCCAGCTCAAGACCCTGTCCGCGGGCGCCCATGACTTCGCCGACCGGGCGAGCCGGACGCAGGAGCGGATCGACCTCAAGAACCAGCAGGAACTGGAGCAGAAGAAGGCCGCCGCGGCTGCCGCGCTCAAGGAGCGGCTGCGCCCCAAGTTCGTGCTGCCGGTCACGCAGAAGGGGCTCAGCGCCTACTTCGGCCAGGCCGGGGTGAACTGGATGTCCGTGCACACGGGCATCGACTTCCCGGTGTCGTACGGCACCACGGTGATGGCCGCGACCGACGGCGTCGTCTCCACCAAGTGGAACAGCGCCTACGGCAACATGATGATCGTGACGGCGAAGGACGGCACGCAGACCTGGTACTGCCATCTGTCCAGCTACCGCGTCGCCTCCGGGACGTCCGTCAAGGCCGGCCAGCCGATCGCCTACTCCGGCAACTCCGGCAACTCCACCGGCCCTCACCTGCACTTCGAGGTGCGGCCCGCGGGCGGGGCGGCCATAGACCCGCTGCCGTGGCTGCGGAGCCACGGGCTCGACCCGACGTAGAGCCCGGGGGCTTTCGCCCCAGACCCCCTACGGCCTCTCCCCTACAGCTTCTCCACCGGCGCGTACCGCAGCAGCAGTCGCTTCGGCTTGGCGTCGCCGAAGTCGATCGTCGCCTCCGCGTTCCCGCCCGTGCCCTTCACGGCGACGACCGTGCCGAGCCCGAACTGGTCGTGGGTGACCCGGTCCCCGACGGCGAGGGCTACCACCGGCTTCTCCGTGGTGCGCCGCGTGGCGAACCCGGACGCGCCTGATGCCGAGGAACGCGAGCGGGTCGAGGACAGCGAGGCCGCGATCCCGGAGGCCGGGCCGGAGGACACCTGCGCCGCCGCTCCCGTCCGCTTCCAGTCCACATGGGTGGCCGGGATCTCCTCCAGGAAGCGGGAGGGCGGGTTGTACGACGGCTGGCCCCAGGCGCTGCGCATCGCCGACCGCGTGAGGTAGAGCCGCTCCCGCGCGCGTGTGATACCGACGTAGGCCAGGCGCCGCTCCTCCTCCAGCTCCTTGGTCTGGCCGAGGGCGCGCATGTGCGGGAAGACGCCGTCCTCCATGCCGGTCAGGAAGACGACCGGGAACTCCAGGCCCTTGGCGGTGTGCAGGGTCATCAGGGTGATGACGCCGGAGCCTTCCTCGTCCTCGTCGGGGATCTGGTCGGAGTCGGCGACCAGCGCCACCTGCTCCAGGAAGTCGGCCAACGTGCCCTGTTCGCCCTCCCCGCGCTCCTGCTCGAACTCCAGGGCCACCGCCGCGAGTTCCTGGAGGTTCTCGATGCGGGTCTCGTCCTGCGGGTCGGTGGAGGCCTGCAACTCGGCCAGATAGCCGGTGCGCTCGAGCACCGCCTCCAGGACGGTCGCGGGGCCCGCACCGGACTCGACGATGGTGCGCAGGTCCTCCATCAGCGTGTTGAACCGCTTGACGGCGTTGGTGGAGCGCGCGGCCATGCCGTACGCCTCGTCCACGCGCTTGAGCGCCTGCGGGAAACTGATCTTCTCGCGCTGGGAGAGAGCGTCGATCATCGCCTCCGCGCGCTCGCCGATGCCCCGCTTGGGCACGTTGAGGATGCGGCGCAGCGGCACCGAGTCCTCGGGGTTGGCGAGCACGCGCAGATAGGCCAGGACGTCCCGGACCTCCTTGCGCTCGTAGAAGCGGACCCCGCCGACGACCTTGTAGGGCAGGCCGACACGGATGAAGACCTCTTCGAAGACACGGGACTGGGCGTTGGTGCGGTAGAAGACGGCGACATCGCCCGTCCTGGCCTCGCGCGCGTCGACCAGACGGTCTATCTCGTCGGCGACGAACTGGGCCTCGTCGTGCTCGGTGTCGGCGACGTAACCGGTGATCCGCGCGCCCTGGCCGGCGTTGGTCCACAGGTTCTTCGGACGGCGGGACTCGTTGCGCTCGATGACCGCGTTGGCGGCGGACAGGATGGTCTGTGTGGAGCGGTAGTTCTGCTCCAGCAGGATCGTCGTCGCGTTCGGGTAGTCCTCCTCGAACTGGAGGATGTTGCGGATCGTCGCGCCCCGGAAGGCGTAGATCGACTGGTCCGCGTCACCCACGACGCACAGTTCGGCGGGCGGGAGGTCGTGCTCGCTCGGCGGGGTGTCCTCGCCGTGTTCGCCGGTGCCGACGAGTTCACGCACGAGCGCGTACTGGGCGTGGTTGGTGTCCTGGTACTCGTCGACGAGGACATGCCGGAAGCGGCGGCGGTAGTGCTCGGCGACGTCCGGGAAGGCGCGCAGCAGGTTGACCGTCGTCATGATCAGGTCGTCGAAGTCGAGCGCGTTGGCCTCGCGCAGGCGCGACTGGTAGAGCGCATAGGCCTGGGCGAGGGTCTTCTCGAAGCCGTCGGTGGCCTGGGCGGCGAAGTCCTCCTCGTCGATCAGCTCGTTCTTCAGGTTGCTGATCTTCGCGCTGAACGACTTCGGCGGGAAGCGCTTGGGGTCGAGGTCCAGGTCGCGGCAGACCAGGGCCATCAGTCGCTTGCTGTCGGCGGCGTCGTAGATGGAGAAGCTGGAGGTGAAGCCGAGCTTCTTGCTCTCCCGGCGCAGGATGCGCACGCACGCGCTGTGGAAGGTCATCACCCACATCGCGTTCGCGCGCGGGCCGACGAGGTGCTCGACGCGCTCCTTCATCTCGCCCGCGGCTTTGTTGGTGAAGGTGATCGCGAGGATCTGGCCCGGGTGCACATGCCGCTCGGCGAGCAGGTGGGCGATGCGGTGGGTGAGCACACGGGTCTTGCCGGAGCCGGCGCCGGCGACGATGAGCAGCGGGGAGCCGGCGTGCACTACCGCGGCGCGCTGGTTGTCGTTCAGCCCCTCCAGGAGCGCCGCCGCGTCGAGGGCGGGACGCGGGGCGCCGTCGCGGTAGTACGCGTCCCGGTCCGGTGGCACGTCGAACTTCCCGCCGAACAGATCGTCCGGAAGCGGCTCCGGAGCATGATCGTCCTCGGGCGGCGGCGGGGGCTCCTCCTCGCGCCCGCGAGGGGCCTGGAGGTCCGCCAGGAAGCTGTCGTCAAAGAGGCTGCTCATCGCTCTACGAGTCTAGGGCGCCCCACCGACAACCGGTCGCCGTCCCCGGAACACGACCGGTCCGGAAAGGAGTTGATCTTCACCGCCGAAGGGCCCGCGCCCTGCTCACACAGGGGAACCACCCGATGACACAGAAGCGAAACCTGACTCAGGTCACGAAAATGTATCGGACATATCACGCACCAACCTTCACAGGGGTCACACGAGTTGGCTAGCGTGCGTTCGGGCCGCACGACCCCTACCGGCGAACCTCGCCGGGCCGCGCGGCCCCCGCCGAGTCCGGCGTGCCCCGCAGGGCGCCCGGAGCCGGGGACCCACCGACCTTTGGGGTGAATCGGCCGGCTCCCACCCGGGACGCCGCCGTAGGGCAACCCTTCCGAACCACCGCCCGAACCCGACAGCTAACCCGGTAGGCGGCCCACTGGAAGGAGTCGCCTCTCTTGGCGTCGCACCGCAAGCCGCGCCCCGGCGGGACCATCGGAACCGGCCTTCGCGCTCCCGCCCTCGCCACCGCCGCCCTCACCTCCATGGCCGTGCTCTCGCAGACCGCGGAGGCCGCCCCGAGTACCGATCGCGCCAAGCCGAGCCTGGAGGAGGTCGAGAAGAAGGTCGACGATCTCTACCGCCAGGCGGAGTCGGCGACCCAGAAGTACAACGCGGCCAAGGAGCGGACCGGCAAACAGCGCGGCCGCGTCGACGCCCTGCGCGACGACGTCGCCCGGCGCACCGCACGCCTCAACAAGGCCCGTGAGGAGCTGGGCTCCTTCGCCGCGGCCCAGTACCGCACCGGCGCCGCCGCTCCGGACACGGCCACCTTCCTGCTGGCGAACGACCCGCAGGACTACTTCGACCAGACCCAGCTGATGAACCGGCTGACCTCGCGGGAGAAGAGCGCGGTCGACGACTACATCGGCGAGCAGGCCGCGACCATGAAGAAGCGGCGGGAGGCCGCGGAGAGCCTGCAGACGCTGAGCGACTCGCAGCACGACCTGCAGACCGCCAAGGCCACCGTGCAGAAGAAGCTGGCCTCGGCGCGCGAGCTGCTGTCGCAGCTGACGGCGCAGGAGAAGGCGCGGCTGGCCGCCATCGAGCGGCAGAAGGAGCAGGAGGCGGCGCGCAAGGCGGCCGAGCTGGCGAAGCAGCAGGCGGCTCAGCAGCAGGCCGACTCGTCCTCGTCGTCGTCCACCTCCACGGGGTCCGGCTCCGGATCGGGTTCGACGGGCTCCGGCTCGACGGGGTCCACCACCACGTCCAGCTCGTACGACACGAAGGCCCAGAAGGCGATCGCCTTCGCCCGCGCGCAGATCGGCAAGCCGTACGTGTGGGGCGCCACCGGGCCGGACTCCTACGACTGCTCGGGCCTCACCCAGGCCGCCTGGAAGGCCGCCGGCGTCACCCTCCCGCGCACCACGTACGACCAGGTCAACGCGGGCACCACGGTCTCGCTCGCCGACGCGCGGCCGGGCGACCTGATCTTCTTCTACGACGACATCAGCCACGTCGGCGTCTACATAGGCAACGGCATGATGATCCACGCCCCGAAGCCGGGCGCGTACGTCCGCGAGGAGTCGATCTACTACGGCGGCGAGTCGATCATCCACAGCGTGGTCCGCCCGGGCTGACCACCCACCCCGGGCACGGGCGCGCCCCGCTCCACGCGCGTGTGCCGTCGAATCGCCGGACCACGCGCGCATGTGCCGACGTCTTGGGGCCTCGCCTCGAGGCCTCCGGGCGTGCGTCGGCCGAGCGCGTGCCGATGCGCGCGTACGGGCGTTTTCCCGCCCACGCGCGCGTGCGGCCGTTCCTCCGTCGATGCGCGCCACGTGCCGGCCTTCCTGCGTCCACGCGCGCCGCGTGCCGACTGTTCCTCCGTCCACGCGCCATCGACCTTCCTGCGTCCACGCGCCACCGGCTTCCTGCGTCACGAACCCGGCGCCGGCTTCTTCCGGTCCGCCGCGCGTACCGGCGTTTTTGCTGTCCACACGCGCGTGCCCTTCCGGGCGGGACCCCCGCGGCTCCCTAGCATCGGGCGCATGCCCGGCATCTCAGGTCTGCGCATGTGGTGGGCGGGGCGGTCTCCCGCGGCCGGGGCCGCCGTGATGGCGACCGGCATCCTGTCGGTGGGGCTGCACATGACCGGCGACGAGACGCTCTCCCAGGCGGTGCTGGCGCTGGCGTGCGTCGCCTGGGCCGCGCTGGCCGCCGAGTTCCTGCTGCGGCTGGTCGGCGAGCGGCAGCGCTGGGCGACCGAGGCGGAGAGTCCGGGCGCGCTCACCTCCGTCGCCGCGACCACGGTGCTCGGCACCCGGATCTCGGCGCTGGGCCTGCGGGCCCTGGCCGAGGCGCTGCTGGCGCTCGCGGCGGTGCTCTGGCCGGTCCTGCTGGTCCTGGTCGTACGGCGCTGGAGGCCGCGCATGCCGGGGGCGGTGTTCCTGTGTTGTGTGGCCACAGAGGGGCTCGCCGTACTGGCCGCCACGCTGTCCACGGCCGGGCGCACGGCGTGGCTCGCGCACACCGCCCTGGTGCTGTTCTGGCTCGGCCTGGTGCTCTACGGCCTGGCGCTGGCCCACTTCGACGCACGGCAGGTGCTGGAGGGGGCGGGCGACCACTGGATCGCGGGCGGTGCGCTCGCGATCTCGGCGCTGGCCGGGGGAAACCTGCTCATCGCCGGGGACTCGGGCATGTACCTGTGGAACGCCGACGACCGCGGCGTGCTGCGCACCGCGACGGTCGCACTGCTCGTGCTGGATCTGGTCTGCTACGTCGTCCTGCTGGCCGCCGAGGCGGCCCGGCCCCGGCCCGGCTACCACGCACTGCGCTGGGCGACCGTGTTCCCGATGGGGATGACGGCGGTGGCGACGCTGTCCGTCGCGACCGTCTTCGGCGTCCCGTGGCTCACCTGGCCGGGGCGGGTGCTGCTGTGGGCGGCGGTGGCGGTGTGGCTCGCGGTCGCCGCCAGTGCGGTGCTCGCGGCCCGCGCCGGCGGCAGGGACGGATGACCGTCAGGTCCACAGGACGGCGATGAAGATGTTCGCCATGGTCAGCAGACCGACCACCCCGAACACGCCCTTGTCGATCTTCTCCTCGTCGCGCTTCACATAGACCAGCCCGAGGATCACGATCAGCAGCGCCAGCTTGATGCCGATCTTGATGGTGTTGACGTGGTGGTCGTCGGCCTGGTTGAGGCCGACCAGGACCACGCCGGTGACCAGCATGGTCAGCGCGCCGTGCAGCATCGCGGGCACGAACCGGGCCGTGCCCTGGCCCATCGCCTTCATCTGGGTGAGGAAACCGCCGAGCAGCGCGGCGATGCCGATGATGTGCAGGCCGACGAAGAGATGGATGAGTGCGTCCATGGGCCCGGAGCCTAACCAGGGGACCCGGGGCCTCCTGCCACCGGCCCCGGACACAGCGGTCGGCGATCGTACGGACGATCTTGCATATATGCGCCCCATAGCACCCCACGCCTCCCGTCCGTCCCGCTTTCCGCACTTCGGTCACCACGCTCTGTGAAGACGACGACTCCAGAACGGTCACATGGTCACTTGCGGTCACATCCCGGTCCATCCAGGCCAGTTCCGTACACTGCGTTACCTACTCGTCACAGTCGGGCCTAGCGTCCTCCCCCAGGTGACCGGCTCCCCACCGCCGCCCGGGCCAGGGGCGGCCGTCGGCCACCACCGCCGAGAAGGGTCCGGCGGTGGCCCGCTTCCCCTGTGCGGGCCGCCGCCGGGCACATACCTCTCGGTCGTGCGAGTCGTACGGAAGGACGTGACGGTCCAGGTGGCAGCGCACCGCAAGGCCCGGCAACGCTCGATGGGCGGTCATACGGCCCGGACGGCCGCCACGCTCGCCCTGGCGGGCGCGGCCACCGCGACGGGGTTCGACGGGACCGGACACGCCGAGCCACAGCTGACCCCGGCGCAGGTGAAGGCCAAGGTGGACCAGCTGTACCAGGACGCCGAGGCCGCGACCGAGAAGTACGACGGCGCGAAGGAGAAGGCGGACACGGAGCAGCGGCGGCTGAACGCGCTGCGCGACGAGACCGCCCGCAAGCAGCAGAAGCTCAACACGGCCCGGGACGCGCTGGGTTCGTTCGCGGCGGCGCAGTACCGCGAGGGCGGCTTCGCACCGACCTGGCAGCTGGCCCTGTCCGGCGACCCCGACCGGTACCTGGACGACGCCGCGTTCATGGAGCGGGCCGGCGACCGTCAGGCCGCCGACGTGTCCCGGGTGCGCGAACAGCTGCGGGAGATCGAGCAACTGCGGGGCGCGGCACGCATCGAGCTGCAGTCGCTGCGGTCCCGGCGGGCCGAGCTGCAGCGGCAGAAGAGGACCATCACCGGCAAGCTGGACGAGGCCCGGCGGTTGCTGGCGCGGCTCAGCCCACAGCAGCGGTCCGAGGTCGCCGGTGACGGCAGCGCGCTGGGACGTGCCTCCCGCTCGGCCTCGGACGCCCGGGACGCCCTGGAGCAGGCCGGTTCGGCCGCGGCCCCGAACGCGCGCGCCGAGGCGGCCATCGCCTACGCCTACGCCAAGCTCGGCAGCCCGTATGTGTGGGGCGCGGCCGGACCGAACGCCTTCGACTGCTCGGGCCTGGTCCAGGCCGCCTACCGCTCCGCCGGCATCTCTCTGCCCCGCACCACCTATGCCCAGATCGACGCGGGCCGGCGCGTCTCCCGCTCCGAACTCCAGCCCGGGGACCTGGTGTTCTTCTACTCGGGGATCAGCCACGTCGGCATCTACGTGGGCAACGGGCAGATCATCCACGCCCCGAACCCCTCGGCACCGGTCCGGCTGGCCCCGGTCGACCTGATGCCGTTCGCCGGGGCGACCCGGGTGGCCTAGGTCCTGTCGTCAAACTCCCGCCGTCCGCCCGGAGGGCGGGCCTCGCGCCCGCCGCGGAGCGGCTGATGTATGCAGTAGGTGCGTGCTCTGGGGGTCCCCCCGGCCGAAGGCTGGGGGGAGTGCCGGGCTCTGGCCCTCGTACTGGGCGTACTTGGGCCCGGGCCCGGTGCGGCGAGTGGGGGTGCCCCCTTTGGGGGAGCGTGCATGGCGTCGCGGGGCTGGGGGCACCGCCCGGCTGAAGGCTGGGGGAGGGAGTTTGACGACAGGGCCTAGAGGCGGGCCCGCAGGGGTCAGACCAGTCGGCGGGCCGTAGCCCAGCGGGTCAGTTCATGACGGTTGGACAGCTGGAGCTTGCGCAGGACCGCCGAGACATGGGACTCGACCGTCTTCACCGAGATGTACAGCTGCTTGGCGATCTCCTTGTAGGCGTAGCCACGGGCGATCAGGCGCAGCACCTCGCGCTCGCGCTGGGTGAGTCGGTCCAGGTCCTCGTCCACGGGCGGGGCGTCGGTGGAGGCGAAGGCGTCCAGGACGAACCCGGCCAGGCGCGGGGAGAAGACGGCGTCGCCCTCCTGGACGCGGAAGATCGAGTCGACCAGGTCGGTGCCGGTGATGGTCTTGGTGACATAGCCGCGGGCACCGCCGCGGATCACACCGATCACGTCCTCCGCCGCGTCCGATACGGACAGCGCGAGGAAGCGCACGGGCCGCTCGGTGTCCGCCATCAAAGCCGCGCACCGGCGCAGCACTTCGACGCCGCCGCCGCCCGGCAGGTGGACGTCGAGGAGGACCACCTCGGGCCGAGTCGCGGTGATGACCGTGACCGCCTGGTCGACGTCCGCGGCCTCGCCGACCACCTCGACACCGGTCTCGGCGGTCTGCCCGATCTCGGCCTGGACGCCGGTGCGGAACATCCGGTGGTCGTCCACGAGCACCACCCGTACGTGCCGTCCGCCCGCGCCGCCGTCGGTGGCCCCGGACCCGGCCCCCTCGGGGACGCCCGCCGTGCCGTTCGCCTCGGTCGCGTCGCTCATGACGTCCTCTCCGCCCTCTCCATCTCCAGCTCGACCTCCGTGCCGCCGCCCGGCACCGACCGCAGCCGGGCCGTGCCGCCGTTGCGCTCCATGCGGCCGATGATCGATTCTCTAACGCCCATGCGGTCGGCGGGTATCGAGTCGAGGTCGAAGCCGGGACCGCGGTCGCGTACGGACACGAAGACGGTCCTGCCCTCGACTTCGGCGTAGACCTGTACGGCACCGCCCTCGCCACCGTACTTGGCCGCGTTCACCATCGCCTCCCGCGCGGCCTGCATCTGCGCGCCGGTCCTCTCGTCCAGCGGGCAGTCGCCGACGATCACGACCTCGATGGGCACACCGTGCTTGTCCTCCACCTCGGCGGCGTTGCGCCGCACCGCCTCGGCGACCGTGTCCGGCTCATCGGCCTCGTCCTTGCCGGTGCCCTCCGGCTTGTACAGCCAGGTGCGCAGGTCGCGCTCCTGGGCGCGGGCGAGGCGGCGAACCTCGCCCGCGTTGTCGGCGTTGCGCTGGATCAGGGTGAGGGTGTGCAGCACGGAGTCATGGACGTGGGCGGCGACCTCCGCACGCTCCTGGGCGCGGATGCGCATCAGGCGTTCCTCGGACAGGTCCTGGGTCATGCGGACCAGATACGGACCGGCGAGGAGCGTGATGCCGACGAGGACGGCGAGGGCCGCCTGCAGGACCGCGCCGAGATGGGCGGCCGAGCCCTGCAGCCAGAAGATCGCGGACACACCGGCCGTGACGAGCAGGACACCGCCGGCCGCGCGCAGCAGGGTCAGGGTTCGGCGCCGGCGGCCGACCTCGACCCAGCGGGCCCGGCGGGCGTTGTCCGCCTGGCGCCAGACCAGGGCGACACCAGCCGCGACGAGGACGGCCGGCACCAGATACACCTTGGCGCCGCTGCCCAGATTGACGCTGCTGACGAACACCACGGACACGATGACCATGAGGAGCAGCGCGACGATCTGGCCGCGGTCCGGCTTGCGGCCCACGAGTCTGCGGCGACCGTCCGGCGCGGTCTCCGTGGCGACGAGCGACGGCGGTCTCTGGTCGCCGACACCGCCGACGCCCAGCGGGACGAAGAACCAGAACGCCGCGTAGAGCAGCGCCCCGAAGCCGTGGGCCATGAACAGGCCGACGAAGGCGAGCCGCACCCAGACGACGGGCAGCCCGAGGTGCCCGGCGAGGCCCCGCGCCACTCCGCCGAGCCAGCGTCCGTCGCTGCTGCGGTAGAGCTTGCGCGGCGGCCGCGGGTCGTCGACTGGCAGGCTTGCGGCTTCCGGCATGCCAACGATGGTCACACGCCCGGCGGGCCCAGGCATCAGGGTCGGCCCCCGAGACGCCCCTGATCTTCCTCGGGGCCGGGTCGGGGAGCGCCGGGCAGGGGTCGTCGTGTGCGGCTCGAACGGTTCCCCGCCGCGTCTCAGGGCCGATTTCAGGGTTCGGCCAGGGTCGTCCCGACTGCCGCGGCGGCGGCCGGGCCGTCACCATGGACACATGACGGATCACGAGCACGCCGCGACGGGTCCGGGACCCGGCACCGGCCCGCGCCCGGCCCCGGGCACCGGACCGACGGATGCCGCGCCCGCCGCGACGGAGAAGACGCAAGCGGCCGGCGCCGGCACCGATACGCACGCCGACGCACAGCAGCAGGATCGGGAGCAGACCGCCGCCGGAGCCCCCGAGCAGCTCCGGCGCGACCGCGGGCACAAAATGATCGCGGGCGTGTGCGCGGGCCTCGGCCGGCACACCGACATGGACCCGGTGATCTTCCGCATCACCCTGGCCGTGCTGTCGGCGACCGGCGGCATCGGCCTCATCTTCTACGGCTTCGCCTGGCTGCTCGTGCCGTACGAGGACGAGGAGGAGAACGAGGTTCGCAAGCTGCTGACGGGCCGGGTGGACGGCCAGGCGCTCGCCGCCGTGCTGTTCGCCCTGGTCGGCTGCGGGATCTTCCTGACCATGCTGAGGAACGGCGGGGTGCTGGCCTTCGCCGTGGTGCTCTCCCTGTTGCTGGCGGGCGCCGGGTACTGGTCGCGGCGTCGCGGCGCCCCCGACCCCGATCCGCTCGCCGCCCAGGCCGCCGCCGACGCGCCGCCGGAGGCCCAGGCCCCGCCGGTCGTCACCGTCTACCCGTCGTGGTGGCGGGACCCGATCGTCAAGGACGGCACCCATGTCGGCGGCACCGGCTATCTGTGGGGGCCCGGCGACGCCCGCGACCGGGACCTCACCTCGGTGGTCGACGTCGGTATCGCCACCCCCTGGACGCACCCCGGCCATCCCGGCTCCGTTCGGCCGCAGCCCAGTGCGCCCCCGAGACCGCGCGGGCCGCGCTGGATCGGCGGCTGGGTGTTCCTGCTCGCGCTGGTGGCGGGCGGCCTCGGCACCGGGCTGACCTGGGACACGCATCCGCTGGGCACCAGTCTGCAGACCGGTCTGGCGTGCGCGCTGGCGGTCTTCGGTCTGGGCATCACGGTCAGCGCGTTCCTGGGCCGCACGGGAGCCGGGACGGTCTTCCTGGCGATCGTCACAGCGGCGCTGCTCGCCGGGGCGGCGGCCATGCCCAAGGACATCACCACCCACTGGAGAGACACCTCCTGGGCGCCCGTCGCGGCCGCGCAGGTACGGCCTGAGTACGACCTCGGCACCGGGCGCGGCACGCTGGACCTGAGCCGGGTGCATCCGGGCAAGGGGCGGACGGTCACGACGGACGCGCATGTGGGTGCGGGACAGCTGAAGGTGATCGTGCCGGCGGACGCGACCGTGCGGATGACCATCGAGGTGGGCGTCGGCGACATCCGGTTGCCCGGGGAGAACAGGAAGGACGTGGACGTGCAGCCGCACAGGCTCAAGAACGTGACGCTGGCGCCGGCCAAGGGCGCCAAGGACTCGGGCACTCTGGACCTTTCGCTGAAGGTCGGGGCGGGACAGGTGGAGGTCGGCCGTGCTGCGTCATGAGTTCCAGCCCGGGAAGCTGGTCGCGGGACTCTTCCTCACCGCCACCGGCGTGGTCTTCGCGGGAGACGCGGGCGGACTGTGGGAGACGCCGTGGTTCGCGGTCGTGCCGCTGATCGTGGGCGGCCTGTTCCTCGCCGGTGCCACGGCAGCCGTGGCCCGGGGCATACGCAGACGGGGCGACGCCGGCAGCGGCTGACGGCCCCGGTCCAGCGGGCAGGTGCGGGCCCGGCCGCCGGTGCAGTTCCAGTCGCCGATGGGGGGCCGCCGCCGGTGCAGTTCCGGCCGCCGGTAGGGGCCCGGCCGCCGGTGCAGTTCCGGCCGCCGGTAGGGGCCCGGCCGCCGGTGCAGTTCCGGCCGCCGGTAGGGGCCCGGCCGCCGGTGCAGTTCCACTGGCCGGTGGGGGGCCGCCGTCGGTGGGGTTCCCGCCGTCGGCTGAGCGGCCTTGGGGAAGTCCGGTGCGGGAACTGCGCGATCAGCCCCCATCAACCCCACCGGCCCGCGGGTTCATCACCCCGCTTTCAGCGGAGCGCTCAGCGGTAGCCGCCCAGTCGCTGTCGGCGGCGGGCTCGCCAGGCCGAATCGACGGACAGGTAGGGGGCGCCGGCGAGGATCAGGGGGAACCAGGCCATGAAGTAGGCGAGGTCGTTGCCGTAGTAGTAGGGCGTCGTCGACCAGCTCACCGTCATCCACAGGCTGAACGAGATCAGCGCGCCGCCGAGCGCGGCCAGCCGGGCGAGCAGACCAAGCAGGGTGCCGATGCCGACGGCCAGTTCACCGAGGGCGATGGCGTAGCCGAAGCCGACCGGGGACTTCAGGGCCATGTCGACCAGGGCCGGGATGGCGGCGGAGTCGCGGGCCGAGCGCATGGTGTCACCAACGGATCCGGCTCCGCCGGACTTCAGGAAGGAGCTGCTGGTGAGCTTGTCCAGGCTGGCGTAGATGAAGGTGACGCCGAGGAAGATACGCAGCGGCAGCAGGGCGTAGTGGGCGGCGGTGTCCCGCCAGCCGCCGAGGCCGTTGAGCCGGTTCATGTGCGTGTCCGTCCGAATACCGTGGGTCATCGTCCCAAACCGCCCTCTCGCCCGCCGTCCCGCCCCTCACTTGACCATACGTATGACAGGAGGGCGCAGTTCAATCGCGACTCGGAGGTTTTTCCGGATTTCGGCCCCTGGTGCGGGGAGGCCGGAACGGGCCCGTCGGACCTCGTTCAGATGCGGGCCAGGATCTGTCGCACGGGGTGGCCGAGGACCTGGGCGACGGTGGTGAGTTCCTCGGTGGTGAGCAGGGAGCGCTGCGGGCTCCAGGCGGCGATCTCGAAGCGGGCGAACCCGCACGGCCAGTCGTAGTCCAGTCGGTCCAGGGAGGTTGCGGTGGTGCAGCAGGGGGTGGTGATCTCGAGGGTGGGCAGTCCGTCACCCTGCTCGTCGTACGCGTCGAGCAGGTCCCGGTACCACTCGGGGTCGATGGAGCGGTCGCAGTGCGGGCAGCGGATGCCGGCCAGGTTCGAGCCGCAGTCGACGGCGGTGATCGCCTCGTGCCAGTCGACGTCCAGTTCGACGGCGTCGGGGTCGGCGTGGGGGTCGTCGGGGCAGCCGGAGACCAGCTCCAGGACCAGGGCCGCGGCACGCTTCCCGGCATCCGGTGCCGGCTGCCAGTGCGGGTCGGTCGGTATCACCGAAAGGACGCTCTCACTCATTGGTCGACCGCTCCCCCGCCGCTCACTCCGTGATCTGGACGATACAGCGGTTGGTCGCGACCCCGGCCGCGGTGACCACCTGCACCTCCACCGCCCCGGGCTCGACGTCGGCCGGTACGGGCACGGTCAGGACGCTGTCGGTGGGGTTGCTGAAGCCGCCAGTGACGGGAACCAGCGGCACGTGCACATCGACGCTGCCGATGCGGACCACCATGCGGGAGAGCCGGTCGGCACCCTGGGCGCCGGGCGGCACGAAGCCGGCACCGCGGATCTCGATGTCGTCGCCGGTGCGGATCGGCCCGTCCAGGTCGCCGGGTTCACGGGCGCGGACCACGGAGAGGACGACCGGGCGGCCGCCCTCGGCGTACTTGCCGGCCAGGTAGGTCACGGCCGAGATCAGCACCACCACGCCCAGGCCCCAGGGCAGGTCGGGCAACTGGTCGGGGCGGCGGGCCAGCCGTACGGCGGCGAACAGCAGGGCGACGGCGCTGATGGCGACGTACTGGATGTCGGTGAAGGCGCCCCGGCCGGAGTCGTCGGTGAGCAGGTCGGCGGCGCGCGGCCGGTGCGCCGGCACCTTCTGCAGCCGCTGCGCGAGGATGCGCAGGCCCACCACCCGGCGGACCAGGACGGCGATGCCGCACACCACGGCGAGGACGGTCACCACGCCCGCGCCGCGCGCGAGGTCGAGGCCCGAGATCAGCGCGTCGCGTTCGGCGTGGTCGGAGGCGCCGGCCAGGCGGGCGGCCAGCAGCAGGACGGCGTAGCCGACGAACAGCACCCAGCAGGCGGCGACCGTGCGGGAGGTGGACATCCGGTTGTCCTCGCCGATCACCGGGGCCAGCGCCCCGCCGCGCGCACGGTGCAGCCAGGAGGCAGCGCTGAGGACACCGGCGACGAGGAGCGCGGTGGCCAGGGCCGCGGTGCGGGCGCCGGTCCAGCCCGCGCCGACCGCGGTGAGCGCCTCGCCGAGCAGCAGCGCGACCACCGCACCCCACACGCCGCACACGGTCCGCAGCCACAGCCGGGCGAGCCAGGCCTCGCCCTCGGCGCGGCCGCGTGCGGCGACGGCCTCCGCCCGCTGGGTCAGTTCCTCGGAGACCCACTGGCGGGAGGCCGAGGCCGAGTGCGCCACGGCCGTCGGCAGGCCCTGCCCGGCCGCGAACTCGTCACGCCGGCGAAGGAACGCGGCGACGGCCCGCCGGTGTCCCTCCCGGGCGCCGTGCGGGCAGTCTCCGCAGGTGCAGCCGCCCTCGTGGCCCTCGGCACCAGTGCCCTGTCTCGCCTCCTGCACCGCCACGACCGGCGCCCGCCTTCCCCACGACCTTCCGGCACATCCGGCGGGCCCTCGATGGAAGGCCACGCCGCCGCGCAACTGCGCTGCGTCGACAGCGAATTGTGCCCTACGCCGGGCCGTCCTGGACCCTCGGACCGCGCCACGGCGGGTGAAGTACGGGCCGCCGTGTTGACCCGGCTGCGAGAATTTGCGTATGGCCGAGATCATCCAGCGGGACGGGACCTGGGCCTTCGACGGCAGCACGATCCGGATCACCCCGGGGCTGCACCGCTGCGTGCCGCTGTTCCGGCAGACGTACGGGGAGGTCTCCGTGCCGCTGGAGGCGGTCTCGGACGTGGTCTGGGAACCCGAGCGCAAGCATGGCAGGCTGCGGATGCGGCTGCGCGAGGGCGCCGACCCGCTGCTGCAGGCGACGGGCGGACGGCTGCCGGATGCGGCCGACCCCTACCGGCTGACGGTGGACGCGGACCGCGGCGGGGTCGCGGAGTACGTCGCCGAGGAGATCCGGCACGCCCTGCTCCTGGACCGGATCCCCAAGGAGCCCACGAGCGCCTATCTGCTGCCGGGCCCGCCGGTGCCGGTGTCCGTGCGGTCCTCCGACGGCACGGTCTCCTTCGACGGCACGCAGGTGCGCATCGACTGGGCCGACACCTCCGACCGGGTCAAACGCGCGACCGGCCCGCGGATCATCGCCCTCGGGGACCTGGTGCAGGTGGAGTGGCTGCCCAACTCGGGGTACGAGGACGGCTTTCTGCGGTTCGTGACCCCGGAGACGGTGTTCTCCAAGCTCCCGCCCGAGCGGGACCCCTACACCCTGGACCTGTGGGGCAGCGTGCGGCGCGATCTGCTGACCGCGCTGGTCGCGACGGCCGTCACCGCCCGGCTGCCGCATCCCTCCACCCGCACGGGTGCCGGGTACGACGGCCGGGACCGGCAGCGGGCGGCCGTACCGGGGCAGACCGACCACCATGACGTACTGCTGCGCCGGCTGCGGGAGCTGGGTGAGCTGCACCAGGACGGGGTGCTCACGGACGAGGAGTTCGCGATGACCAAGGCGGCGGTGCTCAGGGAGTTCGGCTGAGCATGCCCGGCGCGTTCAGCTCAGCAGGTCGGGCTCGCTGCGGCTGATGTCCTGCCACAGGGGCTGGTAGTTGATCCAGGCCACCAGGTCGCCGCCGAGCTGTTCACGGGTGGCGACGGCCAGCTTGTGGTCGATGAGGACCGGACGGCCGGCCGCCTTCGCCATCAGCTGCACCTGGCAGGACCGTTCCATGGACAGGAACCACCAGGCGGCGGCGTCCACCGAGTCGCCGACGGTGAGCAGTCCGTGGTTGCGCAGCACGAGCGCCTTGCGGGAGCCGAGGGCCCCGGCGATCCGGCGGCCTTCCTCGATGTCGACGGTGACGCCGCTGTAGGCGTCGTAGAGGGCCACGTCCTCGTAGAAGGCGCAGCTCTCCTGGGTGATGGGGTCGATCAGCTCGCCGAGCGCGGCGAGCGCGCGGCCGTGCACGGAGTGGCAGTGGGCGACGGCGACGACGTCCGGCCGGGCGGCGTGGACCTGGGCGTGCACGGTGAACGCGGCCTGGTTGACGTGGTAGCGGCCCTCGACGACCTGCCCGTCCTGGTTGGCGAGGACGAGATCGCCAACCGTGACGTGCTTGAACGGCATCCCGAAGGGGTTGACCCAGAAGCAGTCGGTGAACTCCGGGTCGCGGGCGGTGATGTGCCCGGAGACCCCGTCCTCCAGCCCGGCCCGCCCGAAGATCCGCAGGGCACCGGCGAGCCGCTCCTTGCGGTGCCGGCGCTCGTCCTCGACCGAGTCGAACATCGGCGGCATGGCGAACTGCAGCTGGTCGGTGGGCAGCGGCAGCGGCGGGGTGGGCCCGTGCATAGGTCCTCCAGCGCTGGGATTGCGGTACGCGCCGGAAGTTACCGCCGGTCAGCGCAAAAGGGCAGAGCTGTTTTGTAAAGATGACGTACGCGGCGGAAACACGACAGAGGATGTCCGGTTTGCCGGTGAGACTGGCGTGCATGACCCGTATGGACTGGGCGGCCTTCGCCGCCGCCGAACCCGAGCTGGCGACGACCGTCGAGCAGCGCTTCCGTGCCTTCCGTCACCATGTCCTCGCCACTCTCCGCAAGGACGGCGCGCCGCGCACCTCCGGCCTGGAGGCCGACTTCCGCGACGGTGAGCTGTGGCTCGGCATGATGGCGGGCTCGCTGAAAGCCCTCGACCTGCGCCGCGATCCGCGCTTCGCGCTCCAGGCGAACCCGGGCGAGGGCACGGGGATGGGCGGCGGGGACGTACGGATCGCGGGGCGGGCGTACGAGGTCGAGGGCGAGCGGAAGTCCGGGTACACGAAAGAGGTGGAACCGCCGCAGCCGTTCCACCTCTTCCGCACCGAGCTGACACAGGTCGTACGGACCTACGTCGAGGACGAGAAGTATCTCGTCGTCCAGGTCTGGAAGCCCGGTACGCCCTTGCGCACGCTCAGGCGCGCCTAGGACCT
The DNA here is from genome assembly GCF_053593835.1 of Streptomyces sp. NPDC002076. Classification (NCBI taxonomy): domain Bacteria; kingdom Bacillati; phylum Actinomycetota; class Actinomycetes; order Kitasatosporales; family Streptomycetaceae; genus Streptomyces; species Streptomyces sp. NPDC002076. The sequence continues at coordinate 534,045 of NZ_JBSFDI010000001.1, forward strand.
ACTCCCACTCGATGGTGCCCGGCGGCTTGGAGGTGACGTCGAGGACGACCCGGTTGACGTCGCGGACCTCGTTGGTGATCCGGGTCGAGATGCGGGCCAGGACGTCGTACGGCAGCCGGGACCAGTCGGCGGTCATGGCGTCCTCGGAGGACACCGGGCGCAGCACGATCGGGTGGCCGTAGGTGCGGCCGTCGCCCTGGACGCCCACGCTGCGGACGTCGGCGAGCAGGACCACCGGGCACTGCCAGATGTCCCGGTCGAGGCCGGCCGCGGTCAGCTCCTCACGGGCGATCGCGTCGGCGTCGCGCAGCAGGTCCAGGCGCTCCTTGGTGACCTCGCCGACGATGCGGATGCCGAGGCCGGGGCCCGGGAACGGCTGGCGCTGGACGATCTCCTCCGGCAGGCCGAGCTCCTGGCCGACCATGCGGACCTCGTCCTTGAACAGCTTGCGCAGCGGCTCGATGAGCTTGAACTCGAGGTCCTCGGGCAGGCCGCCGACGTTGTGGTGCGACTTGATGTTGGCGGTGCCGGTGCCGCCGCCGGACTCGACCACGTCCGGGTACAGGGTGCCCTGGACCAGGAACTCCACGGCCGGGCCCTCGTCGGCGATGATGTCGGCCTGCGCCTGCTCGAAGACGCGGATGAACTCACGGCCGATGATCTTGCGCTTCTCCTCGGGGTCCGAGACGCCCTTGAGCGCGGTCAGGAAGCGCTCCTCGGCGTCCACGACGACCAGCTTGACGCCGGTCGCGGCCACGAAGTCCTTCTCGACCTGCTCGGTCTCGCCCTTGCGCATCAGGCCGTGGTCGACGTACACGCAGGTCAGCTGGTCGCCGATGGCCCGCGCGACGAGGGCGGCGGCGACGGCGGAGTCCACGCCGCCGGACAGACCGCAGATGGCGCGCTTGTCGCCGACCTGCTCGCGGATCGCCGCGACCTGCTCCTCGATCACATTGCCGGTGGTCCAGTTCGGCTGCAGACCCGCGCCGCGGTAGAGGAAGTGCTCCAGCACCTGCTGGCCGTGCGTGGAGTGCATGACCTCGGGGTGGTACTGGACGCCGTAGAGCTTCTGCTCGTCGTTCTCGAAGGCGGCGACCGGGACGACGTCCGTGGACGCGGTCACGGTGAAGCCCTCGGGGGCGGCGGAGCAGGCGTCGCCGTGCGACATCCACACGTGCTGCTCGTCCGGGGTGCCCTCGAAGAGGGTGGAGGACGTCCTGGAGACATGCAGGTCGGTACGGCCGTACTCGCGGGCGCCGGAGTTGTCGACGGTGCCGCCGAGGGCCTGCGCCATCAGCTGGAAGCCGTAGCACATGCCGAAGACGGGGACGCCGGCCTCGAAGATCTCGCGGTCCAGGCGGGGGGCGCCTTCCTCGTACACCGAGGAGGGGCCGCCGGACAGGATGATCGCCGCGGGGTTCTTGGCGAGCATCTCCTTCACCGGCATGGTGCTCGGCACGATCTCGCTGTAGACCCGGGCCTCGCGGACGCGACGGGCGATGAGCTGGGCGTACTGCGCGCCGAAGTCGACGACCAGGACGGTGTCCGGGGTGGCGGCAGTGGAAGTCGCTGGTGACACGGGGTGCCTTCTGGTGGTCGGGCGGGGTCTGTGCTAACGAGTCTAACGGGGTGGACGTGGAGGCTTCCCCTGGACGCAGCCATGGCATACTGACCCCATGCGCAAGCACTCGACCTTCGTCTTTACCTATGGCACCCGGCCCGCCGGCTGCCATGGTCGTGCTGCTTGAGCGAACCGCCAAGCGACTTCCCAGGCGCCCCGGGCCGACAAGGCCCGGGGCGCCTGTCGTTTTCCGGGTCCTGCCGTTCAGGGTGTCCCAGCCACCTTCACCAGGAGCCCCCGACATGACCACCACCACCCCGGAAGAGACCGTCTCGACCCCGGAGCAGACCATCGCCGACGCCCGGGAGCGCATCGACGTGCTCGATGACCGGATCATCGGTCTCATCCAGGAGCGGATGGCCGTCTCCGCCGTCGTCCAGCAGACCCGCATCGCCTCCGGAGGACGCCGGGTGCACCTCTCCCGCGAGATGGAGATCCTCGGCCGCTACCGCGAGGCCCTCGGCAAGCCGGGCACCGGCCTCGCCATGACCCTGCTGGAGCTGTGCCGGGGCCGCGTCTGAGCGACGCACGCGGAGCGCCGTACGTGAGTGCGAAGGCCGCCTCACCCGTACGGCGCGTGACTGGCTCGCGCGGCGCTTCGTTGAGTGAGGTGTCCGTGCCAGCCAGGGGCGGGCCCGACAGAACCACGCGTGGCTCGCTGGAGCGATGAGGCGTACGGGTCGTGCCGTGCGCCGTGGGACCTCGCTCCAGGGAAGTGACCGGACGGCAGGGGACAGCAGCCCGGTCACCCAAGAGAACGGCCGGCTCCGGGGACGCCCGGGGCCGGTCGGCGGAAAACTGCACATGCGCACCAGCGCCGGGGCATCTGCCGCGTCCCCGCACCGACCACGGCATTGCTGCACGCCGTCCGCCTCTCGGAGGCAGGACCAAAGAACCAGCGGCGCAACCCCCCGGCGCCGCCCCGGGCACCGGCGCCGCCCTGACGTCGGTGCTGACCGGAAGAAGGGCCCCGCGGTCTCTCCGTCCCGCGGGGCCCTTCGGCGTACCCCGGTCGGTCATCCTGGCTGAACACCCAGGCCGCACGCCCCGATTGATTGTGACTCGCATCACACAGACTCCGGCCGGCCGGCGCACAACCCTTCTCACAGGTCACGGGTCTCACCTGTGCAACCAACGGCCATGCCCGTGCCCCACACACGGAGGCCTCCGAGACACGTGCTGCCGCGCGGCAGCACGGGAGCCCCACAAGAGGTCCTCAATGAAGCTTCGCCGCGCCATGATGACCGCGGCCGCGACGGCTGCCCTCGCGCCGCTCGCCCTGGTCTGTGCCCCTGCCGCGTTCGCCGACGAGTCCCCGAGCACCTCGGTCAGCAGCTCGACCTCGACCGAGACGACCCCCGCGGCAGACGCGAGCACCAGCCCGGCCGCCGACCAGAGCTCCCCCGCCGGCCAGACGTCGGACAGCCCGTCCGCCTCCGACTCGACGAGCGCGAGCACGTCGGCGTCGCCGTCCGCCTCCGCGTCCGAGTCGGCCTCTGCGTCCGCCTCCGCGTCCACCTCGCCCAGCGAGAGCGCCGAACCCAGCGACGAGCCGACGGCGCCGTCCGGGATCTGCGAGGAGGACGACGCCCACTACAAGTCCAAGATCCACGCCTCGCTCAGCGGTCTGCCCGGCGAGATCGCCGTGGGCAGCGGCTGGCACCCCTTCACGCTCGGCGTCAAGAACCCGACGTCGGCCGACCTCAAGGACGTCATCTTCTACGCGGGCGTCGGCCCGAGCGACCCGAACGCCCAGTTCGCGTTCAAGACCAGCCAGGTTCAGCTCCAGGTGAAGTACGACGGAGCCTGGTACGACGTCGAGGACGGCGCCGGCCACTCCAACGGCTACCTCGACCTCGCCGACATCAAGGCCGGCCAGACGGTGAACTACCAGCTCCGGCTGAACGTGAAGGCCAACGCGCCGGTCGGCGAGGGCCTCACCATCGGTGGCGGGATGTACTTCGACGACGAGGCGAACTGCATCGGCTCGGACCAGGCCAGCTACCTGATCAAGATAGTCAAGGCCGGCACCGACACGGGCGGGACGAAGCCCCAGGAGGGTGGCCAGGTCCCGGTTCCCACCCAGAAGCCGAGCAAGGGCAACACCCAGGACGTCACTGGCTCGCTCGCCGAGACCGGTTCCAGCTCCATGCTGCCGACCATCGGTCTGGTCGGCGGCGTCGCCGTCGTCGCCGGCGCCGGAGCGGTGTTCGCCGTCCGCCGCCGCAAGGGCGCCGGTTCGGACGCAGCCGCGTAGGCGCGGTCGCACAGCCGAAGGGGCCTGCGCCAGGAGGGGGGTGCAGGCCCCTTCGGCATACCCGCGCTACTGCTTCGGCGGCACCGCCGGCATCCCCAGGAAGGGCAGGCGCAGCGCGCCGAACGCCTCCGCGGGCACCGCCGGGGTCTGCGGCTCCACCGGCTTCAGCCGCTCGTAGGCCGCACCCTGCGCCGGACGCGGATCCTCCGCGCCCTTGTTCGGCCAGAAGGACATCGCGCGCTCGGCCTGCGCGGTGATCGTCAGTGACGGATTCACGCCCAGGTTCGCGGAGACCGCGGCACCGTCCACGACGGAGATGCCGGGGTGGCCGTAGAGGCGGTGGTAGGGGTCGATCACGCCGGTCTCGGCGGAGTCGCCGATGGGGCAGCCGCCGAGGAAGTGCGCGGTGAGCGGGGTGCCCATCAGCTCGCCGACGTTGCTGCCGGCGAAGCCGTTGATCTCGGCGGCGAGCGCGGAGGCGGCCTCCGTGGCGGCCTTGATCTGCTTGGGGTTGGGGGCGCCGTGGCCCTGGCGGGCGGTCAGCAGGCCCTTTCCGACACCGTCCGGTTTCAGGTACGTCGTCAGGGAGTTGTCCAGCGACTGCATGACCAGGCCGATGATGGTCCGCTCGGACCAGCGCCGGTTGGAGAGGGAGCGCAGGACCAGCAGCGGGTGCCGGGCCGCGTTCGCCAGCCAGGCAAGCGCGCGGGAGGAACCCTCGGCGTAGGGCACCTGGAGGATGGACAGGCCGCCCATGGAGTTGGAGCCCTTGCCGTAGCGGACCGGCTCGATGTGGGTGTTCTCGTCGGGGTGGATGGAGGACGTGATGGCGACGCCGCGCGTGAAATCGGCCCTCGGTTCTCCGGTCGCCTTGCGGTAGCGGCGGTTGTCCGTCTGCGCGCCCACCAGCGCCTCGGAGTTGGTGCGGGTCAGGTCGCCGAGCCGGGTGGAGAGATACGGCAGCTGGCCGCCGGCCTTCATCCGGTGCAGCAGGGTCTGGGTGCCGTAGGTGCCGGCCGCGAGGACGACCCTGCGCGCGGTGAAGAGCCGGCCCTCGCCCTTCTTCTTCCGGTCCGTGGGCAGGGTCGCCACCGCGTAGCCGCCGCGCGAGTCGTCCGTCACGGACACGACCGTCGTCATGGGGTGGACCACCGCGCCCGCCTTCTCGGCGAGGTAGAGGTAGCTCTCGTTCAGGGTGTTCTTCGCGCCGTGCCGGCAGCCGGTCATGCACTCGCCGCACTCGATGCAGGCGTTGCGGGCCGGACCGGCGCCGCCGAAGTACGGGTCGTTCACCTGCTCGCCCGGCCGGACCTTCGCCTCACCGTCGGCGTCCTTGCCGTCGCCGAAGAACACGCCGACCGGCGCGAGGTGGAAGGTGTCGCCGACGCCCATCCGCTGCGCCGCCGCCTTCAGATGCACGTCGGAGGGGGTCATCGTCGGGTTGAGCCGTACGCCGAGCATGCGCTGGGCCTGGTCGTAGTACGGCTTCAACTCCTCCTGCCAGTCGGTGATGTCCCGCCACTGGGGGTCGTCGAAGAAGGCCTTCGGCGGTACGTAGAGGGTGTTGGCGTAGTTCAGCGAGCCGCCGCCGACGCCCGCGCCGGCCAGCACCATGACGTTGCCCAGCAGATGGATGCGCTGGATACCGAACATGCCGAGTTTCGGGGCCCAGAGGTAGTTCTTGAGGTCCCAGGAGTTCTTCGGCAGGGAGTCCCGGGTGAAGCGGCGGCCGGCTTCCAGGACGCCTACCCTGTAGCCCTTTTCGGTCAGGCGGAGGGCGGACACCGAACCGCCGAACCCCGATCCGACCACGATGACGTCGTAGTCGTACCCGTCCTCGTCCCGGGTCTGGACAGACTTCTCCTGCGACACGTGCTCTCCTCGTCGGGAACGGGTGTTGACGAACGGTGCTTCTAGCGGAACCGGAATGCCTTCATCAGCCGGAGACTCGTGCTCATGAACTTGGCGTACGCCTCGTCCGTCATGCCCAGCGACGGAGCCATCGGCAGCAGCCGCTGCTGGGCCACCGTCTGGGCCTCCGTGTACTTGAGGATGCCCTCGGAACCGTGGCGCCGTCCGAGGCCGGAGTCCTTCATGCCGCCCATCGGGGACTGGACGCTGCCGTAGGCGGGGGCGTAGCCCTCGTTGACGTTGACCGTGCCGGTGCGCAGGCGGGCGGCGACCTCGCGGCCGCGCGCGGCGCTCTTCGTCCAGACGGAGGAGTTCAGGCCGTACGGCGTGGCGTTGGCGTGCTCGATCGCCTCGTCGTCGCTCTTGAACCGGTAGATGGAGACGACCGGGCCGAAGGTCTCCTCCTCGCACACGGCCATGGAGTCCTCGACGCCGTCGAGGATGGTCGGCTCGAAGAAGTACGGGCCGATGTCCGGACGGGCGGCCCCGCCCGCGATCACCTTGGCGCCCTTCGCCACGGCCTCCTCGACATGCCGCTGAACGGTCTTGAGCTGGCGCTCGCCGACCAGCGAGCCCATGTCGGCGCCGTAGGCGAGGGAGTTGCCGAGCCGCATGGCCTTGGTGCGGGTGGCGAAGCGCTCCAGGAAGGCGTCGGCGACCGACTCGTGGACGTACAGCCGCTCGATGGAGATGCAGAGCTGCCCGGCGGAGGAGAAGCAGGCGCGTACGGCGCCGGCGGCGGCCTTCTCGATGTCGGCGTCGTCCAGCACCAGCATGGCGTTCTTGCCGCCCAGTTCGAGGGAGACGCCGACCAGGCGGGCGGCGGCGCCCTGGGCCACCTCGCGGCCGGTGCGGGTGGAGCCGGTGAAGGAGACGTAGTCGGCGTGCCGGACGAGCTCCGGGCCGACGACCGGGCCCTCGCCGAGCACGACCTGGAAGACGCCCTCGGGCAGCCCGGCCTCGATGAGCAGGTCGCGCGCCCACAGGGCGGTGAGGCAGGTCTCGGTGTCCGGCTTCATCACGACCGCGTTGCCGGCGACGAAGGCGGGCAGCGCGTCGCCGACGGACAGCTCCAGGGGGTAGTTCCAGGGGGCGATCTGGCCGACGACACCGCGCGGGTGGCGCAGTTCGGTGACCTTGGTGAGCGTGGGGACGGCGCCGGTGTGCCGCTTGGGCCGCAGATAGGCGGGAGCCTTGCGGCCGTAGTGGCGGGCCGCGACCGCGACGGCCTGCACCTCCTCGTGCGCGTGCAGCCGGGCCTTGCCGGTCTCCAGCTGGATCAGGTCGAGCACCTCGGCCTGCCGCTCCAGCACCAGGTCGTGGAAGCGCAGGAGGACGGCGGCCCGCTGCCGTACCGGGGTCTTCTCCCACACCGCCTGCGCGGCGCGGGCGGCCTGGAAGGCCTTCAGGACGTCCTCAGGGGTGGACTCGGGCAGGTCGGCCAGCTTCTCGCCGGTGAACGGGGTGTGGTTGGCGGTGCGGCCGGAGCCGACGACGCCCTTGGTGAGCTGGGCCACCAGTTCCGGGGTGACCACGTCGGCGGCGGTGCGCGCGCCCTCGGGGGCGGGCGCGAGGGGGTTGGTGCCGGTGCTGTCCGGGGCCTGCGTGTCCGTCATGACGCGCAGGGTATGCCGGAGCACAGCCTTTGTGTACCCGTCGGTAACGGGGATTCACCGAGTGCTCACACACTGCCAGTGATCACTGGCAGAGAATGTGCTGATCAGCGCGTTGACACGGTGGCGCGCAGAAGGATCATTCGAGTCCGGCTTTTTTCGCGAGCAGCAGGCCGAGTGCGGTGCGCGGGGTGCGGCGTGGGGGGTCCGGGGGCCGGGGCGGGGGGGGCTCGGGTGCGGCTTCGGGTGCAGGGTCCGGTACGGGCGTGAGGCCGAGGTAGTCCCGCAGGGCCGCCGTGACCTCCGCCGCGCCGGGGCGCGCCTCGGGCTCGTCGGCGTGCAGCCGGTCCAGCAGGGGGCCCAGCGGGCCGGGGTCCGTGTCCGCGAGGGCGGTGCGCAGCAGGGCGCCGAGGGACCACAGGTCGGAGGCCGGGCCGGCGCCGGGGCCCGCGGCGCGCTCGGGGGCGACGAAACCGGCGGGCGCCTCCCCCGGATGCCCGTCGCCGGTCCCGAAGTCGGTGACGACCACCCGCCCGGTGCCGGACTCCAGCAGGACGTTGGCCGGTTTGACGTCCCGGTGCACGATGCCGACGACGTGGGCGGCGCGCAGGGCGCCGAGGACGGCGAGCCCGATCCGGGCTGCCTCGGCGGGCGGCAGGGGGCCGCGCCGCAGGACCTCCTGCAGCGACTCGCCCGCCACCAACTCCATGACGATCCAGGGGACATGGTCCTCGGTCACGACGTCGTACACCGTCACGGCGGAGGGATGGCGCACCCGGGCGGCGGCGCGGGCCTCCCGGTAGAGCCGGTGGGCGATACGGCGGCTGTCCTCGTCGTCGGCCGGATCGCCGGGCAGCAGCGGCTCCTTGACGGCGACCTCGCGGTCCGGCTCCTGTTCGTCCAGGGCCCGCCACACGGTCCCGGTGGGCCCTGCCCCGAGCCTTCCGGCCAGCCGGTAGCGGCCGCCGATCAGACGTGCGTCGGGCGGGCGTTCACCGTCTCCACTCATGTCACATGAGTACCGCGAGCACCAGGCCCTTGTCGAAATGGGGGCCCAAAAACCGGGCGTTCACAGCTTCTTGATGTCCAGGTTCGCGATCGCGGCCTCGGCCACCTCGCGGCCGCGGGCCGTGAAGTCGCCCTTGTTCGGGTAGCCGACGGTGAGTTCGTACAGGTCGCCGCCGCTCGTGCGGTAGTAGAAGATCTGGAGTTCGCGCGGGCTGGGGTTGCCGCCGTCGTTGCTCTTGTAGACGACGGTGTTCTTCGCGGCCTCCTTGCCGTGGTACGTCGCGGTGTCGTCCGGGTGTGTCCGCGCACCGCCGGGCATGTCGAGGGAGTAGTCGCCGACGCCGCGGAACTTCTCGTCGTCGGCGTACATCTGGGACCGGGCGGTGTTCTTGATCTCGCCCAGGGAGTCCTGCGACTTCTTCACCAGCTCCAGCGTGATCCAGACGCCGCCGCTCCAGTCCTCGTACGTCACCCAGTTCTGGTCGGAGTCGGTCTTGCCCGGCCCGACCTCCTTGTAGCCCGCCGGGGCGGCGAGCGTGGCGCCCAGCTTCGGGGCCGGGTGCCTGGCCCAGCCGCCGGGCAGCGGGCCCGCGAAGGGACCGGCCAGGAGCAGGTACGCGGCCACCGCCGCCACGACCAGCGCCGCGCCCGCGGCCGGCCACGCCTTGCGGCCTAGGCGCCGGACCGGGACGGTGGCGGCGACCACCTGCCCGGGCTGGGTGGGCGCCGGCGGAGCCGGGGGCTTGACCGCCTCCTGAAGCAGCGCCCGTACCCGGTCCGCCTGCGGCCGGTGGCCGGGGTCCTTGTGCAGCAGCCCGTTGATGACCTCGGCCAGCGGGCCGGAGGCGGACGCGGGCGCCGCCGGGGTGGAGTTGAGGACCGACTGAAGGGTGGCCGGGGTGTTGCTGCGGCGGAACGGCGAGACACCCTCGGTGGCCGTGTAGAGCAGCACGCCCAGGGACCACAGGTCGCTCGCCGGGCCGGGCCGCTGTCCCAGCACCCGCTCCGGCGCGATGTACTCGGGCGAGCCGACGAAACCGCCGGTGTCCGTGAGCCGCGAGTCACCCTCGATCTGGGCGATCCCGAAGTCGGTCAGCACCACCCGGTCGTACCGGCCGAGCAGGACGTTGTCGGGTTTGACGTCCCGGTGCAGCACGCCCGCCGCGTGCGCCGCCTCCAGCGCGCCGAGCACCTGCAGGCCGATCCGGGCGGCCTCGCGGGCGTCCAGCGTGCCCTCGCGCAGGACGTCGCCGAGGGTGCGGCCGCGCACCAGCTCCATGACGATCCAGGGCCGGCCCTCGACGACCGCGACATCGTGGACGTTCACCACCGCCGGGTGGTCGAGACGGGCCGCCGCGCGGGCCTCGCGGCGCATGCGCTCGAAGGCGTTGGCACGTTCCCGTTCGGGAAGGTGGTCCGGTACGCGTGGCTCCTTGACGACGACCTCCCGGTCCACCGTCTCGTCCTGGGCCCGCCACACGGTCCCCATCCCGCCATGGCCCAGCTTGTCGAGCAGCCGGTACCGGCCGGCGACGATCCGCCCGGCGCCGGGATCCTGCTGCTGAGCCGGGACGGGGCGCGGCTGTGCGTGCGGCTGTGCCGTCGGCTGCGGTTGCAGCGGTTGCGGCGGTTGCAGAACAAAACTCGTCGTGTCGTCGGTCCCGTGACCGACTCCCCCGTCACTGCTCATGCCTCATCCCTATCGCGCCCTCGGCCGCCACAGCCACACAGAAGGCGAACCGGTCACAGACCCGGGACCGAGCGGCGGTTCAGGACCCCGCACGGAAGGTGTCGACCGCGACGTCGAAGTACTCCCGCGCCTCCCGCACCTTGCCGACCGGCGCCGACACCCACACGTCGTACATCCGCCCGCCCTCCTCCCAGCACAGGTCGTAGGTGTGGCGCGGCCCCTCCGCCGCGCTGAAGCCGTTCCAGGTGAACTCCCAGAGCGCCGCCGGATGTCCGTCGTGCGTGGCCTGGGTGACCCGGCCGTCGCGGTAACCGGGGTTGCTGGCCAGGCCGTTGGCGGCCGACCGGTCCATCACCGCCTTCGGACCGCCCGGTTGGGGATCGGCGATCTTGATGCCGAGGCGGAAGGTGTCACCGGGTGAGAGGTAGAAGACGCGCTCGCCCTGCGGACTGCGCACGAAGTCCTCCGGTACGGCGAGGGAGAAGCCGGCCGCGTCCCGGGCCGTGCGGTAACCGGAGGGCGCGGTGCCCGGGCCGGCCGAGCCCGGGTCGGTGGCCGACGGGCGGGTCGCGGTGGGCGCCGGGCCGGAGGTGGTGGGTGTCGGGGGTGTCCGCGAGGAGGCCGGGCCCGTGGCGGTCCCGGTCGCCGCGGAGGTCGCCGTACCGCCGGGGCTGCCGCCGCCCCCGCCCTCGTCCCGGTGCAGCAGCAGTGCCGCCGCCGACACACCGGCCCCGGCCAGCGCGGCGACCAGCAGGGCCGCGACCAGCACCCCGCGTGTGGACGTCTGCCGGGGCTGGGGCTCCGCGGCCGGCCCGGCCGTGGCGGGCGGCTGCGGCCCGTCGTGCGGAAGGTCCCGCTGGGTCGGCGGGTACGGCGCGCCGGCCTCCGGCGCACGGCTTCCCGCCGCCCCGGACCTCGCCGTACGTCCCTCGGCCGCCCCGGACCGTGGGCCCCGGCCCCCGCCGATCCGGTGCGCGCGGCCGGTGACGGTGGGGCCGGACGAGGTGTCGGGCGCCTCCGGGGTCCGGCCCGTCTCCAGGTAGGTCCGCAGCATCTGCTCGGCCTCGGCCGCGCCGAGCCGCCGGTCGGGGTCGCGGTCCAGCAGCCCCCGTACGACCGGCAGCAGCGGCTCGGCCTCGGCGGGGGGCCGGATGTCGGCGGCGACCACGGCGTGCAGGATGCCGCCGAGCGAGTCGCGCCGGAACGGCGACTCGCCGCTGAGCACCGTGCACAGCAGCGCGCCCAGCGACCACAGGTCGGACTCCGGGCCGGTGCGCAGCCCCGACATCCGTTCCGGCGCGGTGTATTCGGGCGAGCCGACGAAGGAGCCGGTCTCGGTGAGCGTGGTGGCGCCCGCGACCTGCGCGATACCGAAGTCGGTCAGCACGACCCGGCCGGTGCCGGACTCGATCAGCACGTTCGCGGGCTTGATGTCCCGGTGCAGCACCCCTGCCTCGTGCGCGGTGCGCACCGCGCTGAGCAGGGCGATGCCGATCCGCGCGGCCTCGGCGGCGTCGACCGGACCCTGCCGGGAGATGAGGTCGGCGAGCGAGCAGCCGTCGACCAACTCCATGACCAGGTACGGGCGTTCGTCCTGCTCCACCACGTCGTGCACCACGATGATGTGCGGATGCCGCAGCTGGGCGACCGCCCGTGCCTCACGGAACGTACGGTCCCGGCGGCGCCGCGCGTCGCCCTCGGACAGGGAGTCGTCCGCGAGGAGTTCCTTGACCGCGACACGCCGGCCCAGCACCTGGTCGTGGGCCCGCCATACGACGCCCATGCCGCCGCGCCCGATGCGTGCCTCCAGACGGTAACGGCCCGCGATCACACGGAAGACGTCCCCCTCGGTCCCCATGCGCCCCATCATGCCGCATCGGACGGACGCCTTCCGGGACGGCGATCGGCCAAGTATGCGGCCGCTTCGGCCAGTTCGTCGGCGCGTGTGACCGGGTCGGGCCGGACGGCCGAGGGTGACTATTTTCGGCCACAACCTGTTTTAGAACATACATAAAGCATGACAAACCGTGCGGGTATACGCGCCATACAGGGCAAACCGGATGGCTTGAATCATGCTGTTATGTGGATCATGAGACCCTTACGTTTTCCTTATGAACAACACATTGAAGCGACTTTCCGTGACGGGCTTCGCGGCGGTGGCGATATTCGCCACGACCACGGTGACCAATGCCAGCGCGGCGAGTGGCGGAGCTGGGTGCTCGGTGACCGGCGCCTCGGGGAGTCTCACGTTCACCAACTGGACCGCCAGACATGTGGACATCAGCGGTTGGGTCAAGGACACCGCTGCCGATGGTCGCCATGTGGCCATTCGATTCGTTTCCATAGACAGCGGAACCGGATGGGTGACGGAGTGGCCCTGGCACTCCAACTACAACGGAAACGGATCGACCATCTCCTTCACCACTTACGCGTCACCCGCCGGCGATACTCTCGACTACATCGGCGCGCAGGTGGCGGTCATGGACGGGAGTACGATTGTCCGTTCCTGCACGAACTATGCCTGAGCCCCCGCACCTTCACTCTCGTTGACATATCGGCCCATGCGATTTTCGAATGGGCCGATAGGCGACCGCGTTATGAGAGATCAACCCTCCTGGAAGCCCCGCAGGATCCAGTCGAACTGCTTGCTGGTGGTGGCCCAGTCGTCGGCCGGCGAGGCCGCGTAGATGGCGTACTCGGTGCCGTCGCTCTCCATGTACGCGACGTCGATGGCATGGTACGGCCCCGGGAAGTAGTGCGGCGGGTCCTTGGCCAGCGCGTTCCACGTGTATTCCCAGCGGACGCCCGGCTGGTCGCGGAAGAGCTCGTCCTTGAGGCTCAGCTTCTTGTAGTCCTGCAGCCGCCGTGAGACCCGCTGATCCAGGTTGCTCATGTGCTCGTACGAGGTGCGGAAGTCCGGCGCGGTGTCGACGGCGACCCGCACGAGGTGCTTGCCCTTGTCGGGAGAGTAGTCGACCTGCCGGAGGCCGTCCTGGTCGATGGAGACGGACCGCTTCCACCCCTTGGGCAGGGAGATGCTGAAGCCCACCGGGTCGTGGTGCTGCTCCCAGCCGGCGGGCAGGGTCCCGGCACCGCCCGGCGTGGCGCTGCCGCTCGCGGAGGGCGAGCCCGTGGCCGGACCCGCACCGGTGCTCGACCCGGTGTTCTGCTCCATGCCGCCCCACTCCTGGAAGGCGACCGCCGCACCACCGCCGAGCACCGCCGCGGCGGCGACGACGAGGACGAGGGTGCGCAGCCGGCGGCGGGGCCGGGGCCGTACCGGCGCCGGACCCCGCGGCGTGGGCGCCACGGCCGTCGGCCCGGTCCTGGAACGGCCCGGACGCCCCGGTGCTCCGGGACCGTGGACGGTCCCCATGGAGCCGGAGCCGGAGGTGGGGCCGTAGCCGGAGGTGGGGCCGTAGCCAGAAGTGGGGCCGTAGCCGGAAGTGGGTCCCGTGGGGCTGTAACCCGAGGTGCTCGGCCCACCGGTGTGCAGGCCCGAGCCCTGGGTCGGGATGAACGCCTGGGCCGCGTGCGGGCGGCGGCCCTCCGCCGCCTCGGCGAGCATCTGCTCCGCCTCCTCCGCGCCCGGCCGGCGTTCCGGTTCCTTGTGCAGCAGGGCGGCTATGACGGGGCCGAGCGCACCGGCGTGGCGCGGCGCGTCGGCCTCCTCCTCCACGACCGCCTGCATGGTGCTCAGCGGTGAGGTGCGGCGGAACGGCGAACGGCCCTCGACCGCCGTGTACAGCGTGGCGCCGAGCGCCCACAGGTCCGAGGCCGGGCCGGGATCGTTGCCGCGCACCCGCTCGGGCGCGAGGTAGTCGACCGAGCCGACGACCTCGCCGGTACGGGTGATGGTGGAGTCGCCCTCGATCTGGGCGATGCCGAAGTCGGTGAGCAGCACCCGGCCGTCCCGGCCGAGCAGGACGTTGCCGGGCTTGACGTCCCGGTGCAGCACGCCCGCCGCGTGCGCCGCGCGCAGCGCCCGCAGCACCCACAGCCCGATACGGGCGGCTTCCGCGGGCTCCACCCGCCCCCGCTCCTTGACCGCGTCGGCCAGCGAATTGCCCTCGACCAGCTCCATGACGATCCAGGGACGGCCGTCGTGTTCGAGGACGTCGTGCACGGTGACGACGGCGGAGTGGTTGATCCGCGCGGCGGCGCGGGCCTCCGCCCGGGTCCGGGCGAGCAGCACCGCACGGTCGCTGTCGGAGACGTAGAGCGCCGCGGTCAACTCCTTGACGGCGACCGTCCGGTGCAACACCTCGTCGTGGGCGCGCCACACCCGGCCCATGCCGCCGCTGCCGATGGAATCGGCAAGCCGGTAGCGGCCCGCTATGAGCAGGCCCTGCATCTGATTCACGTTGCCCCGCAATGCTCTTGACAGGGTCAGACTAAGGACCGGTCAACCAACTGGGAACCAGCGGGGTACCAAGGTGACAGCACTGTGACGCTTGTCGCCGCCCGAACCGTCCAGTACCGGCCACCCGGTATACGGGGCGCTCAACCCGTGTAGCGGTACGTCGCCGTGGCCTGCTCGTACAGCCGGGTCACCGCGTCCCGCTGGGTCTCGGGACCGCGCACCTGGATGAGGTGGTAGCGGCCGTTCAGCAGAATCGCCATGTTCCTCACGAACAGGTCGCGGCCCTGGCCGTCGGTCCAGGTGAACTGGCCCTCGGCCATGGTCCGCCCGCCCACCTCGATGGTTCTCAGACCGGTGGCCGTGGCCCAACTGGAGTCGCGGTACGGCTGGAGCTCGCTCTCCTTGTCCCGCTGGTAGGCCATCGGGTCACTGCCGTACGTCGACGCGCTGTCCCTGCCCGGTACGACGATCAGCTCGAAGGCGTCGTGCGCGTACACCACCTGGCCGCTGCCGTTCTTCGGGGTGCGGTCCCAGCCCTTGGCGACGGCGATCTGGAACCCCTCCGGATCCTTGCGCAGGGTGAAGCCGTCGGCCACCGCCGGGTCGCCGCCGGTCTGCGGCTCGGTGGCGGGTGCGGACGTGGACGGGCTGCCACCCTGCTCGGAGGGGGGCTGCCGGGTGGCCGAGGGCACGGAACCGACGTCCCCCGCGCTGCGGGTCCGGTCGCTGCCGTCGGCCCCGCTCGCCCCCTGTTTGGGCATGAACAGCAGCGCATACGCGATCGCGCCGGCCAGCAGGAGCAGGATCAGCAGAAGCAGGGTCCGGCCGAGACTGCGCGGGGAACGCCTCTCCTCCCGGCCCCGTTCGCGCTTGTGCCGGCCGTGCGGATGGGTGTCGGGCAGCGCGGCGCGCCGCCGCCGCATCCGCACCAGCTCGCCGCGCCGCCGGACGATCGGCAGCCGGCTCGGGTCGGCGGGCGGCACGGGTACGACATGGGTGCCGGCGTCCGGCTCGGGCGCGGAGCGCACCAGCGAGCGCAGCCAGCCGTTCAGCTCCTCGAAGTCCAGGCGCTCGGTGGGGTCCTGGCGCAGCAGCGACTCCACGACCGGCCGCAGCGGGCCGCACTCCTCGGCGAAGGCGGGCGGCTCGGCGCACACCAGCTGCACCAGCTCGGCCGTCGACTCCTCCGGATACGGCGCGTGCCCCTGCACGGCCCGGAACAACAGCGCACCCAGCGCCCACAGATCGGTCGCCGGTCCGATCGGCGCCGCCAGCTGCCAGTTCTCGTGCACGGGCCCGGCCTGCTCCGGCGCCCACCGCTCCGTCACCGGCCCCACCACGGTCATCCGCACCTGCCGCGCCCGCTCGGCCTCCAGCGCACTCGCGGGCCCACGCCGCCCACCGTCCGCTCCGGGGGCGTTCCAGTGGGGGTGGGCGGGGGCGGGGGCACCGGTGGCGTGGGGGTGCGGGCCTTGGCGGGCCGGTCCGGTGCCGTAAGGGGGCGGGCCGGAAGCTTGGCGGGTGGGGTCGGTGGGGGTCCGATGGGTGGTGGCGGGGTCCGGGGCCGGGGTCTGGCCCGGGACGGACGGGCGGGGGTTCGCCGAGGGGAGGCCGGGGCGTTGCGGGCCGCTGCTCAGGGCCGAGGAGGGGCCGGCGGCAGCGGGGCGCGGTGCGGCGCCGTGCCAGGGGGCGCCCTGCACTCCGTAGGGATCGGCGATCCGGCCGGACGGGGTCGTGGTGCCCGGAGCGCCGGAGTACGGCGGCTGGGATGTGCCGTCGGTCCGGGTGGCGCCGGTGTCGCCCTCGGCGGGCGGCCGGGCGCCGGGCAGGGCGGCGCGCCCGTTCTGCCGGGCCTCCTGCACCCGGGCGGCGGCACGGGCACCCGCGCGGTACGCGGCGATGGCCCCGGCGCGGGCGGCACGGACGTCCGCGCCGTTCTCCAGGGGCCGTTGCCCCGCCGGGCCGGGCACACCGGCCCCGCCGGACACCCCGTTCGCCCCCGGCACCGGCAGCCCGCCGGCTGCCCTTGCCTGGATCGCGGCCCGTCGCGCTGCCTCGCGGTCGACGTCCGCGGACGGCACTCCGCCCGCTCCGGCCGCCCCGTCGGCCACCCCCCTCGCCCCGTCTCCGGAACCGGTGGCATGCCCACGGCCCCCGGTGAAGGGAGTCGCACCCGGATCCCGGCCTGCTCCCGGCCCACCGGACCCCGTAGCCCCATCCAGGCCACCGACCGGCCCAGGAGCAGCGCCCAGGCCGCCGGCGGCCCGAACTGCGGCCCCCGGATCAGCCGCCTCCGGCTCCGTCCCCGCTCCCCCGGCGGCCCCCTCTGCCAGCCCTTCCTGGGCCGGCACCGGGTCGTACCCGCACAACGCCTCCTCCGCGGCGCCGACGGCGAGGCCGGTCAGCATGACTCGGCCGTCGTCGCAGACGAGCACCGTGCGGGCGGTGATGTTGCGGTGCACCCAGCCATGGCCGTGCAGCACCCGGAGCGCCATGAGCACGTCGGCCGCGACCTCGGCCGCCCGGTACGGCGACAGCGGCTGCTCGGCGAGCAGCGCGGCCAGCGGGCGCGCGGTCACCAACTCGCTGACGATCCACAGCGACCCGCCCTCGGCGAACACGTCGAAGACCTGGTCGAGGCGCGGATGGTCGGGGATGCGGGCCGCGGCCTGCGCGGCCTCGACGGCTCGCCGTACGGCCGGGTCGGCGGGCCGCCGGGTGGCGGTCCGGGCGTCCGGCGTCCGCCGGGCCCCGGCCCCGCGCTCACGCGCGGTGAAGCCCTCGGGCAGCCCCTCCGCGTCCAGCACCTCGGCCTCGACGACCTCCGGCAACGGCACCTGCCGGACGAGCACTTCCTGACCGCTGTACGTGTCGAAGGCGCGGGTCTCGGTGAGTTCGTACTCGTCGGAGGGCGGCAACGGCAGGCGGTAGCGGTCGGCGAGCACCCGACCCGCGTAGTCGTCCACATTGCCTCCCCCGGCAGCCCGGTCGGTCATATCCGTTCGCCTCGCGACCCGTTTCGCACACGCTTCCGGCTGCGTACGGTCCGCAACCATTCACGATACGTGCCGGAGGCAATCCGCATTAAGCGGATGACGGATTCTCACGCCCCAAACCGTCGTCAGGAGCCTACGACTTGGGCTCGAAGGACGCCGTCAGCGTCTGCCACGTGTCCTTGCACAGCGCGCTGTCCCAGTCCGCGGCCTTCGCGGTGTACATCAGTCCGTAACCGAGATGACCGTTGACCACGAATCCACGGTCGATGGTGCGGTACTTGGTGCCGTCGTCGCCGACGTAGGTGAACTCCCAGTCGGCCGTGTTCCAGCCGCGGTAGTCGACCTTCTCGATGCGGATCCTGTGGTACTGGGAGCGCACCATGGAGCGCTCCAGGTTCTCCCAGTCCGCCACCGGGTCGTCCTTGGGGGTGCCGGTCCAGCCGATGAGCAGCCTCTGCCCGTCGGGACCGGTGTAGCGGTCGCCCGCGCTGTCGGTCGACTTGTACGACCAGCCCTTGGGCAGCCCGATCGAGTACCCCTGACCGCCCTTGCGGGTCGACACCACCGGCGCGGTCCCGCCGTCCTTGGCATCGGACTTGCCGGCCGAGCCGGAATCGTCGGTGGACGCGCTCGCGTCGGCGGCGGAGCCCGAGGCGGTACCGGTGCCGCCCGACGACGGGCTCGCCGCGTCCGTCTGCGCCCCGCTGCCGGTGCTCTTGTCGCCCTTGTCCCGCTTCGTGGACGCACTGGCGCTCGCTGCCGCCTTGGCTCCGCTGCCCTTGCCGCCCTTGTCGTCGCCGTTCAGGGCGAAGGCCAGGACGATGCCGAGCACGGCGAGGAGGACGATCACCGCGATGATCACCAGCGTGCGCTTGGGCACCACGTCGGTCAGCGGCGCCCTCGGCACCGATCGCGTCGGCAGGTCCAGGTCCGGCGGCGGCACCACGGGCCAGCCCGAACTCGGCTTGTTCGCGCTGGAGTTCGGCACACCGGCGGCACCAGAGGCAGAACCGGCCTGTCTGCCGGTGGATCCGGCACCGACCCCGCTGGAGGAGGCCGACCGCACCCCGCCCTGTCCGGCAGGACGTGCCCCGCCCTGTCCGGCAGGACGTGCCCCGCCCTGGGTGCCTGTGCGTACCCCGCCCTGGGCGGCAGGACGTCCCCCGCCCGCGGCGGCACCCCCCGCACCCGCGGCTGCGCCGGTGTCCGGCGCGGCCGCGTCGCCGCCGCTCTTCGTCCGGGCGGACGCGGCCGCCGTGGCAGCCCCGGCCGCCTTGCGGACCGAACGCAGCGCGCCGCGCAGCTTCTCCCCGGCCTCCTCGCCCCGCCTGCCCTCGGCCGGGCCCGGGTGCGGCGGCAGCGGCACCACGCGCGTGGCGTCCATCGGCTCCGGCTCGGGTGCGTGGATCACGGCGTTGAGCATGGCCCGGGCGCCCGCGTCGTCGAGCCGCTCGGCCGGGTCCTTGGTGAGCAGGCCGTAGATGACGTCCTTGAGCGGGCCCGCGTTCTTGGGCTCCTCCATGGGCTCGGTCATCACCGCGGTGAGCGTGGCGATCGCCGAACCCTTGTCGTACGGGGGCACGCCCTCGACCGCCGCGTACAGCAGACCGCCGAGCGACCACAGGTCGGCCGCCGGGCCCGGCTTGTGGCCGCGGGCACGCTCGGGGGAGATGTAGGAGGGGGCACCGACGAGCATGCCGGTGGAGGTGATGGACGGGTCGCCCTCGACCTGCGCGATACCGAAGTCGGTGAGCACGACCCGGCCGTCCTCGGCGATGAGCACGTTCGACGGCTTCACGTCCCGGTGCAGGATGCCCTCGCGGTGCGCGGAGCGCAGCACGTCGAGGACGGCGAGTCCCACCTCGGCGGCGCGCTTCGGCTCCAGCAGGCCGTCCTCGCGGATGACCTCGGCGAGGGACTTGCCCTCCACCAACTCCATGACGATCCACGGCCGGTCGTCCTCGTCGACCACGTCGAAGACCGTGACCGCGCTGTTGTTGCGGATCCGGGCGATCGCCTTGGCCTCGCGCAGGGTGCGCGTGATCAGGCGCCGCTTCTCCTCCTCGTCGATGTTCGACGGGAACCGCAGCTCCTTGACGGCGACCGTCCGGCCCAGGGTCTCGTCCTCGGCGCGCCAGACCGTGCCCATGCCGCCCCGGCCCAGCACGTCTCCCAGCCGGTACCGCCCGGCGAGGAGACGACGCTCGCTCTTGTCCTGACGAGTCCCCTGACGAGATGTTCCCGCCCGCTCCGCCTCCGACATGCGTCCCCTCATACAACCCGCCCTGACAGAGGCTCCATTGTCTCTCACCCGACAAGTGGCCGACGCCCAGGGGGCCCTTCGCCTCAGGCGGGAGCCGGTGCACCGGTTTCGGGGAAATGCGCCTGGTTTCGGCCGGGGTGACGGGCGTTCGGCTGCCCGGGGCGCCCCGCTCATGGGCGGCTACGGCCGCGCTCCCTCAGGTGAACGGCACTATGTCCGGCGCTCCCAGTCTCGCCGCGTCCGCCGTCAGGTCGTCGGGCTGGCGCTGGGACTCGCGCTCGGCCTCCACCCGCTTCTCGTAGTGCTCGACCTCGCGCTCGATCTGGTCCTTGTCCCAGCCGAGCACCGGTGCCATCAGCTCGGCCGCCTCCCGGGCGCTGCGGGTGCCCCGGTCGAAGGTCTCGATGGAGATGCGGGTGCGGCGGGTGAGGACGTCGTCCAGGTGCCGGGCGCCCTCGTGCGAGGCCGCGTACACCACCTCGGCGCGCAGATAGTCGTCGGCCGCCTGCAGGGGCGCGCCCAGGGCGGGATCGGCGGTGATGAGGTCGAGGACTTCCTCGGCCAGGGAGCCGTACCGGTTCAGCAGGTGCTCCACGCGCGCCACGTGGAGCCCGGTGCGGGCGGCGGTGCGGGCGCGCGCGTTCCACAGCGCCTGGTAGCCCTCCGCGCCCAGCAGCGGAATCTCCTCCGTCACGCTGTCGGCGACCCGCGTGTCCAGGCCGTGCACCGCCTCGTCGACCGCGTCCTTCGCCATCACGCGGTAGGTGGTGTACTTGCCGCCCGCCACGACCACGAGCCCCGGCACCGGATGGGCGACCGTGTGCTCGCGGGACAGCTTGCTGGTGGCGTCGGACTCGCCGGCGAGCAGCGGGCGCAGACCGGCGTACACCCCCTGCACGTCGTCGCGGCCGAGCGGCACCGCGAGCACCGAGTTGACGTGCTCCAGCAGGTAGTCGATATCGGCGCTGGACGCGGCCGGATGGGCCTTGTCGAGGTTCCAGTCGGTGTCGGTGGTGCCGACGATCCAGTGCCGGCCCCAGGGGATGACGAAGAGGACGGACTTCTCGGTGCGCAGGATCAGGCCGGTGGTGGAGTGGATGCGGTCCTTGGGCACGACCAGGTGGATGCCCTTGGAGGCACGGACGTGGAACTGGCCCCGCTCCCCCACCATGGCCTGCGTGTCGTCGGTCCACACCCCGGTCGCGTTGACGATCTGTTTGGCGCGGATCTCGTACTCCCCGCCGCCCTCCACGTCCTGCACCCGGGCGCCGACCACGCGCTCGCCCTCGCGCAGGAACCCGGTCACCCGCGCGCGGTTGGCCGCCTTCGCGCCGTAGGACGCCGCCGTGCGCACCAGCGTGGCCACGAAGCGGGCGTCATCCATCTGCGCGTCGTAGTACTGCAGGGCGCCGACCAGGGCGTCCTTCTTCAGGCAGGGGGCTACGCGCAGGGCGTGACGGTGGCTCAGATGACGGTGCAGGGGCAGGCCCCGGCCGTGGCCGCGGGCCATGGACATCGCGTCGTAGAGCGCGACGCCCGAGCCGGCGTAGAGCCGCTCCCAGCCCTTGTGCTGCAGCGGGTAGAGGAACGGCACCGGCTTCACCAGGTGCGGGGCGAGCCGCTCCAGCAGCAGTCCGCGCTCCTTCAGTGCCTCGCGGACCAGGGCGAAGTCGAGCATCTCCAGATAGCGCAGACCGCCGTGGATGAGCTTGCTGGACCGGCTCGAGGTGCCGGACGCCCAGTCGCGGGCCTCGACCAGACCGGTGGACAGGCCGCGCGTGACGGCGTCCAGCGCGGTGCCCGCGCCGACGACCCCGCCGCCGATCACCAGCACGTCCAGCTCCCGCTCCGCCATCGCCGCCAGTGCCTCGGCGCGCTGCGTCGGCCCCAGAGTCGCTGTCCTCACGCTGCCTCCCGCTGTCGCAGACTCACTCGCGTCGGCCGCACCCGGTGGGCGAAGCCCCGGTTCGTTCATCCCCTCGTCATGCCCAAATTCTGACCGGCTTGCCCGACTTCAGCCACCACGCGTTCCCAACCTGTGGACAACTCGCACACAACCCTCGGAAGACACACGAACAGAATCACGCATAACAGTCATATGTGTACCTAGTCTGACATTGCACGCGCTCATCCTGTCCACAGCGGTTGCGCGCCTGTCCCGCTTCGGCTATGGGAAGGACCGCCCACGCCATGCCCGCAGACCTCGCCGTCATCGGACTCGGCCCCTACGGCTTGCCGCTCGCTCAGGCCGCGGTCGCCGCAGGCATCCCCACCGTCGGTTACGCCACCGGCCCCGAGGCGGGCTCCCTCAGTCCCGCCGAACTGCGCCGGATGCACGCCGCGGGTTTCCGGCCCGGCACCGATCCGGCCCAGCTCGGCCGGGTGCGCACCGCGGTGATCTGCGCGCCGACCCCGCGCGGCGCCGACGGCGGACTCGACCTCGGCCAGGTGGAGGCGGCCGCCCGTACCCTCGCCAAGCGGCTGCGCCCGCACACCACCGTCATCCTGGAGTCGCCGGTGCTCCCCGGCACGACCGAGGAGTTCCTGCGCCCCCTGCTGGAGGAGGGCTCGGGGCTGCGCGCCGGCCGCGACTTCCACCTCGCCTACGCGCCCAGCCGGGTCGATCCCGGCAACCGCGACCACTGCCCCGCCAACACCCCCAAGGTCATCGGCGGCCTCACCCCCGCCTGCACCGAGTCGGCCGCCACCTTCTACGGCCGGCTCACCGACAAGGTGGTACGCGCGCGTGGGCTGCGCGAGGCGGAGACCGTACAGCTGCTGGAGACCAACTTCCGGCACGTCAACATCGCCCTCGTCAACGAGATGGCCGTGCTGTGCCACGAGCTGGGTGTCGATCTCTGGGACGTCATCCGGTGCGCGGAGACCAAGCCCTTCGGCTTCCAGGCGTTCCGGCCCGGCCCGGGCGTCGGCGGGCACGGTGTCGCGCAGGACCTGACCGGGCACGCCACCCGCACCCTGCGCATGGTGGAGCTGGCCCAGCAGGTCAACAGCCGGATGCCCCGGTACGTCGTCCAGCGCGCCGCCACCCTCCTCAACGAGCACGGCAAGTCCGCCCGTGGCGCGCGGGTGCTGCTGCTCGGCGTCACCTACAAGCCCGATCTCGCCGATCTGCAGGGCACACCGGCGCAGGAGATCGCGATCCGGCTGATGGAACTGGGCGCCTCGGTGAGCTTCCACGACCCCCTGGTGGCCTCCTGGAGCGTGCTGGACCGCCCGGTCCCGCGGGCGGACTCGCTCTACGAGACGGCCGCCGACGCCGACCTGACGATCCTGCTCCAGCAGCACCGCACGTACGACCTGCAGGGGCTGTCGGTGAAGGCGCAGTTGCTGCTGGACACGCGCGGGGCCACACCCACGGGGGCGGCGCACCGGCTCTGAGCCCGGTCACGAACGGAAAACAGCCGGGGCGTTGTCGTCCCTGGCTGTTAATCTCCCCCGGACTTGCCGCACGCGCGTGTGCCGGGGGTTTTCCGTTTCCGTCCTTCAGTCGTGCTCCATATCGGGGGATTTCTGTCATGAGCCAGTCAGCTCCACCGCCGCAGTCGCCGCAGCCCGGTCCGGTCGACGGCAACCCGTACGCGCAGCAGGCCCCGGCCGGCGCGCCGTACCCGCCGCAGCCGGGCGCCCCCGTCGCCCCGGCGGGCGCTTTCGCCCCGCCTGCGCCGACCGCTCCGGCCCGGAACAACGTCGTCCTCGGCATCGTCGCCGCGGTCGTCGCCGCCGTGGTCGCGGCAGCGCTCTACGGCCTCGTCATCGGCGCCACCAAGCACGAGATCGGCTACGCGGCCGTCGGCGTCGGCATCGTCGTCGGTCTCGCGGCCGGCAAGGCGGGCGGCCGTAACCCGGCGCTCCCCGTGGTGAGCGCGATCCTCGCGCTCGGCTCGGTGTACATCGGCCAGCTGGTGGGCGAGGCCATGATCGGCGCCGACCAGCTGCACGTCGGCTTCAACGAGCTGTTCTTCCAGCACTTCGACGTGGTCCAGAAGGTCTGGAAGGACGACGCCGACCCGCTGACCTTCCTCTTCTTCGCCATCGCCGCGTTCGCCGCGTTCTCCGGCGCCAAGAAGGCCGCCGCGTAACGCCTTCCCACAAGCGGCAAGGCCCGGCCACCTCGTCGGTGGCCGGGCCCTGTGCGTTCGTACCGCTCCTGTGGGCGCGTCAGCGGCGGTGCTGGCTGTCCGCGACCGTCACCTCGACCCGCTGGAACTCCTTCAGCTCGCTGTAGCCGGTCGTGGCCATCGCGCGGCGCAGGGCGCCGAAGAAGTTCATCGAGCCGTCGGGGGTGTGGGACGGGCCGGTGAGGATCTCCTCGATGGTGCCGACCGTGCCGAGGCCGACCTTCTTGCCGCGGGGCAGCTCCTCGTTGACCGCCTCCATGCCCCAGTGGTGGCCCTTGCCGGGCGCGTCCGTGGCGCGGGCCAGCGGAGAGCCCATCATCACCGCGTCGGCGCCGCAGGCGATCGCCTTGGGCAGGTCGCCGGACCAGCCGACGCCGCCGTCCGCGATCACGTGCACATACCGGCCGCCGGACTCGTCCATGTAGTCACGGCGGGCCGCGGCCACGTCGGCGACGGCCGTGGCCATCGGGACCTGGATGCCCAGCACATTGCGGGTGGTGTGGGCGGCGCCGCCACCGAAGCCGACCAGCACGCCGGCCGCGCCGGTGCGCATCAGGTGCAGGGCCGCGGTGTACGTGGCGCAGCCGCCGACGATCACCGGGACGTCCAGCTCGTAGATGAACTGCTTCAGGTTCAGCGGCTCGTGCGAGGACGACACGTGCTCCGCCGAGACCGTCGTACCGCGGATGACGAAGATGTCCACGCCCGCGTCCACGACCGCCTTGGAGAACTGGGCGGTGCGCTGCGGGGAGAGCGCGGCGGCCGTGACCACGCCGGAGTCCCGCACCTCCTTGATGCGCGCGCCGATCAGCTCCTCCTTGATGGGCGCCGCGTAGATCTCCTGGAGGCGGCGGGTCGCCTGGTCGGCGGGCAGCTCGGCGATCTCGTCCAGCAGCGGCTGCGGGTCCTCGTACCGCGTCCACAGGCCTTCGAGGTTGAGCACGCCGAGGCCGCCGAGCTCGCCGATGCGGATCGCGGTGGCCGGGGAGACCACGGAGTCCATGGGGGCGGCCAGGAACGGCAGCTCGAAGCGGTAGGCGTCGATCTGCCAGGCGATCGAGACCTCCTTCGGGTCCCGCGTACGGCGGCTGGGGACGACGGCGATGTCGTCGAAGGCGTACGCCCGGCGGCCGCGCTTGCCGCGCCCGATCTCGATCTCAGTCACGTCTCTAGGCCTTTCCCTATGCGTTGCAGCGCCTTCCAGTATCGCCGACGGGCAGGGCACAAGCCCTCCGCGGGGACGACAGCGGCGGCCCCGGATGCTCCGGGACCGCCGCTGGATGGCCTTCACGCGCGCGTGGATGCGCGGTCGTGCTACCTGAGAACTACCTCTTGCTGCTGTAGTTCGGCGCCTCGACCGTCATCTGGATGTCGTGCGGGTGGCTCTCCTTCAGGCCCGCGGAGGTGATCCGCACGAACCGGCCGTTCGCCTGCAGCTCGGGCACGGTCTTGCCGCCGACGTAGAACATCGACTGGCGCAGACCGCCGACCAGCTGGTGGACGACGGAGGACAGCGGGCCGCGGTAGGGCACCTGGCCCTCGATGCCCTCGGGGATCAGCTGCTCGTCGGAGGCAACGCCCTCCTGGAAGTAGCGGTCCTTGGAGAACGACTTGCGCTCGCCGCGGGACTGCATGGCGCCCAGCGAGCCCATGCCGCGGTACGACTTGAACTGCTTGCCGTTGATGAACAGCAGCTCGCCCGGGGACTCCTCACAGCCCGCGAGCAGCGAGCCCAGCATCACGGTGTCGGCACCCGCGACCAGGGCCTTGGCGATGTCGCCGGAGTACTGCAGACCGCCGTCGCCGATCACCGGGACCCCGGCCTCCTTGGCGGCGAGCGCGGCCTCGTAGATCGCGGTGACCTGCGGGACGCCGACGCCGGCGACCACGCGCGTGGTGCAGATCGAGCCGGGGCCCACGCCCACCTTGATGCCGTCGGCGCCCGCGTCGACCAGGGACTGGGCGCCGTCGCGCGTGGCGACGTTGCCGCCGATGACGTCGACACCGGAGGAGTTCGACTTGATCTTGGCGATCATGTCGCCGACCAGCCTGGAGTGGCCGTGTGCGGTGTCCACGACGATGAAGTCGACACCGGCCTCGATCAGGGCCTGGGCGCGCTCGAAGGCGTCACCGGCGACACCGACCGCGGCACCGACCAGCAGGCGGCCCTCGGCGTCCTTGGCGGCGTTCGGGTACTGCTCGGCCTTGACGAAGTCCTTGACGGTGATCAGGCCCTTGAGGACGCCCTCGTCGTCGACCAGCGGCAGCTTCTCGATCTTGTGCTTGCGCAGCAGCTCCATGGCCTCCGGGCCGGAGATGCCGACCTTGCCCGTGACCAGCGGCATCGGGGTCATGACCTCGTGCACCCGACGGCCGCGATCGCTCTCGAAGGCCATGTCACGGTTGGTGACGATGCCGAGGAGCCGCTTGTCGCCGTCGGTCACCGGGACGCCGCTGATGCGGAACCGGGCGCACAGCGCGTCGGCCTCGGCGAGCGTGGCCTCCGGGTGGATGGTGATGGGGTCGGTGACCATGCCGGACTCGGAGCGCTTCACCAGGTCGACCTGGTTGGCCTGGTCCTCGATGGAGAGGTTGCGGTGCAGCACGCCCACGCCGCCCTGGCGGGCCATCGCGATCGCCATGCGGGACTCGGTCACCTTGTCCATGGCGGCGGACAGCAGCGGGATGTTGACCCGCACGTTCTTGGAGACGTACGAGGCGGTGTCGATCTCATCGGGTGCCATGTCCGACGGGCCCGGCAGCAGCAGCACGTCGTCGTAGGTCAGCCCGAGTGTCGCGAATTTTCCGGGCACTCCGTCGACGTTGGCAGTCATGACACCTTCCCCAAATGGCCTTGATCGGTGCGGATGTCCATGCTAACGGGAAGCATCGCTAGCAAATTCCACGGTACGGGGTGGCTTCAGGCTTCGTATGTTCGTACGGAAGCCGAAGCATGCCTGTTCAACAAGGGGAGCTGCAGGGGCTCCGTACAAGGGTGTTACTGCTCGGCGAGCGCCCGCAGGCGGCTCAGCGCCCGGTGCTGGGCGACCCGGACGGCGCCGGGTGACATTCCCAACATCTGCCCGGTCTCCTCCGCGGTCAAGCCCACGGCGATGCGCAGCAGGAGCAGCTCGCGCTGGTTCTCCGGCAGGTTGGCCAGCAGCTTCTTGGCCCACTCGGCGTCGCTGCTGAGCAGGGCGCGCTCCTCGGGGCCGAGGGAGTCGTCCGGCCGCTCGGGCATTTCGTCGGACGGCACCGCGGTCGACCCCGGGTGACGCATCGCGGCGCGCTGCAGGTCGGCGACCTTGTGGGAGGCGATGGCGAAGACGAACGCCTCGAAGGGGCGGCCGGTGTCGCGATAGCGGGGCAGCGCGAGCAGGACGGCGACGCAGACCTCCTGGGCGAGGTCCTCGACGAAGTGACGCGCGTCGCCGGGCAGCCTGGACAGCCGGGTTCGGCAGTAGCGCAGCGCCAGGGGGTGGACATGGGCGAGCAGATCGTGCGTGGCCTGCTCGTCCCCGTCGACGGCGCGATGGACGAGCGCACCGATCGCCCCATGGGCCGTGCCCGCCTCGTCGTCGCGCATCGGTCCATGGTGCCTTGTGGCCGTCCGGTCCGTCGCATTGTGCTCGTGGTTGTGCACCGAAGCGTTATGAGCAGGTGCGCCGGCACTCATCTCCTGCGCCCTCCCCTTCCGCTCGACCGACTCGTCCCCGAGAGACTCCACACCTCAAGGATGCGGCATCCGCGCCGAAACGAGCAGCGCGCCTCTGGCGGGCCGACTTGCGCAGCGTCCGCCGCGGCGGCGTGCGCAGTCGTGCGTCGGGGGCGCCTGGTGCCTCGCCGGGCGGGGCGGACCACGGGTGTTGATGGAGTGGATCTCCGTACGCGCGCGTGGCCGACCCGGCGGCCGGCCGGCCGCCGCGCGGCAGCTCCCGTGTGACCGGCTCCACCCCGCGAGCGCCCGTCACGGCCGCGTCCCCGGGCAACCGGAACACCCGTCATGGCATTTCACCGGCACCCACCTCCGCGTTGTGCTGGTGCGGCGGGGGTGCCGAGGGGTGCGACCGTCCGCGTGGCGCGTGGGCGCCGCACGGAGGATGGCCCGTCGTCCGGACGTCGCGCCCGCGGGGCGGGGCAGAACGCGCTGCCACGGCAACGGAGCCACAGCGCATCCCCACGCACGCACGCGTGCGTGCCGCGCCCCGCAGGGCGTCGCCCACACCAGACACCGCACGACTGGCGCGACACACCGGCACGACAGCTGAACCGAAAGACGCCGTCGCCCACGCCCCGCCCCGCACGGCTGGGCAGAACCCGCCCCACGGCAACGGAGCCACAGCGCATCCCCACGCACGCACGCGTGCGTGCCGCGCCCCGCAGGGCGTCGCCCACACCAGACACCGCACGACTGGCGCGACACACCGGCACGACAGCTGAACCGAAAGACGCCGTCGCCCACGCCCCGCCCCGCACGGCTGGGCAGAACCCGCCCCACGGCAACGGAGCCGCAGGGCGATTCCACGCGCGCGTGCGTGTCGCCAGGGCGCGTCCCCGAAGAGCGCGGTCGTCCAGCCCCGCGCTGGGCCAGGACATGGTGCTCCGGTGCCTGAGCCCGGCGCGGTGGCGTACATGCGTCGCGTTCCGGTCGGCGGTCGGCCCGGGACTCCCCGAGGGGGCCGGTGAGACATCCCGCTGCTGCCAGGGGAGGCGGATACGTGCCCGGCGCCGGGCCGGGCCCGCCTGCCCCGCAGGGCTGGGCACTGTCTACCGGACCAGTCCCCAGCGGAAGCCGAGCGCCACCGCGTGGGCCCGGTCCGAGGCGCCGAGCTTCTTGAACAGGCGCCGCGCGTGCGTCTTGACGGTGTCCTCGGAGAGGAAGAGCTCGCGGCCGATCTCGGCGTTGGAGCGGCCGTGACTCATGCCCTCCAGGACCTGGATCTCACGCGCGGTGAGCGTGGGCGCGGCGCCCATCTCGGCCGAGCGGAGCCGGCGCGGGGCCAGCCGCCACGTTGGGTCGGCGAGGGCCTGCGTCACCGTGGCGCGCAGCTCGGCGCGCGAGGCGTCCTTGTGCAGGTAGCCCCGGGCGCCGGCGGCGACCGCGAGGGCCACGCCGTCCAGGTCCTCGGCGACCGTGAGCATGATGATGCGCGCGCCGGGGTCGGCGGACAGCAGGCGGCGCACGGTCTCCACGCCGCCCAGGCCGGGCATGCGCACGTCCATCAGGATGAGATCGGAGCGGTCGGCGCCCCAGCGGCGGAGGACTTCCTCGCCGTTGGCCGCCGTCGTCACACGCTCGACACCGGGCACGGTCGCGACCGCGCGGCGGAGCGCTTCTCGGGCAAGCGGGGAGTCGTCGCAGACGAGGACGGATGTCATGACCGCCCTCCGCAGCTGATGCGCGTCACCTTGAGCCTCCAGGCTGGTACGGAATCGTCACCTGTGCGGTCGACCGTCTCGGACGCCTGCCCGAGCGCTTCTGTTTTCAACCGCCTCCGCACTCTCAACGACGGTCACTCGAAAGAGTTACGGGGCTACGTGCCGTCTTCGGCACTCTACGTGAGGGTCTCGTCACCGCGCAGACCTGGACATCAGACCCTCAACTTTTCATCACAACTATGCCCCGTTTGGCCGCTTTTCTTCCCGTTTTGAGGTGTCTGCGGCTAGATTCGCAATGAGTCATATTTTCATCTCCTTAGACCGGAGATGTACGGTCGTTGGCACCGTATCCGCTCAGAACGGCTACAAGGGGTCACGTAATGGCAGATTTCTCCCGCCTTCCCGGACCGAACGCGGACCTGTGGGACTGGCAGCTGCTGGCTGCCTGCCGCGGCGTGGACAGCTCGCTCTTCTTCCACCCCGAGGGCGAGCGCGGGGCGGCTCGGAGCGCTCGCGAGAACTCGGCCAAGGAGGTCTGCATGAGGTGCCCGGTCCGCGCGGAGTGCGCGGCGCACGCACTGGCGGTGCGCGAGCCGTACGGCGTGTGGGGCGGCCTGACCGAGGACGAGCGTGAGGAGTTGATGGGGCGCGCGCGCAACCGCCTGGTGACGGCTTCGACCGCCGGCGCGGACACCGCCCCGAACCACTGAAGGAACGTTTCAGCACCTACAGCCCGCTGGGTGCGCTCATTTCCACCACCCCAGGGCACGCTGCGTCACCACGTGCGTGCCCTTGACCCTGCCGAAGCCCCCTGCAGAGGCGTGCCTCCGGTCGCACCGCCGGATGGGATGCCCGCCTCGGACGGACGGGATGCCCGCCTCGCCGGTCAGCCGCGCCCCGTCGCCCGGGCCAGTTGTTCCAGCGTCGCCGCCACGGCCGGCACCTGTGCCAGGTCGGGCAGGGTGAGGGCGACGATCTCGCGCCGTACCGCCGGTTCCAGCCGCACCGTGCGCACGCCCCTGGGCCGCACCGACTCCACCGCCAGCTGGGGCAGTACGGCGACGCCCAGGCCCGCGCCGACCAGGCCGACCACCGCGGGATAGTCGTCGGTGGCGAAGTCGATGCGCGGGGTGAAACCGGCCCCCTCGCACACCTCGACCAGCTGACCGCGACAGCGCGGGCAGCCCGCGATCCAGGGCTCCTGGGCCAGCTCTCCGATGCCGACGCTCTCCGCGCGCGCGAGGCGATGCCGCTCGGGCACCAGCGCCACCAGGCGGTCCATCAGCAGGGGCCGTACGACCAGGTCGTCCCAGTCCTCGGCGACAGCGGCGCCCTCGTAACGGAAGGCCAGGGCCAGGTCGCAGTCGCCCTCGCGCAGCAGCTCGACGGACCTCGGGGGCTCGGCCTCCTCCAGGGAGACACGGGTGCCGGGGTGGGCGGCGCGGAGGGCGGCCAGGGCGGTGGGGACCAGGGTGGAGCTGCCGCTGGGGAAGGAGACCAGCCGGACCCGGCCGGCTCGCAGGCCCGCGATCGCGGCGACCTCCTCCTCGGCCGCGGTGAGCCCCGCGAGGATGCCGGACGCGTGCCTGACGAGGGCTTCGCCGGCCTGGGTCAGGCGCATCTCGCGGCCGGTGCGGACCAGCAGCGGGGTGCCGACCGAGGTCTCCAGGGCCTTCATCTGCTGGCTGACGGCGGGCTGGGTGCAGCCGAGCTCGCGCCCCGCCGCCGAGAAGGAACCGGTGGCGGCGACGGCGCGCAGGACACGGAGATGACGGGCCTCGATCACCGTTCGAGCATAAGGGCATCTTGGGGTCGGCGTGCAATATTCGCTCGACGCTTTGAGGTGTGGTCCCGTACCGTGCGGTCATGAAGCTTCTCTCGGTCAATCTGGGCCGCCCGCAGCCGGTGCCGTACACGGACCAGGCGGAGGGCGTGACAGGCATCGACAAGAAGCCGGCCGACGGGCCGGTGCGGGTGGCGGCGCCGGGCCCCAAGGGCGTCGGCGCGAGCGGGCTGGCCGGGGACGCGGTGTGCGAGCTGCGGCACCACGGCGGAGACGACCAGGCGGTGTACGCCTACGCGCGCGAGGACCTCGACGACTGGGAGCGCGAACTCGGCCGGTCGCTGGCCAACGGCTGCTTCGGCGAGAACCTGACGACGGACGGTCTTGACGTCTCCGGGGCGCTGGTCGGCGAGCGCTGGCGGATCGGTTCCGGGGTGGTGCTGGAGGTGACCTCGGGCCGGATCCCGTGCCGTACGTTCCAGGGCCATCTGGGCGAGCGCGGCTGGGTCAAGAGGTTCACACGGAAGGGCGCAACGGGTGCCTACCTCCGGGTGATCGAACCGGGTGAGATACGGGCGGGCGACCCGATCGAGATCGTGCACCGGCCGGATCACGGGGTGACGGCCGCGCTGCAGTTCCGCGCGGTCACCACCGAGCGGGAGCTGCTGCCGCGGCTGCTCGCGGCGGGCGAGGCACTGCACCCGGAGTCATTGGAGAAGGCCCGCAAGTACATGGCGGAGCAGCAGGGCTGAGCAGCCGTCAGCAGTGATACCCGGCGGTCCGCGCAAGCCGACCAGGCCAACCAAGCCGACTGGCCGTCGCGTCCGGCCGGGAGGCCCGGCACGGCGGCCGTCAGCCGCGGACACGGCGGACCGACCGGGGTTCGACCAGACCGACCGGGAGGCCCATCACAGCGCGAGCCCTCCGTCAACCGGAAGGCCCGACCCAGGGCATCCACCAACCGGGCGGCCCGACACGGACCAGGCGCGCCCGCCGGCCGGGAGGCCCGGCACAGCGCAAGCACCCGTCAACAGGGCGGCCCGGCACAGACCGGGGCGCGCCCCCCCCGACGAGAGACCCCGCGCAGGGCAGAGCATCCGGCAACCGGAAGGCCCGACGCAGAGCGCCCACCGACCTGGCGGCCCGACACGAACCAGGGCGTGCCCGCCGTCCCAGAGGCCTCGCGCAGACCGGGGCCAGCTCGCCGACCGAGAAGCCCCGCACAGCGCAAAGCCCCCGTCAACCGGGCGCGCCCGGCGCCGGGCGGCGCGTCCTTCGCCCCGGAGACGGGCGCAAATCAGGCGCCCCGCATCGGCCCCGCCCCGCCAGGGCCCTGCACACACCGTCGTACGGGCCGTCACCCGAACCCACACCGTCCAACTCCCGTGTCCGAGGGGAGCGGACGCGCTCGCTCCGGGTCAATACCCTTGGGCCATGACAACGGCTCTGATTACGGGATCGACCGCGGGAATCGGTGCCGCGTTCGCGCGGCGGCTGGCGGCTGACGGGCACGACCTCGTCCTGGTGGCCCGGGACACCAAGAGACTGCACGAACAGGCGACCGAACTGCACGACCGGCACGGCATCGAGGTGGAGGTGCTGACCGCCGACCTGTCCGAGGACAAGGGCATCGAGACGGTGGCCGGCCGCCTCGGCGACCGGAAGAACCCGGTCGACCTGCTGGTCAACAACGCCGGGTTCGGCAACAAGGGCCGCTATCTCGAGGTGCCCATGGCCGACGAGCTCAAGATGCTCAAGGTGCACTGCGAGGCGGTGCTCCGGCTGACGTCGGCGGCGACCGAGGCGATGCGCGAGCGGGGCCGGGGCGGAGTCGTCAACGTCGCCTCCGTGGCCGCCTTCGTGCCCCGGGGCACCTACGGCGCCTCCAAGGCCTGGGTCGTGCAGTTCACCCAGGGCGCGGCGAAGGACCTGGCCGGCAGCGGCGTCCGCCTGATGGCCCTGTGCCCCGGCTTCGTGCGCACCGAGTTCCACCAGCGGGCCGGGATGGGCACGGACAACATCCCCGGCTGGATGTGGCTGGACGCCGACAAACTGGTCGCGGCGGCTCTGTCCGACCTGGCCCGCGGCAAGACCCTGTCGATCCCCGACCCCCGCTACAAGGCGCTGATGGGCCTGGTGAAGGTCACCCCGCGGGGGCTGCTGGGCGGGATCACGTCGAAGACGGGGCGGAAGTACGGGCCGCAGTAGGCGCGGCCCGGGCCTCGGCAGGCGCCCTGTGTCCGCCGCTCATGGCGGCCAGAGCGATCTCCGCCATGCCGGGGTCCGTTGCCGGCAACTCGGGAAGGCACCGTGGCCACCAGCCACGCTCCAGAGCCAGACCAGGTGCACCCTCGCCCGGGGCCCTGTCACGGTCCGGGCGAGGGTCAGATGCGCCCTGGCCGCCTCCCGTCCCGTGCCGATCCCCCGAGCCAGGTGTTCCGCCGGCTCGGATGCGCCGTGCAGGACACAGGCGTCCACCAGATCGGCCTGGGCCGTCGCCCTGTCGGACAAGCCCGGGACTCTGTCTGCAAGCGAGTCCGCGCGGTCAAAGTCCCCGAGCGCGACCGTCGCATGCACCAGGTCCCGCACCACCATGCGGTTCGCCCGGCCTCCCTCGATCAGCTCTTCTGCCTGGCCAGTTCCCCCGAGCATGCATGACGTCATAGTGGCAAAGGACGGCAAGCGGTCGGCCCGGATGTGGCATCACAGAGCGCTAAGCGACAAAAACCCGCCAGTGAGACAATTGTGCCGTCCTATCCCAGCGAAGGGAGCCGGGAGGCGGCGTCATGACCTTCGTACAGCTCATCGAGTGCAGGACCAGCCGGCTGGACGAGATGAACCGGCTCATGGACGACTGGGTCGAGCAGACCAAGGGGAAGCGGACGGCGACGCACGCGCTGGTCGGGAAGGACCGTTCGGACGCGTCGCACATCGTCGAAGTGGTGGAGTTCCCGTCGTACGAGGACGCGATGCGGAACTCGAAGCTGCCGGAGACCGACAAGATCTTCCAGGGGATGGTCGCCCTGTGCGACGAGGTGCCGACGTTCATCGATCTGGACGTCGTACGGGACGAGCGGCTGGCCGAGGACACGGTACGGCGGTTCTACGCGGCGCTGGAGTCCTCCGGCGAACTGCCCCCGCTCAACGACCTGCTGGACGAGGACATCCACAGCCACGATCCGGTGAACCCGCAGGACACCATCGGACTGGACAACGCCCGCAGCGAATTCCGGATGTGGCGCGGGGGCTTCGACTTCACGTTCACGGTCGAGGACGTGTTCACCCAGGGCGACCGGGCCTGCGCCCGGTGGACCTGGAACGCCACGCACAACGGCGACTTCCTCGGCATCCCGCCCACCGGCAGGCAGGTCACCATGACCGGGATGACGCTGTTCCGCCTCACGGACGAGGGCAAGATCGCCGAGATGTGGTGGCAGCACGACCAGCTGGGGCTGATGCAACAGCTGGGGGCGTTGGACGAGTTGGAGCAATAGAAGGCACACACCCGGGAGCCCCCGGCATCGGGGGCTCCTCCATGACTGCGCACGCCTGCGCTTCGCTCTGCCGACCCCGAACCGAATGTCATAGGGGCGGAACGGGTGGGGCAGCGGGTCGTCGAACTGGCGGAACGGTCGGGTCCGCGTGCCGTCCTGCTCGCCCATGAGGCGGGGCTGATCGCCCGGTGCTGGGAGGCGGGAGGCCGGGAGCTGCTGGCCTCGCTCCGGATCCACGGGCAACGCCGACGCTGGACGGACGGACCGTGGAGGTGGTGGACCGGGCCACGGAGTGGGAGGTGTCGGGCGGGCTGTTTCTGAAGGACCTCCGATCGAGTCCCGTCCGCTCGTGAGGGCATACACCCGAGTGGCTTGTTCCACTCCGTGATTGCCCGGTTTCGCTTGCCAACTGCCGTTACCGGCGACTCACTTGCATGAAGTCCGGGTCCCTACCTCCCCGGATACAGCAAGGCGGCTGACAGATTCGGCTTCGCCCCGTACCGGAACACCTGGCCGGAGGCAGTGAGCCGGGCGACGGCCCTGGCGAAGCCGGGCGAGGAGCACAAGAAGAACCCGTCAACCGGGATGTGGCGCCTGGTACACCAGATCGTGCCCGCTCACCGCCAGGTCCGACCGCAAGGGGTGCCAAGGTCCTACCGTGCCAGGTAGGCGTCCAACCCGGCCGCAGCCAGTGCCGAGAGGGCCTCGCGTTCGGGCCGGCTGCGCAGTCGGACCAGTACGTGGTCGTCGTCGACGAGACAGTCGGTGTACGGCAGCGTACGCGAGAGCAGTTGCGCGAAATCGTCGCAGGCGGCACGCACGTCGACGCCGTCCAGCCCGATCCACACGTGCAGGGTGCCGTCCTGGACGGATAGTTCGACATCAACCGGCGTACCAGCCGCGCCGGCCGCCTCTCCGCACCACCGCAGCGTCTCCTCCAGCGCGGCGAGCTGCGTCGGCAGCGGCTCGAACTCCTCCCGGCGCATGTCGTCGCGGACCGAGACACCGGTGCAGATCGCCTGGTCACACCACCAGTCCTGGACGATGTCACGCACCGTTTTCTCCGGCAGAGGGGCGTCGAGGACTCGCAGCACGGCGTCCGCCGCCAGGCGCCGGACGGTGCTCGCTCCGTCGGTTCCCTCCTCGGCCGTCATCCGGCACAGGGGCGAACGCGGGCCACGGCGGGAGTCGGCCACGACCTGTCGGTACAGCTCGCGCAGTGTGTCGGGCACGTCCACGCCCGGCCCGCCGAACAGAGGGTCGACACGTCCGGACCAGGCCTGGAAGGCCTCGGTGTCCCCGGTCGCGAGGAGGTCGGTGCCGAGGTCGCCCCGGCTGAGCATGCGGGCGCGCTGCCGTTCGGTGGTCTGCCCGAGTCCTTCGATCTGGGCGCGGAGCAGGTAGGCCAGTAGCTCGGTTTCGTCGGGGGTGAGTGCATCGACGAGATCGTCGGCGGGTGCGGCGAGCACGTCGAGGACGTCCTGCGCGG
Organism: Streptomyces sp. NPDC002076; assembly: GCF_053593835.1. Lineage (NCBI taxonomy): Bacteria > Bacillati > Actinomycetota > Actinomycetes > Kitasatosporales > Streptomycetaceae > Streptomyces > Streptomyces sp. NPDC002076. The sequence continues at coordinate 570,051 of NZ_JBSFDI010000001.1, forward strand.
TGGCCTTGTCCGCGTCGGTCTTGGAGCAGGGCCCGCCCGCGGGCACGGTCCACCGGTGGGCGCGGCCTCGCGCGTCGTGCAGCACGACGGTCGAGGTGTGGGCCTGCAGGTGCCCGGTCCCGGAGGCCTCGTGCTCGAAAGCGCAGGTGAGCCCGAACGAGCTCGCCATGGCGGTGAGCACGGTCACCGGGTCGTGCCGGTGCTGGAGTCCGGTGAGCCAGTCGTCGAGGAGGACCGGCCTGCGGTGTACCAGGCGCGTCCCGTGCATGCGCCAGGCGGTGGCGACGACGGCCTGGGCGGCGTCGGCGACCATCGTTTCGCGCATATTGACCGCTCCACGGCCGGTCAGGAGGCCTTCGGCCAGGGCGAGCGCGTCACCGAGCCGGGAGGTGTCGTCGTTTGCGGGCGTGTGGATGCGGGCTTCGTCCTCGTCGGGCAGCAGCCCGTGGGCCAGCACTCGGTGGGCTCTCGCGAGCGTGGCCAGGTGATCGAGGACGACGGAGCCGTGGTGGGCGAGCAGCTGGTTGTCGCGCTGGTGGACGGCGGTCACGTCGGCCTGGTGCTCGTAGGCGTACGAGGCGTGGGTGAGGGCCTGAGCGAGCAGCCCGTCGACCCTGTTGCCAGTGAGTTCGAACATCGCCTTGAGGTCGGCGACGGCGTCCTTGTGCATCAAGGGCGGGGTGAGGTACGGCTGCGGTACGGCGGTGGGCCGTGGGACTGCGGGCCGGGCGGGCGCACCCGTTCCGGCCGTGCCTGCCAGCGGGTATGCACGCAGCAGGGCGCGGGCGGCGGCTGTCCGTGCGGCCTTCTTCGACGGGCCCGTGCCGTCGGCGGTGCGACCGCCGCGCGTACGGGCGACGGCCGTGAAGGTCTTGCTGTGATCGGGCCCCTCCTCGGTGAAGGCGTAGGTCAGATCCTCCTTGGCGAAGCGGACCTGCGCCGCGGTGACAGGGTCGGCGGTCTCGTCGTCAGCGGGCGCGTCCAGGCCGGTGCAGACCGTCCTGACCAGTCGCCGCGCGATGTCGTGGGCGCCGACGAGGCTGAGCGTGCCGAGGATCTGCGAGGCGACGGTCTCCGTGACCGAGGGCGCCGGGTTCTGCGCCTCACCGGCTCCCATGCGGACGAGGCCGTGCTCGGCCGCCCACCGGGCGAGCGTGCTCCGGGCGACCGCCAGGCGCCGGTGGTGTTCGGAGGACTGCGCTCCGACCTTCGCCGGCTGGTTCGCCTTCGTGTAGGCGTCGATCAGGATCACACTGAGGGTGGTGCGGCCGAGCCGGTCGAGCACGCCCAGCACATACGGGCTCACGGCTGTGCGGGCCGACCTGCTCTCGTAGAGGTGACTGCGGTGCTCGGCGGCGAGCCCCAGCCAGGCGATCACGTCATGGCCGGCGTTCCACGAGCCGACGGCCTGCTCCACGGCCGTGTGGACTGTCTCACCGAACGTCCCCACCAGCGCGGCGGGCGGCTGGGACAGCGCAGGATGGGTGACATCGGTGCAGTTCAGCTGTCGTACGACACGGATGTACGGCTGGATCGGTTCGGGAGGTGGCTGGTGGCCTGGGCGGGGCCGGAGCGTGGGGGTCGCCCGGGCGGGGGTGGCTTTCTTGCGGTGCGTGGGCTCGGGCCGACGACGGATGGGGCGCGCGGATGACGGCTTCTGCTTCTGGATGCGCCTGCCGGCGGGCCGGCCGTCCCGATCAAGGGCGTCCTGGAGGTGTCCGGTGAGCCAGCGGGGCAGGTCGACGGGGGGCACACCGCCGTCGAAGAACTTTCCGGCCAGGTCGACGCAGTACGACCATCGGTCCCACTCGGACCTGGCCGCGCACTCCTGACCGACCCTGCGCAGGGCGGCTCGCATGCGGGCGTACGAGACCTGCCGCCCGGCGAGGCTGTACGACGTCCGATGCCGCGCAGCCTCAATGGCGAGCGCGATCCTGTGCACGGGTGTCGGCGCCGCGGTCTCCCGCAGCGACACGATGCCGACCCAGCGGTTCATGTCCCTCCCGGTCCCGGGCCGCTGAACCTCGCCCGGCGTCTCGACGGGTGGCGTCGGCACGCTCCCCGGCGTCGCACGCACAGGCTGTGTCCGCCGACCCGCTGTTCCCCCTCCTCGTTCCGCCGTACCTGGCCATCGCTCGGCAAGTCCGGTGGAACCCCCAGGTGAGCGTATGTCTCCGCCGACCGGTTCGGGGAGGGTTCAGCGAGACGGATCACCACGGCGCGCGGGTCTGGCCTACGAGGGCTGGCTGGGCGTGCCGGTGTCTCAAGTCGTGCCGCTGCCGGCCGTCCTGGGCTTCTTCGACCGCGGACCGCTGGACCGACCTCGAAGCGGTGCGCGGCGAGGAGCGGCTGATCTGCGAGGCCAAGGGTCGCACCAGTGAGAAGGGCATCGACGCCGACATCGCCTACGGGCAGTTGCTGCGCCGCATGACGAGCCAGGACGCCCGGATACGGTACGCACTCGTCGTGCCGTCCTCCTCCGTGAAGGCCGTCGAGCGCGTTCCGGGCCACGTCCGCGATCTGCTGCGGATCGAGGTGTACGAGGTGACGGACGACAACAGGGTGCGTCGACTGTCCACGCCGTCGTACCCACCGGTGTCCCGGTGGCACCCCGTGGACGTCAGTAGCGGTACCGGGCCTTGATGATCACGACTTCCTTCTCGGTGGCCCGGTAGACGAGTCGGTGCTCGTCGTCGATCCGGCGGGACCAGTAGCCGGACAGGTCACCCTTCAGTGGTTCCGGTTTGCCGATACCGGTGAAGGGGTCGCACTGAACCTCGCCGATGAGGCGGACAAGCTTCCGGAACAGCTTCTTGTCAGCTTCCTGCCAGTACAGGAGGTCCTCCCACCCCGTGGGACGGAACCGTACGTCCCTCACTCGCCGTCCTCGGCCAGGGCCTGCAGTTCCTCCATGCTCTTGGTGATCACCGGAGTGTCGGCAGCCTTGTCGGCCGCGACGGCTGCCATGAGGTGGGCGGCGTTGACCGGCGAACGCAGCAGGTAGACGGTCTCCTGCCAGGAGCGGAAGTCATCGGCGGACATCAGTATGGCGTTGCCGCTCCTGGAGGTGATCTCGACGGGCTCGTGGTCGTCGTTGACCTGCTGGATCAACGGGAAGAGCCTGGCTCGGGCCTCGCTGGCGCTGATGGACATGGCCATCTCCCTCCACAGGAACGGCAGGACCGGTACGGGAATGCCGTACCAGTCGCATGGTACAAGCATGTGGTACCAGTCGCACTCACCTCATGTATCAGCCGGTACGTTTCGTCAGGGGCGTCCACGAAGTCGGCACAGGCACAGGGTCAAACGCACGGTGCCCAGTCCCCCGTAGGGAACTGGGCACCGTCGGCTCAGCGCAGCGCTCAGTGGGCGTGGCCGTGGCCGTGGCCCGCGGCGGCCGGCTCTTCCTCTTCCTTCTTCTCGACGACCAGGGTCTCGGTCGTGAGCAGCAGGGAGGCGATGGAGGCGGCGTTCTCCAGGGCGGAGCGGGTGACCTTGACCGGGTCGATGACGCCGGCCTTGATCAGGTCGCCGTACTCGCCGGTGGCGGCGTTGTAGCCCTGACCCTTCTCCAGGTCCTTGACCTTGGAGACGATGACGTAGCCCTCCTGGCCGGCGTTCTCGCCGATCCAGCGCAGCGGCTCGACCACGGCGTTGCGGACGACCGCGACACCGGTGGCCTCGTCGCCGGCCTTGTCGAGGTTGCCCTCGAGGACCTTGGAGGCGTGCACCAGGGCGGAGCCACCACCGGAGACGATGCCCTCCTCGACCGCGGCGCGGGTCGCGGAGATGGCGTCCTCCAGACGGTGCTTCTTCTCCTTCAGCTCCACCTCGGTGGCGGCGCCGACCTTGATCACGCACACGCCGCCGGCCAGCTTCGCGAGGCGCTCCTGGAGCTTCTCACGGTCCCAGTCGGAGTCGGTGTTCTCGATCTCGGCCTTGATCTGGGCGACGCGGCCGTGGACGTCCTCGGACTTGCCGGCGCCGTCGACGATCGTGGTGTCGTCCTTGGTGACCGTCACACGGCGGGCGGAGCCCAGCACGTCCAGGCCGACCTGGTCGAGCTTGAGGCCGACCTCCTCGGAGATGACGGTGGCGCCGGTGAGGATCGCCATGTCCTGCAGCATCGCCTTGCGGCGGTCACCGAAGCCGGGGGCCTTCACCGCGACGGCGTTGAAGGTGCCGCGGATCTTGTTGACGACCAGGGTCGACAGGGCCTCGCCCTCGACGTCCTCGGCGATGATCAGCAGCGGCTTGGAGGCGCCGGCCTGGATGACCTTCTCCAGCAGCGGCAGCAGGTCCTGGATGGAGCTGATCTTGCCCTGGTTGATGAGGATGTACGGGTCGTCGAGGACGGCCTCCATACGCTCCTGGTCCGTCACGAAGTACGGCGACAGGTAGCCCTTGTCGAAGGCCATGCCCTCGGTGAAGTCCAGCTCCAGACCGAAGGTGTTGGACTCCTCGACGGTGATGACACCGTCCTTGCCGACCTTGTCCATCGCCTCGGCGATGAGCTCGCCGACCTGCTGGTCCTGGGCGGACAGCGCGGCGACGGCGGCGATGTCGGACTTCTCGTCGATCGGGCGGGCCGAAGCGAGCAGGTCCTCGGAGACGGCAGCGACGGCCGCGTCGATGCCCTTCTTCAGGGCGGCCGGGGAGGCGCCGGCGGCAACGTTCTTCAGACCCTCGCGCACCAGCGCCTGGGCCAGCACGGTGGCGGTGGTGGTGCCGTCACCAGCGATGTCGTTGGTCTTGGTCGCCACCTCCTTCACCAGCTGGGCGCCGAGGTTCTCGTACGGGTCCTCGATCTCGATCTCGCGGGCGATCGTGACACCGTCGTTGGTGATGGTGGGGGCGCCGAACTTCTTGTCGATGACGACGTTGCGGCCCTTCGGGCCGATCGTCACCTTCACCGTGTCGGCCAGCTTGTTGACGCCGCGCTCGAGGGCGCGACGGGCGTCCTCGTCGAACTTCAGGATCTTCGCCATGACAGCGGGAGCCCTCTCGGAAATCTGTGGGTGAAAGACGAACTGCGCCCCGGGCGCCCGGCTTCGTTATCGGTCGCGGGGGCCAGGGGCGCAGCTCAAAAGCAATGGATTGCTTCGAGGTGGACTACTTCTCGATGATCGCGAGCACGTCGCGAGCCGAGAGGACGAGGTACTCCTCGCCGTTGTACTTCACCTCGGTGCCGCCGTACTTGCTGTACAGGACGACGTCGCCGACCTTGACGTCGAGCGGAAGGCGCTCGCCGTTCTCGAACCGGCCCGGGCCCACGGCGAGGACGGCGCCCTCCTGGGGCTTCTCCTTCGCGGTGTCCGGGATGACCAGGCCAGAGGCCGTGGTCTGCTCGGCGTCCAGCGGCTGGACCACGATGCGGTCCTCGAGCGGCTTGATGGCAACCTTGGAGCTGGCGGTCGTCACGATCCGACCTCCCCCTTCGGAGATCTCACGGGGTTAACTGTCTGAGGTGGCGACCAGGTCGATCCGTCGTCGCGGGTGCCGGACCTGCCCGTCGCTTTGTTGGCACTCTCACCTGCGGAGTGCCAGAGCCGAGACTATGACCGGGGTTAGCACTCGGTCAAGCGGAGTGCCAATGCCGTGCGGCGCGTCGGCCGAATCCTGCCCGCGCGGGGTTACTGGTGGCCGGTGTTGCCCTGCCGTCCTGGGGCTGCCGCCCCCAGACCCCCGCGTCGGGCCTGGCGGCCCTCGTCCTCGAACGCCGGACGGGCTGACTGATGCCGCCGATCAGTCCAGGTAGTCCTCCAGCCGCCCCACCGTCAGCCCCCGCTGCTGCACCCTGCGCAGCACCCGCGCCGTGCGCTCCCGCAGGCTCGGCCCTGTCGTCTCGTCCGGGCCGACCAGGATGATGTCGCCGGGGCGCAGGTGATGTTCGCCGTGGATGTAGACGAGGTCGGTCGGGGTCATCGCGGCTCGCCACAGGACGACCGTGGAGATGCCGCAGCCGGCCGCCGCACGCAGGGTGGTGATGTCGTACGCGCCGTACGGCGGGCGGAACAGGCGGGGGCGCAGGCCGAGGCGGGATCTGAGCCGTTCCTGCTGGCCGCAGATCTCGGCGCGCTGTCCGGCGTACGGCAGTCCGGCGAGCGCGCGATGGTCGAGGGTGTGGTTCTGGATGCCGGCGCCGAGCCGGTGCAGACGGGCGAAGTGGCCGTAGGCGGGGCCGGCGATGCTGTCGGTGAGGAACATGCTGACCGGCAGTCGCAGTTCGCGGACCATGTCGACGAAGCGCGGGTCCTTCTCGGCGCCGTCGTCGTAGGTGAGGAACACGACCCGGTCGTGGGTGGGGACGTGGTCCACGACGCCGGGCAGGGCGCGGCCCCCGTGCTGCGGGGTGAGGACGAGGGCGCGGGCGGCGGGCCGCGGCGGGCGGGCGAGGGGCTCGGTCAGGCCCCAGCGGCGGTAGGTCTGGTCGGGGCCCGGCCCGGGCGGGTGCACTCCTTCGGCGGCCTTCTTGCCGAGGCGTTCGATGGGGTCGACGGACTGGGCGCAGCCGGTGAGGAGGAGGGCCGCGGCGAGGAGCGCCACGGCGTACCGGCCCGGGCGGCACCGCCGGGGGCCCGCTCCCCGGTACCCCGCCCCCGGCCTCACAGGTAGTCCTCCAGGCGGGCCACGGCGTAGCCCTCGCGGGTGACCTTGTCCAGGAAGCGGCGCATGTCGTCGACCATCGTGCCGTTCCAGTCGGAGCGGCCGCGGAAGTGGGTGAGGACGATGTCGCCGGGGCGCATCTTCTGGTCGTCCTCGCGGTACTCCCAGTGGTCGACGTAGACCTCCTCGTTCCAGATCGGCGCGTATCTGATGCCGCAGGCCTTGGCGGCGCGCAGGGTGTCCTGGTTGTAGTTGCCGTAGGGGGGCCGGAAGACCGTCGGGCGGCTGCCGAACTGCTTCTCCATGATGTCCTGCATGCCGCAGATCTCGGCCTTCTGCTCCTCGTAGGACAGACCTGGCAGATAGGGGTGGTGCAGGGTGTGGTTGTCGAGGGTGTGGCCGTAGGACTGCATCCTGCGGAAGTAGCCGTAGTCGTCCTTGATCAGGTAGTTGCTGAGGAAGGCGGTGTACGGGACCTTCAGGTCCTGCATCATCCGCAGGAAGCCGGGGTCCTTCTCGGAGCCGTCGTCGATGGTGAGGAAGACGATCTTCTGCCTGGTGGGGATCGTGGTGAAGACCGGGGGCAGGTCCCAGTCGCCCTGGTGGCTCACCTCGAAACCGGCCCGCGCGGTGATCTCCGGTTTCGTCCTGGGTGGCGGTGGTGGCGTCAGCGGGGCCTCCGCCAGCCCCCAGCGTCTGGCCGCCGCGACCAGGCGGGCATGTTCCACGGCCTGGCGGGCCTGGGGGCTCAGGGCCTGTGCGGGGCCGCCCCGGCCGGACGCGGGGCGGGTCACGCCGGGGCCGGCCTGGCTGGACGGGGGGCGGGTCGTGTCGGGCCCGGCGCAGCTGGTCAGAACGGCGGAACAGGCCAGCGCGGCGGCTCCGCAGCCGAGGACCAGACATCCACGGCGAGCCCGGTTCTTATCGTTTTGTACGACAGCTCGCATGACGCCGGATCCTCCCAGGACGGTGCCCGGAGCCCGGGCCGACACCGCCGCCGGAGGCGCACGATCCATCGACTGGCCCACAATGACCCGGTGAACGACCTCGCTCTTCTCCTCACCCCCGAAGGCCGTGCGCTCCTCGACGAGGTCCGCGACACCGCCCCGGCCGACGAACTCGCCGTCGCCACCCGGCTGCGCCGCGAGCACCCCGCCGAGCTGGTGTCGGCCGCGCTCGGCCAGGCCCGGCTGCGGCAGCGGGCGGCGGCGAAGTTCGGGACGGCGGACGCGGGCCGGATGTTCTTCACGCCGAACGGGGTCGAGCAGTCGACGCGGGCGGGCGTCGCCGCCTACCGGGCCGAGCGGTTCACGAAGCTCGGCGTGACCTCGGTCGCCGACCTGTGCTGCGGGATCGGCGGGGACGCGATCGCGTTCGCCCGGGCGGGGATCCGGGTGCTGGCCGTGGACCGGGATCCGGTGACCGCCGCCGTGGCGCGGGCGAACGCCGAGGTGCTGGGGCTGGGCGAGCTGATCGAGGTCCGCGAGGCGGACGTCACCGAGGTCGACACGGGCGGCTACGACGCCGTGTTCGTCGACCCCGCACGGCGGGGCGGGCGCGGAAGGATCTTCGACCCGGAGGCCTACTCCCCGCCCCTGTCCTGGGCGATCGGGGCCGCCCGCACGGCACCCCGCGCGGCGCTGAAGGTGGCGCCCGGCATTCCGCACGAGGCGGTGCCCGCCGACGCCGAGGCCGAGTGGATCTCGGACGGCGGGGACGTCAAGGAGGCGGTGGTGTGGTTCGGCACCGAGCCGGGCGCGGTGCGCGCCACCCTGCTGCCCGGCCCGCGCACGCTGGTCGGCAAGGGGCTGCCCGACCCGGAGGTCCGGCCGGTGGGGCGCTATCTGTACGAGCCCGACGGCGCCGTCATCCGCGCCCATCTGGTCGCCGAGGTGGCCGAACACCTGGACGGCGGGCTGATCGATCCCACCATCGCCTATGTCACCGCCGACGAACTGCGCCCCACGGCGTACGCCTCCGCCTACCAGATCAGCAACCAACTCCCGTTCAACGTCAAGAAGTTGAAGGCCCTGCTGCGCGAGCGCGAGGTCGGCACGCTGACCGTGAAGAAGCGCGGGTCGGCCGTCGAGCCGGAGGAACTGCGCAGGAAGGTCAAGCCGCAGGGGCCGAACGCGGCGACGGTGTTCCTCACCCGGGTCGCGGGGGCGCCGACCATGCTGATCGGGGCCCCCGCGACACCGCCCGCGGCTACTGCGCTGCCGTAGCGCGCAGCGCGCCGAGGTCGGGCGAGACCGTGGCCGCCCGCTGCGGAGTGGCCGGCGAACTCGTCGCCGGCTCCAGGCCGTTGTAGTACGGCGTGTACGTCCACTGGCTGCTGCTCGCGCTGATCGCGGTGCCCGCGGAGTTCAGCGCCGCGGTGGACACCGAGCCGGTGCCGCCGAAGGCCGCCACGCCGTTGATGTTCGCGGCGCCCTTGACCAGGTAGGACTTGGTGTCGGCGGACAGCGGGTCGGCGGACGTCCACAGCAGCGGGCCGAAGACGTTCATCGCCGCGGCGGCCGTCGTGCCGTCGCGCCAGCTGCCGGTGGAGACGAGGACCGCGTTGCCGGGGCCGGACCACCAGAACCGGGCGAGCGCGGCGGCGGTGCCCTCGTGGGTGCTCGCCGTGACCGGGTAGTAGGTGTACGTCGACGGCCAGTTGGAGAACGACGTGTGCGTGAGCGCGTACTTCGCCGAGGCGCCGACCGGGATCATGTAGGTGTTCCGCGGGTCCAGGCCGTTGAGGTACGACTTCACGGACGAGGTCAGCGAGTTGTCGTCGTTGAGCACGACGACCGCCTTGCTGCTGGTGCCGTCCGCGCCGGCGGCCGCCGCGGCGGCGAGCGCCGAGTGGTAGTCGGTGCCGGTGGCGATGAAGACGTAGTCCGGGGCGCTGGTGACCGACTTGGCGACCGCGACCGACGTCGAGTAGCGGGAGGTGCCCGCCAGCCGCTTCGGGGTGAAGCCGAGCGAGCTGACCTTGGAGGCGACGCTGCTGCTCAGGATCGACGTGCCGCCGATGAGATAGACGCTCGCGCCCGGCTTGAGGATCCGCTTGAGCTCGGTCTGCACCGACGAGTCCAGCGCACTGCCGGAGGTCATCAGGACCGGACCGTGCTTCTTGCCCGCGAGGGCGGGCGCGGTCAGCGCGTACGCCTGGCTGTCCTTGGAGACCAGGACGGCGGAGGAGGCGTTCATCAGGCCCGGCTCGCTCTTGCCGAGGGTGTTCCAGGTCCAGCGGGACCCGGCGATGTTGGTGCCCTGGACATCGGCGCCCCAGACCCGGCCGAGCGCGTTCTTGCGCAGCGGCTGCCAGGCGAGGTCCGACTTGGTGGTGGTCGGCGAGTCGTAGAGGACCTTGGTGGTGCCCGTGGACAGGTCGAGGACCTGGTCCTGGTGATCGCCGGAGGCCGTGGTCAGCTCGTACGCCAGCCGGGTGCCGTCGGGCGACCAGGCGGGCCGCGCGATGGTGCCGGTCTCGTCGGGCAGCCGCGGAGTGACCGTGCCGGTGGCCACGGCGACCGTGTACAGCTTGCCGCCGACGGTGTAGGCGACCGTGGTGCCGTCCGGGGAGATGGCCGGGGCGTTCGCCTTTCCGGTGACCAGCTGCTTGAGGCCGCCGGTCGCGCCGTCGTACAGCCACACGGCGCCGTAGCGGGTGTCGCCGCTGCACGTGCTGCCCGAGCGGATGAACGCCAGCTTGCCGTCGACGGCGCCGCTGGGCTGGCTGTCGCAGCCCTCCTGCGCGGTGGCGAACAGGTGCCGCTGGATGCGGCTGCCGTCGGACGGGGCGACCCGCAGCCGCCCGCTGAGCGTGAAGACGACCTGGCTGCCGCCCCACAGGAAGGTCGGGTCGTCGGCGAGGATCGAGTTGGTCGTGTTGACCGGAAGCTCCACCGGCCCCGCGAAGTCGTGGCCGACGACGTTGACGCGGCCGGTCGACTGGTTGACGTACGCCATGCGGCTGCCGTCGGGCGACCAGGCGGGCTTCATGGCGTTCTTCACCCGGGCCACGGGCGCGGTGCCGTCCTCGTACAGCTGCGAGACGGTGCCGTCCAGGTCGGCGGTCAGGATGCCGCCGGTCGCGGTCCAGCCGGAGGCGCCGGCCGACGCGCCCGGGGCCAGCGCCACGCCGGTGCCGGCGGCCAGGGCCGTGGCGACGGAGAGCGCGACGGCCCTGCGCCGCGCGGAGGATCTGAGATACGACAAAGGGTGTACCCCCCCACAGGTAGCGGATGATGCTGCCCAGCCTGCGGAAGGTGACACGCAGGTTGCGTGGCAGCCGCGCAACTGTAAACCCTCAGTGATCAGGAAGGGAATGCGCTTTCGCGAGCAACAGCTGCCGCTCGCGTTCGTTGCGTGTGAGGGCCACCGCCCGCTCGAACTCCGTCCGCGCCTCCGCCGTGCGGCCGAGGCGGGCCAGCAGGTCACCGCGGACGCTGGGCAGCAGGTGGTAGTCGCGCAGGGCGGGTTCGGCGGTCAGGGCGTCCACCAGTTTCAGGCCCTCGGCCGGGCCGTCGGCCATCGACACGGCGACCGCGCGGTTCAGCTCCACCACCGGGGACGGGGCCCGGGCGGCCAGCAGGCCGTACAGGGTGGCGATGGCACGCCAGTCGGTCTCCTCGTAGTGGTAGGCGTGCGCGTGGCAGGCGGCGATGGCCGCCTGGAGGGCGTACGGCCCCGGGGCCCCGGTGGAGGTGGCGCCGGCCCGGTCCAGGGCGCGGATGCCGCGGGCGATGAGCATGCGGTTCCAGCGGCGGCGGTTCTGGTCCTTGAGCAGGACGGGTGCGCCGTCGGGGCCGGTACGGGCGGCCGTGCGGGAGGCCTGGAACTCCAGCAGCGCGGTCAGCCCGTGCACCTCCGGCTCCTTGGGCATCAGCGCGGACAGCACGCGGGCCAGGCGCAGCGCGTCCTCGCACAGGCCGGGGCGGAGCAGGTCGTCACCGGCGGTGGCCGCGTACCCCTCGTTGAAGATCAGGTAGATGACGTCCAGGACGGAGCCGAGGCGGGCCTCGCGGTCGGGGCCGCAGGGCACCTCGAAGGCGACGTTCCTCCTCGCCAGGGTGCGCTTGGCGCGGACGATGCGCTGGGCGATCGTCGGCTCCGGGACGAGGTAGGCGCGGGCGATCTCGGCCGTGCTCAGGCCGCCGAGCAGGCGCAGGGTGAGCGCGATGCGGGCCTCGGGCGAGAGCACCGGGTGGCAGGCGGTGAAGACGAGCCGGAGCAGGTCGTCGTCGATGTCGTCCGGGTCGGCGGGAGCCTCCGGTGGGGCCGTCGTCTCCAGGTCCCGGCCGATCTCGGCGAGCTTGCGGGCGTAGGTCTCGCGGCGCCGGATCAGGTCGACGGCGCGGTGCCGGGCGGTCGCCATGAGCCAGGCGCCGGGGTTGTCGGGCACACCGTCGCAGGGCCATTGCTCCAGGGCGGCGACCAGCGCGTCCTGCGCCAGTTCCTCGGCGATGCCGACGTCCCGGACGATCCGGGCGACACCGGCGATGACGCGGGGCGACTCCAGACGGAAGACGGTCTCGATGGCATGGGCGGTGCCGGGCTGTGCCGGGGTGGGCTGTGGTTCCACAGCCCACCATGCAACACCGCCGTACGACACGACGCCAGGCACTCAGCCCTCGGCGATCTCCCGCACCTCACAGGTCACGGTCCAGAAGTCCTCGTGGACCTGCAGGAACCGCTTGGCCCACTCCAGGGCCTCGGCCTTGTCCTTGCACTGCATGATCGCGTAGCCGCCGACCGCCTCCTTGGTCTCGGTGAACGGCCCGTCGGTGACGGAGATCTTGCCGCCCTCCCAGCGCACCTGGGTGCCCTGGGCCGACGGGGTGAGCCCGGCGGTGTCGAGCATGACGCCGGCCTTGGTGACCTCCTCGATCAGCTCGCCCATCCGCTGCATCAGCTCGGGGCTGGGGCCCTCGGCGGGGGCGGCGGACTCGTCGATGCGCACGAGCGACAGATAGCGGGGCATGGTGGCTCCTTCGGTCGGGCGGCGGGGCCTGTCCCCGCCGCTCACCCATGCGTCGAACGGCAGACACCCGGATCGACACAATCCCCGAAGTTTTTTCCGGCGGATTTCTCCGCTCTTCCTTCTCCGCTCGTCGTCGGGCCGTACCGGCTCAGCGCAGGGACGCCCACAGCCTGGTCGCCGCCGGCTCGTTGGCGATCACCCGGTTGTGGTCGGAGGGGGCGGTGACGACCGGCATCATCACCGTCTTCACATGGTCGGCGGTCAGGCCCTTGAGGCTCTGGCCGAGCCGCGTCAGCTCGCCCAGGGAGCCCAGGCCGGTGTCCGTGGTGAGGCTCGCGGTCACCGCGTCGGCGACCCGGTACAGCTTGGCCGGGTCGGTGAGCAGGTTCGTGGCGGCCATCTGCTCCAACAGGGCCTTGACCAGCATCTGCTGCAGCCCTATGCGGCCGAGGTCGCTGCCGTCGCCTATGCCGTGCCGGGTGCGGGCGAGCGCGAGGGCCTGCTTGCCGTCGAGGTGGTGGGGGCCGGCCTTCAGGTGCAGATGGCTCTGGTCGTCGTCGATGTTCTGCGTGGTGGTCACGTCGACCCCGCCGAGCGCGTCGACCAGCTTGGCGAAGCCGGAGAAGTCGATCTCGATGTAGTGGTCCATGCGGACGTTCGTGATCGACTCGACGGTCTTCACCGCGCACACCGGCCCGCCCACCGCGTATGCGCTGTTGAACATCGCGCCGTAGGCCACCGCCGTCGAGCCGCCGGAGGCGAGCGGACAGGACGGGCGGGTGACGAGGGTGTCGCGCGGGATGCTGACCACGGTGGCCCTCGTGCGGCCCGCGTCGAGGTGCACGACCATCGCCGTGTCCGAGCGGGCACCGGAGCTGTCGCCGCCGCCGAGCTCCTGGTTGGCCTTGCCGCTGCGCGAGTCCGAGCCGAGGACCAGGATGTTCAGGGAGCCGGTCGGCAGCGGGGCGGCGGTGGCCGCCGGGGCGATCACCGCCTTCGCCGGGCGGTCGTCGCCGAGCGCGCTGTTGATGTCGACGCTCTTGATGTTGTGGTTGAGATGCCAATACGCATAGCCGGCCGCGGCCGTGCCCAGCACCAGGAATCCCGCCAGAGTGAGGCCGACGGCCTTCAGCGCTCTCCGCCGTCGGCCCACTCGTCTGCCCGCGTCGCCTTGCTCCTCTTGTCGCGTCACGGGCAGGAACGTAAGTCCGAATTATTAGGGGACTGTTAGCGGAAGCTGCGAGAACCCGCTTTCTTGGGAAATTCTCATCCCAACGCCACCGTGGGTAGCGGATTGCTGCCGTTCCAGGACGCGTTGACGCCGAACGTCACCGAACCGCCGTCCGGCACCGAGCCGTTGCAGGAGGTGTTCGCCTGGCCGGCGAAGCCGGTGTTCCACTCGCTGCTCACCTCGTGGGACGCCGAGCCGAGTCTCAGAGTTCTCATTCCGGTGCCCCGAAAGTTTCGGTTGAACAACCGATTGACTTCGGAAGAGTGTGGAGGCGCCCACCCCACCCGTCAATACGTCACCCTCCGGCCAACGGCGTCACACGGCCGCGGGCGCCGCCGTACTGCTGCGGACGACGAGGCTGGTCGCGAGCTCCACCCGGGTCGCCGCCCGCTCCTGCGGCGCGCGCCCCATCTCCAGCACCAGCCGGGCCGCGGCCTCGGCCATCTCGGTCAGCGGCTGCCGTACGGTCGTCAGCGGCGGGCCGACCCAGCGGGCCACCGGCAGATCGTCGAAGCCGACCACGCTGAGGTCCTCCGGGATGCGCAGGCCCAGCTCACGGGCGGCCTCGTACAGGCCGAGCGCCTGCAGGTCGTTGCCCGCGAACACGGCCGTCGGCCGGTCGGGGCGGCGCAGCAGCTGCAGGCCCAGGCGGTAGCCGGCGTCGTGGTGGAAGTCGCCGGCCACGACCAGCGAGGGGTCGACGGGCAAGCCGGCCGTCTCCAGGGCGGCGCGGTAGCCGTCGACACGGGCCCGGCTGCACATCATCCTCGACGGGCCGCTGATCGCGCCGATCCGGGTGTGGCCGAGCTCGACCAGATGGCGGGTGGCGGCGAGCCCGCCCTGCCAGTTGGTGGCGCCGATGGACGGCACGTCCGGGCCCGGGTCGCCCGCCGGGTCCATCACCACGAACGGGATGGACCGGCTGGTCAGCAGCGCCCGCTGGGACTCGTCGAGCCCGGACAGCACCAGCACCACCCCGTGCGGGCGGCGCGCGGCGACCTGGTCGGCCCAGGTGCGGCCCGGGGTGAGCCGGCCGGCCGACTCGGACAGCACGACGCTCAGCCCGGCGTCCCGGGCCACGTTCTCCACGCCCCGGATCACCTCCAGCGCCCAGGCGCTCTCCAGCTCGTGGAAGACCAGGTCGATCAGCGGGGAGCGGGACGCCTCGGCGCGGCGGCGCCGGTAGCCGTGGGCGCGCAGCAGTTCCTCGACCCGGGTGCGGGTCGCCGGGGCGACATCGGCGCGGCCGTTGAGCACCTTCGAAACAGTCGGAGCCGACACCCCGGCCTCACGGGCGATCTCGGCGAGGGTCGCCGTTTCTGTGGGCTTCGAAGGCTTCATGCCCCCGATCGTATCGTCGCGGGCCCCTTGACGAAGGCTTGCGCGCACCATAGGTTCCCGGAACATTCGGTGCCTTTATCGAAACATTCGGGATATTCGTGAGCGACAGTCAGAGTGACGGGAGTTCCATGACCACCGCTCCTTGGCGCGACCCCGCCCTGCCCGCCGACGCCCGTGTGAGCGACCTGCTCTCCCGGATGACCCTGGAGGAGAAGGCCGCCCAGCTGTACGGCGTGTGGGTGGGCGCTGCCACGGACGGCGACGGGGTCGCCCCCCTGCAGCGCGAGATGACCGCCGACTTCGACTGGGACGAGCTGATCGCCCACGGCCTCGGCCAGCTGACCCGCTCCTTCGGCACCGCCCCTGTGGACCCGGCGCTCGGTGCGCAGGCCCTGGCCCGCGCCCAGCGCAGGATCGCCGCCGCCGGCCGCTTCGGCATCCCGGCCGTCGCCCACGAGGAGTGCCTGGCCGGTTTCACGGCCTGGCGTGCCACGGCCTATCCGGTGCCGCTCGCCTGGGGCGCAGCCTTCGACCCGGCACTGGTGGCGGAGATGGGCCGGCGCATCGGCCACGACCTGCGCGCCTGCGGCGTCCACCAGGGCCTCGCCCCCGTCCTGGACGTGGTCCGCGACCCCCGCTGGGGGCGGGTCGAGGAGACGATCGGCGAGGACCCGTATCTGGTCGGCACGATCGGCACGGCCTATGTGCGGGGCCTGGAGTCGGCCGGGGTCGTCGCCACGCTCAAGCACTTCGCCGGGTACGCGTCCTCGGCGGGCGCTCGCAATCTGGCGCCGGTACGGGCGGGCGTCCGGGAGTTCGCGGACATCACCCTGCCCCCCTTCGAGATGGCGCTGCGCGAGGGCGGGGCCCGCTCGGTGATGGCGGCCTACACCGAGACCGACGGCGTGCCCGCCTCCGCCGACCCGCGCCTGCTGACCGAGCTGCTGCGCGAGGAGTGGGGCTTCACCGGCACCGTGGTCGCCGACTACTTCGGCATCGGGTTCCTTCAGACCCTGCACCGGGTCGCGGCGGACGAGGCGGAGGCCGCGCACCGGGCGCTGGCCGCCGGCATCGACGTCGAGCTGCCGACCCTGAAGTGCTACGGCACCCCGCTCGTCACCGCCGTACGTGAAGGTCGTATCCCGGAGTCGCTGGTGGACCGGGCGGCCCGCCGGGTGCTGCTGCAGAAGTGCGAGCTGGGTCTGCTGGACCCGGACTGGCGGCCGGAGCCGGCGGGGCCGGTGGACCTGGACTCGGCGGAGAACCGGGCCGTGGCCCGGCGGCTGGCCGAGGAGTCGGTGGTGCTGCTGGACAACCCCGACGGGCTGCTGCCGCTGGCCCCCGGCACCCGGATCGCGGTGGTCGGCCCGCGCGCGGCGGACGCGCTCGCCATGCTCGGCTGCTACTCCTTTCCCTCCCACGTCCTCACCCACCACCCCGACGTCCCGCTCGGTATCGGGATTCCCACGGTCCTGGACGCCCTGCGCGCCGAACTCCCGGACGCCAAGGTCACGTTCGCCGAGGGCTGCGGCGTCCTGGAGCCGGACACGGCCGGCTTCGCGGAGGCGGTGGCGCGGGCGGCGGAGGCGGACGTGTGCGTGGCGGTGCTCGGTGACCGGGCGGGCCTGTTCGGCCGGGGCACCTCGGGCGAGGGCTGTGACGTGACCGACCTCCACCTTCCGGGCATCCAGGCAGAGTTGCTGGACCGGCTGGTGGCGACGGGCGTACCGGTGGTGCTGGTCCTGCTGACCGGGCGGCCGTACGCCCTGGGCCGCTGGCATGGCCGGCTCGGCGCGGTCGTCCAGGCCTTCTTCCCCGGCGAGGAGGGAGGGCCTGCGGTGGCCGGGGTGCTGTCCGGCCGGGTGAACCCTTCCGGGCGGCTTCCGGTGAGCGTGCCGCGCGTGCCCGGCGGCCAGCCCTGGACCTATCTCCAGCCCCCGCTGGGCCTGGCCGGCGAGGTCAGCAGCCTGGACCCGACCCCGCTGTACCCCTTCGGCCACGGCCGCTCGTACACGACGTTCGCCTGGGAGGACGTCCACGCCCCCGAGGCCGAGATCCCGACGGACGGCGCCTGCGACCTCTCCGTCACCGTCCGCAACACCGGCGACCGCGCCGGCGCCGAGGTGGTCCAGCTGTATCTGCACGACCCGGTGGCGAGCGTGACCCGGCCCGACGTACGGCTGATCGGGTACCGGCGGGTGGAGCTGCCGCCGGGCGCGTCCCGCCGGCTGACCTTCCGCTTCCATGCCGACCTGTCCTCGTTCACGGACCGCACGGGGGCACGGGTGGTGGAGCCGGGCGCGCTGGAGCTGCGACTGGCCGCGTCGAGCACGGACGTACGGCACCGGGTGCGGCTGCGGCTGACGGGGCCGGTCCGGGCGGTCGGGCCCGACCGGCGACTGCGCTGCGATGTGGTGGTGTCCCAGGGAACTGATTGAACCTCAGGGGCCGGGTGGAACGTATGGAGTCATGGCGGAAGCACAGCGAACGCGCTTTCGCAAGACCTCTGACACGGGCGTTCAGGATGCATTCAGGTTGCCCCTGGCAGGGTCGTTGATCACCTGACACCCCCTCACAGGAGCAACCTTGACGCCCATGGCGACCACGAAATCCGTCATGAAGAAACTGCCCGAGGTCACCCTCGCGTTCTGGATCATGAAGATCGCGGCGACGACCCTGGGCGAGACCGCGGGCGACCTGTTCGCCCAGACGCTCAAACTCGGCTACTTCCTCACCACCATCGCCCTGTTCCTGGTCTTCGTGGTGACGCTGGTGGTCCAGCTGCGCTCCCGGCGCTACAACCCGTTCTTCTACTGGACCGTGATCCTGTCGACCTCCATGGCCGGCACCACCATGTCGGACTTCATGAACCGGGACGCCAGCGAGAAGTACCTCTCGAACGGCGCGACGAAGCTGGGCTGGGGCCCGCAGGGGCTGGGCCTCGGCTACCCGGAGGGCGCCGCGATCCTGATCTCGATCCTGCTGCTGATCTTCCTCGGCTGGAAGCTGAGCGGGATGACCTTCCAGATCACCGAGATCGTCACCTTCCGGGGAGAGGCACTGTTCTGGTCGGCGATCCTGGTCTCCAACACCCTCGGCACCTCGATGGGCGACTTCCTGTCCGACAGCTCGGGCCTGGGCTACCTGGGCGGCGCGTCCCTGGTGACCGGCGTGCTGCTCGTCCTGGTCGCCCTGATGAAGGTTCCCGCCGTGCCGAACGTCCTGCTGTTCTGGATCGCGTTCGTGCTGACCCGCCCGCTCGGCGCCACGGCCGGCGACCTGCTGACCAAGCCGGTCGCCAAGGGCGGCCTCGACCTCGGTACGGCCGGTTCCTCGGCGGTGCTGCTCGCAGTGCTGTTCGGCCTGATGGGGTACGCGCACCTGAAGGAACGGCGGGCCACGGCCGCGGAGTTCGCGGGCCCCGAGGCGGAAGCGGCCGAGCCGCAGGAGGCCGGGCGCCGGTAACGCGAAACCCCGCCCCGGGAGTCCCGGGACGGGGTTCGACTGGAGCGCCGGGCAGGCCTTGCACCTGCATCTCCCCGCAGGAAGCGGGGCGTCTTTCCTTGGACCACCAACGCACTGCGTCCGGGCCGTTCTTCCGGCCGTTCGCTGTGTGATGATCATAGCGCAGGGCGGGGGGACCTTGGCAACTCAGCCCTTGGCGACTCAGACCTCGGCCACCGACTCGAACCGCCACCGGTGCACCGGCCGGGTCACCCACTCGGGGCCGGGCTCCGGCAGTTCGGGGATCCCGGCGTCGTACGGCGCGTCCCACCAGGTGATGACCAGTACCCGGTCCTCGGGCGCGCGGAAGGTCTCCCGGCGCAACGGCTCGGGCGCCAGCGGCTGTTGCTGTACCCAGGCCAGCAGCTCCTCGCCCCGGCCCGCGACGGCCCGGGCCTCCCACATCAGCGCGACGGTCACGAGTACAGGTTCTCCTTGCTGACCTCGTGCACATGGTCGTGGTTGCCCGGGACATGCGCCTCGGTGACCGGCAGCGAGGAGTCGGCCGACAGGTCCAGGCTGGAGGTGGCCCGGCCCCGCGCGACCATCTCGGCGCCGAGTGCGGCCACCATCGCGCCGTTGTCCGTGCACAGCTTGGGGCGGGGCACGCGCAGCCGGATGCCGGCCTTCTCGCAGCGCTCCTGGGCGAGGGCGCGCAGCCGGGAGTTGGCCGCGACACCGCCGCCGATCATCAGGTGGTCGACGCCCTCGTCCTTGCAGGCGCGGACGGCCTTGCGGGTCAGGACGTCGACGACGGCCTCCTGGAAGGAGGCGGCCACATCGCGGACCGGTACCTCCTCGCCGGCCGCGCGCCTGGCCTCGATCCAGCGGGCCACGGCCGTCTTCAGACCCGAGAAGGAGAAGTCGTACGCCGGGTCGCGCGGGCCGGTCAGGCCGCGCGGGAAGGAGATCGCCTCCGGGTCGCCCTCGCGCGCGTACCGGTCGATGACCGGGCCGCCCGGGAAGCCCAGGTTCAGCACCCGGGCGATCTTGTCGAAGGCCTCGCCGGCCGCGTCGTCGATGGTCGCGCCCATCGGGCGGACGTCGGAGGTGATGTCCTCCGACAGCAGCAGGGAGGAGTGGCCGCCGGAGACCAGCAGGGCCATGGTCGGCTCGGGCAGCGGGCCGTGCTCCAGCTGGTCGACGCAGATGTGCGAGGCGAGGTGGTTGACGCCGTACAGGGGCTTGCCGAGGGCGTAGGCGTACGCCTTGGCCGCCGAGACGCCGACGAGCAGGGCGCCCGCGAGCCCGGGCCCCGCGGTCACGGCGATGCCGTCGAGGTCCCTGGCGGAGACGCCGGCCTCCTTCAGCGCGCGGTCGATGGTCGGGACCATCGCCTCCAGGTGCGCCCGGGACGCCACCTCGGGCACGACTCCGCCGAAGCGGGCGTGCTCGTCGACGCTGGAGGCGACGGCGTCCGCCAGCAGGGTGGTGCCGCGGACGATGCCGACGCCGGTCTCGTCGCAGGAGGTCTCGATGCCGAGTACGAGAGGCTCGTCGCGTGAGTCAGTCATTGCTCTCGGTTTCCTGTACTGGTGAACGTACTGATGAAGAGGGGTCGCTCAGGCGCATCACCAGGGCGTCCACGTTGCCCGGCTGGTAGTAGCCGCGGCGGAAGCCGATCGGCTCGAAGCCGAAGCGCTCGTAGAGCTTCTGCGCGCGGACGTTGTCGACCCGGCATTCGAGCATCACCTCGTGGCACTCGAAGGCGGTGGCCGCGCGCAGCAGCTCGGTCAGCAGCCGGCCGCCCAGGCCGGTGCCCTGCTGGTCGCGGGCCACGGCGATGGTCTGGATGTCGCCCTGGTCACCGGCGGCGACCAGTCCGGCGTAACCGACGATACGGCCGCCGGTCTCGGCCACGAGATAGCGCCGGGTCGCCTCGGCGCCCCGGGCGTGGGCCAGCTCGGACCAGAACATGCCCCGGGACCAGGCGTCCTCGGGAAACAGGTCCTTCTCCAGCTCCAGGACCGGGTCGATGTCCCACCAGCGCATCTCGCGCAGTCGTACGGTCACTTCGGGGTGACCACCTTGTAGTTCTTGGGAACCTGGGCGTCCGGGCGGCGCAGGTACAGCGGCCGGGGGGCCGGCAGCTCCTCGCCGGCGGCCAGCTTCTCCACGGCGAGCGAGGCGAGGGCGGCGGCCGAGACATGCTCGGGCTCGTGGGCGCTCGGGAACGTGTCCGGGTAGAGCAGCGCGCCCGCGCCGACCGCCGGGAGCCCGGCGACCTGCTCGGCGATGTCGCCGGGCCGGTCCACGGCCGGTTCGGTCAGCCGGGTCCGCGAGTCGGCGTACATCGCCCAGTAGACCTCCTTGCGCCGGGCGTCGGTCGCCACGACGAAGGGGCCCTTCTCGATGTCGGCGGCGTAGGCGAGGCCGTCCAGCGTGCACACGCCGTGGACGGGGACGCCGAGCGCCAGACCGAAGGTGTCGGCGGTCATGAGGCCGACGCGCAGGCCGGTGTAGGGGCCGGGGCCGATGCCGACGACGACGCCGGTGACGGCGTCCAGCCTGAGCCCGGCCTCGGCGAGCACACGGTCCACGGCCGGCAGCAGCAGCTCTCCGTGCCGGCGCGCGTCCACCTGGCTCGACGAGGCGACGACGCCCGTGCCGTCGTGCAGCGCGACGGTGACGGCGGGTGTTGCGGTATCCAGAGCGAGCAAGAGCACGCGAACAGCCTACGGCGCCTGCGCCGCAAGCATCGCCGTCCTGGTCGTACGGTCACCGGCTGCTACGGTCTGTACGAAGTACGACATATCGCACGAGGCATATCGCAGGGCAGAGGTGGGCACACGTGGCAGGGACCAGCTCGGCGATCGTGGCCGGCCTCACCGCGGCGGCCGTCGGCACCGTCGGCTTCCTCGCCTACCAGGCCCAGGCGAACGCGCCGGCGAGCCTGAGCGGCAGGCCCGGGCCGAACGCGTCCCCCTCGGTGAGCGCGGGCAGGGCCGCCCGGCACAGCACGACCGCGGTGCCGGGCGGGTCCGGCACGGGTGAACGGGTCGTGTACTCGCTGGACGACGACCGGGTCTGGCTGGTCGACGGCGGGAACCGGTTGGAGCGCACCTTCAAGGTCGACCCCGGCACGGTCGACCCGCTGCCCGGCTCCTACTGGGTCACGTCCCGGTCGAGCGCGACCACCGGCACGGACGGTGTCCCGGTCGAGCACGTGGTCCGGTTCACCACCGTGGACGGGCTGACCATCGGGTTCAGCGCGGCGGTCGCTCCGCGGGCGGCCGGCGCCGAGCCGGGGGTGCGGACGGGAGGGATCCGGGAGACCCGGGCCGACGGGGACACGATGTGGGCCTTCGCGACCATCGGGGTGCGGGTGGTGGTGATGCGCTAAGCCGCGTCGGGGTGCTCTGTGGGGACGCCGTTCGTCCGCGGCTCCGTCGTGGCCGGTCGCGCCCCTTCGGGGCGGTCCTCAGGGGCCCGGGGCGGACGGGAAACCGCCTTCGCCGCCTCGCACGATGCCAGGAGGTCGCGCATGGACACGATGGTGGGACCGGACTCGGTCATGGGGCGCCTCCTGAAGTGCGGGGGCGGCATAGTTAGGTACGCCTAACTACGGGCTGGATACCATGTGACCACGCCCGGGACGTCCTGCGCAACATGTTGCCGACGGCTTGTCGGAATCCTGGTGCGGCGCTCAGGCCGTGAGTGTCTCCAGGCCCGCGTCCGCCCAGCGCTCACCCAGGCCCGTCAGGGTGACGTGCCGTACCTCGTCTGTGCCCGGAGGTTCGGGGGTGTCCCCCGGAAATGTCGCAGTGCCGACGGCGCGGTGGATGACGACCTGGAGCCGGTCCTCGGTCAGCTCCTCGACCTTGCCCTCGCCCCACTCCACGACGATCACCGAGTCGGGCAGGTTGACGTCGAGGTCCAGGTCCTCCATCTCGTCCAGGCCGCCGCCGAGCCGGTAGGCGTCCACGTGCACGAGCGGCGGGCCGTCGCCCAGGGAGGGATGCACCCGGGCGATCACGAAGGTCGGCGAGGTGACCGCGCCGCGCACGCCGAGCCCCTCGCCCAGCCCGCGGGTCAGCGTGGTCTTGCCCGCGCCCAGCTCACCGCTCAGCATCACCAGATCGCCGGCCCGCAGCAGCTTGGCCAGCCTGCGGCCCAGTTCTCGCATCTGCTCGGGCGAAGTGATCGTCAGCCGGGTCTCAGCGGGGTTCCGCGGTGCTGCTGGTGCTTCCATAGCCCATAACCGTAGCTCCTGCGGGCACCGCACCGGCGCGGGTGAGCAGGTCGGCGAGCCGGTCGGTGACCACTTCCGGGTGTTCCAGCATCACCAGGTGCCCGGCGTCCGGGACGAGCACCAGCTCGGCGTCGGGCAGCAGGTCGGCTATGGCCTCGCTGTGCTCGCTGGGCGTGACCAGGTCCCGGACGCCGGCCAGGACCAGCACCGGCATGTCCCGGAAGCAGGCGAGCGCCTCGGTCTTGTCGTGGTCGGTGAAGGCCGGGTAGAACTCGGCGACCACGTCGATCGGCGTGGACTCGATCATCCGCTCCGCGAACCGCTCGACGGCCGGGTCGACGTCCCGCCCCGCGAACGAGTACCGCTTGATGATCCCGGCGAACAGCTCGGCGGTGGCCCGGCGCCCCTTCTCCACCAGCTCCGCCTGCTGCCCGAGCGCCTTCAGCACTCCGGGCAGGATCCGGCGCACCGCGTTGACGCCGGCGACCGGCAGCCCGAAGTTGACCTCACCGAGCCGCCCGGACGAGGTACCGACGAAGGCGGTGGCGACGACCCGCTCGCGGATCAGCTCCGGATGCTCGGAGGCGAGCGCCATCACGGTCATCCCGCCCATCGAATGGCCGACCAGCACGATCGGGCCCTGCGGTACGGCGGCGTCCAGGACGGCCTTCAGATCGCGGCCGAGCTGGTCGATGGTGAGCGGCACCCGGTCCCGGGTCTGGGCCACCCCCCGCCCGGAGCGGCCGTGGCTGCGCTGGTCCCAGTGCACGGTCCGGACGACCCCGCGCAGGGCCGCGCGCTGGAAGTGCCAGGAGTCCTGGCTGAGACAGTAGCCGTGGCAGAAGACCACGGTGACCGGGGCGGGGGCCTTACGGCCGAACAGCCGGCGCCGGCGCGGGGAGACGTGACCCGGGTCGGGCTCGACCTCGTCGACCTCGTAGTACAGCTCGGTGCCGTCGTCCGCGATCGCCGTGCCCGGGGTGCCGCGCAGGGTGCCGTAGGGGCCCGCGGAGTCCAGCGCCAGCCGGGCCTTCCTGCGCATCCCGCGGCCCACCGTCATCCGCTCTATGGCGACGCCGGCCGCGGCGCCCGCGGCCAGCACGCCTATCGCGGCACCGGCGATGCCGGTCGCCCTGCGCAAGCTTCCGGCCGCCCCCGCGGCGGAGGCGGCGGCCGAGGCGACGACGTCCGCCACGGCCTCCGCACTGCTCTCGCTCACGTACCGCTCCTCTTCGCCGTACTGCAGTTCGCTCATGGGTGCGACCGATGGTGCCCCTGCTGCCGCCGTAACAGGTATGACCGGTGTTACACGTGATCCGGGTCGCGCCTCTCGAACGGGTTACCGGAGTCCTTCCCCGTTCACATGTACGCCGTCACATGGCGCGTGGCATGGACGCGTTGACGCAGAGACATTTACCCGGAGGCAATTACTCGGAGGCATTCACATAGACGCGCGGAACCCGGGTTCCGATCCGCGTGACGATCTCGTACGCGATCGTGCCGCAGGCCTGCGCCCAGTCCTCGGCGGTCGGCTCGCCCCGGTCGCCGGGCCCGAACAGCACGGCCTCGCTGCCCACCGCGGGCTCGTCGCCGCCGAGGTCCACCACGAACTGGTCCATGGCCACCCGGCCGGCGGCCGTGCGCCACTTGCCGTCGACCAGCACCGGGCCGGTGCCCGAGGCGTGCCGGGGGACGCCGTCGCCGTAGCCGATGGGGATGAGGCCGAGGGTGGTCTCGCCGGGGGTGACGTAATGGTGGCCGTAGCTGACGCCGTGCCCGCCCGGCACACGCTTGACCAGCGCCAGCGAGGCGCTGAGCGTCATGACCGGGCGCAGCCCGAAGTCGGCCGGGGCGCCGATCTCCGGGCTGGGCGAGATGCCGTACATGGCGATGCCGGGGCGGACGAGGTCGAAGTGGGTCTCGGGGAGGGTGAGCGTGGCCGGGGAGTTGGCGATGTGCCGCACCTCGGGGCGCACGCCCTGCTCCTCGGCGTACGCCAGCATCTCCCGGAAGCGGGCGAGCTGGGCGGCGATGGAGGGATGGCCGGGCTCGTCGGCGCAGGCGAAGTGGGACCACAGCCCGGTGACGCGGACGAGACCGTCGGCCTCGGCGCGCAGGGCCTCACGGACCAGCTCGGCCCAGTCGTCCCCGGGCTGGCAGCCGTTGCGGCCGAGCCCGGTGTCCGCCTTGAGCTGCACGCGCGCGGTGCGCCCGGCCTCGCGGGCGGCCGCGACGGCCTCCCGCAGCGCCCACATGCCGCTCACCGACACGTCGATGTCGGCCTCGACCGCCTGCCGCCAAGGGCCGCCCGGCACCCACAGCCAGCACAGGATGCGGCCCGGCAGCCCGGCCGCGCGCAGCGCGAGGGCCTCCTCCGGCGTGGCCGTGCCAAGCCAGGTCGCACCCGCCGCGAGGGCCTCGCGGGCGCACGGCAGCGCCCCGTGGCCGTAGGCGTCGGACTTGACGACGGCCATCAGGGCCGCGTTCGGCGTCCGGGCACGCAGAGCACGCACATTGGCCCGCAGGGCGCCCAGATCGATCTCGGCGCGGGCGCGCAGGGGGGCGGTCGGTACAGTCGCAGTCTCACTCATCGCGCCCCCAGTCTCTCAGAGGGCCGTTCGGGCCCCGGCCGCAGTCCCGGCCACCTGGCTCTCAGGTACCTGGCCGCCGCCCCCACACGTAGACGCGGTCGCCGTTCTTCAGCACGTTCCACAGGGTGCGCGCGTCGCCGAGCGTCAGATTGACGCAGCCGTAGGAGCCGACGGTGGTGTAGATGCTGCCGTAGACGGCGTGGAACGCCTCGCCGCCGTCGAAGAACTGGGCGTACGGCATGGGCTGGTTGTAGAGGGTGGACCAGTGGTTCTTGTGCCGCCAGTAGATGGCGTGCCAGCCCTTGCGGGTGACGTGCCCATTGCGCCCGCTGCGCATGGGCACCGGCCCGAACACCACCTTGGAGCCCTTCTGCACCCAGGTGAGCTGACGGTCCAGATCGACGCAGGCGACCTTGTACGACCGGACGGGGCACTTCTTGGCGGCGTTCGGGTTCCTCCTCGCCGAGACGAGCATCATGGTCGACCAGGTGACGGGTCCGGCGAACCCGCTGGCGGGCTTGATCTTGTACGCGATCTGGAACGCCCGGATGGCCTTGCAGTCGGCGGCGGACTGCTTCCCGTCGCCCCTCAGCTTCAGCCACCGCTCGACCTGCCGCTGATAGGGCCCGGTCTGCCTGCTGCAGGTCACCCTGGCGACGGCGTCGGCGAGCGGCACGTACTCGATGAGGTCGTACGTACCCGGCGCCGCGGCCTTGGGTTCCACGGCGTCCTCTTGTGCGGTGGGCGTGTACACCCTCGGCGGCAACGCCTGGTCGGGCGTGTCGATCTGCCACGCCCGCCCGGGCGGGGGCGCGACACCGGGGACGAGCTCGGGGGCGGGGGCCGGGGCCGGGGGCACGGGGGTGCCGGCCGCGGCGATGCCGGCCGGTGGGGAGGCCACGGCGGTGCCGGCCACCGGGAGGGCGGTCGCGGTGGCGAGCAGCACCGCGACGCCTCTGGACGCGATTCGTCTGCTGATCATGCGATCAGCCAAGCGCGGGGCTCCGTCGCATCGGGGGTGCCGCGCGGGAGGGTCACCCGGGGGGCGGACCTGGATACGGCGGTCGTCGGCCCCCAGCGGGTGGGCGCAGGCTGCACCTTGCCGACGCCGGTGAGCGACCCCACCCCCGGCCGGCCGCGGCGCCGGACGCCCGGTCAGCTACAGCGCGTGCACGTCCCGCCAGGCCTCCGGGATCCGGTCGGAGACGTCATGTGCGCCCACCGGTGCCCCGTCCGCCGCGAACCGCCCGGCCAGGCCGTGGAGGTACGCCGCCGTGCTCCCCGCGTCCAGCGCCGAGAGCCCCGATGCCAGCAGCGACCCGGCGAGGCCCGACAGCACGTCGCCGCTGCCCGCCGTGGCCAGCCAGGACGTCCCCGTGGCGTTCACCCGCACCGCCCCGCCCCCGGCGTCGGCGACCAAGGTCGTCGACCCCTTCAGCAGTACCGTCGCCCGGTACACCGCCGCCAGCTCCCGCACCGCGGCCAGGCGAGCCCCCTCGACCTCCTCCCGGCGCACGCCCAGCAGCGCGGCCGCCTCTCCGGCATGGGGTGTCATCAGGGTCGGCGCCGTACGCCCGCGCACCACGTCCCGCTCGGCCAGCCGCAGCCCGTCCGCGTCGATCAGTACCGGCACATCCGCCCCGAGCACCTCGGTCACGGTCGCCGCGTCCTCCCCGGCCCCCGGCCCGACCACCCAGGCCTGTACGCGCCCCGCCTTCGCCGGCCCCTGGTCGGACACCAGCGTCTCCGGGAAGCGGGCGATGACCGCGTCCCCGGCCGGCCCGACGTACCGTACGGCCCCCGCCCCGCCCCGCAGCGCGCCGGAGACGGCGAGCACGGCGGCGCCCGGATAGCGCGCGGACCCGGCGGCGATCCCGACGACCCCGCGCCGGTACTTGTCGCTCTCCGCGGCCGGAACCGGCAGCAGCCGTGCCACGTCGGCGTGTTGCAGGGCTCGGAGCTCGGGCCGGCCGGGCAGTTCGAGACCGATGTCGACCAGCCGCACCACCCCGGCGTACTCACGCCCCGGATCGATCAACAGCCCCGGTTTGTACGTCCCGAAGGTCACCGTCAGATCGGCCCGGACCGCGGCCCCCCGCACCTCCCCGGTGTCCGCCTCGATCCCGCTCGGCAGGTCCACGGCCACCACCGCGGCCCGGGACCGCGCGGCGATCCCGGCCAGGACCTCGGCCTCGGGCCGCAGCCCGCCCTTGCCGCCGATCCCGACGATCCCGTCCACGACGAGGTCGGCCCGCTCGATCAGCCCCTCGGCGGAACCGGCCGCGGCGACCGTGCCGCCCGCCCGCCGCAGCGCGGCCAACCCGCCGGTGTGCGCCCGTTCGGGCGTCAGGAGCACGGCCGTGACCCCGGCGCCGCGCCGGGCCAGCCGGGCCCCCGCGTACAACGCGTCCCCGCCGTTGTCGCCGCTGCCGACGAGCAGCACCACCCGGCTGCCGTACACCCGTCCGAGCAACTCGGCGCAGGCGGCGGCCAGCCCGGCGGCGGCCCGCTGCATCAGCGCACCCTCCGGCAGCCGCGCCATCAGCGCCCGTTCGGCCGCCCTTACCGTCTCCACGCTGTACGCACTCCGCATGGCACCGAGTCTGCCCCGGAACGGCCGTCGCCCACACCCGGGCGTTCAGCCCTCGGCGACCACCACGGCCGAGGCGACGCCCGCGTCATGGCTGAGCGACACATGCCAGGACCGCACGCCCAGCTCCGCGGCCCGCGCGGCCACGCTGCCCGTCACCCGCAGCCGGGGCTGTCCGCTGTCCTCGACATACACCTCGGCATCGGTCCAGTGCAGCCCGGGCGGCGCCCCCAGCGCCTTCGCCAGGGCCTCCTTGGCGGCGAACCGGACCGCGAGCGAGGCGATCCCGCGCCGCTCCCCGCTGGGCAGCAGCAGCTCCCGCTCCACGAACAGCCGATCGGCCAGCCCGGGCGTCCGCTCCAACGACGCGCGAAACCGGTCGATCTCGGCGACATCGATCCCCACTCCGATGATGCTCATGCCGGGCAGCCTACGATCGCGGACCCGGCGGCACCCGCCCACCTGGCGAAATCCAACTGCCGCGCCGGGCGCGTGCCGTCTACGCTCCGTCCATGACGACCCAGGCCCATCTCTCCCGACTCTTCTCGCTGGACGGCCGTGTCGCCGTGGTGACCGGAGGCAGTTCAGGCATCGGCCGGGCCATCGCCGGGGCGCTGGCGCGGGCCGGCGCGAGCGTGGTGGTCGTGGCCCGCACCAAGGAGCAACTGGAGGAAACCGTCGCAGAGTTGACGGCCGACGGCTGCCGGGCCGCCTGGATCTCGGCGGACCTGAGCACCCGTGACGGTGTGCGTGCGGCGGCCGAGGAGGCGGCCGGTGTCTTCGGTGAGCCGGACATCCTCGTCAACTCCGCCGGGATCAACCTGCGACCGCCGATGGGTGAGCTGGGCGAGGACGTGTGGGACACCACCATGGCCGTGAACCTGGAGGCCCCCTTCCTGCTGGGGCAGCGGTTCGGGCCCGGCATGGCGGAGCGCGGCTTCGGCCGGATCATCCACATCACCTCGCAGCAGGCCCACCGCGCCTTCGTGCAGAGCGGGGCGTACGGCGTCTCCAAGGGGGCGCTGGAGTCGCTGGCCCGCTCGCAGGCCGAGGCCTGGTCGCCGTACGGCGTCACCGTCAACACCCTGGTGCCGGGGTTCGTGATGACCGCCCTCAACCGGCGGCTGTCGTCCGACCCGCAGCAGGTGGCCGCCCTGGCCGCCCGCACGATGACCGGCCGCAACAGCCTCGCCGAGGACTTCGAGGGCGCGGCCGTCTTCCTCGCAAGCCAGGCCTCCGCCTACGTCACAGGCCAGTCGATCTTCATCGACGGCGGCCTGTCGGTCCATTGAGCAACGCCCCGAAGCCGACAGCCCCGCAGCCCCCTGGGGGGCGCGGGGAACTGCGCGACCGGGCCCATCGGACCCGCAGTCGGCGGACAACGGTGGTCAGCTGACGAATCGCCGCTCTTCGGCCGCATCCCCCGGAGGGACGGTGCTACTCCACCGTGACCGACTTCGCCAGGTTGCGCGGCTGGTCGACCTCGTTGCCGCGGGCGGTGGCCAGTTCGCAGGCGAAGACCTGGAGGGGGACGGTGGCGACCAGCGGCTGGAGCAGGGTGGGGGTGGCCGGGATGCGGATCAGGTGGTCGGCGTACGGCACCACCGCCTCGTCGCCCTCCTCGGCGATGACGATCGTGCGCGCCCCCCGCGCCCGGATCTCCTGGATGTTGGAGACGATCTTGTCGTGCAGGACCGAGCGGCCGCGCGGGGAGGGGACGACGACCACGACCGGCACGTCCTCCTCGATCAGCGCGATCGGACCGTGCTTCAGCTCGCCCGCCGCGAAGCCCTCGGCGTGCATGTAGGCCAGTTCCTTGAGCTTCAGGGCGCCTTCGAGGGCGACCGGGTAGCCCACGTGCCGGCCCAGGAACAGCACCGTGTTCTTCGACGCCAGGCTCCGGGCCAGCTCGCGCACCGGCTTCATCGTCTCCAGGACCCGCTCGACCTCCACCGAGATCCGGGACAGGTCCTTGATCACGGCCTGGATCTCGTCGCCCCACTTGGTGCCGCGCACCTGGCCCAGATACAGCGCCACCAGGTAGCAGGCCACCAGCTGGGTCAGGAATGCCTTCGTGGAGGCGACGGCGACCTCCGGCCCGGCGTGCGTGTACAGCACCGCGTCCGACTCGCGCGGGATCGTCGAGCCGTTGGTGTTGCAGATCGCCAGCACCTTGGAGCCCTGCTCGCGGGCGTGCCGCAGCGCCATCAGGGTGTCCATGGTCTCGCCGGACTGGGAGATGGCGATGACCAGGGAGCGGCCGTCCAGGATCGGGTCCCGGTACCGGAACTCGCTGGCCAGCTCCACCTCACAGGGGATGCGCGTCCAGTGCTCGATGGCGTACTTGGCGATCAGGCCGGCGTGGAAGGCCGTACCGCACGCGACGATGACGACCTTGTCGATCTCCCGCAGCTCTGAGGGCGAGATACGGACCTCGTCCAGCGTCAGCGAACCCGACGGGTCGATGCGGCCCAGCAGCGTGTCGGCGACCGCCTTGGGCTGCTCGGCGATCTCCTTGAGCATGAAGTAGTCATAACCCCCCTTTTCCGCGGCGGAGGCGTCCCAGTCCACGTGGTAGCTGCGGACCTCGGCCGGGCGGCCGTCGAAGCCCGTCACCGTCACGCCGTCGCGGCGCAGCTCCACCACCTGGTCCTGGCCCAGCTCGATCGCGGAGCGCGTGTGGGCGATGAACGCGGCGACGTCCGAGGCCAGGAACGCCTCACCCTCTCCAACGCCCACCACCAGCGGCGAGTTCCGGCGCGCGCCGACGACCACGTCCGGCTCGTCGGCGTGCACCGCGACCAGGGTGAACGCGCCCTCCAGCCGCCGGCACACCAGCCGCATGGCCTCCGCGAGGTTCGCGCAGGCGGAGAACTCCTCGGCGAGCAGGTGCGCGACGACCTCGGTGTCCGTCTCGGACGTCAGTTCGTGGCCGCGCTCGGCGAGTTCGGCCCGCAGCACCGCGAAGTTCTCGATGATGCCGTTGTGGACGACGGCGACACGCCCCGCGTTGTCGAGATGCGGGTGGGCATTGGCGTCCGTCGGACCGCCGTGCGTGGCCCAGCGGGTGTGGCCGATGCCCGTCACGCCCGTCGGCAGCGGCCGTTCGACCAGCTCCTTCTCCAGATTGACCAGCTTCCCGGCCTTCTTCGCCGCGGCCAGCCCACCGTCGGCCAGCACGGCGACACCCGCCGAGTCGTAACCCCGGTACTCCAGCCGCTTCAGCCCGGCCATCACGACATCGAGCGCCGACTGTGACCCTACGTATCCAACGATTCCGCACATGGGCCGCAGCCTACGACCCGAGAACGGCCCGAACTGCCCTCCGTCTGCCCGAATTCGGAAATTCCCACCGTCGTACGAAGGCCGTTTCCGACCCGCCGGTCCGCGCGGACGCCGGAAGCGGAGGTCACCACCGACCACACCCCGACCCGGTCGGTCGCGCGGGCGTGACACACCCCACCCGCCGCCTCGTTCAAACTCCGTTAACAATGGACTGTGATCTCACCGGTCTCCTCGATGCCCCGGAGCGCCCACCGGCACAGGCCGGAGGCGACTCCCTACGTCGACCTCACCCGCGCCGAGTGGAGCGCGCTGCGCGACAAGACGCCGCTGCCGCTCACCGCCGAGGAGGTGGAGAAGCTGCGCGGTCTGGGCGATGTGATCGACCTGGACGAGGTGCGGGACATCTACCTCCCGCTCTCCCGGCTGCTCAACCTCTACGTCGGCGCCACGGACGGACTCAGAGGTGCGCTCAACACCTTCCTCGGCGAGCAGGGCTCCCAGTCCGGCACCCCGTTCGTCATAGGCGTCGCCGGCTCGGTGGCCTGCGGCAAGTCCACCGTCTCCCGCCTTCTGCAGGCCCTGCTCTCCCGCTGGCCCGAGCACCCGCGCGTGGAGCTGGTCACCACGGACGGCTTCCTGCTGCCCACCCGGGAGCTGGAGGCGCGCGGCCTGATGTCGCGGAAAGGTTTCCCCGAGTCGTACGACCGCCGCGCCCTGACCCGTTTCGTCGCCGACATCAAGGCCGGCAAGGACGAGGTCACCGCCCCCGTCTACTCCCACCTCATCTACGACATCGTCCCGGACCAGAGACTCACGGTCCGCCGCCCCGACATCCTGATCGTCGAGGGCCTGAACGTCCTGCAGCCCGCCCTGCCCGGCAAGGACGGCCGCACCCGGGTCGGTCTCGCGGACTACTTCGACTTCAGCGTGTACGTCGACGCGAGCGCCGAGGACATCGAGCGCTGGTACCTCAACCGCTTCAAGAAGCTGCGCCAGACGGCCTTCCAGGACCCCGACTCGTACTTCCGCAAGTACACCCAGGTCTCCGAGGAGGAGGCCCTCGACTACGCCCGCACCCTGTGGCGGACGATCAACAAGCCCAACCTGGTGGAGAACATCGCCCCCACCCGCGGCCGGGCCACCCTTGTTGTCCGCAAGGGCCCGGACCACAAGGTGCAGCGGCTGAGGCTGCGCAAGCTGTAGGCACGGGGGCCGCCTCACAATCAGTGACCAGGTACGCACCCTTGGTCACTCCGGGCGGCCCCGGGTCAGCCCAGCGCCGACTTCACGGCGTCGGCCAACCGCCCGGCGACGGACCGGGCCTGGTCGATGTCCGCGGCCTCGACCATCACCCGCACCAGCGGCTCGGTTCCGGAAGGCCGCAGCAACACCCGTCCCGTCTCACCGAGTTCGCGCTCGGCCTCGGTCACCGCGGCAGCGAGCTCCGCGGACGTCCGCACCCGCGACTTGTCCACGTCCGGCACATTGATCAGCACCTGCGGCAGCCGCTCCATCACGGACGCCAGCTCCCGCAGCGAGCGGCCGGTATCGGCGACCCGCGCCGCCAGCAGCAGCCCGGTCAGCGTGCCGTCGCCGGTGGTCGCGTGGTCGAGGATGATGACGTGCCCGGACTGCTCGCCGCCGAGCGCGTACCCGTGCTCCTTCATCTCCTCCAGGACATACCGGTCGCCGACGGCGGTCTGCACCAGGTTTATCCCGGCCTTCTCCATCGCCAGCTTGAAGCCCAGGTTGGACATCACGGTGGCGACGACCGTGCCGGCCCGCAGCGCGGAGCGCTCCCGCATGGCCAGCGCCAGCACGGCGAGGATCTGGTCGCCGTCGACCTCCTCGCCGGTGTGGTCCACGGCCAGACACCGGTCGGCGTCGCCGTCGTGCGCGATGCCGAAGTCGGCGCCGTGCTCGACCACCGCGGCCTTGAGCTGGTCCAAGTGGGTCGAGCCGCAGCCGTCGTTGATGTTCAGACCGTCCGGCTCGGCGCCGATCGTGACGACCTCGGCGCCCGCCCGGGAGAACGCCTCCGGCGAGACCCCCGAGGCCGCGCCGTGCGCTTCGTCCAGGACGATCTTCAGTCCGTCGAGCCGGTTCGGGAGGACGGACAGCAGATGGCCGACGTACTGCTCGAAGCCCTCGTCGTAGAACCGCACGCGGCCCACGCCCGCGCCCGTCGGCCGCTCCCACGGCTCGCCGTGCCGGTGGGAGTCGTACACCGCCTCGATCCGGTCCTCCAGCTCGTCGGCGAGTTTGTGGCCGCCGCGGGCGAAGAACTTGATGCCGTTGTCCGGCATGGCGTTGTGGCTGGCGGAGAGCATCACGCCGAGGTCGGCGCCGAGGGCGCCGGTCAGATGCGCCACCGCGGGCGTCGGCAGCACGCCGACGCGCAGCACGTCCACGCCGGCGCTGGCCAGGCCCGCGACCACGGCCGCCTCCAGGAACTCCCCGGACGCCCGCGGGTCCCGGCCGACCACCGCCGTCGGCTTGTGGCCCTCGAAGGTGCCCGCCTCGGCCAGCACGTGGGCCGCCGCAACGGACAGGCCGAGCGCCATCTCGGCCGTCAGGTCCGCGTTGGCCACACCACGCACGCCGTCCGTGCCGAAGAGTCGTCCCACTTGTCCTCCTGAGGAAACTGCGATCACACAAGCCGTTGAGCGGCTGAGCGTCTCGGGTCGTTATACGCCCTTGCCTGGGATAAACGAACGCCCCGACGGCACAAGTGGCGTGCCGCCGGGGCGTTCGGAGTACGAGCAGGCGACGCTTAGCGCTTGCTGTACTGCGGAGCCTTGCGGGCCTTCTTCAGACCGGCCTTCTTCCGCTCGACCGCGCGGTCGTCGCGGCGCAGGAAGCCGGCCTTCTTCAGGGGGCCGCGGTTGTTGTCGACGTCGGCCTCGTTCAGGGCGCGGGCGACACCGAGGCGCAGGGCACCGGCCTGACCGGAGACACCGCCACCCGCGATGCGGGCGATGACGTCGTAACGGCCTTCCAGCTCGAGCACCTTGAAGGGCTCGTTGACTTCCTGCTGGTGCACCTTGTTCGGGAAGTAGTCCTCGAGGGTGCGACCGTTGATCTTCCACTTGCCGGTGCCCGGGACGATCCGGACGCGGGCGATGGCGTTCTTGCGGCGACCCAGGCCGGCGGCCGGCTGGGGCTCGCCGAAGCGGGAGGCCAGGGACTCCGAGGTGTACTCGCCCTCGACGGGGACCTCGGACTCGGTGGTGTAGCTGTCGATGTCAAGCTCTTCGAGCGGCTGCTCGGCAGTGGTCTCGGCCACGATTCTCCTCAGATTCTGTTCAGTCTTAGGGGGTGGCCGGACTTACTGCGCGACCTGGGTGATCTCGAACGGCACCGGCTGCTGGGCAGCGTGCGGGTGCTGGTCACCCTTGTAGACCTTCAGCTTCGACAGCATCTGACGGCCGAGGGTGTTCTTCGGGAGCATGCCCTTGACGGCCTTCTCGATGGCCTTCTCGGGGTTCTTGTCGAGCAGCTCGTCGTAACGGACGGAGCGCAGACCGCCCGGGTAGCCGGAGTGGCGGTACGCCATCTTCTGGGTCCGCTTGTTGCCGGACAGGTGCACCTTGTCGGCGTTGATGATGATGACGAAGTCACCAGCGTCGACGTGCGGCGCGTAGATCGGCTTGTGCTTGCCCCGGAGAAGGGTCGCTGCAGTGGTGGCGAGACGGCCCAGGACAACGTCCTGAGCGTCGATGACGTGCCACTGGCGCGTCACATCGCCGGGCTTGGGGCTGTACGTACGCACGGTTCGTAGCCTTCGCTTCGAGTGAATGGTCCTGAACAGGTCACCGAAACGATCACGACAGCCTTGACCGCACGGCGGCGACGCAAACCGCGTACATGGGGTCGCTGGTCATCGGCCCGGTGGACCGGTGTAAGGGCCCGTCCCGTGAGAATGAGCAAGCCAATACACAACGAACAAGCAGAATACCGGGGTCGTCGGCGAGGGTCAAAACGGCCGATCGGCGTGCTCACCCGCGCCCCCCGTCTAAGATGCGCCCCATGAGTTACGGGCAGGGGGGACCCCAGTCTCAGTGGGATCCCTGGAAACCGCATTCGCAGCAGTCCTGGAACAGCGGTGGTGACGACGGGACCCCGGACTGGGCGGCGCTCGCCGAGGCCTCGGAGACCCGGAACAAGCGCCGCAGACTGCTGTTCATCGGCGCCGGCGCCGTCGCCACGATAGCCGTCGGCACCGCCGTGGCCATGGCCGTCGTCTCCGCGAACAGCGGCACCGACGCCTCCGGCGGTCCCACCGGCCTGCCCGCCAGCGCCTCCGTGCCCAGCGGCTCCACCACGCCGTCCTTCGCGTCCACCAGCGCCCCGCCGCCGCTGGACCCGAGGGACTTCATAGCCAGCGCCAAGAAGGACACCGCCCCGCTCAGCGCCGACACCCTCTTCCCGGGCACCCAGCTGACCATGGGCGAGACCGTGTACAAGAAGGGCGCGACGGCCGACACCACGAACTGCGCCTCCGCCGCCAGCGGCAACCTGCCGAAGATCCTCACCGCGGGCGGCTGCACCCGCCTGATCCGCGCGACCTACACCAACGGCGGCGTCGCGATCACCGTCGGCGTCGCCGTCTTCGACGAGCAGGCGCAGGCCACGAAGGTCAGGAAACAGGCCGCCAAGAAGGCCGTGGTGCGCTCCCTGCCCGGCAAGGGCGTCAAGAACTTCTGCGACTCCGCGATCTGCCTGACGACCACGAACGCCGTGGGCCGCTACGCCTACTTCACCACCGGCGGCTTCCTCAACGGCAAGAACGTCACGAACAAGGACACGGCGGTCTTCCGGGCCGGCACCGACCTGCAGCAGTTCGTCTTCAACCAGATCTACCGCCGCGGCCAGGCCCAGGCGTCGGCAGCCGCCAACGGATGACCCGGACGGGTCAGCCTCTCCCCCGCACACCGGCCACCACCACAAACACCCGGGGGAACCGGCCCATGCCCATACACCCGCGGACGACCGCGCCGACCACCGACGGAAGCAGGCGCACGGGCACCGGCGCGGACGGCGGCACCGCCCGGGGCGCCGGCGCGGTCCGCCCGGACACCCCTACCCCTGCCCCCGCCGCCCGCGGCACCTTCCGCGACGACCAGGCCGACGCCTCCTGCGCCCTCGGCGCCGAAGGCGTCACCAGCGACGCTCTGCCCGCATCCCCCGCGCGCCACGACGACAACGGCACCGCAACCAACCACCCCCTCCGCATCCCCCGGAACACCAGGCACAGCAAGCTCCCCCGATCCACCACCGCTCCCGCGGCAGTCGCCGACGCAGACCTGAACCCCGGCGCCACCCTCCGCGACGTCCGAGCCGGCGGTCGCCGCGCCCTCGGCGTCGAAGGCGTCACCCGAGGCAATCCGGCCGTCGCTGCGCCGCTCCTGCTGAAAGTCGCGTGACTCTGTGCGCATGCGAGGGCGGGTCGGGCTGCTGGGGGCCGCGGCGGGAGTCGCGTTGGGTGGGCCGGCGGCGGTGTGGGCCTGGTCCGAGTGGGCCGGGGGCGACGGACGGGCGCCGGTGCTCGTGCCCGGTGATCTGCGGCATCGCGATCCGCATGCCACCCCCGCCGCGCACCGGGTGTACGCGCTGCTGGCCGGGCTGGAGAACGACGCGCGCCGGGGTCGCCCCAGCCGGACGGTGATCGGGCAGCACGTGGAGCTGCACAACGAGCGGTACAACGCGGACTACGGCGACTACCGGGGGACTAAGCAGCCGGGCTACTACTACCGCAAGGCCCGGGACATCACCGGCCGGCTGCCCGGCTTCGTGGAGCTCGACCTGGGGCCGGGGTACGGGCAGCCGGGCTGGGCGGTGGGTGAGGCACGGTCCTACTCGCGGGCCTGGCCGAGCTGCCGCCGTATGTGGGGCTACGCGGAGGACGCCGTCGACCTCGCCGTGGGCGTGTGGGCAGGGCTGCCCCGCCCGGCGGACGGCTCGTACCGCCCCTCCGGCACGCACACGGAATGCGCCTCCGGCACGGAGGTCGCCCTGCCCCACAACGGCGGAGCCCCGGCGGGCATCGTCGGCTTCTCCTTCCACCAGCCCTATCCGGGCAGTCCGGTCAAGGGCTTCCCGCAGACCCTGCACCGCAACTCGCCCGCTGTGCACGATCCCGGCTGGTTCGGCCGGGTGATCACCGAGGGCACCGCCGAGCACGGGGCCCTCCTGCACGACCTGGACTATCTCGCGGACCACCTCGGCTACCTGGGCGCCAAGGGCGTACCGGTGCTGCTGCGGCCATACCACGAGATGAACACGAAGCCCGGCCACGGCTTCTGGTGGGCGGGGCAGGACCCGGACGGGTACCGGAGGCTGTGGCGGCTGACGCACGACTACCTGGTGCACCACCGGGGCCTGCACAACCTGATCTTCGTCTGGGCCCCGAACTCCTGGGACGGCTCCTACGGCACTCCGCCCCGGCCGTACTACCCGGGCGGCGCCTACGTGGACGTCGTGGGCGTCGACGACTACAGCGGGAGCCCGGCCCGGCCGTACGGGCGCGGCGCCTGGACCGAGGTCTGGTACCGAGGCCTGGAGGAGTACGCCAGGCCCCGGATCGTCGCCGAGTCCTTCTCCGTGCCCCTCAACGCGCACCAGCCCCGGACCCTGTCCCGCACACCGTGGGTGCTGTGGACGGTGTGGGGGCAGGCGCTGACGTACGAGAACGTCTCCGAGCCGCGGCACAGGAACACGGTGGCCGATGTGAGACGGACATATACCTCTTCGGACGTGATCACCGCCGAACAGTGGAGGTCACTCCACAAGGCATCACTTGATTAAATTTTGAACACATGCACCTCACACCTGTTCCTTGCCGCGCACATACATGCAAGGATCATGTATCTGTTCGGCCAGTGGTTTGGGCGCCTGGGGGGGCATCTGAGCGGCGAGTGGCCGAGACGCCGAAGAAGGCGTCGGGGGGCAGTGAACCCTGAGTAGAAGTGCCGTGGTGCGCCTCGCACCACGGCCGAGATCTGCTGCCTCGACGCGCCGACCGATCTCACGGGAGTTCCGCAGTCGTCATGGCATCGACACTGGTCGACGGGGGGATGTCGCATTCGCGGCACAGCTCCAAGCTGGCGAAACGTACCGCCGCATGGAAGCCGGGCATCCTCCCGTTCCTGATCCCGCTGGTCCTGCTGACCGCCTTCAGCCTGTGGTCGTACACACCCAGTCACTCGCCGCTGGCCTGGTTGATCACCATCTGCTGGGCCCTTCCGGTGCCCGGGGTGCTCGTCTCCGTCCAGGGCTTCGTGCTCATCCGCCGCCGGCTCCGCAAGGCCCATCTGATGACCCCGCCCGCCCTGGTCGAGCAGGACTTCCTGATCGTCCTCGTGCCCACCATCGGGCGACACGACACCTACCCGGCCCTGGAGCGCTCGGTCCTCTCCTACGTGGAACACCTGCCGGAATGGTTCCCGTACATGCGCGTGGACGTCCTCACCGAGGAGGGCTGCGAGGCCGCCGAGCGGATCGACGAGCTGGCCGCGAACAGCCATCTGATCCGCGTGGTCACGGTCCCGAAGGCCTACCAGACCAAGAACGGCACCCGGTTCAAGGCCCGCGCGAACAACTACGCCCATGAGCTGCGCATCGAGGAGGGCGAGGCCCTCGACAACGTGTGGGTCCTGCACATGGACGACGACACCGGTGTCGGCCCCGACACCTCGGCGTCCCTCGCCCAGTTCATCAACCGCCAGCGCCGCGCGACCCCCGAAGAGGTCAAGCACATGGCGCAGGGCATCCTCACCTACCCGCGCGAGAACGCGGTGAGCCTGCTCACCTGGTTCGCCGACGCCATCCGCCCCGCCGACGACATCGCACGGTTCCGCGCCTTCACCGGCCTCGGCACCCCGGCCGCCGGTGTGCACGGCGAGCTCCTCGTCATCCGCGCCTCCATCGAGGCCGAGATCGGCTGGGACTTCGGCCCCAAGGAGATCGTCGAGGACGCCCGGCTGGCCCTGACCTTCTGCCGCCTCTACCCGGGCCGCAGCGACTGGTTCAACGGCCGCTGCTACGGCGCTTCGCCGGCCAACACCAAGGACTTCGTCAAGCAGCGCGAGCGCTGGGCCTGGGGCCTGGTCGCCCTCTGCTTCAACCGCAAGGTCCCGCTGCGCTACCGCTGGTTCCTGACCATCTGCGTGACCAGCTGGATCCTCGGCCCGCTGCAGCACGTC
Organism: Streptomyces sp. NPDC002076; assembly: GCF_053593835.1. NCBI lineage: Bacteria > Bacillati > Actinomycetota > Actinomycetes > Kitasatosporales > Streptomycetaceae > Streptomyces > Streptomyces sp. NPDC002076. The sequence continues at coordinate 609,569 of NZ_JBSFDI010000001.1, forward strand.
GGCACGATCCTGTTCGTGGCGTGGTTCATCGGCGACATGAACACCTCGCCCGTGACCCAGTCGGTCGTCCTGTTGTGGTCGATCAGCTTCGCCTACGTGATCTGGGCGTACTGGGAAGGCCTGCGCCTCAACGCGATCGCCTCGGTGAACGGCAGGCGCAAGTGGTGGGAGCCCATGGCCGTCCTGCTCCTGCTGCCCTACTTCTCCCTCATCGAGGGGCTCGGCGGCATCAAGGGCCTGTGGAAGTTCGTCCGCCGCGAGGAGAACAAGTTCGTCGTCATCGCCAAGCCCGCCTGACCCGGAAGAGATCACACACCCATGAAGCGCGCACGCCTGCCCATGCTCGCCGTGCTCCCCGTCGCCGTCATCTCCTTCGTGATCGCGGTCCCCTTCGTGATCGGCGACCACCCGCTGCAGTGGTCGTCGGGCTCGCTCGCGCCACACCTGGTGCTCGACGGCAAGGAACCCACCGGGCCGGCCGGCACCAAGGGCGGTGACGGCCAGACCTCCGCGGCCACCTCACCGACCACCGAGGTCGCCAAGGTGGACAAGGAGTGGAAGAAGGGCATGCCGCAGTGGGGCGCCCAGCTCTACTGGGAGGACAACCCCGGGCACTCCCTCACCTATGTCGAGAAGCAGGCCCGGCTGCACGCGAACTACCTGGTCGGGCTGCACGCCAACTCCGTCAGCGTGTCCTTCCCGTTCTTCACCGGGAACCGCTCGTCGACGAAGATCAGCCGCGGCGCCAAGACACCGACGCCCGAACGGCTCGCCCGTGTGCTGCAGATCTTCCACGAGGCCGGGCTGCGCACCACCGTCCGGCCCCTCATGGACGAGCACTCCCTGACCGCGGAGAACGGCTGGCGCGGCAACATCAGGCCCGCCGACCGCGACGCCTGGTTCACCTCGTACGAGAAGTTCCTCACCCCGTACCTGAAGGCCGCGGACGGCGAGAAGGCGGCCACCTTCGTCATCGGGACAGAGCTGAACTCCTTGGAGGGCGACCCGCACTGGGACCGTGTCGTGGCCGGCGCCGAAAAGCTGTTCGGCGGCGAAGTCGCCTACGACGCCAACTACGACGCATACGTCCGCGGCCCGGTGACCATGCCGGTCACCCACCTCGGGGTCGACGCCTACTTCCCGGTCAAGGTCGGCGACGACGCCTCGGTGGGCACCCTGGTCGAGGGCTGGAACAAGTGGCTCGACAGGAAGTCCACCGGCCCCCTGCCCAAGATCACCATCGCCGAGGCGGGCATCGGCGCGATGCACGGCGCCTACCACGCCCCCGGCGACTTCTACACCAAGCGCGCGGTCAACCCCCAGGTGCAGGCGAACTGGTACACCGCCGTCTGCCGGGTCGTCCAGGAGCGGCATATGAGCGGCGTCTACTGGTGGTCGATCTACTTCGACGACGATCCGAACACCAAGCCGGACGACAGGGTCGCCTCCCGGCTCGACTTCGCCGGACGCCCCCTCACCGAGAAGGCCGTCAAGTCCTGCTTCACCTCCGATTACGCGGGACCCGGGACCGCCACCACAAGCTGACCGCGGAGGCAGTCATGCAAGAAGCCATCATCCTGGTGGGCGGCAAGGGAACTCGCCTGCGCCCGCTGACGAACCACACCCCGAAGCCGCTGCTCAACGTCGCGGGCTCCTCCTTCATCCGGCACCAGATGGCCCGGCTGATGGACGCGGGCGTCGAGCACGTGGTGTTCGCCACCTCCTATCTCGCCAGCCTCTTCGAGGAGGAGTTCAGGGACTTCTCGCAGGATCTGGAGATCTCCTACGCCGTGGAGGAAGTCCCGCTCGGCACCGGCGGGGCGATCCGCAACGCCGCGCGTCTCCTGCGCGGCGGTCCGGCGGACGGGCCGGTCCTCATCCTCAACGGCGACATCCTGACCGGCCTGGACCTGGGCGCCATCCGGGCGCGGCACGAGGAGCGGGAAGCGGAGGTGACCCTGCATCTCACCCGGGTTCCCGACCCGCGCGCTTTCGGTCTCGTCCCCACCGACGAGGCCGACCGGGTGCTGTCCTTCCTGGAGAAGCCCAAGACGCCGGAGGAGTGCGTCACCGACCAGATCAACGCCGGCTGCTATGTCTTCAGCCGGTCCGTCCTGGACGCCATCCCGGCCGACCGCGAGGTCTCGGTCGAGCAGGAGACCTTCCCGCAGCTCGTCGCCCAGGGACGGCGCGTGTTCGGCCACACCACGGAGGACTACTGGCGCGACCTCGGTACGCCGCTGGCCTTCGTCCACGGCTCCGCCGACCTGGTCACCGGCAAGGCGGCCTCCCCCCTCGTGGCGGGGCCGGCCGAGGCCCTGATCCATCCCACCGCCGTCGTCGACCCGACCGCCCGCGTCACGGGGGGCTCGACCATCGGCCCGTACGCGGTCATCGGTCCGCAGGTGGTGGTCGAGCGCTCCATCATCGGCCGCGGCGTCACTCTGGCCGAGGGTGCCCGGATCCACGAGTCCGTGGTGGACCACGACTCGTCGATCGGCAGCGAATCGTTCCTGCATGAGGCCGTGGTGGGCTGCCACTCGCACGTCGGCGCGCAGAACGAGCTGCCCGCCCAGCTGCGGCTGTCGTGCGGCATCCGCATTCCCGCCCAGGGGGTGCGCGTCAGCGGTACGGCTGTCGCCTGCCCGACGGTCCACTGAAGTCGCCGGCCAGCCCGGACAGTTACTGGAGAACCGTGACCCGCCATCGCTCAACGGCCGCGCAGACGGAGCGTCTTCGCAAGTACCGGCCGGACATTCAGGGCCTGCGTGCCGTCGCCATCATGATGGTCGTCACCATGCACTGCGGCATCATCGACATCCACGGCGGCGTGGACGTCAGCTTCGTGCTGAGCGGCTTCCTCATCGGCAGCCAGCTCCTGGCCGAGATCGACAAGACCGGCAAGGTGTCCCTGAGCAAGTTCTGGGCCCGCCGGATGCGGCGACTCGCCCCGGGCATGGCCGTCGTCGTCGTCACCACGGCGATCGTGGCCTGGCTCTACGCCAGCCCGCTCAGGTTCCGCGACACCATGCGGGACGGCCTCAGCGCGGCGCTCAGCTTCATGAACTGGCGCCTCGTCGAGACCGGCACCGACTACTTCGCCAACAACGGCACGCAGTCCCCGTACCAGCACTTCTGGTCGCTGGGCATCGAGGAGCAGTTCTACGTCGCCGCCCCGATCGTCCTCGTCGTCACGGTCTGGCTCTCCCGCAGGCTCTTCCGCAACCGCGCCCTGGTGGCGCTGTTCCTGACCGCCGTGATCGGCGGGTCGCTGTACCTGTCCGTCAAGCAGACCGCCGAGAACCAGCCCCTCGCCTACTTCGGCACCCAGACCCGTATCTGGGAACTCGCCTCGGGCATCCTGCTCGCCCTCGGCGCACCGCTGCTGTCCCGCATGAACCAGGGGCTGGCCGCCGTCATCTCCTGGCTGGGCCTGGCCACCACGATCGGCACCGCCCTCCTCATCACCAAGGAGACACCCCTTCCGGGGTACGCGGTGGCCGGACCCGTGCTGGGCGCCTGCATGATCATCGCCGGCGGCTGCGCCAATCCCCGCCTCGGTGTGGAGACGATCCTGCACAACCCGGTGACCGACTACGTCGGAAACGTCAGCTACGGCTGGTACCTCTGGCACTGGCCGATCCTGATCCTCTGGCCGTTCGTGGTGGGCCGGGACATCACCTACTCGGACCGCTTCCGGGTGCTGTCCCTGTCGTTCATCCTGGCCGTCCTCATGTACTACGTCGTGGAGCTGCGCTTCAGGAACAACGCGCAGCTGGTGGCGACCCCCTGGAAGGGCATCTTCGCCGGCGGCACGGCCACCGCGGGAGCGGCCGCGGCCACGGCCTGCGCCATGTTCATCCCGCTCAACCTGGCCACCTCGGCCTCCGCCGCCAACGGGGACGCGGGTGGGTACGCCGGTGCGGCCTCGGTGCGGAAGGCCGTGCTCCAGAAGGAGCTCTCCGCGACCGCGCAGAGCGCTCTGCCGGGCTCCCCCAAGGACATGACCCACTACGGCTGCATCGACAACACCGACGTCAAGAAGTTCGTCATGCGCGACAACTGCGTCATCGGCGACAAGCAGGGCAAGAGCTCGATCGTGGTCATCGGGGACTCCCACGCCTGGCAGTGGGGCGACGCCTTCGACGCCCTCGGGAAGTCGCTGCACGTGAAGGTGGTGACCATGGCGAAGGGCGGCTGCTCGCCCGAGGTCTACGCCATCAAGAACCCCGAGCTGAACCGCGAGTACTCCGAGTGCGACAGCTGGCGGACCTCGGCGTTCAAGAGCATCGGGGACCTCAAGCCCGACGTCATCGTCGTCACCAGCCGCATCCGGCGCGAGGTGACCGAGGCCGGTGCCGAGCAGGCCTTCAAGGTCTTCGAGGCCTCAGGCGCCCAGCTCGTCTACATCACGGACACCCCGCAGCCCGGCAGGAACGCACCGGACTGCCTCGCCACCCACATCCACGACGTCTCCGCCTGCAACCCCACCGAGGACAAGGCCGTCGAATACCGTGACCTCCGCGCCGTGGAGCAGAAGGTCGCCGAACGCCATGGCGCCCGGGTCCTCGACTCTCTGCCGGCGTTCTGCGCGGACAGCGTCTGCCCGACGGTGATCGCCGACCGGATCGTCTACTTCGACGCCAGCCACATGACGGCGGGCTACGCCAAGTCGCTGGTGCCCTTCATCAAGCCGACGCTGGAGAAGGCCCTGGCCGGCTGAGCCGTCAGTCGGCCCGGACCCTCAGCCGGCGTGCCTGCCGCTGACGCTCCAGAAGCCGGTCGTCCGCCGGATAGGCGACCTCTTCCAGCGTCAGCCCGTGCGGGCGGACGACGTGCACGGCGCTGTCCCTGACGCCCGCGTCGAGGACCCGCCGCGGCCACTCCACATCGCGGTGGCCGTCGCCCACGAACAGCAGCGCGCCGACCATGGAACGCACCTGGTTGTGGCAGAAGGCGTCGGCGCGGACCTCGATCTCCACGATGCCGTCCGCACACCGGCGCACCCCGAAGTCGAGGATCTCGCGGATCGTCGTCGCCCCCTCGCGCTTCTTCGCGTAGGCCGCGAAGTCGTGCTCCCCCACGAGGGACTTGGCGGCGGCGTCCATGACGGCGACGTCCAGGGGCCAGTCGTGCCAGAGGACGTGGTTGCGCAGCAGGGGGTCCACTCCCCCGGGGTTGTCGGTGACGCGATACACGTAGCGCCGCCAGATGGCGGCGAAGCGGGCGTCGAAGCCGCTCGGCGCCTCCCTGAGCGCCCAGACCCGCACGTCCTTCGGCAGCCGTCCGGCGAGTCGCTTGAGCAGCTTCTCGTGGTGCTCCCGCCAGACCTCCTCGGGCAGATCCACGTGCGCGACCTGTCCCCGCGCGTGCACCCCGGCGTCGGTGCGTCCGGCGACGGTCAGCTCGTACGTCTCCCGGGACCGGGTGACGGTCCGCAGCGCGTCCTCGATCTCCCCCTGCACGGTCCGCCTGCCGCCGGCCTGCTTGGCCCAGCCGTGGAAGTCGGTGCCGTCGTAGGAGACGTCGAGGCGGACGCGGACATGACCGGGCTGTACTTCACTCACCCTTGGATCCTCTCAGGTACGCGAAAGCGGGCCCGCCCGGGTGAAGGGCGGACCCGCTCAGCTCAGGCGGAGCCTCAGGCCTCCGTCGACTCCTCAGCGGGAGCCTCGGCGGCGTCCTCGGCCTTGGTCTCCTCGACCTTGGCCTCCTCGGCCTCCTTGACCGCACGCTTGGTGGCGGCCTCGGCCTCGCCCACGGCCTTCTGCTGCACCGTCAGCGCCTCGACCAGCTCGATGACGGCCATGGGCGCGTTGTCGCCACGGCGGTTACCGATCTTGGTGATGCGGGTGTAGCCACCGGGACGGTTCTCGTACCGCGGGCCGATCTCGGTGAAGAGCGTGTGGACGATGCCCTTGTCCGTGATGACCTGGAGCACCTGACGGCGGTTGTGAAGGTCGCCCTTCTTCGCCTTGGTGATCAGACGCTCGGCGTACGGGCGCAGGCGACGGGCCTTCGCCTCGGTGGTGGTGATACGACCGTGCTCGAAGAGGCTCTTCGCCAGGTTCGCGAGGAGCAGCTTCTCGTGCGCGGCGCTGCCGCCCAGACGGGCACCCTTGGTGGGCTTCGGCATTGTTCTTCTCCTGTGTGTCTGCCCCGGCCGTGTCAGGTACCGGGGTCAGTATCTGAGCAGACGGTTGTCTGTCAGAGATCCGGGGTCCGCCGACGCGAACCCCGGAGGCTGTGGAGATCAGTACTGCTCGGTCTCCACGAAACCCGCGTCCGCGTCGTCGTCGGCGCCGAAGGCGTCGGCCGCGGCCGTGGGGTCGAATCCGGGCGGGCTGTCCTTGAGGGCCAGGCCCATGCCGGCCAGCTTCGCCTTGACCTCGTCGATGGACTTCGCACCGAAGTTGCGAATGTCGAGGAGGTCGGCCTCGGAGCGCGCGACCAGCTCACCCACGGAGTGAATGCCCTCACGCTTGAGGCAGTTGTAGGAGCGGACCGTGAGCTCCAGCTCCTCGATCGGCAGCGCCAGGTCGGCGGCCAGGGCGGCGTCCGTGGGGGACGGGCCCATGTCGATGCCCTCGGCGTCGATGTTCAGCTCGCGGGCGAGACCGAACAGCTCGACCAGCGTCTTGCCGGCCGACGCCATCGCGTCACGCGGACGCATCGCCTGCTTGGTCTCGACGTCGACGATCAGCTTGTCGAAGTCGGTGCGCTGCTCGACACGCGTGGCCTCGACCTTGTACGTGACCTTGAGAACCGGCGAGTAGATCGAGTCGACCGGGATACGGCCGATCTCCTGGCCCACCTGCTTGTTCTGCACGGCGGAGACGTAACCGCGGCCGCGCTCGACCGTCAGCTCCATCTCCAGCTTGCCCTTGCCGTTGAGCGTGGCGAGGACGAGGTCGGGGTTGTGCACCTCGACACCGGCCGGGGGCGCGATGTCGGCGGCGGTGACCAGACCCGGGCCCTGCTTGCGCAGGTACATCACGACCGGCTCGTCGTGCTCCGAGGAGACGACCAGCTGCTTGATGTTGAGGATCAGGTCGGTGACGTCCTCCTTGACGCCCGGCACGGTGGTGAACTCGTGCAGGACGCCGTCGATGCGGATGCTGGTGACAGCAGCGCCGGGGATCGACGACAGGAGGGTACGGCGGAGGGAGTTGCCGAGGGTGTAGCCGAAGCCCGGCTCCAGCGGCTCGATCACGAACCGGGAGCGGAACTCGTCGACGACCTCTTCGGTCAACGAGGGACGCTGAGCGATCAGCATGTGTGGATCAGATCCTTCATTCGTGGACGCCCGCTATTTGACGTCCGACGGAAACCGCACCCGTGAAAAGTGCGGGTACTGCAAGGGTACGGGCGGTACGACCCTTACGGAGCCGTACCGCCCGGAACCCACAGCCAGACGAAGCTGCCAGGCGTCAGACGCGGCGGCGCTTCGGCGGACGGCAGCCGTTGTGCGGGGTCGGGGTGACGTCCTGGATGGAGCCGACCTCGAGGCCCGTGGCCTGCAGGGAGCGGATTGCGGTCTCACGACCGGAGCCCGGGCCCTTGACGAACACGTCGACCTTGCGCATGCCGTGCTCCTGGGCGCGGCGGGCAGCCGACTCGGCGGCCATCTGCGCGGCGAACGGCGTGGACTTCCGGGAGCCCTTGAAGCCGACGTGGCCGGCGGAGGCCCAGGAGATCACGTTGCCGGACGGGTCCGTGATGGAGACGATCGTGTTGTTGAACGTGCTCTTGATGTGCGCGTGGCCGTGAGCGACGTTCTTCTTTTCCTTGCGGCGCACCTTCTTGGCAGCGCCCTGACGTCCCTTGGGGGGCATCTACTAACTCCTACGGGAGGTGGTCGGTCCTACAGCGAAGACCGTGGACAGGTGTCCGCTGCGGACTACTTCTTGCCCGGCTTCTTCTTGCCGGCGATGGCGCGACGCGGGCCCTTGCGGGTACGGGCGTTGGTGCTGGTGCGCTGACCGCGGACGGGCAGACCGCGACGGTGACGCAGACCCTGGTAGCAGCCGATCTCGACCTTGCGGCGGATGTCGGCCTGGATCTCGCGACGGAGGTCACCCTCGGTCTTGATGTTGTTGTCGACGTACTCACGAATCGCGACGAGCTGCTCCTCGGAGAGGTCGCGAACGCGGGTGTTCGGGTCGACGCCGGTCGCAGCCAGCGTCTCCTTCGAAAGGGTCCGGCCGATGCCGAACACGTAGGTGAGGGCGACCTCCACGCGCTTTTCGCGCGGGATGTCAACACCGGAAACGCGTGCCATTCAATGGCTCCTGGTGATCTTCGGAGGTCTTCCGCAGAACCGGCTCCCAGCCGCCGTATCAGGTACGAACTGGGTCCCCGGCCTCCGAACCGGGGGTGTCGAGCTGGTTGGCTCGGGTCCTGCGTATGAACATATTCAGCTCGCGTCGCGCGAATCTCTGCGATAGAGGTGCAGAGGGTTAGGTCGTGCGTCAGCCCTGGCGCTGCTTGTGGCGCGGGTTCTCGCAGATGACCATGACCCGACCGTGACGGCGGATCACCCTGCACTTGTCGCAGATCTTCTTGACGCTCGGCTTGACCTTCATTGGATTGAGGTTCTCCGGGTCAGTGCCACCACCCCGTGGGAGCGGGATGCGGGCAAGATCTACTTGTAGCGGTAGACGATCCGGCCACGCGTCAGGTCGTACGGAGACAGCTCCACCACGACCCGGTCGTCAGGGAGGATGCGGATGTAGTGCATACGCATCTTGCCGCTGATGTGTGCCAGGACCTGGTGGCCGTTCTGGAGCTCGACCTTGAACATCGCGTTCGGAAGAGACTCGACGACAGTGCCCTCGATCTCGATGGCACCTTGCTTCTTGGCCACGCTTCGCCCTTCGAATCGACTACCTTGTTCGACTCACGTGGCGGTCTCACGCTTGCAGGCATGAGGGTGCACAAGAGCCGACGACTCAGTCTACGTCGGCGCACCGTGAAAGGCGAATCGAGACAGTCTGCCCCAGCCGGGAGATCACTAACCGAGCGGATCGGGAGCAGCGGTGATCCCGTACTCCGCCAGCTTGGCCCTGCCTCCGTCCGGTGCGGTGAGGACCAGGGGTCCCTCCGCGGTCAGGGCGACCGAGTGTTCCCAGTGCGAGGACCAGGTGCCGTCCGTCGTGATGACCGTCCAGTCGTCCGACAGGACCTCCGTGCGCGGGGTGCCGAGGGAGACCATCGGCTCGATCGCGAGGCAGAAGCCGGGCACCAGCTTGGGGCCCTTGCCGCGGCGGCGGTCGACGTAGTTCAGCAGATGCGGGTCCATGTGCATCTCGGTGCCGATGCCATGGCCGCCGTAGTCCTCGATGATCCCGTACTTGCCGCCGCCCGGCTTCGGCTGCCGCCGGATGTACGTCTCGATGGCCTTGGAGACGTCGACCAGGCGGTTGCCCTGCCTCATGGCCGCGATGCCGGCCCACATCGACTCCTCCGTCACCCGGGAGAGCTCGATCAGCTCCGGAGCGTGACCGGAGCCCACGAACGCCGTGTAGGCCGCGTCGCCGTGCCAGCCGTCGACGATCGCGCCGCAGTCGATGGAGATGATGTCGCCGTCCTTGAGGACGACCTCGTCGGAGGGGATGCCATGGACGACGACGTCGTTCACGGACGTGCAGATGGTGGCGGGGAAACCGCCGTACCCCAGGAAGTTCGACTTGGCGCCGTGCTCGGCGAGAACCTTGCGGGCGACCTCGTCCAGGTCCTTGGTGGAGGCGCCGGGCACCGCGGCCTCGCGGGTGGCCGCGTGGATGGCGGCGACGACCAGGCCCGCCGCACGCATCTTCGCGATCTGCTCGGGCGTCTTGATCTGCACCATGGGGGCCTGCGCTCTCCGTCACTCACATCGGCTGGGGTATCTGTACAACAGTACGGCCGCGGCACCCGGGAGGGCGCCGCGGCCGTAAGAGCCGGGATCTTAGCTCTCGGCCTTCTCGCGCTTGAGGGCCTCCAGGGCCCGCTGCGTGATCTCGTCCACGGGACCCAGGGCGGAGATCGTCACGACCAGGCCCTGCGCCTTGTAGTAGTCGATGATCGGCTCGGTCTGCGTGTGGTAGACCTCCAGCCGCTTGCGAACGGTGTCCTCGGAGTCGTCGTCGCGCTGGTACAGCTCACCGCCGCAGACGTCGCACACGCCCTCCTTCTTCGGCGGGCTGTACGTCACGTGGAAGACGTGCGCGGACTCGTTGCGGCAGACACGCCGGCCGGCGATCCGCTTGACGACCTCGTCCTCCGGGACCTCCAGGTCCAGGACCGCGTCCAGCTTGATGCCCTCGGTCTCCAGGAGCTGGTCCAGCGCCTCGGCCTGCGACACATTGCGCGGGAAGCCGTCCAGCAGGAAGCCCTTCTCGGCGTCCGGCTGCTCCATGCGGTCCTTGGCCATGGCGATGGTGACCTCGTCGGGGACGAGGTTGCCGGCGTCCATGTAGGACTTCGCGAGCTTGCCCAGCTCGGTCTGCTGGCTGATGTTGGCCCGGAACAGGTCGCCCGTGGAGATGTGCGGGATGGCCAGCTTCTCAGCGAGGCGGACGGCTTGCGTTCCTTTACCGGCACCCGGCGGCCCGACGAGGACGATACGCATCAGCGGAGGAACCCTTCGTAATTGCGCTGCTGGAGCTGGCTCTCGATCTGCTTCACCGTCTCGAGACCGACACCCACGATGATCAGGATGCTGGTTCCGCCGAACGGGAAGTTGTTCGTCGCCCCGAACCCGACCAACGCCATTGTTGGCACGAGAGCAATCAGACCCAGATACAGCGAACCCGGCCAGGTGATCCGGTTGAGCACGTAGCTGAGGTACTCAGCGGTCGGTCGGCCAGCCCGGATGCCCGGGATGAAGCCACCATACTTCTTCATGTTGTCGGCGACTTCCTCGGGGTTGAAGGAGATCGCCACGTAGAAGAACGCGAAGAAAACGATGAGCAAGAAGTACAGAGTGATGTAAATCGGGTGGTCGCCCTTGGTCAGGTTGTTCTGGACCCAGTTCTTCCAGCCCGAGTTGCCCCCCGCGAACTGCGCCACGAGCGCCGGGATGTAGAGCAGCGAGGAGGCGAAGATGACCGGAATCACACCCGCCTGGTTCACCTTGAGCGGGATGTACGTGGACGTACCACCGTAGGAACGACGGCCGATCATGCGCTTCGCGTACTGCACCGGGATGCGGCGCTGGGCCTGCTCGACGAAGACGACGAGCCCGACCATGACCAGGCCGACCAGGATGACGGTGCCGAACTCGATCCAGCCGCCGGCCAGGGTGCCCTGCTTCTTGATGGCCCACAGCGCGGACGGGAAGGTCGCGGCGATCGAGATGAACATCAGGATCGACATGCCGTTGCCGATGCCGCGGTCGGTGATCAGCTCACCGAGCCACATCACGACGCAGGTACCGGCGGTCATGCAGACGACCATCGTGATGGTCGTGAAGATCGCCTGGTCCGGGACGATGCTTGCGGCGACCGAGCAGCCGTTGAACAGCCGGCCGGTGCGGGCGGTGGCGACCAGGCCGGTGCCCTGCAGGATGGCGAGCGCCACCGTCAGGTACCGGGTGTACTGCGTGATCTTCGCCGTACCGGCCTGGCCCTCCTTCTTGAGGGCTTCCAGGCGCGGGATGACCACGGTCAGCAGCTGAAGGATGATGCTGGCCGTGATGTAGGGCATGATGCCGAGCGCGAAGACCGTGATCTGCAGCAGCGCACCGCCGCTGAACATGTTCACGAGGCCGAACAGTCCCTGGTTGGCCCCGGCCTCGGTCACACACTGCTGGACGGCCTTGTAGTTGACGCCGGGGATCGGGATGTGGGTACCGACCCGGTAGACCACGATGATGGCCAGCGTGAAGAGCAGCTTCTTGCGCAGGTCGGGCGTCCTGAACGCCCGGGCGAACGCGGTGAGCACGGTGCCTCCTGCGACCCCCGCGCAACTGCGTCAAGGGTGACGGTCTTGAGGTTCGACGGATACAGACGAATAGCTAACGGTCAACTGCCGCTCAGGGTGCCCCATGGGAGCAGCCAGAAAAAGTAGGCAGTGCTGGCCACCTTACCGGCGAGAGCACCGCCCTTGGAACGACCAACCGGGGATACCCCTTTTGTGGAGTATCCCCGGTCGGGATCGTTCACGTCATCGAGGGACCTGAGAAACTCAGACCAGCTCGGTGACCGTACCGCCGGCGGCGGTGATCTTCTCCTTGGCGGAGCCGGAGACGGCGTCGACCGTCACCTGCAGCGCCACCGAGACCTCGCCCTGGCCGAGGACCTTGACGAGGCTGTTCTTGCGAACGGCACCCTTGGCCACCAGACCCTCGACGGTGACCTCGCCACCCTCGGGGTAGAGCGCGGCCAGCTTGTCGAGGTTCACGACCTGGTACTCGGTCTTGAACGGGTTCTTGAAGCCCTTCAGCTTCGGGAGGCGCATGTGCAGCGGCATCTGGCCACCCTCGAAGCGCTCCGGAACCTGGTAGCGGGCCTTGGTGCCCTTGGTACCACGACCGGCCGTCTTACCCTTCGACGCCTCACCACGACCGACACGGGTCTTGGCGGTCTTGGCGCCCGGGGCGGGACGGAGGTTGTGGATCTTCAGCGGGTTCTGCTCCGCCATGATCAGTCGACCTCCTCGACCGTCACGAGGTGGCGGACGGTGTGCACCATGCCGCGGAACTCGGGGCGGTCCTCCTTGACGACCACGGTGTTGATCCCCTTGAGACCAAGCGACCGCAGGGTGTCACGGTGGTTCTGCTTGCTGCCGATGTAGGACTTGACCTGCGTGATCTTGAGCTGCGCCATGATTACGCACCCGCCCCGGCACGCGCACGAAGCAGAGCCGCGGGAGCGACGTCCTCGAGCGGCAGACCACGGCGAGCCGCGATCTCCTCGGGACGCTGCAGACCCTTCAGGGCCTCCACGGTCGCGTGCACGATGTTGATGGCGTTGTCGGAGCCGAGCGACTTCGACAGCACGTCGTGGATACCGGCGCACTCGAGCACGGCACGCACCGGACCACCGGCGATAACACCGGTACCCGGGGAGGCGGGCTTGAGCAGCACGACGCCGGCAGCCTTCTCACCCTGGATGGGGTGGGGGATGGTGCCCTGGATCCGGGGGACCTTGAAGAAGTGCTTCTTGGCCTCCTCAACGCCCTTGGCGATGGCGGCCGGCACCTCCTTGGCCTTGCCGTATCCGACACCCACGGTGCCGTCACCGTCGCCCACCACGACCAGCGCGGTGAAGCTGAAGCGACGACCACCCTTCACAACCTTGGCGACGCGGTTGATCGCGACGACGCGCTCAACGTACGCGGTCTTCTCGGCGGCAGCAGCGCCGCCGTCACGGCCCTTCCGGTCCCGCCGCTCGCCGCCACCGGCACCGCCACCGCGGCGCTGGGGTCCAGCCATTGGATTTACCTCTCTCTTTTCCGCTAGCTACGGCGGCTCAGAACCTGAGCCCGGCCTCGCGGGCGGCGTCCGCCAGGGCAGCGATGCGCCCGGCGTACTGGTTGCCACCACGGTCGAACACGACGGCCTCGACACCGGCGGCCTTGGCACGCTCGGCGACCAGGGCGCCGACCTGCTTGGCCTGCGCGGACTTGTCGGCCTCGCCACCACGGATCGACGCGTCCAGGGTGGACGCCGACGCCAGGGTGTGGCCCTTCAGGTCGTCGATCACCTGCGCCACGATGTGGCGGTTGGAGCGGGTCACGACCAGACGGGGGCGCTCCGCCGTACCGGCGATCCGCTTGCGGATCCGGATGTGACGGCGCTTGATCGCGGCGCGCTTGTAGGCGTCGCCCTTGAGGATCTTCTGCCCGTATGCCATGGCTTACTTACCCGCCTTTCCGACCTTGCGGCGGATGACTTCGCCCTCGTACTTGACGCCCTTGGCCTTGTACGGGTCGGGCTTGCGCAGCTTGCGGATGTTGGCCGCAACCTCGCCGACCTTCTGCTTGTCGATGCCCTCGACCGAGAAACGGGTCGGGGACTCCACCTTGAAGGTGATGCCCTCGGGGGCCTCGACGAGGATCGGGTGGCTGTAACCGAGAGCGAACTCCAGGTTCGAACCCTTGGCGGTCACTCGGTAACCGACACCGCTGATCTCGAGCTTCTTCACGTAACCCTGGGTCACGCCGGTGATCATGTTCGCCACCAGCGTGCGGGAGAGGCCGTGCAGGGCCTTGCTCTGACGCTCGTCGTTCGGGCGGGTCACCGACAGGGTGCCGTCCTCGCCCTTAGCGATGTCGATCGGAGCCGCGACGGTGTGGGACAGCGAGCCCTTGGGGCCCTTGACCGAGACCGTACGGCCGTCGATGGTGACGTCCACGCCGGCGGGAACCGCGATGGGGAGCTTGCCGATGCGCGACATAGCTGTTTCCTCCGTTCCCTTCTGCTACCAGACGTAGGCGAGGACTTCCCCACCCACGCCCTTCTTGCCGGCCTGCTTGTCGGTGAGGAGCCCGTGGGACGTGGAGATGATCGCCACGCCCAGGCCGCCGAGCACCTTCGGCAGGTTGGTGGACTTCGCGTACACCCGGAGACCGGGCTTGGAGATCCGCTTGATGCCCGCGATGGAGCGCTCACGGTTGGGGCCGAACTTCAGCTCCAGGACGAGGTTCTTGCCGACCTCGGCGTCCTCGACCTTCCAGCCCGTGATGAAGCCCTCCTGCTGGAGGATCTCCGCGATGTGCGACTTGATCTTCGAGTGCGGCATCGCCACGGAGTCGTGGTACGCCGAGTTCGCGTTCCGCAGACGCGTCAGCATGTCTGCGATCGGATCAGTCATGGTCATGAATTGGCCTTCGGCCTCTCTCGCCGGGGTTTCCTGGTGCGCCATCCCTCTCCCCGATCCGAGACGGGACGGGTGCGGCGCGGTGGACCTACGGCGTAGTAAGTCGTACGGGCGGCGACAGACGCCCAACCCCACAAGCCTAAGGCATGCGAGCTGGGCGTCTGACCGCCCTATCTACTTACCGAGAGCCTTGGTGTTCCCGATTTGCCGGGACTACCAGGAGCTCTTGGTCACGCCCGGCAGCTCGCCACGGTGAGCCATCTCACGAAGGCACACGCGGCACAGGCCGAACTTGCGGTACACGGAGTGCGGACGGCCGCAGCGCTGGCAGCGGGTGTAGCCACGCACACCGAACTTGGGCTTGCGAGCAGCCTTGGCAATCAGAGCCTTCTTCGCCATCTCGCTCACGCCTCCTTGAACGGGAAGCCGAGGTGACGAAGGAGCGCGCGGCCCTCAGCGTCGTTGGTCGCCGTGGTGACCACGGTGATGTCCATGCCCCGGGTACGGTCGATCTTGTCCTGGTCGATCTCGTGGAACATGACCTGCTCCGTGAGACCGAAGGTGTAGTTGCCACGGCCGTCGAACTGCTTGGGGGACAGGCCGCGGAAGTCGCGGATGCGCGGCAGCGCGAGCGACAGGGTGCGGTCCAGGAACTCCCACATGCGGTCGCCACGGAGCGTGACGTGGGCACCGATCGGCTGGCCCTCACGCAGCTTGAACTGCGCGATGGACTTGCGGGCCTTGGTGACGGCCGGCTTCTGACCGGTGATGGTGGTCAGGTCGCGGATCGCGCCTTCGATCAGCTTCGAGTCACGGGCGGCGTCGCCGACACCCATGTTGACCACGATCTTGACGAGGCCGGGAACCTGCATGACGTTCTCGTACTTGAACTCGTCACGCAGCTTGCCCGCGATCTCCTCGCGGTACTTCTGCTTCAGACGCGGAGTGGTGGTGGTAGCCATCAGATGTCCTCACCCGTCCGCTTGGCAACGCGGATCTTGTTGCCCTCTTCGTCGAAGCGGTAGCCGACACGCGTGACGACCTTCTTGCCGTCCTTCTCCACGACCAGCTGGACGTTGGAGACGTGGATCGGCGCCTCGGTGGTCACGATGCCGCCGGCCTGGGAACCGCGAGCGGTCGGACCGGCCTTGGTGTGCTTCTTGACCCGGTTGACACCCTCGACCAGGACACGGTCCTCGCGGGGGTAGGCCGCGATGACCTTGCCCTGCTTGCCCTTGTCCTTACCGGTGATGACCTGGACCAGGTCGCCCTTCTTGATCTTCATGCTTACAGCACCTCCGGCGCGAGCGAGATGATCTTCATGAACTTCTTCTCGCGCAGCTCACGGCCGACCGGGCCGAAGATGCGGGTGCCGCGAGGGTCGCCGTCGTTCTTCAGAATGACGGCGGCGTTCTCGTCGAAGCGGATGTACGAGCCGTCCGGACGGCGGCGCTCCTTGACGGTGCGAACGATGACCGCCTTGACGACGTCACCCTTCTTCACGTTGCCACCGGGGATCGCGTCCTTGACGGTGGCGACGATGACGTCACCGATGCCCGCGTAGCGGCGACCGGAGCCACCGAGCACACGGATGCAAAGGATCTCCTTCGCACCAGTGTTGTCGGCGACACGCAGTCGCGACTCCTGCTGGATCACGTCTATCTCCTGTTTGTCTGCCGGTTCCCGGCAGGGGCTTCAGTTACGAGAGCCCCTGCCGAGCCTGGCGGAACTGACCTGCGGGTTTGCCCCGCAGGAATTACTTGGCCTTCTCGAGGATCTCGACGACGCGCCAGCGCTTCGTCGCGGACAGCGGCCGGGTCTCCATGAGGAGGACGCGGTCGCCGACGCCCGCGGCGTTCTGCTCGTCGTGCGCCTTGAGCTTGTTGGTACGGCGGATGACCTTGCCGTACAGCGCGTGCTTGACGCGGTCCTCGACGGCGACGACGACGGTCTTGTCCATCTTGTCGCTGACGACGAGACCCTCACGGGTCTTGCGGAAACCGCGCGCCTCGGTGTTCTGCTCAGTCACGTTCTTCTCGCTCATCAGGCGTTCTCCACCGTCTCGATGCCGAGCTCACGCTCACGCATGAGGGTGTAGATCCGGGCGATGTCCTTGCGGACCGCCTTGAGACGGCCATGGTTCTCGAGCTGCCCCGTCGCCGCCTGGAAGCGGAGGTTGAACAGCTCTTCCTTGGCCTCGCGGAGCTTCGCCAGAAGCTCCTCGTTGCCCAGCTCGCGCAGCTCGGACGCCTTGGTACCGGCCGACATCACGCTTCACCTGCCTCGCGCTTGACGATCCGGCACTTCATCGGCAGCTTGTGGGCCGCACGGGTCAGCGCCTCACGGGCGATCTTCTCGTTGGGGTACGACAGCTCGAACATCACGCGTCCGGGCTTGACGTTGGCGATCCACCACTCCGGAGAACCCTTACCGGAACCCATGCGGGTCTCGGCCGGCTTCTTGGTGAGCGGACGGTCCGGGTAGATGTTGATCCAGACCTTGCCACCACGCTTGATGTGACGCGTCATGGCGATACGAGCGGCCTCGATCTGACGGTTCGTCACATACGCCGGGGTGAGCGCCTGGATGCCGTACTCGCCGAACGCAACCTGCGTGCCACCCTTGGACATACCGTTGCGCTTCGGGTGGTGCTGCTTGCGGTGCTTGACCCTACGGGGGATCAGCATGTCGGTCAGGCCTCCGTTCCGGTGCTCTCAGCCGGAGCGGCGGGGGCCTCGGCCTTGGGGGCCTCGGCACCGGCAGCCTGCTGCGGCTTGCGACCGCGCCGCTCGCCACCGCGGCCACCACGGGCCGGGCGGTCGGCGCCACCGCGGGCCGGGCGGTTACCCGCACGGGCGGCAGCGTTCTCGGCGCGGACCTCGGCGATGTTCTTGACGTCGCCCTTGTAGATCCAGACCTTCACACCGATGCGGCCGAAGGTCGTCTTGGCCTCGAAGAAGCCGTAGTCCACGTTCGCACGGAGCGTGTGCAGGGGCACACGGCCCTCGCGGTAGAACTCCGAGCGGGACATCTCGGCGCCGCCGAGACGGCCACCGCACTGGATCTTGATGCCCTTGGCGCCGGCCTTCATCGCCGACTGCATGCTCTTGCGCATGGCACGGCGGAAGGAGACGCGGGAGGACAGCTGCTCGGCGACGGCCTGGGCCACCAGCTGAGCGTCCGTCTCCGGGTTCTTGACCTCGAGGATGTTCAGCTGGACCTGCTTGCCGGTCAGCTTCTCCAGGTCACCGCGGATGCGGTCGGCCTCGGCGCCGCGGCGGCCGATGACGATGCCCGGGCGAGCGGTGTGGATGTCCACACGGACGCGGTCACGGGTGCGCTCGATCTCCACCTTCGAGATGCCGGCGCGCTCCATGCCGGACGTCATCATCCGACGGATGGCGACGTCTTCCTTGACGTAGTCCTTGTACAGCTTGTCGGCGTACCACCGGGACTTGAAGTCCGTGGTGACACCGAGCCGGAACCCATGCGGGTTAACCTTCTGGCCCATTACCGGGTTCCTTCCTTGCTGCTGACGACCACGGTGATGTGGCTGGTCCGCTTGCGGATCCGGTAGGCACGGCCCTGGGCACGCGGACGGAACCGCTTCAGGGTCGGGCCCTCGTCGACGAAGGCCTCGGAAACGAAGAGGCTGTCGACATCGGTGTGGTCGTAGTTGTGCGCGGCGTTGGCAATGGCGCTGTCGAGCACCTTGCCGACCGGTACCGAGGCTGCCTGCGGAGCGAATCGCAGAACAGCCTGGGCCTCCGTGGCGTCCATGCCACGGATGAGGTCCACCACACGGCGGGCCTTCATGGGCGTGACGCGGATGTACCGCGCCTGGGCCCTGGCTTCCATGGTTGTCCCTTCAGAGTTACTTACGTGTCTGAATGCGATCCGCTACTAGCGGCGCTTCGACTTCCGGTCTTCCTTGACGTGGCCCCGGAAGGTGCGGGTCGGCGAGAACTCGCCGAGCTTGTGGCCGACCATCGACTCGGTGACGAACACCGGGATGTGGGTCTTGCCGTTGTGCACCGCGATCGTGTGGCCGAGCATGGCCGGGACGATCATCGAGCGACGGGACCAGGTCTTGATGACGTTCTTGGTACCGGCTTCGTTCTGGACGTCCACCTTCTTGATCAGGTGGTCGTCGACGAAGGGTCCCTTCTTCAAGCTACGAGGCATCTCAACCCGTCCTTAGCGCTTCTTGTTCGTCTTGCGGCGGCGGACGATGTACTTGTTCGACGCCTTCTTGGGCGAACGAGTACGGCCTTCCTTCTTGCCCCACGGGGACACAGGGTGGCGACCACCGGAGGTCCGGCCCTCACCACCACCGTGCGGGTGGTCAACCGGGTTCATCACGACACCACGGACGGTCGGGCGGACGCCCAGCCACCGCTTACGGCCGGCCTTACCCCAGTTGATGTTGCTCTGCTCGGCGTTGCCGACCTCGCCGACGGTGGCGCGGCAGCGGACGTCGACCAGGCGGATCTCACCGGACGGCATGCGCAGGTGGGCCATGGAGCCCTCCTTCGCGAGCAGCTGCACGGAGGCACCGGCCGAGCGGGCGAACTTGGCGCCGCCGCCCGGACGCAGCTCGATGGCGTGCAGGGTCGTACCGACCGGGATGTTGCGCAGGGCGAGGTTGTTGCCCGGCTTGATGTCGGCCCCGGGACCGTTCTCGACGCGGTCGCCCTGGCTGAGGCCACGCGGCGCGAGGATGTAGCGCTTCTCGCCGTCCGCGTAGTGCAGGAGCGCGATGCGCGCGGTGCGGTTGGGGTCGTACTCGATGTGCGCGACCTTCGCCGGCACGCCGTCCTTGTCGTGACGACGGAAGTCGATCACGCGGTAGGCGCGCTTGTGTCCGCCACCCTGGTGGCGAACGGTCACACGACCGGCGTTGTTACGGCCGCCCTTGCTGTGCAGGGGGCGGACCAGCGACTTCTCCGGCGTGGACCGCGTGACCTCGACGAAGTCGGCAACGCTGGCGCCACGACGGCCCGGCGTAGTCGGCTTGTACTTGCGGATTCCCATTTCTCAGTCCTCGTCCGATATCGGACGATCCGACCCGCTTACGCGGTCGGACCGCCGAAGATGTCGATACGGTCGCCCTCGGCGAGGGTCACGATCGCGCGCTTGGTGCCCGCGCGCTGGCCGAAGCCGGTGCGGGTCCGCTTGCGCTTGCCCTGGCGGTTGATCGTGTTGACCCCGGTGACCTTGACGTCGAAGACCGCCTGGACGGCCTGCTTGATCTGGGTCTTGTTGGCGTTCGGGTCGACGATGAACGTGTACTTGTTCTCGTCGAGGAGCGCGTAGCTCTTCTCGGAGACGACCGGCTTCAGCAGGACGTCACGGGGGTCCGTGTACGACTTGCTCAGCGGGGTCTCGACGGTGTTCTTGCCCTCGGCGGCGTGACGGCGCGCCTTGGCGACGCGCGCGGCCTTGGCGGCCTTGGCGGCCTTCGAGGCGATAGCGGGGTGACGGATGGCCATCAGACCTCGCTCCCTTCGGTGTCGTTGGCCTTCGGGCCGGCGACGAAGGACTCGAAAGCGGCCTGGGTGAAGACCACGTCGTCCGAGACGAGAACGTCGTACGTGTTCAGCTGGCCCGGCTCCAGGATGTGGACCTGGGGCAGGTTGCGGGCGGACAGCCACGCGGCCTCGTCGGCGCGGTCGACGACCAGGAGCAGGTTCTTGCGCTCCGAGATCTTGCCGAACAGCGACTTGGCGGCCTTGGTGCTGGGGGTCTCGCCCTCGACCACGCCGGAGACGACGTGGATGCGGTTGTGACGCGCCCGGTCGGTGAGGGCACCGCGCAGGGCGGCGGCCTTCATCTTCTTCGGGGTGCGCTGCGAGTAGTCGCGCGGCACGGGACCGTGCACGACGCCACCACCGGCGAACTGCGGCGCGCGGGTCGAACCCTGGCGGGCGCGACCGGTGCCCTTCTGGCGGTACGGCTTCTTGCCACCACCACGGACTTCGCCACGGGTCTTGGTCTTGTGCGTGCCCTGACGGGCAGCGGCCAGCTGCGCGACGACGACCTGGTGGATCAGCGGAACGCTGACCTTGGCGTCGAAGATCTCCGCGGGGAGCTCGACGGAACCGGCCTTCTCGCCCGCCGGCGAAAGGATGTCAACAGTGCTCATCGGTTACCTCAGGCCCCCTTGGCCGCGGTGCGGACCAGGACGAGGCCGCCGTTCGGACCGGGAACCGCGCCCTTGATGAGCAGCAGACCCTTCTCCGCGTCAACGGCGTGGACGGTCAGGTTCTGGGTGGTGACCCGCTCGTTGCCCATGCGACCCGCCATGCGGAGGCCCTTGAACACGCGGCCCGGGGTGGCGCAGCCACCGATGGAACCGGGAGAGCGGTGCTTGCGCTGGGTGCCGTGTCCGGCGCCGAGGCCACGGAAGTTGTGGCGCTTCATGACACCGGCGAAGCCCTTGCCCTTGCTCTTGCCGGTCACGTCGACCTTCACACCGGCCTCGAACACCTCAGCGGTGATCTCCTGGCCGAGCGTGTACTCGGAGGCGTCCGCGGTGCGGATCTCGACGAGGTGACGACGGGGGGTGACGTCGGCCTTGGCGAAGTGGCCCTTGAGGGGCTTGTTCACCTTGCGCGGGTCGATCTCGCCGAAGGCGATCTGGACCGACTCGTAGCCGTCGACGTCGTTCGTACGAACCTGGGTGACGACGTTGGGGCCGGCCTTGACGACGGTGACCGGAACAACGCGGTTGTTCTCGTCCCACACCTGCGTCATGCCGAGCTTCTCGCCCAGGATGCCCTTGATCTGCTTAGCCATTCTCAGCCCACCAGCCTCAGAGCTTGATCTCGATGTCGACACCGGCCGGCAGGTCGAGTCGCATCAGAGAGTCAACGGTCTTGGGGGTCGGGTCGAGAATGTCGATCAGGCGCTTGTGCGTGCGCATCTCGAAGTGCTCGCGCGAGTCCTTGTACTTGTGCGGCGACTTGATGACGCAGTACACGTTCTTCTCAGTGGGCAGCGGCACCGGGCCCGCGACCGACGCACCAGTGCGGGTCACCGTCTCGACGATCTTCTTCGCCGAGGAGTCGATGACCTCGTGGTCGTAGGCCTTGAGCCGGATGCGGATCTTCTGTCCCGCCATGGCTACTCAGTAGTCCTGTCTCTCTTACGCTCTGGAACCCGGCGGATTCCTTACTGCTGCCGTCGTTTCTCCGACCCACGCGGTCGGGCGTGTCGCGCTCCCGCTGACATGGATGTCCCTTGTTCGAACATCCCTGCGGGAATGCGCACGGCCCTTCCGGAACCGCGGACCGGGGACCTCGGGCCCACCGGGCGCCTGGCCGGTGCCGCGCCCACACTTCCCGGAAGATTCCCGTACGTCCGCCCCAGTGCTGCCCGTGGGCAGTTAGGACGACGAGTACTGTGGGACTCGCTTCCGGTCCTCCCGGCGGGAGGCGCGCAGCATCAACACTCGACCGAGCAACTCGGACAGTCTGCCATATGCGGCGGTGCGGATGCCAATCGAGCCGGAGAGAATACCCCCGGGGTGACGTAGGTCAAACCGGCGGACCGGGCGGGGCGGGGTGTGGAGCCTTCGAGAACGTTCTGTGCCCGCCTTGTACTACGGAGCCAAGCGGTCCGCTTCGTGCGCCGGCCCCGTGAAAAGATCGCCGCCAAGAGATCTTTTCGGGGGTACGACGACGATGACTGGCTACTGCACGGTGGAGTTCGAGGCCCTGTCCCGGCTCGTCCAGGAGCTCAGCGAGTGCGCGGGCGCCATGCGGTCCGCCATGAAACAGCTGAAGGACATCGGCCCCGCGGGCGCCGGCTCCAAGGAGCTGGAGGAGGCCTGCGACGAGTTCCAGGACAAGTGGGGCTACGGCATCAAGCAGATCGCCAAGGCGACCGGGGGCATCACCGAGAAGGTCGCCGAGTCGGGCCGGCTCTATCAGGGCCTGGAGGACGAGGTCACCGCACTGGTGAGGTCCGTCAAGGTCGGTGAGCGGTGACTCCCGTACCGGAACCCACGGCCCCGGCCTTCCGCTTCCAGGTACAGCCCGAGTTCCATGAGGTGCCCCTGGGCATCGGCCAGGACGAGGACGCCTTCGAGGAGCATCTGCGGCAGTTCGCCCAGGACTACTGGGGGGAGCGGGAGGACCTGAAGCTGCTGCGCGAGCTGACCGCAGCGATGTACGGGGCGAACGCAGAGCTTCTCGTCGCGGGCGGCGCCGTCTACAACGCGCTCGGCATCTTCCCCGTCGGCGGCAGCCCGGACAGCACGCAACCCCCGGAGCGCATCAGCCGCGCCACCCTCACCGTCAGCGTCCGCGAGCTGGAGAACCCCGACCCGCACCTCACCGCGGCAGGCATCGCGGAGACTCTCGACAAGGCGGCCGGGAACGGCGCGGCGGGCGAGGTCCAGCCGATCTCCCTGCCTGCCGGGCCCGCGGTCGTGCACATCGCCGCCACCCGTGCGGTGTGGGAGCTGCCGAAGGGACCGGAGGAAGAAGCACCGGGCGGCGCCGAGCACGAGCAGTACTTCGTACGGATCGAGGTCTGGCTGCCGTTCCCCCAGGACGACCGGCTGCTGCTGCTCTGCCTGAGCACGCCCGACGTCCAGGACCTCCACCACTACCAGGCGGTCCTCGCCGACATCGCCCACACGATCACCTTCGCCGAGGACGCCGATGCCGGCGCGACCGCTTCCTCCGACCCGGCCGCCGTCCCCGTCACCTCCCCCTTCAGCTCCTACTGACCGCGTCGAGGAGACCAACCTCATGACCACCCCGACGTACGACGCGCTCGGCTTCGATCCCGCCCCAGGCGAGCTCGCCTCGGTGCACAACCTGGTCACCTCGCTCACCAACGTGACGAAGCAGCTGCACGACGCCCACGCGACGCTGACCCGGCTGGGCAAGGCGAACAGCGCCTGGGCGGGCGATGCCGCGACCGCCTTCGCCAAGAAGACCGGGTCCTTGCCGAAGTACCTGGCCACCGGGCACGACTCGCTCGTCGACGCCACGCACGCGCTACAGGGCTGGGAGACCAGCCTGCGGGAGTTCCAGACCCTGGCCGGACGCTACGAGCTGGAGGCCGAGCAGGCGCGCAAGACGCTGAAGGCCGCGCAGAACGACCCGGACCTGCAGCTCGCGGGCAAGACCTTCGACACCCAGGCCGAGGCGGACCGGGCGCAGCAGCGCCTGGACAGCGCGGCCAGGAGGGTCAACCAGGCCCGCGACGAGCTGGCCGCCATCATCAAGAAGGCCGAGACGCTCCTCACCCACCACGACGAGGCCGCGCGCGCCGCGGCGGCGGCGATCCGCAAGGCGGCCGAGGCCGCACCGGACGAGTCCCTGCTCCACAAACTCGGCGACCTGCTGTCCTCGATCGGCGACGAGATCAAGAGCCTCGCGAACGACCTCTGGCACTGGATCCAGAAGCACGCGGACACGATCTACAAGATCGGCGACTGGCTGAACATGGCGGCCGCCGTGTGCGACCTGCTGGCCATCGTCTTCTCCGAGACGATCATCGGCGCCGCCGTCTTCGAGGTCCTCGCCAGGGTTCTGAACGCCGGCGCACTCGCCTTCCACGGTGTCGGCTGGGCCGCCGGAGCGAAGAAGGGGTCATGGGCCGACATCGGCCTCGACCTCGCCGGATTCGTGCCATTCGGTGACCTCATCAAGGGTGGGAAGCTCGCTTGGCAGAGTTTCCGGGGTGTGGAGATAGCGGCCGACTCCTTCAAGGCGGCCGACCGGATCGCGGCGATTGCAGGGAAGGCGAAGGACGCGGAGGTCATCCTGGACCTCAAGAAGCCCCTCTTCGGCGCAGGAAAAGCCATGTACCGAGCCACCGCGGACACCTTCAAAGGTCGTTTCGCCATGGCCGCGGAACGCGTGTTCAACGACGCCACTCGCTACGAACGTCCGCTGACCAGCCCGGTGAAGTTCCTGGACCAGCACGTCGTCCCGAAGATCATCGATCACACTCCCCTGGGGAAGATTCCGGGTCTCGCCGATGCGGTGAAACTGGGGGAGAACGGCAAGACCTTCATCGATCCCACCTCATGGGTGTCGCGCGCCCCCGAGGTCGCCTACCGCGGATACAAGCTGTACGAGTCCGCGGAGACGGCCTTCTCCAACGAGGTGCACGGCAAGTACGAGAAGTACAAGGGCTTGATCGACCAGGGGCTGGGAGCACTGTGATGGCCACCGTCACGACGGGCTCGGACCGTGCATGGGGCGCCCGTCCGCCCAAGTCGGCCCTGCGCCTGTGGACCCGTTACTGCCTTCAGTGGGGGTGGGGGCCGCTGCTCTGGTTGCTCGTGCGGCTTCCCCTGATCGTGCTGGCTCTGCTCGACGTGGAGATCCCGCAGTCGGGCCGAGGGCCCATGGGGAAGCCTCGCTGGCGAAGGCGGATCTGGATCGACCGGGAGCGGCTGCGACTGGAACGCATCACCGAACCCCGCGAACAGGAGCGTGAACTCAGGCAGTTGCTGGCGGACCACCGGCTGAACTGCGTTCCCCCGCGCCCCGGAGCACCCGCGCCCCTCCCCTGCTCTGGCGGAATTCACCGGCTCGACATCGACGACAGCTACTACCGGCTGCTGGGCGCACGCCGCGCCTACGAGATCGCTCACGGCGAGTACGGCTGGCGCCTGGCCGAGAACGCCGAGAGGCACCTGCCGACCTGGCTGGAGCTGCGCTGCCCGGGGCCGGAAGAGCGCGCCCGGCGACCCCTGTGAACCACCCGGGTCGGCTACACCCCAGGCCTGTAGATCACGTCGTACGGCAGTTGGCCCGGGAGAGCCTCGGTGTACGCAGACTCCGATCAGAGGTGGCGTGTATGCACTCCGCGCCAGGCCCATCCCGCGCCGAGGACGGTTCCCTGCACGGGATTCCTCATCTCCGAACTGTCAAAGCGGAAACTCTCCGTCAGCTTGAAGCCGCCCTTGGCCCCCCGTTCGATCGTCCATCGGCGGGACATCTTCTTCACCGGTCCGCGGCGCCATGACGCCGACTCCGGCATTCTGAGTGATTCTCCGACCCATGTGATCTCGCGTTGCTCCTCGCTCACTCGAACTTCGTGGGATGCGGGGACGAGGCGCATCCGGATCCGATAGAGCCGGTCCATTTGGGATCTGGCGAAGAAGGTCCGCCAAGCCGGCTCAGCGACCCGGTATTCCGCCACCAGGTCAGCGCCCTCCTCTGGAGTGGCCAGGCGCACGACATACGGCGTGCCGGGTTGGTTGAGCCCGAGCAGCGCGGCCCAGAGCTCCTCGGCCGAACGCGTCATGACCTCCTTGCCGGGGTACCTCGTGTCCTCGGGTCTGCCGAAAAGGCCCATCAGGCAACATGTCCTTCGTCTTTCGGGCGTACCGCCCGCACGAACTCCTGGAAATCTCCCAGGAGGGCGTTGTGCTGCTCACCGGTAGTGGTCAGAGCGAATCTCACAACGGCACGCTCGGGCGGATCGGCGGTGTTCGGCAAGGACAGATAGACCTGGGACTGGACGAGGTCGTGGCGCGTGCCGTCGACGATCACTGAGAAGGCGAGGTTCTGCGTAAGCCCGGGAACGGCCGCGGAACCGACCTCGCGGCGGTCGGTCGTCACCACCGCCCCGACGAGTTCGCCCATGCGCCGCACCGAGGCGTCGGCGATCTCGGTCAGTGTGGCCGCGTCCGACCGGCGTTCGCCGTCCATGGTGATGTTGGCGGTGAATCCGTCATCCGCCTGCGACCAGAGCGCCACGAAGGCCACGTCCTCAGCGCCGACCTGGTCCGGTGCAGCCACGTGCCAGCCCGGTGGCAGTCGGTATTCCATCGACACCGGCAGGGTGTGGGGCATCTCGGCCTGTCCTTCCGCGGGAAACGAGTCAGAATACGCTGGTGATTCCGTGGATGGCCGAGCCGGCGACGTCGCCAGCCCTGTGGAGCCCATCCCCCACCGCATCGGCGGCACCTGACAGGGTTTGGGACACCTCCTTCGGATCGACGGTGACCTCGAAGCCCACATCGCCGCCAACGCCAGGACAGACCCCCGCCTCAGCGCCGAACGCCCACTTTCCGTCGTCCTGCTTACCGAGGGTCAATTTGGCCTCCGCCCCCTCGCCGGCCTCCCCGTCGGCCGTGAAGCCGGCGGTGACCCCGCCGGCCTCCACACCCCCGGCCACTCCGGCCTTGAACCCGGTGAACTCCTTGGCACTGAGAGTCAGGCCCTCCGGGCTGACCTTGGCCTTGGCTCCGGCCTCGAAACCGTAGAACGCGTTGGCCCGGCCGTAGGCGCCGACACCATCGTCCTGGATGGACCCCTTGAGCACGAGCCGCTCCGCTGCGGACATCTCAGCGCCGAGGGAGGCGGAGTTCTTCGTGAATGCGGCGTTCGCACTGACCCGGGCTCCCGCACTGAGGTCGGCTGACCCCGCCAGTTGCAAATCGCCGTGGGTCAGGGTTCCTTCCGACTTCACCTCGGCGAGAGTCAGATATGCCTTGGCGAAGAACTCGTAGCCATCGCCGGGGCCGGCGAAGGAAGTGCCGGCGTCGAAGGCGGTTGTGGTGGTCTTGCCGTGTGCGACCCATGCACCGGGCTTCTTGGCGTTGTATTTGTCGATGTCGCCCACGGCCTCGCCGTTGAATCCCCGACCGCCCGTGGCACTGCTCGAGTCGATCCCCACCTTGTCCAGCGCGACCTGCACGCTGACGTCGGCCTCACGGACGGCCTTCACGGCACTGTCGATCCGGTCCTGCCAGTCCTTTGCGACCGCCATGGAGACCAGGTCGTCGTGCTTGACTGGGCGGCCGAAGGGGTCTACCTGCCCCTTGTCGTCCCAGGAGACGATGCCCTGTTCCGAGACCTTCAGGCCCGCGTCGATGGCGTCCTGTCGTACGGTCAGAACCTCACCGACGAGCTTGGCTATTCTGGCCGCTGCTTCGCGTAACAGCGATGCGACCGCCTTGGCCTCCGTCTGCGCGTTACGGAACTCCTGGAGTGTGATCACGAAGCGCGCGTTGGCCGCGATGGCGGCCAGCCCGGCCGAGTTTTCGCCCATGGTGACGCTGTACACGTCCCGCTGGTACGCCTCTTCCTGTTCCTTGAACTTGCCTGCCATGCCTTCCCAGGCGGTGGCGGCGGTGGTGAGGCTGGACAGATCGACGTTTACGACATCGAAGTAGGACGGCATTTCTTCCCCCAAAGAAGCGCTGATCGCTGCGTCATGTGTCAGAACAGATCGAGCGGGGAGGAACGCCGGACTTCGGTGCCCACTCCGATGTCCATGGTGTGAATCGTGTTGCTGCCGGCGCGCAGTGCGTGGCTCTCCGAAGCCAGCCGTTCTCGCAGGTAGTCCGTCTGCTCCTGCCACTTCGCAAGGGCTTGCTTCAGACCCGTCGCGAGTTGCCAGGGCTCCTGGCCCGCTTCGAAAGCCTTGATGGTGAACGAACTGTCCCCGTCCGCGTAGGCCCCCGCTGCCTTCGTGTCCGGCTCGATGTGCTGATCAATGGCATTGGCCGCCGCCTGCTGCTCGGCAGGCGAGGAGGCCAGATCCGGCCGACTGTTCGTGGATCCAGCACCAGCGCTCTCGCCCATGTCCCGTACCCCCGTCAGGTTCCTGGCGTGTCCACTTCACGCTAGCAACCTCGTTTACTCAAGGGGGAGTTGAGCAGCACGTGACTGCCTGTCTTTGACACCACATGACACGCCGTTGGGTCAATTTTGATCGACAGCACGCAACCGCCACTACCTCAAGGGCGGGAGATCCCACCCGCGTACGGCAAGAAGTCGGCCCAGGCCTTCGGGGTGACGGCGAGCTGGGGGCCGGCGGTGTTCTTGGAGTCGCGGACGTGGATGGTGGTGGGGGTGAGGGCGACTTCGAGGCAGTCGTTGCCGTTACTGCTGTCGCTGTAGCTGCTTTTGAACCAGTGGAGTTCCGGGGTGCTCATAGTTCTCCCAGCGCTTGCTCGATGAAGACCAGAGACTCCTCTGGCGTGAGCGCCTGAGCCCGGATGATGCCATAGCGAAGGTCAAGGACCCGGAGCTGCCTCGGGTTCGAGACTGGACGGCCCGAGAAGTCACCGTCGGTACGGCCCATCCCCGTACCATCCGCGAACTTCAGCACTTGGATCCGGCCCCCCGTCCCAGGGTGGTTCGCGCGGGTGGTCGGCATCGCTTGAAGCTCCACGAACGGCAACCGGGCCACCTCCAGCATATGTTCGAGCTGTCGGCGCAACACCATTGTGTCCCCGACCGGGCGGCGCAGTGTCACCTCTTCCTGGACGAAGCTGAACTCGGGTGCGGGTGAGCGCTCGAAGACGGACTTCCGGGCGATGCGCGCAGCCACCATGCGCTCCAGCTGGTCCGGCGAGTAGGCCGGACGCCAGGTGTGAAGCAGCGCCCGTGCGTACTCCTCCGTCTGCAACAGGCCATGGATGTTGTGGTTGCTGTACAGCAGCATCTCCACCGCCCGCCCCTCCAGTTCCGCCAGCTCCCGCACCTTCTTCGGATACCGGGCCTTGCGCATGTCCTCCATGAAGGCCCTCAGATGCCCCTGCGCCTTCAGGATCTGGTCCGCCCTGTCCAGCAGCTCCGGCCGAGGGATCCGCGCCCCACGTTCGATCTTGCGGATCATGTCCTCGCCGTAACCAAGGGCCTCGGCCAACTCGGCCACGGTCAGACCGGCCGCCTCCCGACACACCCTCAGCAGGCGCCCCACGGCCTGCACTACCGGCTCGATCTCGTCCCCCGGCTCGACGTCCCAGCCCGCCTCGTCCACATCGTCACCCATCGGCTCGACGTCCCAGCCCGCCTCGTCCACATCGTCACCCATGGCCCCTCCTCCGACGCGCACTCGTACCCGTACAACGCGCGAGACAGCCGAGACAGCCGAGACAAAGCCGGGACGGTCACCGTACGTGCAGGCGTTGTCACTCATCCACGGAAGCACACTCGGCCACGCTGAGTGACATGAATCAAGAAACCGCCGAAGCCGCCGAGCCCCCGGCCGAACTCACCGGCGCCATCCCGAACTTCACGGTCCTCCTGTCCCCCACGCGTCGCGGCGCCCGCCTGGCCCGGCTCCTCGCCACCGAGCAACTCCGCACTTGGGGACTCCCGTTGGAGGCGGCGGCGCACATCGTGGCCGAGCTGGCGGCCAACGCCGCGACGCACGGCAGGGTGCCGGGGCGGAACTTCCGGCTCACGCTCTACGTCGTCGGCGACACGCTCCGGATCGAGGTGACCGACACGCGCGGTGACCGGCTGCCCAGGCTCCAATCCCCGTCCGCGGAGGGCGACTCGGGTCGGGGCTGGTACTCGTGGACGCGCTGGCCGACCGCTGGGGCGTCTCCACGGGCCGGGCTCCGCGCAAGACCGTATGGGCCGAGGTCACCCTCTCCGCACCGGAACCCGGGGCCTCGTGCTCCGGTGCCACGGCCGGTCCGCGCTCCCCTACCACAGTCATCCCCGACGACTACCCTGGCCAGTGCACTCCCGGGAGGGCTCCATGAGCACGCAGGCCGACCACGGACACGAGCTGGTACACGAGCTGGTTCCCCGCCCAAAACTGACTCCGGACGCTTTGCGGGCCGCCCTCGCCGTCGTCGACCCCGGGCGCCTGCCAGAGATGCAGCGGACGAAGGACGAGGTATTCGCCAAGGCCGTGGAGTGGCAGTCACTCAGCTCGGTGCGGAGCTGGGTCATGACCTGGGCCAGGGACATCGAGATCGCCCGCCGCCCGGACCTCGCCGCCCGCCATGCTCGAGCCAGAAACGACCTGGAACATGAAGACCCGGCCGTCGCCGGTGCAGCCCTGCGGGAGCTGAGCGCTGTCCTGAACGAGGCGATGAAGGCAGTACGCGATTGAGCGAGCGCGTCTACGTCCTGCAAATCACCTACCTGGGCCGGTGAGCCGGCGTTGGGCCGCTCTAGTTGAAAGGCCGTTCGCCCAGCCAAGCCGAAAACGAAGGAACCCCTGCTCATGAAGCAGGGGTTCCACTGGCCGCGACACTAGGACGGCGGCCCGGCCGGGGGCCATGGGGCGGGTCCGGAGGGGGGTGGGCCCCACTGCGGCGCCGGGGCCCACGCGGCGGCGAGGCGGCGGCGGTGACGACTGCGCCGAACGCCGGTGACGACGGCGATGGTCACGGTCGCGGCGGCCGCGGCGAGGAAGCAGCCGATCGCCGCGGCGATACTGCCGATCGTGGCCCCGACCTTGGGCTTGTCCCCGAGCGCGAACTCTGCCGGCAACTGCGACGTACAGGTCAGCGTGTAGTCGCCGGTGCTGTCGGGCTTCACCTCGAAGACGCGGTCCCAGGTGCGGGAACCGGCGGTGATGCGGAAAGTGCTGCTCGGTTGGGTCATCGACCCGGGTCGCATATCCGGGATCCGGCAGTCGACATGGCCCGGCCCGGACTGGGAGACGTAGATCGCCTTGGTCTTCCCCTGGACGAAGCCGAACGTCCGCGATTCGCCGCTGGAGAAACTGTGCGCGGTGTCGATCAAGCCCACGGTGTCCTTCACCGTCACCACGATGAAGGCGACGCCGGAACCCGCCAGGACGAGCCCCAGCAGCCCGGCCACCAGGTACCAGATGCGCCGGGGCCGCAGGTCCTTCGCCGGAATGTTCGGCGGCGGAGGCGGCGGGCCGCCGTAAGGCGGGCCCCACGGGTACGGGTTCTGTATCGCCACAGGGGCGCATGGTACGGCAATCGCCGCGGCCGGCCCCGTCTGGCTCATGTTCGTTCCGAGATCTCTAACCCCTTGTAAACGGTATGGAAAATGTGTGAATACTGTATGACTGCCCTGCGGACGGTCTGCACCCCACCAGTCGGCGGCTCCCACCCATGCCACAAAGCAGGAGAACTGCGTGAAGATCTCGTTCCTCATCCACAATGTGTATGGCCTGGGTGGGACAAACCGGACGACGATCAATCTCGCCTCGGCCCTGGCCGAGCGCCATGAGGTGGAGATCGTGTCGGTGTTCCAGAGCATCGACACACCGCTGTTCGCCGTGGACCCGCGGGTCAAGGTGACCAGCCTCATCGACACGCGTGAGGTCCCCGAGAAGGACCGGTCCGTACCGGCCCGGGTCTTCCCCGCCGCCGAGGCCCGCTACCACCAGTACAGCACGGTGACGGACGAGCGGGCCGCCGCCTACTTCCGCCGGAACAGCCCGGATGTGCTCATCGGGACGCGCCCCGGACTGAACGTGTACGTCGCACGCTTCGGCGGCGACCGGACGCTGCGCATCGGCCAGGAGCACATCACGCTCGCATCGCACTCGGAGGCTCTGCGTGGGGACCTGAAGAAGGCCTATGCACGCCTGAACGGATTCGTCACGGTCTCCGAGGCCGATGCGGCCAACTACCGCAGTGACATGGCCATTCCGGGGCTGCCGATCGTCTCCATACCCAACAGCGTCCCCGCGCCCTCGGTGTCCCCGGCCGACCCTGCCGCCAAGACGGTCGTCGCCGCGGGGCGGCTCGCGGTCATCAAGCGGTACGACCTGCTCGTACATGCCTTCGCGAAGGTCGCCGCCAAGCACCCCGACTGGCGCCTGCGGATCTACGGCGACGGCGGCCAGCGCGGGAAGTTGCGCTCCCTGATCAATGACCTCGGTCTGTACGACCGGGTCCATCTGATGGGACTCGCCTCGCCGATCGAGGCCGAGTGGGTCAAGGGCTCGATCGCCGCGGTGACCTCGGACAGCGAGTCCTTCGGCATGACCATCGTGGAAGCGATGCGCTGCGGAGTCCCGGTCGTGAGCACCGACTGCCCGCTCGGCCCGCGTGAGATCATCCGCGACGGCGAGGACGGCCTGCTGGTCAGGCCGGGAGACGTCGACTCCATCGCCGAGGGCCTGCTGCGGTTGATCGACGACGACACCGCGCGGGCCGCCATGGGTGCCGCGGCCCGCCGCAACGCCGAGCGGTTCGACCCCGCCGCGATCGCCGTGCGCTACGAGGAGCTGTTCCGTGAGCTCGGTGCCGACCGCTCCACCGCCGCGCCCGTCCGCACCCCGCTGTGGAGCCGCCTGCTGCGCACCCGCGCGGGCCGGGCGGCCGCGCCGCAGCCGCCCGTGTCGCCGGCACCGGCTCCGATGAGCGGGTCCGTCCATGCCGACGCGGACGGTTCGCTGCGCGTGGTGCCGGCGCCCACCGCGCCGGTCGACGAGGGCGAGCTGCTGCTGATCAGGCGCGGCGGCGAGGACCGTACGACCCTGCGCGTGCCGCTCGTCCGCGACGCCGGCGGCCGGCTCTCGGCTCCCGTCGAGCGCACGCTGCCCCTGGGGAACGCGGTGTGGGACCTGTGGATCGCTCCGGCGAAGGGCCCGCGCAAGCGGCTGCGCAGCGAGCTGCTCGACCTGCGGGGCCTGATGGACTTCCGGCCCGAGCCGCAGCTCTCCCCGGTGCGGGCACTGCTGCCGTACGCGACCGTGGACGGGTTCGTCGCGCTGAGCACCCGTGAGGCCGACGTGCACGCCGAGGTGCAGGGCATCGACATCGACGGCGGCGAGATCGGCGTGACGGTGCGTCTGTTCGGGACCGACGCCGCCGCCGAGGGCGTCGAGTTGCGCCACCGCGGCCGCGCCGACGCCCCGGTCCTGGAGCCGTCCTGGCACCGCGACCGGGACGGGCTGCTGCACGCCCGCGTCAGCTGCGCGGACGTCGCCCGGCACCACCACGACGAGCAGGACCTGTGGGACCTGTCGGTCCGCGTCGCCGGCCGGACCGAACCGGTGCGCGTCGGCGGCTGGTTCGGTGACGTCAAGGACCGCAAGAAGGTGTACGTGTACCCCGTCACGGTGTTCGAGGAAACCCCGCGCGGACGCGCCCGGGTACGGCCGTACTACACGGTCGACAACGACCTGTCCGTCAACGCCGTCGACCTGCCGTAGCGGCCCCGGCCGGGGTCCCGGGCCGGGCGGCGCGGGACCCCGGCCCCCGCAGGGCAGGCCCGGTACCTCGGGCCGGCGCTCGACACGCAGATCACCATCGGCCGGGGCTACAGCCTCCAGGTGTACGTGTGCGAGGCGTCCTACGGCCACCCGCCGGTGCAGAACATGCAGTGACCGCCCGTCAGGAACGCGAAGAGGCCCGTACGACCGGAGTCGTACGGGCCTCTCCTTTGGTCAGTCAGTGACCCTCAAGCAAGCGGAACTTACTTGACGATCTTGGTGACCTGGCCGGCGCCCACGGTGCGGCCACCCTCGCGGATGGCGAACTTCAGGCCCTCCTCCATGGCGACGGGCTGGATGAGGTCCACCTTCATCTCGGTGTTGTCACCCGGCATGACCATCTCGGTGCCCTCGGGGAGGGTCACCACGCCGGTCACGTCCGTCGTACGGAAGTAGAACTGCGGGCGGTAGTTGTTGAAGAACGGCGTGTGGCGGCCACCCTCGTCCTTGGACAGGATGTAGGCCTGGGCCTCGAACTCGGTGTGCGGGGTGACCGAGCCCGGCTTGATGATGACCTGGCCGCGCTCGACGTCCTCGCGCTTGATGCCGCGGAGCAGCAGACCGACGTTCTCACCGGCCTGGCCCTCGTCGAGCAGCTTGCGGAACATCTCGATGCCGGTGACCGTGGTGGAGGTCTTCTCCGGCTTGATGCCGATGATGTCGACGGTCTCGTTGACCTTCAGGACACCACGCTCGATACGGCCGGTGACGACCGTACCGCGACCGGTGATCGTGAAGACGTCCTCGATCGGCATGAGGAACGGCTTGTCGACGTCGCGCTCCGGCTGCGGGATCGACTCGTCGACGGCGGCCATCAGGTTGAGGACGGAGTCCACCCACTCCTTCTCGCCCTCGAGGGCCTTGAGAGCGGAGACCTTGACGACCGGAACGTCGTCGCCGGGGAACTCGTACTCGGAGAGGAGCTCACGGACCTCGAGCTCGACGAGCTCCAGGATCTCCTCGTCGTCCACCATGTCGGCCTTGTTCAGGGCGACGACGATGTACGGAACGCCGACCTGGCGGGCCAGGAGCACGTGCTCCTTGGTCTGCGGCATCGGGCCGTCGGTGGCGGCGACCACGAGGATGGCGCCGTCCATCTGCGCCGCACCCGTGATCATGTTCTTGATGTAGTCCGCGTGACCCGGGCAGTCGACGTGGGCGTAGTGACGCGCCTCGGTCTGGTACTCGACGTGCGCGATGGAGATGGTGATACCGCGCTGGCGCTCCTCGGGCGCCTTGTCGATGTTGTCGAACGGGGTGGCCTCGTTCAGGTCCGGGTACGCGTCGTGCAGCACCTTGGTAATGGCGGCCGTGAGGGTCGTCTTACCGTGGTCGATGTGACCGATGGTGCCGATGTTGACGTGCGGCTTAGTCCGCTCGAACTTCGCCTTCGCCACTGGGGTCCTCCTGTGGAGTGGTTCTGTACGCCTTACTTCATCGGCGCCAGGTGATCTTTGCTGTAAAGGCCCGGAACCGGGGGCAAACATCCGGGTTTACGGCTGTTTGCCCCTTGAGGCTCCGGAGTCAAGCCTACGGCGTGTGAACGCGGTGCGTTACTCGCCCTTGGCCTTCGCGATGATCTCCTCGGCGACGTTCCGCGGAACCTCGGCGTAGGAGTCGAACTGCATGGAGTAGCTCGCACGGCCGGACGTCTTGCTGCGCAGGTCGCCGACGTAACCGAACATCTCCGAAAGGGGCACGAGGCCCTTCACGACGCGGGCACCGGCCCGCTCCTCCATGGCCTGGATCTGGCCACGGCGGGAGTTGATGTCGCCGATGACCTCACCCATGTAGTCCTCGGGCGTGGTGACCTCGACGGCCATCATCGGCTCGAGCAGCACGGGCGAAGCCTTGCGCGCGGCCTCCTTGAAGGCCTGCGAGCCGGCGATCTTGAAGGCGAGCTCGGAGGAGTCGACCTCGTGGTAGGCACCGTCGTGCAGGATCACGCGGACACCGGTCATCTCGTAACCGGCGAGGATGCCGAACTGCATGGCCTCCTGCGCACCGGCGTCGACCGAAGGGATGTACTCCTTCGGGATACGGCCACCGGTCACCTTGTTCACGAACTCGTACGAGGTGTCGCCACCCTCGAGCGGCTCGATGCCGATCTGCACCTTCGCGAACTGACCGGTACCACCGGTCTGCTTCTTGTGGGTGTAGTCGACGCGCTCGACGGCCTTGCGGATCGTCTCGCGGTAGGCCACCTGCGGCTTGCCGACGTTGGCCTCGACCTTGAACTCACGGCGCATACGGTCGACCAGCACCTCGAGGTGCAGCTCGCCCATACCACCGATGATGGTCTGGCCGGTCTCCTCGTCCGAGTGAACCTGGAAGGACGGGTCCTCCTCGGCCAGGCGCTGGATCGCGACGCCCAGCTTCTCCTGGTCGCCCTTCGACTTGGGCTCGATGGCGACCTGGATGACCGGCGCCGGGAAGTCCATGGACTCCAGGATGACCGGGTTCTTGTCGTCGGACAGCGTCTCACCGGTGGTGGTCTGCTTCAGGCCCATGACGGCGACGATGTCGCCGGCGCCCACCGACTCGATCTCCTCACGCTTGTTGGCGTGCATGCGGTAGATCTTGCCGATGCGCTCCTTCTTGCCCTTGACGGAGTTCAGCACCGAGGTGCCGGACTCCAGGCGGCCCGAGTAGACCCGGACGAAGGTGAGCTTGCCGAGGTGCGGGTCGCTCATGATCTTGAACGCCAGCGCGGAGAGGGGCTCCTCGTCGGACGGCTTGCGCTTGACGACCTCCTCCGGGTTGTTGACCGCGTGGCCCTCGATGGCCTCGATGTCAACCGGGGAAGGCAGGTAGCGCACGACCGCGTCGAGCAGGGGCTGGACGCCCTTGTTCTTGAACGCGGTGCCGCAGAACACCGGGGTCACGGTGGTGCCGGTGCCCTTGCCGGAGGCGATGGTGATCCGACGGATGGCCGCGTACAGCTGCTCCTCGGTGGGCTCCTGGCCCTCCAGGTACAGCTCCATCAGCTGCTCGTCGTTCTCGGCCACGGCCTCGAGGAGCTTGCCGCGCCATTCCTCGGCCGCCTCGGTGTGCGTGGCCGGGATGTCGACGACGTCGTACATCTCGCCCTTGGTCGCCTCGGCGGACCACACGAGCGCCTTCATGCGGACCAGGTCCACGACGCCCTTGAAGTCGGCCTCGGCACCGATCGGCAGCTGCATCACGATCGGCTGAGCGCCGAGGCGGTCAGAGATCATGTCGACGCAGCGGTGGAACTCGGCACCGGTCCGGTCCAGCTTGTTGACGAAGCAGATACGCGGAACGCCGTAGCGGTCCGCCTGACGCCACACGGTCTCGGACTGCGGCTCAACGCCGGCGACGCCGTCGAACACCGTCACGGCACCGTCGAGCACGCGCAGGGAGCGCTCCACCTCGACGGTGAAGTCGACGTGGCCCGGGGTGTCGATGATGTTGATGGTGTGGTCGACGTTCTCCAGCGGCCAGTGGCAGGTGGTGGCAGCAGAGGTGATCGTGATGCCACGCTCCTGCTCCTGCTCCATCCAGTCCATGGTGGCAGCGCCGTCGTGGACCTCACCGATCTTGTACGAAACGCCGGTGTAGAACAGGATCCGCTCGGTGGTGGTCGTCTTGCCCGCGTCGATGTGGGCCATGATCCCGATGTTGCGGACCCTGGCCAGGTCAAGTGAAGTGGTAGCCATAAGGCTTCAGTCTTCTCTCGGTCTCGATGTGGGTAGCGACTACCAGCGGTAGTGCGCGAAGGCCTTGTTGGACTCGGCCATCTTGTGGGTGTCCTCGCGCTTCTTCACGGCCGCACCGAGGCCGTTGGAGGCATCGAGAAGCTCGTTGAGGAGACGCTCGGTCATGGTCTTCTCGCGACGGGCGCGGGAGTAACCGACCAGCCAGCGCAGCGCCAGGGTGTTGGCACGGCCGGGCTTGACCTCGACCGGAACCTGGTAGGTGGCGCCACCGACACGGCGGGACTTGACCTCGAGGGTCGGCTTGATGTTCTCGAGAGCGCGCTTGAGCGTGATGACCGGGTCGTTGCCGGTCTTCTCGCGCAGACCCTCCATGGCGCCGTAGACGATGCGCTCGGCGGTGGAGCGCTTGCCGTTCAGCAGCACCTTGTTGATCAGGGAGGTCACCAGAGGAGAACCGTAGACCGGGTCGATGATGACCGGGCGCTTCGGGGCGGGGCCCTTACGAGGCATTCTTACTTCTCCTTCTTGGCGCCGTAACGGCTGCGAGCCTGCTTGCGGTTCTTGACACCCTGGGTGTCGAGGGAACCGCGGATGATCTTGTAGCGAACACCCGGCAGGTCCTTCACACGGCCGCCGCGCACGAGCACGATGGAGTGCTCCTGCAGGTTGTGTCCCTCACCCGGAATGTAAGCGGTGACCTCGATGCCGCTGGTCAGACGCACACGCGCGACCTTGCGGAGGGCCGAGTTCGGCTTCTTCGGGGTGGTCGTGAACACACGCGTGCAGACGCCACGACGCTGAGGGGAACCCTCGAGTGCGGGCGTCTTGTTCTTCTCGACCTTGTCCTGCCGGCCCTTGCGGACCAGCTGCTGGATCGTAGGCACTACTTCTCCGGTTTCTGTGTGCCGATGGGTACAGCTAACCTGGAACGTCGCCGACCCACGCGGTCGGGTGTGTCGAATCCGGCGGACTCCCGCCGCAAGGCGAAAAGAGCACAGATTACGGTGGCCGCTCACAGCTCGCCATGCGGTCTGAAGGCACGCACGAGAGCCAGGGCACACCCCAGGCACAAGGTCTGAGCGTACCTACCTCATTCGCTGTGGTCAAAACAAATGGGCCTTACCTCTATCACGTCGGCCACGCTGTCAAGCCCCTGCGCCGCGCAACGCCCCACTGCATGCCGGGTACCGCCAGTCAAAACAGTTGAAACACGGCGGAATCCGGCCACTGACCGCACCGCCCTGCCGGCGCGTTCCGGCTGCCTGTGATGTGCGTCCCTGGCGGTGCCCCCGCCGCCCGTACGCGGCCGCCTGCCGCCCCGTGAAGGCCTTGTCCCGTCCCTGGGGCGCCAAGGTGGCCTTGCGCGCACGCCGATGGGCCTGAACGGCGGCCGGGCAGCGCGAAGGCGGCCTGGCGGCGCGAAGGCGCCCGGGAACGCCGAAGGGCGGCCACCCCGAGGGGTGACCGCCCTTCATGCTGCTCGCTTACTGGTTGTACGGACCGTAGTCGTAGTCCTCCAGCGGGACGGCCTGGCCGGAGCCGGTGCCGAACGGCGAGTAGTCGATGTCGTCGTAGCCGACGGCCGAGTACATCGCGGCCTTGGCCTCCTCGGTCGGCTCGACCCGGATGTTGCGGTAGCGGGACAGACCCGTACCGGCCGGGATGAGCTTACCGATGATGACGTTCTCCTTGAGGCCGATGAGGCTGTCGGACTTGGCGTTGATCGCCGCGTCCGTCAGGACTCGGGTCGTCTCCTGGAAGGAGGCGGCCGACAGCCAGGATTCCGTCGCCAGCGAGGCCTTGGTGATACCCATCAGCTGCGGACGACCGGAGGCCGGGTGACCGCCCTCCTGGACCACACGACGGTTCTCGTGCTCGAAGCGGGAGCGCTCGACCAGCTCGCCGGGCAGCAGCTCGGCGTCGCCGGACTCGATGATCGTCACACGGCGCAGCATCTGCCGGATGATGATCTCGATGTGCTTGTCGTGGATCGACACACCCTGCGAGTTGTAGACCTTCTGGACCTCGCCGACCAGGTGGACCTGGACGGCACGCTGGCCCAGGATGCGCAGCACGTCGTGCGGGTTGGTGGCACCCACGGTGAGCTGCTGGCCCACCTCGACGTGCTCGCCCTCGCTGACCAGGACCTTGGCACGCTTGGAGATCGGGTACGCCGTCTCGTCGCTGCCGTCGTCCGGGGTGACGACGATCTTCTTGGTCTTCTCGGTCTCCTCGATGCGGACGCGGCCGCTCGCCTCGGAGATCGGGGCGACACCCTTCGGGGTACGGGCCTCGAAGAGCTCGACGACACGCGGCAGACCCTGGGTGATGTCGTCACCGGCCACACCACCGGTGTGGAAGGTACGCATCGTCAGCTGGGTACCGGGCTCACCGATGGACTGGGCGGCGATGATGCCGACCGCCTCACCGATGTCGACCAGCTTGCCGGTGGCGAGCGAACGGCCGTAGCACATCGCGCAGGTGCCGACGGCGGACTCGCAGGTCAGGACCGAGCGGGTCTTGACCTCCTCGACGCCGTGCTTGACCAGCTCGTCGATGAGCACGTCACCGAGGTCGGTACCGGCCGGGGCCAGCACCTTGCCGTCGACGACGATGTCCTCGGCGAGGCAGCGCGCGTACACGGACGTCTCGACGTTGCCCGCCTTGCGCAGCACGCCGTCCGCACCGCGCTCCGCGATGTGGAGCTTGAGGCCACGGTCGGTGCCGCAGTCCTCCTCGCGGATGATGACGTCCTGGGAGACGTCGACCAGACGACGGGTGAGGTAACCCGAGTCGGCGGTACGAAGGGCGGTGTCCGCCAGACCCTTACGGGCACCGTGCGTGGAGATGAAGTACTCCAGCACGGACAGACCCTCACGGAACGAGGCCTTGATCGGACGCGGGATCGTCTCGTTCTTCGCGTTCGACACCAGACCACGCATACCGGCAATCTGACGCATCTGCATCATGTTGCCTCGTGCACCCGAGTTCACCATCATGAAGATCGGGTTGGTCTTCGGGAAGTTCTCGTTCATCGCCTCGGCGACCTCGTTGGTCGCCTTGGTCCAGATCGCGATGAGCTCCTGCGTGCGCTCGTCCTTGGTGATCAGACCGCGCTCGTACTGCTTCTGGACCTTCTCGTCCTGCGCCTCGTAGCCCTTGACGATCTCCTTCTTCGCCTCGGGAACGACGACGTCGGAGATGGCGACGGTGACGCCGGAACGGGTGGCCCAGTAGAAGCCGGACGCCTTCAGGTTGTCGAGCGTCGCCGCCACGATGACCTTCGGGTAGCGCTCGGCGAGGTCGTTGACGATCTCGGAGAGCTGCTTCTTGCCGACCTCGTAGTCGACGAACGGGTAGTCCTCGGGCAGCAGCTCGTTGAAGAGCGCACGGCCCAGCGTGGTGTTCAGCCGGAAGCTGTCACCCTGCTGCCACTCCGGCTCGCCCTCCTCGCGCGCCGGCGGGGTCCAGCCGCGCGGCGGGATGGTGCCCACCGGGAAGCGGATGTCCACGCGCGACTGCAGCGACAGCTCGCCGGCATCGAACGCCATGATCGCCTCGGCCACGGACGCGAACGAGCGGCCCTCGCCCTTGACGTCACGCATCTCGCCGTCGGTGGTGAGGAAGAACAGACCGAGGACCATGTCCTGGGTCGGCATCGTCACCGGACGGCCGTCGGCCGGCTTGAGGATGTTGTTCGAGGACAGCATCAGGATGCGGGCCTCGGCCTGCGCCTCCGCGGACAGCGGCAGGTGCACGGCCATCTGGTCACCGTCGAAGTCCGCGTTGAACGCGGTGCAGACGAGCGGGTGGATCTGGATGGCCTTGCCCTCGACCAGCTGCGGCTCGAAGGCCTGGATGCCGAGGCGGTGCAGGGTGGGAGCACGGTTCAGCAGAACCGGGTGCTCGGCGATGACCTCTTCGAGGACGTCGTACACGACCGTACGGCCGCGCTCCACCATGCGCTTGGCGCTCTTGATGTTCTGCGCGTGGTTCAGGTCGACCAGGCGCTTCATCACGAACGGCTTGAACAGTTCCAGCGCCATCGCCTTCGGCAGACCGCACTGGTGCAGCTTCAGCTGCGGACCGACGACGATCACGGAACGCGCCGAGTAGTCGACACGCTTGCCGAGCAGGTTCTGGCGGAATCGACCCTGCTTACCCTTCAGCATGTCGCTGAGGGACTTCAGCGGGCGGTTACCGGGACCGGTCACCGGCCGGCCGCGACGGCCGTTGTCGAAGAGGGCGTCAACAGCCTCCTGAAGCATGCGCTTCTCGTTGTTGACGATGATCTCCGGGGCACCGAGGTCCAGGAGCCTCTTCAGACGGTTGTTGCGGTTGATGACACGGCGGTACAGGTCGTTCAGGTCGGAGGTCGCGAAGCGGCCACCGTCCAGCTGCACCATCGGACGCAGGTCCGGCGGGATGACCGGGACGCAGTCCAGGACCATGCCCTTGGGGCTGTTGGACGTCTGCAGGAACGCGGAGACGACCTTCAGCCGCTTGAGGGCACGGGTCTTCTTCTGGCCCTTGCCGGTACGGATGATCTCGCGGAGCTTCTCGGCCTCCTCCTCGAGGTCGAAGGACTCCAGGCGCTTCTGCAGCGCCGCGGCACCCATCGAGCCGTCGAAGTACGTGCCGAAGCGGTCCCGCAGCTCGCGGTAGAGCAGCTCGTCGCCCTCCAGGTCCTGGACCTTGAGGTTCTTGAACCGGTTCCACACCTCGTCGAGGCGGTCGATCTCGCGCTGCGCGCGGTCGCGCAGCTGCTTCATCTCGCGCTCGGCACCCTCGCGCACCTTGCGGCGCACATCGGCCTTGGCACCCTCGGCCTCCAGCTCGGCCAGGTCGGCCTCGAGCTTCTTGGCGCGGGCCTCCAGGTCGGCGTCGCGGCGGTTCTCGATCTGCTGGCGCTCGACCGAGACATGCGCCTCCAGGGAGGGCAGGTCGCGGGTACGGCGCTCCTCGTCGACGTACGTGATCATGTACGCGGCGAAGTAGATGACCTTCTCGAGGTCCTTCGGAGCCAGGTCGAGCAGGTAGCCCAGACGGCTCGGGACACCCTTGAAGTACCAGATGTGCGTGACGGGCGCGGCCAGCTCGATGTGGCCCATCCGCTCACGGCGCACCTTCGCACGCGTGACCTCGACGCCACAGCGCTCGCAGATGATGCCCTTGAAGCGGACGCGCTTGTACTTGCCGCAGTAGCACTCCCAGTCCCGGGTGGGGCCGAAGATCTTCTCGCAGAAGAGGCCGTCCTTCTCGGGCTTGAGGGTGCGGTAGTTGATGGTCTCGGGCTTCTTGACCTCGCCGTGGCTCCACTGACGGATGTCGTCAGCGGTGGCCAGGCCGATCCGGAGCTCGTCGAAGAAGTTGACGTCGAGCACTATGCGTCAATCCCTCTCAGGGTCGTAAGTCTTTGGTCTGTACGGGGGCCTGGGGGTCGGCGGGGCCCCTTGTGGGTCAGGGGCCCCGCCGGACTCCCGTCAGACCTCTTCGACGCTGCTCGGCTCGCGCCGGGACAGGTCGATGCCGAGCTCCTCCGCAGCGCGGAAGACGTCCTCGTCGGTGTCACGCATCTCGATGGACATACCGTCGCTGGACAGCACCTCCACGTTCAGGCAGAGCGACTGCATCTCCTTGATGAGGACCTTGAAGGACTCGGGGATGCCGGGCTCGGGGATGTTCTCGCCCTTGACGATGGCCTCGTAGACCTTCACGCGGCCGGTGACGTCGTCGGACTTGATGGTCAGCAGCTCCTGGAGGGCGTACGCGGCGCCGTAGGCCTCGAGTGCCCACACCTCCATCTCGCCGAACCGCTGGCCACCGAACTGCGCCTTACCACCCAGCGGCTGCTGGGTGATCATCGAGTACGGACCGGTCGAGCGGGCGTGCAGCTTGTCGTCGACCAGGTGGTGCAGCTTCAGGATGTACATGTAGCCGACCGAGATCGGGTCCGGGAACGGCTCACCGCTACGGCCGTCGAACAGCCGCGCCTTGCCGGACGGGAGCACCATGCGCTCGCCGTCGCGGTTCGGGATGGTGTGCTGCAGCAGACCCGCCAGCTCGTCCTCGCGGGCACCGTCGAAGACCGGGGTCGCGACGTTGGTGCGCGGGGCGACCTGGTCGGCGCCGATGGCCTGCAGGCGCTGGGCCCACTCGTCCGCGAGGCCGGAGACGTCCCAGCCGCGGCTGGCGAGCCAGCCGAGGTGGATCTCCAGGACCTGTCCCGGGTTCATTCGGGACGGCACACCCAGCGGGTTGAGGATGATGTCGACCGGGG
Organism: Streptomyces sp. NPDC002076; assembly: GCF_053593835.1. Taxonomy (NCBI): domain Bacteria; kingdom Bacillati; phylum Actinomycetota; class Actinomycetes; order Kitasatosporales; family Streptomycetaceae; genus Streptomyces; species Streptomyces sp. NPDC002076. Next base: position 653,263 of record NZ_JBSFDI010000001.1, read on the forward strand.
TGCCGTCCTCCAGGAACGGCATGTCCTCGATCGGCAGGATCTTGGAGATGACACCCTTGTTGCCGTGCCGGCCGGCGAGCTTGTCACCGTCGGTGATCTTGCGCTTCTGCGCGACGTAGACGCGGACCAGCTGGTTCACGCCCGGCGGCAGCTCGTCGCCCTCCTCGCGGTCGAAGACGCGCACGCCGATGACCTTGCCGGTCTCGCCGTGCGGCACCTTCAGCGAGGTGTCACGGACCTCACGGGCCTTCTCACCGAAGATCGCGCGCAGCAGGCGCTCCTCGGGGGTCAGCTCGGTCTCACCCTTCGGGGTGACCTTGCCGACGAGGATGTCACCGGCGATGACCTCGGCACCGATGCGGATGATGCCGCGCTCGTCGAGGTCGGCGAGGACCTCCTCGGAGACGTTCGGGATGTCCCGGGTGATCTCCTCGGGGCCGAGCTTGGTGTCACGGGCGTCGACCTCGTGCTCCTCGATGTGGATCGAGGAGAGGACGTCGTCCTGCACGAGGCGCTGCGACAGGATGATCGCGTCCTCGTAGTTGTGACCCTCCCACGGCATGAACGCCACGAGCAGGTTCTTGCCGAGGGCCATCTCGCCGTTCTGGGTGGCCGGGCCGTCGGCCAGGACCTGGCCGGTGACGACGCGGTCGCCCTCGTTGACGATGACCTTCTGGTTGACCGAGGTGCCCTGGTTGGACCGGGAGAACTTGGCCAGGCGGTACGTGATGTACGTGCCGTCGTCGTTGGCGGTGGTGATGTAGTCCGCGGAGACCTCCTGGACCACACCGTCCTTCTCGGCCTTGACCACGTCGCCGGCGTCGACCGCGGAGCGGTACTCCATGCCGGTGCCGACGAGCGGCGCCTCGGACTTAATCAGCGGCACGGCCTGACGCATCATGTTCGCGCCCATGAGGGCACGGTTGGCGTCGTCGTGCTCCAGGAAGGGGATCATGGCGGTCGCGACCGACACCATCTGGCGCGGCGAGACGTCCATGTAGTCCACGTCCTCGGGGCCGACGTAGTCGACCTCGCCGCCACGGCGGCGAACCAGCACGCGGGCCTCGGCGAACCGCATCTCCTCGTTCAGCGGCGCGTTGGCCTGCGCGATGACGAAGCGGTCCTCCTCGTCGGCCGTCAGGTAGTCGACCTCGTCGCTGACCTGGCCGTCGACGACCTTGCGGTACGGCGTCTCGATGAAACCGAACGCGTTGACCCGGCCGTAGGAGGCGAGCGAGCCGATCAGACCGATGTTCGGGCCTTCCGGCGTCTCGATCGGGCACATGCGGCCGTAGTGCGAGGGGTGCACGTCACGGACCTCGAAGCCGGCCCGCTCACGGGAGAGACCACCCGGGCCGAGGGCGTTCAGACGACGCTTGTGCGTCAGCCCCGACAGCGGGTTGTTCTGGTCCATGAACTGGGACAGCTGCGAGGTGCCGAAGAACTCCTTGATCGACGCCACGACCGGGCGGATGTTGATCAGGGTCTGCGGCGTGATCGCCTCGACGTCCTGCGTGGTCATGCGCTCGCGCACGACACGCTCCATACGGGCGAGACCCGTACGGACCTGGTTCTGGATCAGCTCGCCGACGCTGCGGATACGGCGGTTGCCGAAGTGGTCGATGTCGTCGGTCTCGACCATGATCGAGCGACCCGACGCGCCGACCGTCTCGGTCTCGCCGGCGTGCAGCTTCACCAGGTACTTGATGGTGGCGATGACGTCCTCGGTGGTGAGCACACCGGCGTCCAGCGGCTCGTCCGCACCGAGCTTCTTGTTGACCTTGTAGCGGCCGACCTTGGCGAGGTCGTAACGCTTCGGGTTGAAGTACAGGTTCTCCAGCAGCGTCTGCGCGGCCTCACGCGTGGGGGGCTCACCCGGACGCAGCTTGCGGTAGATGTCGAGCAGCGCGTCGTCCTGGCCCTGGGTGTGGTCCTTCTCCAGGGTGGCGCGCATGGACTCGTACTCGCCGAACTCCTCGAGGATCTGCTCGGTCGTCCAGCCGAGCGCCTTCAGCAGTACGGTGACCGACTGCTTGCGCTTGCGGTCGATGCGGACACCGACCATGTCGCGCTTGTCGATCTCCATCTCCAGCCAGGCACCCCGGGACGGGATGATCTTGGCGGAGAAGATGTCCTTGTCGGACGTCTTGTCGATGGTGGAGTCGAAGTAGACACCGGGGGAACGGACCAGCTGAGACACCACGACACGCTCGGTGCCGTTGATGACGAAGGTGCCCTTGTTCGTCATGAGCGGGAAGTCGCCCATGAAGACGGTCTGGGACTTGATCTCACCGGTCTCGTTGTTGGTGAACTCGGCGGTGACGAAGAGCGGGGCGGCGTACGTGAAGTCGCGCTCCTTGCACTCGTCGATGGAGTTCTTCGGCGGCTCGAAGCGGTGGTCCCGGAACGTCAGGGACATCGACCCGGAGAAGTCCTCGATCGGGGAGATCTCCTCGAAGATCTCCTCCAGACCGGACTTGGTGGGGACGTCCTGACCGTTCTCCAGAGCCTCCTCGACCCGACTCTGCCAGGCGGTGTTGCCGAGCAGCCAGTCGAAGCTCTCGGTCTGCAGCGCGAGCAGGTTCGGAACCTCAAGAGGCTCCTTGATCTTTGCAAAGGAGATGCGCAGCGGGGCGGTGCTGGCGCCGTTGTTCATATTCGCGGTCGAGGCATTGCGCGAGGCGGCCAAGAGGGGGTCCTTCCGAGGGCTCGGACTCACTACGCGCGTACCGGCCCCTCACCCATACACAGAGACAGACACCCCAGGTCAAGGGAGCTATTGTCGTCAGTGCTCGAGTGAGGGCAGACCCCTGGTGACGGGCAGGGGACAGCTAACAGGCAGCGCAAAGGGTCAGTGTAGCCACTTGGCACACTGATGTCCAGTGCGGGTTTTTCGAGACCCTCGCTGTGCTCACCGCTCTTGTCAACGCCCTCGGCATGCCTGCCCTCAACGCACGTTGATACTGCCCTCTTCGCCGTCGATCCATGCCTCGGATTCGGATCCTTGTGACGACGCGTCCTGAGAATTGCGCGCTGCGTGCGGTTCGTCAAGGGGCCCCAGCCGGAACACCGCCGTCCGGGGACACGGCGAAGATCACCTTACCCCTCACGAACACAGGTGCAAGGCGGCCCACACCGGACCCCGGGGAACGCCGTAGGGCGACCACCCAGATGGATGATCGCCCTACGGTGCGTTCGCGTTACAGCCCTACGAGACCGATTTCAGCGCGCAGTCGGGTCCTGGGGACCCGGAAGGTCTTACTTGACCTCGACGGAGGCGCCGGCGCCCTTGAGGGCCTCGGCGGCCTTGTCGGCGGCTTCCTTGTTGACCTTCTCGAGGACCGGCTTCGGGGTGCCGTCGACGAGGTCCTTGGCCTCCTTCAGACCCAGGGAGGTCAGCTCACGCACGACCTTGATGACCTGGATCTTCTTGTCGCCGGCGCCGGTGAGGATGACGTCGAACTCGTCCTTCTCCTCGACAGCCTCGGCGGCCGGGGCACCCGGGGCGCCGGCGGCGGCCACGGCGACCGGGGCGGCGGCGGTGACGTCGAACTTCTCCTCGAAGGCCTTCACGAACTCGGAGAGCTCGATGAGGGTCATCTCCTCGAACTGCGCGAGCAGGTCTTCCTGGCTGAGCTTCGCCATGATGGGCGATCCTTCCACTCAAATCGGCAGGTGCCGGATGTACTGGGTGTGGCGGGCGTACGTCGGCCCGCTGCGACCCGTGCCGTCGGCGCGGGTCAGAAAGCGAGCCGAATTACTCGGCACCGCCCTGCTCGGCCTGCTTGGCGCGAAGCGCGTCCACGGTGCGGACGAGCTTCGACGGGAGCGCCTGGAAGAGCGCGGCAGCCTGGGACTGCTTGCCCTTCATGGCACCCGCCAGCTTGCTGAGCAGAACCTCGCGGGACTCGAGGTCCGCAAGCTTCTTGATCTCGTCGGCGGAGAGGGCCTTGCCCTCGAGGACACCGCCCTTGATGACGAGATTGGGGTTGTCCTTGGCGAAGTCACGCAGACCCTTCGCCGACTCCACCGGGTCACCGGTGACGAAGGCGACGGCCGTCGGGCCAGCGAAGAGCTGGTCCTCCAGCGTGATCCCGGCCTCCTTGGCCGCAATCTTGGTCAGCGTGTTCTTCACCACGGCGTACTGGGCGTTCTCACCGAGCGACCGGCGCAGCGTCTTGAGCTGCGCCACGGTGAGACCGCGGTACTCGGTCAGCACGGCGGCGTTGGAGCTGCGGAACTTGTCCGTCAGCTCCGCAACCGCGGCAGCCTTGTCGGGCCTCGCCATAGAGCCTCGGCCTCCTTCCGGGTGATTCGGACCGCGCGGACCCGAAGGAGGACTGGGGAAAACGAAACGCCCCGGCGCAGGCGCACGGGGCGGACTCGACCGGTCGCACACGCGCTCGGCGCGCGCACTCCGGGAGTTCTTCCACTGTCACCTGCGCGGGTCGCCCACTTTTCAGCGGATCCTTCGGCCACCGCGCCCTCGTACGAGCGCGCGGCAACGACCAGCGGTCTTTGGCTTCCGTGGAAGCGTACGGGACGGCCCCCCGCCCAGGCAAATCGGGTCAGGACGTCGTGCTCGTGCTGCTGCCCGTCGCGGTGCCGTTGGGCAGGCGGCTGGACTTCATGAGCTTGGCGAAGTCCAGCGTGTCCGAGGCCGGCGGCGCCTCGGTGGTGACCGGGACGCCGTAGTCGCTGTAGTAGGCGGTGTTGACCATCTCGCCCTTGGCCATGGCGCCCTTCTCGATCTTCTTCACCGGCAGGTTCTGGTCGTTGAGCCAGATGTCGACGGTCTCGCTGGCGATGCCTGCCTGGTCGAGCTGCTTCTTCAGGGCGGCCAGCTGTTCCGCGCTGAGGTTGCTGCTCCTGCCCGCGAAGTCGGCGATGTTCACCGTGCCCGAGTAGTGCGTCGTACGGACGCCGGAGACGGTCTCCTGGCCGACCTTCTTCACGTCATGGGAGGCCAGCAGCAGCTTCACCGTCTGGCCCGGCGTGGCGGTGCGGATCTGGTCCTTCAGGTACGCCCCGGAGGCACCGCTGACCTGGGCGAGGAGGTCGTACGAGTACTTGATCCAGTGCTTGCCCCCCAGGCGCTCGGCGGACGTGCCGCCCAGGCTCGCGTAGTAGGCGTCCGGCAGGTAGCGGGCCTGCACCGACGGCGCCGCGCCGACCTTGTGCATGGCCTCGGCGACCTTGCCGCCGGTGTAGGTGATGGTGAGGCTGCCGGTGAGGCCGTTGCCCCAGCGCATGGTGCCGTTTCCCGACATCGACATCACGTCGCCGACGACCATGGTGGAGCGCACCTTCGCCGATTCCGCCTTGTCGGTGGACTGCTCGGCGGTGCGCAGCACGGCGGCGATGGGACTGATGTGGATCGTCTCGCCGCCGGCGGCCTTGTCACCCTTGCCGGAGCTTGCGGAGGAGCCGCAGGCTGCCACGGAGGTCAGCGCGGCGACCACCGCTACGGAAAGGGCCGTACGGCGAACGGTCGTGCTCTTCATCTGGTCCCACCCCTATTGCGAGTCGTAGTGCCCTGCACGGTAGCCCAGGCCACTGACAGTCATTCGAAAGGCCGTACAAAGGAAGGCCCTACGAAGAAAGGACGGGCCCCGCACCTGGAAGGTTGCGGGGCCCGCCCTCACTCACGCGTACCTGACGCGGCTACCGGGGTGAGCGGACGGCTCAGACGGCGGCCGGGTCCTCCTCGACGAGGAGGTTGCGGGTGCGGTTCGGGTCGACCGGGATGCCGGGGCCCATCGTGGTGGTGATGGCGGCCTTCTTGATGTAGCGCCCCTTGGCGGCGGACGGCTTCAGACGGAGGATCTCCTCCAGCGCGGCGCCGTAGTTCTCCACCAGCTTGTCGTCCCCGAAGGACGCCTTGCCGATGATGAAGTGCAGGTTCGAGTGCTTGTCGACGCGGAACTCGATCTTGCCGCCCTTGATGTCGGTGACGGCCTTGGCGACGTCGGGGGTGACGGTGCCGGTCTTCGGGTTCGGCATCAGACCACGCGGGCCGAGGACGCGGCCGAGGCGGCCGACCTTGCCCATGAGGTCCGGGGTGGCGACGACGGCGTCGAAGTCCAGGCGGCCCTTCGAGACCTCGTCGATCAGCTCGTCGGCACCGACGATGTCGGCGCCCGCGGCACGCGCGGCCTCGGCACGGTCGCCGGTCGCGAAGACCAGGACCCGGGCGGTCTTACCGGTGCCGTGCGGAAGGTTCACGGTGCCACGGACCATCTGGTCGGCCTTGCGCGGGTCGACACCCAGACGGAAGGCGACCTCGACGGTGGCGTCGAACTTGGTCGTGGAGGTCTCCTTGGCGAGACGGACGGCCTCGAGCGGGGCGTACAGCTTCTCCCGGTCGACCTTGGCGTCCGCAGCGCGGAGAGCCTTGCTGCGCTTGCTCACAACTTGCTCCTGTGTGTTCTGAAGGAGTCGTGGTCCCTGGGCCGAGCAGGCCCTGCCACGTGCGACCGGCTACGGCCGCATGACTGCTTGGGGGTTTGGGGTCAGCCCTCGACCGTGACGCCCATGGAACGCGCGGTACCGGCGATGATCTTCGCGGCGGCGTCCAGGTCGTTCGCGTTCAGGTCGGGCATCTTGGTCTGGGCGATCTCGCGGACCTGCGCCTCGGTGATCTTGGCGACCTTGGTCTTGTGCGGCTCGCCGGAGCCCTTCTCGATGCCCGCGGCCTTGAGGATCATCTTCGCGGCCGGCGGCGTCTTGGTGACGAAGGTGAAGGAGCGGTCCTCGTAGACCGTGATCTCCACCGGGATGACCCAACCGCGCTGCGACTCGGTCGCGGCGTTGTAGGCCTTGCAGAACTCCATGATGTTGACACCGTGCTGACCCAGCGCGGGGCCGACCGGCGGAGCCGGGTTGGCGGCACCGGCCTGGATCTGGAGCTTGATGAGCCCCGTGACCTTCTTCTTCTTGGGAGGCATAGCTCTCCGGGTCCTTTCATTCGGGTCCATGCCCGCGCAAGATCGCGATCCTGACGCAGGCATACCGCACAACGATAGCGGGTATAGATGCGCGGCCAAAAACCGAGCAGGTCAGACCGGCTGAGACAGCCCGCCTGACCTGCGCGGAAGAGCGACGTCCAGAAATGGACTAGTTCTTCTGGATCTGGTCGAAGGACAGCTCGACCGGCGTCTCGCGGCCGAAGATCTCCACCAGGCCCTTGACCTTCTTCGAGTCGGGGTTGATCTCATTGATGGTCGCCTGCAGCGTGGCGAACGGGCCGTCGGTGACGGTGACCGAGTCGCCGACCTCGAAGTCCAGCACCTGGACCTCGACCTTGCGCTGCGGGGCGGGCTTGCCCTCGGCCTCGGCGGCCTCGCGGGCGGCCTTCTCCTCGGCCTCCGGGGCGAGCATCTTGACGATCTCGTCCAGGGTCAGCGGGTACGGGTCGTAGGCGTTGCCGACGAAGCCGGTGACGCCCGGGGTGTTGCGGACGACACCCCAGGACTCGTTGGTCAGGTCCATGCGGACCAGGACGTAACCCGGCAGCTTGTTCTGCTTGATCGTCTTGCGGTCGCCGTTCTTGATCTGGACGACCTCTTCCTGCGGCACCTCGGCCTGGAAGATGTAGTCCTCGACGTTCAGCGAGACGGCGCGCTGCTCCAGGTTGGTCTTCACGCGGTTCTCGTAACCGGCGTAGGTGTGGATGACGTACCACTCGCCGGGCAGAGAGCGCAGTTCCTCGCGCAGGGCCTCGACGGGGTCGACGGGCGCGGCCGGCTCCTCCTCGGCGGCCTCGGCGGCAGCCTCCTCGGCCTCTTCCTCGTCTTCCTCGTCCTCGACGTTCAGGGCAGCCTCTTCGGCCGGCTCCCCCGCCTCGGCCTCGGCAGCCTCGAACTCGTCCTGCTCGTCCGCGCCCTCGACGATGTCGCGCTCGTCGTCCACCATCTCGGCAGCGGTCCCGCGAGGCTCGATGGCGTCGTCGTTCAGGTTCGGGTCAGACACGATGGCTGCTTCTTCCTGGATACATAGGGGTGGAACATGCGAAAACGGGCGCCGGTGCCACGGCGCCCTTCGCTCTTGGCTCAGCCGAAGACGTACTTGGCCGCGTGGTTGAGCCCATAGTCAATCACGGTCACCAGCGCGATCATGATGGCGACGAAGAAGATCACCACGGTGGTGTACGACGTCAGCTGGTTGCGCGTCGGCCAGACGACCTTGCGGAGCTCCGCGATGATCTGGCGGTAGAAGGTGGCGAGGCGCTTCAGCGGGCCCTTCTTGGCGCGCTTGCCGCCCTTGCGGGCCTTCTTCTTGGCTTCGAGCGCCTCGTCCTGGGCGTCAGGCGTGTCGATGGAGCCCACGGCGTCCGTCATTGTCCTCACCTGGTCCCGGGTCGTGGCCGTGCCGCGCCCGGTTTCTGAGCCGCACGGCGGTGCATTGCTGTACGTACACGCGCACACATCCTGGCGGTGTGTGTAGCAGGGCCGGAGGGACTTGAACCCCCAACCGCCGGTTTTGGAGACCGGTGCTCTACCAATTGAGCTACGACCCTTTGTGTGTCCCCCAACGTACCGCATCCGGCCGGGTGCGCGGTGTGCACCGGTTTCGGCGGCGGCTTCTGAAGGCCAACGAGGTGAGAGTGTACGTGGTCAACAGCCCGGCGTCGAACAGAAAGTGCCCGTCCGGAGCCACCTGACCAAAGATCGTCCTGGCCGGAGGCCGGATTCGGACCCGTGTTCACGTCCCGACCCGTTGCTGTTCAGTCTGTGAAACCCGTGTGCCGGGGGGATTTCCGGTCTGGAACGATGGGCTCCATGAGCGCTGCAACCCCACCCACCGAGCGCCGGGTCTCCGCCCGAGTCGGCGCGATCTCCGAGTCCGCCACCCTCGCCGTGGACGCCAAGGCCAAGGCCCTGAAGGCCGCCGGGCGTCCGGTGATCGGCTTCGGCGCCGGTGAACCCGACTTCCCGACCCCGGACTACATCGTCGAGGCCGCCGTAGAGGCCTGCAAGAACCCGAAGTACCACCGCTACACGCCGGCCGGCGGCCTGCCCGAGCTGAAGGCCGCGATCGCCGCGAAGACGCTGCGCGACTCCGGCTGGGAGCCCGACGTCTCGCAGATCCTCGTCACCAACGGCGGCAAGCAGGCCATCTACGAGGCGTTCGCCGCGATCCTCGACCCGGGCGACGAGGTCATCGTCCCGGCGCCGTACTGGACGACGTACCCGGAGTCGATCCGCCTGGCCGGCGGAGTCCCGGTGGAGGTCGTGGCCGACGAGACGACCGGCTACCGCGTCTCGGTCGAGCAGCTGGAGGCGGCGCGCACGGAGAAGACGAAGGTCGTGCTCTTCGTCTCCCCGTCCAACCCGACCGGCGCGGTGTACTCCGAGCCCGAGACCGAGGCGATCGGCCGCTGGGCCCTGGAGCACGGCCTGTGGGTGCTCACCGACGAGATCTACGAGCACCTGGTCTACGGCGACGCCGCCGCGGTGTCCCTGCCGGCGCTGCTGCCCGAGCTGCGCGACAAGTGCGTCGTCGTCAACGGTGTGGCCAAGACGTACGCCATGACCGGCTGGCGCGTGGGCTGGGTCATCGGCCCGAAGGACGTCGTCAAGGCCGCGACCAACCTGCAGTCGCACGCCACCTCGAACGTCTCCAACGTGGCCCAGGTGGCCGCCCTGGCCGCCGTCTCCGGTGACCTTCAGGCCGTGGCGAAGATGCGCGAGGCCTTCGACCGGCGCCGCAGGACGATCGTGCGGATGCTCAACGAGATCGACGGCGTGGTCTGCCCCGAGCCCGAGGGCGCGTTCTACGCCTACCCGTCGGTCAAGGCCCTGCTCGGCAAGGAGATCCGCGGCAAGCGCCCGCAGGACACGGTCGAGCTGGCCGCGCTGATCCTGGAGGAGGCCGAGGTCGCGGTCGTCCCGGGTGAGGCCTTCGGCACGCCGGGCTATCTGCGGCTGTCGTACGCGCTGGGCGACGAGGACCTCGTCGAGGGCGTGAGCCGCATCCAGAAGCTTCTGGCGGAGGCCAAGTCCTGAGCAGTCCATCTTTGGACAACCGAGCGGTCCATTTCTGGACAGGGGCACCCGGGAACGTTCCCGGGTGCCCCTGTTCGTTTGTGCGAGCAAGACCACGTACGGGGAAACGGCTACCGGTACGGCAGGGACGTACGGCAGGATCTGGGAATGGAGCGTGTACGTGATCTCTCTGAGCTGCCGAAAGCCCATCTGCACCTGCACTTCACCGGCTCGATGCGGCCGGGGACCGTCCTGGAACTGGCCGACAAGTACGGCGTACGTCTGCCCGAGGCCCTGACAGAGGCACTGACCAGCGGCGAACCGCCGAAGCTGCGGGCCACCGACGAGCGGGGCTGGTTCCGTTTCCAGCGGCTGTACGACGCGGCTCGCTCCTGCCTGCGCCGGCCGGAGGACATCCAGCGCCTGGTCCGGGAGGCCGCCGAGGAGGACCTGAACGACGGCTCGGGCTGGCTGGAGATCCAGGTGGACCCCACGTCGTACGCACCCCGGCTGGGCGGGCTGATCCCCGCGCTGGAGATCATCCTGGACGCGGTGGAGACCACGTCCCGGGAGACCGGGCTCGGCATGCGCGTGCTCGTCGCCGCCAACCGCATGAAGCACCCTCTGGACGCCCGTACGCTGGCCCGCCTCGCGGTGCGGTACGCCGACCGGGGCGTGGTCGGTTTCGGGCTCTCCAACGACGAGCGGCGGGGCATGGCGCGGGACTTCGACCGGGCCTTCCACATCGCACGCGAGGGCGGTCTGCTGTCGGCCCCGCACGGCGGCGAGCTGACCGGCCCGGCCTCGGTGCGCGACTGCCTGGACGACCTGCACGCCTCGCGGATCGGGCACGGGGTGCGCGCGGCGGAGGACCCGCGGCTGCTGAAGCGGCTCGCCGACCGGGGCGTGACCTGCGAGGTGTGCCCGGCCTCGAACGTGGCGCTCGGCGTGTACGAGAAGCCCGAGGACGTGCCACTGCGGACCTTCTTCGACGCCGGCGTGCCCATGGCGCTCGGCGCCGACGATCCGCTGCTGTTCGGCTCCCGGCTGGCCGCCCAGTACGAGATCGCCCGGCACGCGCACGGCTTCTCGGACGCCGAACTCGCCGAGCTGGCCCGCCAGTCGGTACGGGGTTCGGCCGCCCCGGAGAACGTCAGGGCGCGCCTGCTGGCCGGCGTGGACGACTGGCTGACCCGCCCGGCCGCATAAGGCGAGCGGCGGGCTCGCCCGGGCGGCTGGACGAGTGCCGGGATCTCCCCCATCAGCCTCGCGTGCCCCTTGCCGACACCCTTCTGGTACGGCCCGTGACCTGCCGCGTGCACGAACCAGCCGGCCTCGCCGAGCAACAGCCGATGGGCGCGGGGTTGCGCAGGGAGGTGTGACTCGCGCGGTCTCAGCCGTACGGGCGGGTCCCGTGGGAGGCGTTTGTCATGCGGTCAGGGTGAAGCTCACGCCGAGGCCGGCGCAACGGAGATTCCGCCCAGCAGTGTGCGCGCGAGCCGGGCGGCGAAGTCGTCGACCGACGGCCGTTCCCCGGTGCCGGTCGCGTCGTAGGCGAACGCGCGCTGCGCGCAGGCGCCCAGCAGCAGCGAGGCGGCCGCGAAGGTGTCTGCGTCGGCGCGGACCCGGCCGACGGCCTGTTCGGCGCGCAGATAGGCGTCCAGGTCCTGGATGGGCCGGTGCGGGCCAGAGCCGAGCGTGCGCAGGGCGTCGTCGTGCCGCCGCTTGAGCTGGGTCTCGGCGTACAGGGAGGCGGCGATCGGGAAACTCTGCTCGTAGAAGAGCGCGGCCTGGCGGGCGATCTCGGTGAGGTTGCCCTCCAGAGTGCCCTGTCCGGGTTCGGCGGCGAGGCTGTTGAGCAGGGGCGTGAGCCGGGGCAGCCGCTCGGCGAGCACGCGTACGAACAGGTCCTCCTTGCTGTCGAAGTACTTGTAGAGGGCCGCTTCGGAGCAACCGGCCGCGCGGGCGATCTCCTTGGTGGTGGCGCGGGCGAGTCCGACGGTGAGCATGAGCTCGTGGGCGGCGTCGAGGATGCGGACACGCGCCGGCTTCGGCTCCATGTGCGTCCAATCGGGCTTGACGGGTGGGTGAGTGCTTACCCACTCTAGAGGGCAGGCAGGTGAGTGAACACTCACCCACCTGCCTCACTCCACCCATCCCGAGTACGGGAGCACTCATGAACCTCACCGTTTTCGGCGCCACCGGCGGCATCGGCCGCGAGATCGTGCGTCAGGCGCTCGGCGCCGGCCACCGCGTGACCGCCGTCGTCCGCGATCCGGCCCGGCTCGACGTCACGGGCGACGCGCTGGAGGTGTTCCGCGCCGACCTCACCGACCCCGAGGAGCTGCGCGCAGCGGTCAGCGGCCGGGACGCGGTCCTCTCCGGCCTGGGCGCGCGCAGCCGCAAGGACGCCGGGGTCGCCACCCGGCTGACCCGGACCGTCCTGCGCGCCATGGAGGCCGAGGGCGTACGACGGCTGCTCGTGGTCAGCGCCGGCCCCGTCGGCCCCGCCCCCGAGGACGACGGCGCGCTGGACCGGGCGATGCGCGGCCTGGTGTCGGCCGTCCTGAAGGACGTCTACACCGATCTGCGCGGGATGGAGGCCGAGCTGGCCCGCAGTGGCACGGACTGGACGTCCGTACGGCCGCCGCGGCTGCAGAACAAGCCGCTCACCGGCCGCTACCGCACCACCGTCGGCGGCTTCCCGCCCAAGGGCCGCTTCATCGCGCGCGCGGACGTGGCGCATGCGATGCTGGCGATGATCGACGACGAAGGGACCGTGAAGCAGGGCGTGGGAGTGGCGTACTAGGCCACTGCCGTTCGTGCCGTCAGAGGCTGACGCCGACCGTCACCGGCTCGTTGACGAGCGTGATCCCGAAGGCCTCGCGTACGCCGGCGACCACCTCGCGGGCCAGGGCCAGCAGGTCCTCGGTGGTGGCGGCGCCCCGGTTGGTGAGGGCGAGGGTGTGCTTGGTGGAGATGCGGGCCGGTCCGGTGCCGTAGCCCTTGGTGAAGCCCGCCTTGTCGATCAGCCAGGCCGCGGAGGTCTTCGTACGGCCCTCCCCCGCCGGGTAGGCGGGGGGCTCCACGCCGTCGCCCAGCCGCTCGCGCACGCGCGCGTGGAACGCGGCGAACTGCTCGTCGCTGAGGATCGGGTTGGTGAAGAAGGACCCGGCCGACCAGGTGTCGTGGTCCTCGGGGTCCAGCACCATGCCCTTCCCGGCGCGCAGCTTCAGCACGGTCTCGCGGGCCTCGGCCAGCGGCACCCGCTCTCCCGGCTCGACGCCGAGCGCGCGGGCCGCCTCGGCGTACTTCAGGGGCGCCGAGAGCCCGTCCGCGTCCTCGAGCTCGAAGCGGACGCGCAGCACGACATGGCGCTCGGGGTCGGCCTTGAAGCGGCTGTGGCGGTACGAGAAGGCGCACTCCTCGTTCGTCAGCGTGACGGTCTCGCCGGCACGCCGGTCGTAGGCGATGACCTCGGTGATGGTGGAGGAGACCTCCTGGCCGTAGGCGCCCACGTTCTGGATCGGGGTGGCGCCGGCCGATCCCGGGATCCCGGCGAGGCACTCGATCCCCGCGAGCCCAGCCTCGACCGTGCGGGCCACGGCATCCGTCCACACCTCGCCTGCCGCGAGCTCCAGCGTCGTGCCGCGCAGCTCGACACCGCGCGTGGCGATGCGCAGGGCGGTGCCGTCGAAGCCCTTGTCGCCGATGACCAGGTTCGATCCACCGCCGATGACCAGCAGCGGCGTCCCGCTGTCGTCGGCCTCACGGACAGCGGCGATCACCTCGGCGTCGGTGGTGGCGGTGACCAGCCGGGCCGCGGGACCGCCCAGCCGGAAGGTGGTCAGCGGGGCGAGGGGGGCGTCGTGGAGTACCTGCACGGGCCCAAGACTACGAGACACCTCCGACAGCACCGCATCCACGCGGGCGACGAGCGACGGCCGGGGAACGGTGGCGGGAGGCGGTTCTGCACCATGCAGGGCGGGGTGGGGCTCCATGCCCTGTCCGCCCACTGACGCGAGCCGACACACGGGTACGCGCGCGTGGGCTCCTCTCGAAGCCCACGCGCGCGTACCCGACGTACCGCGGCTACCGACCGGCGGTCTAGCTGAGCCGCCGCTCCGCCTCCTCCCAGCTCACCGGCAACTCGTCGCTGGAGGTCTGCCAGGTGGCGAACGCGGCGTCGCGCATCTGGGAGGCCAGTCCACGAGAGGCGGGGCGGTGGACACCGGAGCGGGCGAAGGCCTTCAGCGCGTCGGCGGACTCCCAGGCGGACAACGTCCAGAAGGTCCGCCGCAGGGGCTGTGCCTTGAGGGAGGCCCCGTAGGCGCCGGGTGCCTTGCCGACCTGCCGCCACACCGCCGGGGTGCGGGCGAGGAAGCGGAGCGCGCCCCACAGGGAGCGGGTCTCGAAGCGCGAGGCGAAGACGTGCACCTCGGTGCCCTGCGGCGGGGTGTTCGGCACGATCCAGGGAAGAGCGGGGAGAGCGGGCATCGCGAACTCCATGGGACGAGGGTGGCGGGGTTCCCGGGCGGGTCTCAGCGGGCGCTGCTCTCCAGGGCGGTGCCCGCCGGGGCGGGAGCCTCCGCGGCAGCGGCCTCCAGGGCCGTCGCGGGCGTCCGCGCGTCCCCCGCGGCGAGGCGGGCGGCGGCGCGCCGGGCCGGGATCACCAGGGCCGCGACCGCGGCGAGGGCGACCACCGCCGAGCCGGTGACCAGGGCGGGCCGCAGGCCGTCGACGAAGCTCTGCGCACTCTCGTAGCCGCCCGGTGCGGAGAAGATCGACGACATCACCGCGATGCCGAGCGCGCCGCCCACCTCGCGCAGCGCGTTGTTGGCGCCGGAGGCGATGCCCTGCTCCTGCGGGCGGACGCTGGACATCACCAGATTGGCGGCCGGCGCGAAGTACAGGGCCATGCCGACCCCGCTGACGACCAGGGCGGGCAGCTGGGCGGCGTAGGAGGCGTCCGTGGTGGCCACGACGGCCATGTAGCCGAGACCGACGGCCTGCAGGAACAGGCCGGCCGCGACGACCGGGCGGCCGCCGATGCGGTCGGAGAGGATCCCGGCGATCGGCGCGACGAGCATCGGCATGCCGGTCCACGGCAGCATCCTGAGGCCCGCCTCGGTGGGCGAGTAGCCGAGCACGCCCTGCATGTACTGGCTGAGCAGGAAGATCGAGCCGAACATGCCGACGAACATCAGCAGGCTGGCCGCGTTGATGCCGGAGAAGGCGCGGGACCGGAACAGCCGCATCGGCAGCATGGGGTTGGCCGCGCGGGAGCTGTACAGGACGAACCCGGTCAGCAGCGCGCCGCCCGCGAACAGCGCGGTGAGGACCACGGTGTCGGTCCAGCCGTCGGCAGGGCCGCGGACCAGGCCGTAGACGATCCCGAAGAGGCCGCCGCTGGCGAGCAGGGTGCCGGGGACGTCGAGCCGGGCGCCGGTGCCATGGGACTCGGCGAGGCGCAGCCGGGCGAGCGGCAGCGTGATCAGGCCGAGCGGGACGTTCAGCCAGAAGATCCAGTGCCAGGAGACGTGCTCGGTGAGGCTGCCGCCGATGAGCGGTCCGGAGGCGACGGCGAGTCCGTTGACGGCGCCCCAGATGCCGTACATCATCCCGCGCTTCGCGGCGGGCACGGCTGCGGTCAGCAGGGTCAGCGTGAGCGGCATCGTCACGGCCGCGCCGACGCCCTGCACCGCGCGGGCGGCGATCAGGGAACCGATGCCGGGGGCCATGGCCGCGGCGGCGGAGGCGCCGGTGAAGACGGCGAGTCCGGCGATGAAGAGCCGGCGGCGCCCGAAGCGGTCACCGAGCGCCGCGCCGAACATCAGCAGGACGGCGAAGGTGAGCGTGTAGGCGCTCACGGTCCACTCGAGGTCGTCCAGCGCGCCGCCGAGGTCCTTGCGGATGGAGGGCAGGGCGGTGGTGACGACGAGGTTGTCGAGGGCCGCCATGAAGCCGGCGACGCTGGTGATGACGAGGGCCCAGGCGGCGCTTCCGCGGCTGGTGCTCGTTGCGGTCTGCTGTGACATCTCTCCCCCAGAGAGCGATCTAGTTAGTTATTGATGACTAACTTTTGCGGCCAGGAAAAGAGGCGGACAATCCACCTCGTTCCGCTACTTCTCCAGCCGGCCGGTGATCCGGGCCGCCGGATACATCCCCTGCCAGACCCGGTGTTCGGGCGGAAACCCCATGGCAGTGAGGGTGTTGATGAGCATTCCGTACGCCAGGAAGGTCGTGGTCTCACCGTCGTCCGCCCCCAGCGGCAGATGGACGGTGTCCCAGAGCTTCATCCAGGAGGCCCGCACGGCCTCGCCGAACTCGTGGTCACCCTCCGCCTCGGCCGCCGCGACCGTGATGTACGTCTGCATCTGCATCTGGAGCTTCTCGGGCTGCTCCGTGATCAGCCGCACATAGGCGTTCGCCATGGCATGCAGGGCCTCCTCGCCGTCCAGTCCCTCGGCCGCCGCCTCGAAGACCCGGCAGGTGTCCTCCACGCACCGGAGCGACGCGGCGGCGAAGATCGCCTTCTTGCCCGCGAAGAGCCGGAAGAGATACGGCTGCGACACACCGACGCGGCTCGCGATCGCCTCCGTGGAAGTGCCGTAGTAGCCCTTCCGCGCGAACTCGGCGATCGCCGCGCGAATGACGCTCTCGCGTCGCTCTTCTGCACTCATCCTGGGCATGGAAAGTAAGTTAGTACTCAATCACTAACTTGGCAAGCTCCTCGGCCCCGGACATACGTAAGGGGCGCCCCACCATGGAGGACGCCCCTTACCTCACTGTTTCCGGTGGTGCCGTCAGGCCAGCCGTACGACCGCCCGGGACATGCCCAGCACCTTCTGGCCGTCACTGGTCGCCGTCAGGTCCACGCGCACGGTGTTGTCGTCCAGCTTGGCCGCGACCTTGCCGCTGACCTCGATCAGCGCGCCCTGGTCGTCGTTCGGCACGACGACGGGCTTGGTGAAGCGGACGCCGTACTCCACGACCGCGCCCGGGTCCCCGGTCCAGTCGGTGACCACGCGGATCGCCTCGGCCATGGTGAACATGCCGTGCGCGATGACGTCCGGCAGTCCGACCTCCTTGGCGAACTTCTCGTTCCAGTGGATCGGGTTGAAGTCCCCGGAGGCACCCGCGTAGCGCACGAGCGTGGCGCGGGTCACGGGGAAGGTCTGCGCCGGCAGTTCGGTGCCGACCTCGACGTCGTCGTACGCGATCTTCGCCGTCATCAGGTCCTCACGCCTCCCCGGCCGCGCGGGCCACGAGCTTGGTCCAGGCGGTCACGACGTGCTCGCCGGCCTCGTCGTGCACCTCACCGCGGATGTCCAGGATGTCGTTGCCCGCGAGGGACTTGATGCCCTCGATGGTGGAGGTGACCGTGAGCCGGTCGCCGGCGCGCACCGGGCGGCTGTAGGCGAACTTCTGGTCGCCGTGCACCACGCGGCTGTAGTCGAGACCGAGCTGCGGGTCCTCGACGATCTGCCCGGCGGCCGGGAAGGTGATGGCGAACACGAACGTCGGCGGGGCGATCACATCGGAATACCCGAGCTGCTTCGCGGCCTCCGGGTCCGTGTAGACCGGATTGGTCTCACCCACCGCCTCGGCGAACTCGCGGATCTTCTCCCGGCCCACCTCATAGGGCGCGGTGGGCGGGTAGGTCCGTCCAACGAAGGACTGGTCGAGCGCCATGGCCCGGCACCTCCTGATGTCTGCTG
Organism: Streptomyces sp. NPDC002076; assembly: GCF_053593835.1. Taxonomy (NCBI): domain Bacteria; kingdom Bacillati; phylum Actinomycetota; class Actinomycetes; order Kitasatosporales; family Streptomycetaceae; genus Streptomyces; species Streptomyces sp. NPDC002076. The sequence continues at coordinate 670,970 of NZ_JBSFDI010000001.1, forward strand.
TGATGGCCCCAAATTAGCCGGAATCCCGCGGGACAATGCGCAGGGGGGACGGGTCAGGACCGGCCGCTGAAGCACGGGTGAAGCCGAAGCGCCGGGGAAGCCGAGGCGCCGGTGAGGCGGTGAAACGCCGCGAGGCCGCCCCCTCGGAAGGGGACGGCCTCGCGAACGAGCCTGTTTATCGCGTCTCGCGGTGCGCGGTGTGCGCGTTGCAGCGAGGGCAGTGCTTCTTCATCTCAAGACGATCCGGGTTGTTACGCCGGTTCTTCTTGGTGATGTAGTTCCGCTCCTTGCACTCCACGCAGGCCAGCGTGATCTTCGGGCGGACGTCGGTGGCAGCCACGTGAGTGCTCCTAAGACGAACGGGTGGACTAATTCAACGCAAGAAAGAGTAGCCGATCGAAGGACCGACCCCACAATCGGCTACTGTGAGTAGCGGTGACCGGACTTGAACCGGTGACACAGCGATTATGAGCCGCTTGCTCTACCGACTGAGCTACACCGCTGCGATGCGATCGGACCCCGCCTTTCGGCGGGACCTCTCACACCAGAGCCCCAAAACGGAATCGAACCGTTGACCTTCTCCTTACCATGGAGACGCTCTGCCGACTGAGCTATTGGGGCGAGCGATGAAGACATTACACGGTCCGCCGCCGTTCACCCAAATCCGTATCCGGCGGCCCCGGACCACCCCTATCCCAGGGCCCGCAGTGGCCTCACGAGCCCTCGCACGGAGCTGAAGCCGCGTCCACGCGCGCGTGGACGTCGGCGGGAAGGGCGGGGCCACGCGGTGCGCGGCATGTGCACCGGCAACGACGGACCACGCCGGTACGACTATTGCGCTCCTGCGCGCCCGGCGCGGCTCGCCACCCTAGGCTCGACTCGCTCGGCGTGATCTTGGGGCCCGGGCCCCGGTGTCTCACGCGGGCCAACCCGAGCCCCCGCCCCCGATCCTGGAGCGCGATGCCCGACAGCCAGCCGCAGCCCCATCCGCCGTCGAACTCCTCGGGATCCTCGGGTCAGTCCGACCCCGCCCTGCTGCTGTGCGGAGCGCGGCTCACCGACGGCCGGACGGTGGACGTACGGCTGGGCGGCGGGCGCATCGAGGCGGTGGGCACGGCCGGCAGTCTGGCGCCGGGACCCGCCCGGACGGGCGCCACGCGCGTGGACCTGAACGGCTACCTGCTCCTGCCGGCCCCGGCCGAACCGCACGCCCACGGCGACACCGCGCTGTCCGCCGAGCACCCCGGCCCGGCGTCGTACGCCCCCGAGGACGTCCAGCGCCGGGCGACGGAGGCGGCCTTGCTGCAGCTCGGCCACGGCGCGACGGCGGCACGCACGCACGTGCGCGTGGGCGACGTACAAGGGCTCGGCGCGCTGGGCGCGGTCCTGCAGGCGCGGCGCTCGCTGCGGGGGCTCGCCGAGCTGACGACGGTCGCGATGCCACGACTGCTGACCGGGGTGGCCGGAGCCGACGGGCTGGCGATGCTGCGCGACGCGGTCAAGATGGGCGCCTCCGTGGTGGGCGGCTGCCCCGACCTGGACCCCGATCCCACGGGCTATGTGGAGGCGGTCCTGGAGGTGGCCTCCGAGCACGGCTGCCCGGTGGACCTGCACACGGACGCCTCCGACCTGGCCCGGTTGTCCCGGCTCGCGGCCATGGCCGGGGGCCTGCGCCCCGGCGTGACGATCGGGCCGTGCGCCGGTCTCGCACGCCTCCCCACCGAGGCGGCCTCCCGCGCCGCCGACCAGCTCGCGGCGGCCGGCGTGACGGTCGTGTGCCTGCCTCAGGGCGGCTGCTGCGGGACCGACCGCCGCGGCACCGCTCCGGTACGGCTGCTGCGCGCGGCCGGAGTGCGCGTGTCGGCCGGCAGCGGCGCCCTGCGCGACGCCTCCAACCCCGTCGGCCGCGGTGACCCCCTGGAGGCGGCCTATCTCCTCGCCTCCGCCCACGGCCTGCGCCCGGAGGACGCCTACGACGCCGTGAGCGCATCGGCCCGCGCGGTGCTGGGCCTGCCGGAGGTACGCGTGGAGGCCGGCTTTCCCGCGGACCTCCTCGCTGTACGCGGCAACCGCCTGGCCGGCGCCCTGTCCCTGGCCTACAGCCGGATCGTGGTCCACCGGGGCCGGGTGGTGGCGCGCACGAGCGCGGTGCGCGAGTACTGCAACTCGGCGGCCACGGTGGAACTCGGGTTGCCGCGGCAGGGGCGGGGCGAGCTGTCGTGAGGGCGCGCGGTCCGGAGTGCGGGCTGGAGCGCGGTCCGAGGTGAGGATCCGAGGAGAGCGCGCGGGTGGGTGTGAGCGCTGGGCGTGCGCTCGTGCGCGCCCAGCGCGGGCCAGTGGGCGTGAGCCCGGCGCGGGCCAGTGGGCGTGAGCCCGGCGCGGTGTTGCCACGCCGGTTAACTCGTGCGGCGGATGCGCCCCTTCCGGCGTACGGTCGGAATCATGCGCATTGTCATCGCTGGTGGTCATGGACAGATCGCGCTGCGGCTGGAGCGCCTGCTCTCCGCGCGCGGAGACGAGGTCGCGGGGATCATCCGCAAGTCCGAACAGGGCGACGATCTGCGCGCGGCCGGCGCCGAACCGGTGCTGCTCGACCTGGAGTCCGCCTCGGTGGAGGAGGTCGCGGCGCATCTGCAGGGCGCCGACGCGGCGGTCTTCGCGGCCGGCGCGGGCCCGGGCAGCGGGGCGGCCCGCAAGGAGACGGTGGACAGGGGCGCGGCGGTGCTGTTCGCGGACGCGGCCGTACGCGCGCGTGTACGCCGTTTCCTGGTCGTTTCCTCGATGGGCGCGGATCCCGCGCACCGGGGCGACGATGTCTTCGACGCGTACCTGCGCGCCAAGGGCGAGGCGGACGCCTACGTCACCCGCCAGGAGGCCCTGGACTGGACGATCCTGCGCCCCGGCTCACTGACGAACGACGCCGGCACCGGCCAGGTCCGGCTGGAGGCGCACACCGGGCGCGGCGCGATCCCCCGGGACGATGTGGCGGCCGTACTCGCGGAGTTGGTGGACACCCCGGCGACGACCGGCCTGACGCTGGAGCTGATCAGCGGATCGACACCGGTGTCGGTGGCGGTGAAGTCGGTGGCCGGGAACTGAGGCCGGCCACCGGCCGTTGAACGGACAGGCCCCGCCACCGAGCCCTCAGCACTATCGGCCTGTCGCCCCGTCAGTCCCCCAACAGCCACGCCCCACACACGCAAGCCCCCTCCCACACGAAAGCCCCCCTCCGCACACGCAAGCCCCTCCGCCTCTTCGCGAACTCAGAACAGAGGCAGCTGCCCGGGAAACTCCGGTACGGCGTATCCGTCCAACGCCGGCTGGACTGCCCCGAGTTGGGCCTGCTGCCGCGATCCGGTGCAGGAGACGAGTTCCCCGTTCTCCCGCGCCCCGGGCGGGTCGTGCCGCGCGTAGCGGCCCGCGACGACGGCGATGTCGCGATGACACACAGGGCAGGCTCTGCGTCGGGAGGACATGCCGTCAGTGTGCCCGCACCCGGCGCGGACGCGACACCGCTGTCAGGTGCGGGTCTCGGCCTCCCAGCGATCGGGGCCCACTCCGCGCCAGTCGATCAGCGGTGAGTCGGCCACCTGCTCCGGCTCGATCTCCAGCCCCGCGCGGCGCAGGAACTCCACGAGGTCCCCCACGTTGTGCGCCAGGCCCAGGATCTCACCGTCCACGCGGACCCGGCGGCCGCCGGTCGGGGACGGCAGGTGCACGATGATGGGTCGTTTCCCGGCCATGGCTCCAGCATCGTCCGGACCGCCCGGGCCTGCACCCGGACCGGTCATTCCAGTATTCCCAGCACACTGTCGGGGCGGCACAGCGGGCATGCGGCGACCTCTCCTTCGGTGAGTGCGCGGACCGCCTGCTGCCGGCCGACCGCCTTGACGCGTCCGCCGGCGCTCGCACAGCCGCCGACGTGGACGTACACCGCTGTGCGGCCGTTCAGTCCGCGCTCGATCAGCCAGTCCGGGGCGGCCTGCCGGACGGCGAGACGGCGCTGCCGTTCGGCCTCCCGGCGCTCTTCGTCCGCGATCCACCGGTCCATCAGGGCGAGCTGCCGCGCGGCCTGATGTTCGACGACGCGGCGGGCGAAGCGCAGCATGTCGAGACGCGTCAGCGGACGGTCATCGTTCACACGTTCGATTCTAGTGAAGAGACCCGGAAGTGCGACCAGCGGGATGCGACCGAACAGGATTCGCGTGAAATGGTTCCCCCACCGCTGAGACGCAGGTCACATCCCTTCCTGTCACAGCGCACGGGTCCGCTCTGTCCAAGAGGGCGTACGCAGAGGGCGTACACACCGGCAAGCACCCAGGAGTACACCGTGGAAGCTCGTCTGAACGTCATGGCCGCCCCGGTCGCGGCCAAGGTCATGAAGCACATCATCGCCGCGGGCATGGCGCTCTCGGAGTCGACCGTGCCGGCCTCGACGCGCGAACTGATGATGCTCCGCGCCAGCCAGATCAACGGTTGCGCCGGATGCATCGACATGCACACCAAGGAGGCCGCCGCGGCCGGCGAGACCGCCGTACGCCTCCATCTGGTCGCCGCCTGGCGGGAGGCCAAGGTCTTCACCGACGCCGAGCGCGCCGCGCTGGAGCTGACGGAACAGGGCACCCGCATCGCGGACGCGGCCGGCGGCGTCCCGGACGAGGTCTGGGCGAACGCCGCCAAGTACTACGACGAGGACCAGCTCGCCGACCTGGTGGCCCAGATCGCCGTCATCAACGCCTTCAACCGCGGAAACGTCATCACCCAGCAGCCCGCCGGCGACTACGAGGCGGGCATGGCCGCCAAGTTCCACTGACGGCAACGACAAGAGCCCCGCGACCTGCTCTCGCAGATCACGGGGCTCTCGTTTTCGTGTGGCGGCGCCGGGCTTCGAGCACGGGAGGCAGTGTCCGAGCCGCACGGGCAGGAATCCGCACCCGCCCCGCACACCCCCGGCACACCCCGAACCGGCACCCACCCCGGTTGCCGCCGACGCCCTGGCAGGCGTACCCGTTCTGGAACCGTCCGCGCTGGTCACGGCCCGTGCGGACGCAGCGCGGCAAACCGATCCACACGCGCCCGCGCACCTCCCGCACGCCCGTACACCGAGTCCGCACAGACGGGCCGCCCGCGCAGCGCCCGCGCGCTGGGCGAGGCATTCGGCATGAGCGAGTCCTGGGGACGCCGGCAGATCCTCGCCGTCCCGCGACGACGAGCCCTCCCGCCCCGTCCTGCGAGCCGTCGACACCGCGGCCGTCTGACAGCCGGCACTGCCGTCCACCGGTGGCACCTGGCTCCCGAGCGGCCGGCCACGGTCCGGCAACTGCGCGCCCTCGGGTTACGGCCCCGTGGGCGGGACGTGGCAGCCCAGTCGGAGCGTCCGCGGCGCCGCCGCGGACCGCTGGTCGCCCACCTCTACTCGATCGCGCCGCCAAAGCCCGTCCGGCCGACGAGGCCCGCCAAATGGGTGACCCCGGCCGAAGCCAATGCCGCCCGCCGCAGGTGCCCCGAGTGTGGTCGGGATGCCGAATGCGTCATCCCGCCCTCGCTCGGCATGTGCGTGCCGTGCGCCCATCCCGAGGAACGGCGCGTCACGTGAACACCGCCCGCTCTGAAGGGACTTCTGAGGGAAGACCACGCGTCACCGACCCTCGACCTGCCGGCCTGGATGCCCATGCTCGCCCCCACCGGCCGCCGCCGCTGCCTCCGCTTCGCCCGGCACTGACCCTTCACTCACGTGATCACCGGCACGTTCGCGCGCCTGCAGACCCTGCCGAACTCCGGCTGACCAGCGGAAACGCTCTGTCTCGCCGACCCGAACCCCACCCCGGAGCCGTGGAACCCGGCACCCACTCGGTGCGACAGCCGGGCCACCGGCCTGCCCGGACATGCAAGCCGAAACGGTCTGCCAGACAAACTGACGGACCGTCATAAAAAATTGGCGGCTAATTACTTTATCGCCCGGTCTCCAGAGGCGCCATCGGCGCTGAGCCACGTGTTGCAGACATGTCAGCGTCTGGCCTAACTCCGCAGGTCGAACCGTTATCGCATGCAGTTCGCGCGGAAAGCGTGATGAGGCTGGATGCGGATCAACGTTTGCATTCTCGAACCGATCGGACAGTTCCCTCGGCTATGCGAGGAGAGAGGACACAAAATGTTTCCGAAGCGCAAGGTGACGCGCAATTGGAGCCAAGACGAGGGCGCTCCCTCGCGTCGCCCCCGCCTGGGTGCGAAGGCGGCGGCCGTGATCGTGCTCGGCAGCGGGGTGGGTCTCTGGTCAGTGCCCATGGCGCACGCCGCAGATCATGATTCGCCCAAGACCTTCCGCTCAAGCGGTACCTTCGCCGCCCCCAAGGATGACGCAGACGTCGACGCTGCCGAGGACCGCGCGAACGCCAAGGAAGACTCGGACGACGACGCTACCCACGACCGCGCGAACGCCAAGGAAGACGAAGGCGGCAACACTGCCCACGACCGCGCGAAGGCCAAGGAAGACTCGGACGACGACCGCGCGAACGCCAAGGAGGACGAAGACGACGACGCCACCCACGACCGCGCGAACGCCAAGGAAGACGAAGACGACGACGCCACCCACGACTGGGCGGAGGCCAAGGACGACACGGACGACGAGGCCACCCACGACTGGGCGGACTTCGACGAGGACGGCTTCCGTATCACCGTCATCGTCAACAACAACAATAACAACAACAACGCGGGTGCCCAGAACAACAACAACAATAACAACAACAACCTCGGTCGCACCCACCACACCTGATTTCACGGTCTGGGTGGATGGGAAAGCCATCCACCCAGACTGCCGAGTGGCCGCCCATCCCGATTTTCACGACTCCAGGGTGTCCTCGGGAATATGAGTCAGCCAGGGCGTCGAGTTCTGGGCCGGGAAATGCACCGAGCTGCTGGAACTCCTGGATGCTCTGGACTCTGATCAGCCTGCTCGCCACTGCTGTCCTGGCCGTCACCCGCGCCCGCACCCGCGCCCGCACCCGCGCCCGCGCCCGCGCCCGCGCCCGTGTCACGACAGCCGAGCCTGCCGGCGAGCTCGTCCCCGTCAGCAGCCGCGAACTCCTCCGGCTCTTGGAGATCACTGTCGTGCCCCGTCCCCGACACGACCGCGGCCACCTCAACCCGTCCACGCCCCGCCCCACACATCGAGATGAGGCGTTCGAACGCGAGACAGCGTGAGACGGTCCGCTGATCACCCTGGGATACGACAAGGGCCCCGTGACCTGCTGTTCTCGCAGGTCACGGGGCCCTTGTTCCCGTGTGGCGGCGCCAGGATTCGAACCTGGGAAGGCGAAGCCGGCAGATTTACAGTCTGCTCCCTTTGGCCGCTCGGGCACACCGCCGGGGTTGGCCACCAGATCGAACCGCTTTTCGGCGGTGCCCCCTGGCGACGACGTAAACAATACCCGATACACGGGGGTGCTTCGCCACCCGGTTGATCTCCACCCCTCGGCTCGCGGGGTGGCTAGGCTAGTGCGGATGCGGCCCGGTATGACGCCGGGTCCGGCGGCCGCCGCCGCGCACGCCGGCACGCACCCGATACGCACCCCGATACAAGGAGCCACAGGACATGGCCGACTCCAGTTTCGACATCGTCTCGAAGGTCGAGCGGCAGGAGGTCGACAACGCCCTCAACCAGGCCGCCAAGGAGATCTCGCAGCGCTACGACTTCAAGGGCGTGGGCGCCTCGATCTCGTGGTCCGGTGACAAGATCCTCATGGAGGCGAACTCCGAGGACCGGGTGAAGGCTGTCCTCGACGTCTTCCAGTCCAAGCTGATCAAGCGCGGCATCTCGCTGAAGGCGCTGGACGCGGGCGAGCCCCAGCTGTCCGGCAAGGAGTACAAGATCTTCGCGTCGATCCAGGAGGGCATCTCCCAGGAGAACGCCAAGAAGGTGGCGAAGATCATCCGTGACGAGGGCCCCAAGGGCGTGAAGGCCCAGGTCCAGGGCGACGAACTGCGCGTCACCTCCAAGAGCCGGGACGACCTGCAGGCCGTGATCGCGCTGCTGAAGGGCAAGGACTTCGACTTCGCCCTGCAGTTCGTGAACTACCGGTAGCAGACCGGCAGGACATCGGTAGGAGACCGGCAGGGCACCGGTGGGAACCGGGCAGCACGCCGGTAGGGACCGGCAGCACACCAGCCGGACATCCGTGCAGCAGGGAAGGGCGGGCGCCCCCGAGCGGTGCCCGCCCTTCCGTGCTGTCGTAGCACACGTTCGCTGCCTGTTGACCGCGCGTACGTGGCCTGTTGACGAGGGAGACGCCGGTGGTCCACCTCCCGGTTCCGGCGGTCAGTAGGGTGCGGCGCATGACAACCTCCGGCACCGGGCTGCGCCGCACCCTCGGCGTGCGGGACGCCGTGCTCGTCGGCCTCGGCTCGATGGTCGGGGCCGGCGTGTTCTCGGCCCTGGGGCCCGCCGCGCGCGCGGCGGGCACGGGACTGCTGCCCGGGCTGGCGCTCGCGGCCGTGGTGGCCTACTGCAACGCCATGTCCTCGACCCGGCTCGCCGCTCGCTACCCGGCCTCCGGCGGGACGTACGTGTACGGACGGGAACGGCTGGGCCTCTTCTGGGGCTATCTCGCGGGCTGGGCCTTCGTGGTCGGCAAGACGGCGTCCTGTGCGGCCATGGCGCTCACCGTGGGCGCGTACGTCTGGCCGGGGCAGGCGCACGCGGTGGCGGTCGCGGCCGTGGTGGCCCTGACGGCCGTGAACTACGGCGGGATCCAGAAGTCGGCGTGGCTGACGCGCGTGATCGTGGCGGTGGTGCTGGCCGTGCTCGCGGCCACGGTGGTCGTGTGCCTGGCCTCCGGGCAGAGCGACGCCGGGCGGCTGGACATCGGGCTGTCGTCGGGCGCGGGCGGGGTGCTCCAGGCGGCGGGGCTGCTGTTCTTCGCGTTCGCCGGGTACGCGCGGATCGCGACACTCGGGGAGGAGGTGCGGGATCCGGCGTGCACGATTCCGCGTGCCATCCCGCTGGCCCTGGGGATCGCGCTTGTGGTGTACGCGTGCGTGGCCGTCGCGGTGCTCGCCGTCCTCGGTACGGACCGGCTCGGGCACGCGGCGGCGCCGCTGGCCGACGCGGTACGGGCGGCCGACGTGCCGGGGTTCGCACCGGTGGTGCGGGTCGGGGCCGCGGTGGCGGCGCTGGGCTCGCTGCTCGCACTGATCCTCGGCGTGTCCCGTACGAGCCTCGCCATGGCCCGGGACGGGCATCTGCCGAGGGCGCTGGCGGCCGTGCACCCGCGTTTCCAGGTGCCGCACCGGGCGGAGCTGGCCGTGGGCGCGGTGGTCGCCGTACTGGCCGCGACGGTCGATGTGCGCGGCGCGATCGGCTTCTCCTCCTTCGGCGTGCTCGCCTACTACGCCGTCGCCAACGCCTCCGCGTGGACCCTGAGTCCGGCCCCGTCGGCCCGTGTGGTACCCGTGGTGGGCCTGCTGGGCTGCGCCACGCTGGCGTTCGCACTGCCCGCCGGCTCGGTGGCCGTGGGGGCCTGCGTGCTCGCGGTGGGCGTGGCGGCCTACGGCGTACGACTGCGGGCGCGACGGCGCACCGAGTGACGCCGAGTGATGCCGAGTGATGCCGAGCCGGATCGTCTCCGGACGTTCCCGATCACGCCACAAGGACGCTGCGGTTCTGCCTGAACGCCCGGCACGCTGATACTTGTGGCAGCAGGCATGCCGGCGGAGCGACCTGGAGAGGTACCGACCATGAAGCTGTTCAACCTGCTGCTCAACATCCTGTGGCTCGTCTTCTGCGGCTTCTGGATGGCGATCGGTTATCTCGTCGCCGCCCTGATCTGCTTCGTCCTGATCGTCACCATCCCGTTCGGCATCGCGTCGCTGCGCATCGCCGGCTTCGTCCTGTGGCCGTTCGGCCGGACCACCGTGGACCGGCCGGACGCGGGGGCGGGTTCCTTCATCGGCAACGTGATCTGGGTGATCTTCGCGGGCTGGTGGCTGGCGCTGGGGCACCTCATCACGAGCATCCCACTGTTCCTGTCGATCATCGGGATCCCCTTCGGCTGGGCGAACCTCAAGCTCATTCCGATCTCCCTCATGCCGCTCGGGCGTGAGGTGGTGCCGTCGGACCAGGGTTTCGCCGGGCGCTGATCTCCCGCGCCGCGCGCGATCTTCTGCGTCGGCTCCGCCGCCCTCCCGCGCCGGCCGCCGGTCACGGCGGGAGCAGCGTGCCCAGCGGCCCGAGGTCGATGTTGAGGTCGGCCATGGTGAGGCCGTAGCCGTCGCACAGTTCGGCCATCCGGTCGTGCAGGAGGACGGCGGACTCACCTGTGGCGGCCTGCCATTTGCTCCAACCGCGCGATGCGGTCCGCCATCGGCGGGTGCGTGGAGAACATCTTGGTCAGGCCCTGGCCCGAGCGGAACGGGTTCGCGATCATCATGTGGCTGGCGGTCTCGATCCGCGGCTCGGGGGGCAGCGGGAGCTGCTGGGTGCCGGTCTCCAGCTTGCGCAGGGCACTGGCGAGGGCCAGCGGATCGCCGGTGAGCTGGGCGCCGGAGGCGTCCGCCTCGTACTCGCGGGAGCGGCTGATGGCCAGCTGGATGAGGCTGGCGGCGAGCGGGCCGAGGATCATGATCAGAAGCAGGCCGAGCAGGCCGGGGCCGTCGTCGTCGTCCGAGCGGCCGACCGGGATCAGCCAGGCGAAGTTCACCAGGAACATGATCACCGAGGCGAGTGCGCCGGCGACCGAGGAGATGAGAATGTCCCGGTTGTAGACGTGGCTGAGCTCATGGCCGATGACGCCCCGCAGCTCACGCTCGTCCAGCAGGCGCAGGATGCCTTCGGTGCAGCACACGGCCGCGTTGCGCGGGTTGCGGCCCGTGGCGAAGGCGTTGGGGGCCTCCGTGGGCGAGATGTACAGGCGTGGCATGGGCTGACGGGCCTGCGTGGACAGCTCGCGGACCATGCGGTACAGCGCGGGGGCCTCGAACTCGCTGACCGGGCGGGCGCGCATCGCGCGGAGGGCCAGCTTGTCGCTGTTCCAGTACGCGTACGCGTTCGTGCCCAGGGCCACCAGGACCGCGACGATCAGGCCGGTGCGGCCGAAGAGGCTGCCGATGACGATGATGAGTGCGGACAGTCCCCCGAGGAGTACTGCGGTCCTGAGCCCGTTGTGCCGGCGGTGCACCGTGCGCCCTCCAAGTCGTGCAGCTGGGGAACACTTTGGTCCAGTGGACCCTCCCGCTTGTGACAACGCCAGGCGGCGGCTGCGAGTTCCCTGGTGGGTGCGGCCGCGCGCCGGGGCCGTACGGGTGATGGGCGCGTACGGCCACGCGCGCGTGGAGGCCACGGATGCCCCACGCGTGCGTGGCCGAGCCTTCAGAACAGGCCGGTGGCCGCGAAGCGGAGGACCAGCTGGGGTGCTCCGGACAGGGCGACGCCGAGTACGCCGGTGAGGGCGAGGGCGGCCGTGAGGGGGGCCGGGACGTGGTGTCGGGCGGGTTCGCCCTCGGGGGCGCGGAAGAGCAGAGCCGTCCACTGCAGGTAGTAGAAGAGGGCGATCACCACGTTGACGGCCATGACGACGGCGAGCCAGCCGAGGCCCGCGTCGACGGCCGACGAGAACACGGTGACCTTGGCGAACAGCCCGATCACGCCCGGCGGCAGCCCGGCCAGGCACAGCAGGAAGAACGCCAGCAGGAGCGCGGTGAGCGGGTTGCTGGCGTACAGACCCCGGTAGTCGGCGATCCGGTTCAGGGCTCGGCTACGGCCCACCACGGCGGCCACCGCGAAGGCGCCGAGGTTCACGGCGCCGTACATCAGCGCGTAGGCCACCGTGGAGCCGATCGCCTTCTGCGGATCCTTGGCGTAGCCGGCCGCGGCGATCGGTACCAGCAGGTAGCCGGCCTGACCGACGGAGGACCAGGCGAGCAGCCGTACGGCGCTGTACGCGCGCGTGGCCTGCTGGCGCAGGGCACCGACGTTTCCGACGGTCATGGTGAGCGCGGCCAGGGCGGCGAGCGCGGGGCCCCAGACGTCGGCGTACGACGGGAGCGCGACGACGGTGACGAGGATCAGGCCGGAGAAGCCGACCGCCTTGCCGACGACCGACAGGTAGGCGGCGACGGGCAGCGGTGCGCCGACGTAGGTGTCGGGCACCCAGAAGTGGAAGGGGACGGCGGCCGTCTTGAAGGCGAAGCCGATCAGGGTGAGGACGACACCCGCCTGGGCGAGCGTGTGCAGCTGTCCGCCGACGTGGGGCAGGCGCTGAGCGACCTGGGTGAGGTAGAGCGTGCCGGTGGAGGCGTAGACGAAGCTGATGCCCATCAGGCTGACCGCGGTGGCCGTCACCGAGGACAGGAAGAACTTCAGGGCGGCCTCGGAGGACCGCTCGTCGCCGTGCCGGATGCCGACGAGGGCGAACGCGGGCAGGGAGGCGACCTCCAGGGCGACGATCAGCGTGGCCAGGTCGCGGGCGGCGGGCAGCAGGGCCGCTCCGGCCGCGGAGGACAACAGCAGGAACCAGAACTCGCCCGGCGGGACGCGCCGCTGGTCGTCGCTGAGGTTCGTGACGGACAGCAGGGCCGCGAGCAGGGCACCGCTGAGGACCAGGAACTGGATGACCAGCGTGAAGTGGTCGGCGGTGTAGCTGCACGCGCGTGTGCCGGCGCCGGTGAGGCAGAAGGTGCTGCGGTCGCCGTCCAGGAGGGGCAGCAGCATCAGCGCGGCCACGGCGAGACCGGCGACCGAGACCCAGCCGAGGACGGGCTTGCGGGCCTCGGGCAGGAACAGGTCGGCGACCAGGACGACGAGTGCGACCGCGGCGGCGATGGTCGGCGGGGCGACGGCGAGCCAGTCGACGGACTGGACCAGCGACTCGGCGAGGGGCTGGGCGCTCATCGGGTGCCTCCTGCGAGGAGCTGGTGCACGGCCGGGTCGGTCAGGCCGAGCAGCGCCCTCGGCCACAGTCCGGCGGCGACTGTGAGGGCAACGAGCGGGGTCCAGGCGGCGAACTCGTAGCCGCGTACGTCGGCGAGCTTCGGGACTTCCTGTTCGACGCCGCCCATGCAGACGCGGCGGACCACGATCAGCATGTACGCGGCCGTCAGCAGGGTGCCGAACGCGCCGATCGCCATGAAGGTGAGGAAGGCCGGCCGGCTGAGGTCGGCGGCGGGCTTGAACGCGCCGAACAGGGCCAGCATCTCGCCCCAGAACCCGGCGAGCCCGGGCAGCCCGAGCGAGGCGACGGCACCGAACGCGAGGAGGCCGCCGAGGCGCGGGGCCTTGCCGTACAGCGCGGCGCCGGTCTCCTCGGCGAGGGTGTCCAGGTCGGTCGTGCCCGTGCGGTCCTTCAGCGCGCCGACCAGGAAGAAGAGGAGGCCGGTGATGAGGCCGTGGGCGATGTTGGCGAACAGGGCGCCGTTGACGCCGGTCGGGGTCATGGTGGCGACGCCCAGCAGCACGAAGCCCATGTGGCCGACGGAGGAGTAGGCGATCAGCCGCTTGAGATCGCCCTTCGCGCCCCGCTTGGCCAGCGCCAGACAGGCCAGGGACCCGTAGATGATCCCGACGACGGCGAACGCGGCGATGTACGGCGCGAAGGTGTGGAAGCCGTGCGGCGCCACCGGCAGCAGGATCCGGACGAACCCGTACGTACCCATCTTCAGCAGGACACCGGCCAGCAGCACCGAGCCCACGGTCGGCGCCGCGGTGTGGGCGTCCGGCAGCCAGCTGTGCAGCGGCCACATCGGCGATTTCACCGCCAGCCCGATCCCGATCGCCAGAACGGCGATGACCTGCACGGATGCGGTCAGCGACCGGCCGTTGTCAGTGGCGAGTGCCACCATGTCGAACGTGCCCGCCTTGATGCCGATCAGGAGCAGGCCGAGCAGCATGACCACGGAGCCGAGCAGCGTGAACAGGATGAACTTCCACGCGGCCCGGGTCCGGCCCTCGCCGCCCCAGCGGGCGATGAGGAAGTACATCGGGATGAGCACCATCTCGAACGCGAGGAAGAACAGCAGCAGATCGAGGACGGCGAAGGTCGCGAGGGTGCCGGACTCGAGCAGGAGCAGCAGTGCGACGAACGCCTTCGGCGAGCCGCCCGCGGGCGGCTTGAAGTAGGAGTACAGCGCGCACAGGAAGGTCAGCAGCGCGGTCAGGACGACGAGGGGGAGGGAGATGCCGTCGATGCCGAGGTGGATCCGCACGTCGAGCGCGGGGATCCAGCTGATGTCCGTCGTGGCCTGCATCTTCGACGGGTGGTCGTGGTCGAAGCCGAGCGCGAGGACGATCGCGGCAATGAGGATCGCGCCGGTCACGGTCACTCCGTGCCGCAACACGGCCTGCTCGGGTGACTTCCCCTTCAGTCCGGGCGGAGCCGGGAGGAGGGCGGCGACGGCGCCGAGGAGCGGGCCGACGACGACGAATGCCAGAAGGAACTGCATCACGGACTCGTTGATATCGATCACGCCTGCTCACGCTCCCGTGGCGACGAGGACGACGGCGACCGCCAGGAGGACGGTGCCGGCGAGCAGCGCGCTCACATAGGTCTGCACATTGCCGGTCTGCGCCCGCCGTACGGCGGCCCCGAGCAGCCGGGGAAGGGCGGCCGCGCCCTGTACGTAGGTCTCGACGACCTCGCGGTCGAGGAACCGGACGAGGCTCGCTCCGGCCTGGACCGGAAGGACGAACAGTGCCGCGTACACGGCGTCCAGGTGGAAGCCGGCGGCCGCGTGGCGGCGCAGCGGGCCGAGCAGCAGCCGCGCCGGGTCCGCCGGGTCGGGCGCGTAGGCGATGTCGCCGTAGGCCGGCTCGTGGGTGGCGATGGCCTCGGCCTCGACCAGCCCGGCGTCCTCCTCCGGATGGGCGGCGACCGCGCCCAGCGGGACCCGGGCGGCGAGCTGGGTGGTGCGCTGCCAGGCGCCGTAGGTCAGCAGCCCGCCGACCACGGAGAGGCCTGTGCCCAGGATGGAGGTGAGCAGGGTCGGGGTCAGGTCGCGCCCGTCGAACCAGCCGGGCAGGACGCGGTAGGCGAGCCCGCCGAAGGCGAGGGACGGCACGGCGAGGACCCACAGCACCACGGTCATCGTCAGCGGCTGGCGGCCGTGGTGGGGGGCCTCGGCGCCCCGACCGCGGAAGGCCAGCAGCCACAGCCGCGCCGCGTAGGCGGCGGTGAGCAGGGCGGTGAGCAGACCGGCGACGAGGACGATCCAGCCGGCGGCGCAGGGGGCGTGGTCCGGGTGACCGTCGACCACGTGCTCGGCGGCGCCGAGGACGGACTCCTTGGAGAAGAAGCCGCTGAACGGCGGGATCGCGGCGAGTGCGAGGAGCGCCACGGTCATCGTCCAGTAGGCGTCCGGAACACGGTCGCGCAGATGGCTCATCCGGGACATGGCGGCCAGTGAGTTGGTGCCGGAGGCGTGGATGATCACGCCGGCCGCGAGGAACAGCAGCGCCTTGAAGGCGCCGTGGGACAGGAGGTGGAAGACGGCGGCACCGCGGTCGCCGACGGCGAGGGCGCCGGTCATGTAGCCGAGCTGGCCGATCGTCGAGTAGGCGAGGACGCGCTTGATGTCGTCCTGGGCGAGCGCGGCGAGACCGGAGCCCACCATCGTGACGGCGGCCATGACGGCCAGCACGGTCATCGCGGCCTGCGAGGCCTCGAAAACCGGGAGGAGGCGGGCGACGAAGTAGATACCGGCGGCGACCATCGTCGCGGCGTGGATCAGCGCGGAGACGGGCGTGGGGCCGGCCATCGCGTCCGGGAGCCAGGTGTGCAGCGGGAACTGCGCCGACTTGCCCGCGACACCCGCGAGGAGCAGCAGGGCGACGACCGTCGGATGGTGCAGGTTGCCGCTCGCGACGGCGCCGAGGACGCGGGTGATGCGGAAGGACCCGGCGTCGGTGGCGAGCGCGAACAGGCCGATGAGGAACGGCACGTCGCCGAGCTTGGTGACGAGGAAGGCCTTCAGGGAGGCGGCGCGGGCCTCGGGGGTCTCCCAGTAGTGGCCGACCAGGAAGTAGGAGCAGATGCCCATGACTTCCCAGCCGACCAGCAGCACGATCAGGTCGCCGGAGTAGACGACCAGAAGCATCGCGGAGGTGAAGAGGGAGACGAGGGCGGCGTACGAGGGGTAGCGCGGGTCGTCGCGCAGATAGCCCGTCGAGTAGATCTGCACACAGGCCGCGACGAACGCGACCAGGATCGCGACGAGCGCGGCGAAGCCGTCGATGTGCAGCGCCAGCTCGATGGGGACCGAGCCGGTGGGCGTCAGCTCGGTGTGGGCGTCGTTGGCCTGACCGCCTCCCTGGCGTGCTGCGACCAGCGCCGCCAGGACGAGCGAGACCAGCGGCGGCAGCACGGCGAGCGGGCGGATGAACCCGGGCGCGGTGCGGCCGAGCAGCAGTCCTGCCGCGGCGCCGAGGAACGGCAGAAGGGGGACGAGGGCGGCGAGGGTGGTCGTGGTCACGCGGTGGCCTCAGCCTTCTCGGCCGCGGAGGAGCCCGGTCCCTCGGTGCCGGGGCCCTCGGCGGTGTCGCGGAGCTTGTCGATGTCGGAGGTGCCGCGGTTGCGGTAGACGGCGAGCACGATCGCCAGGCCGATGCCGATCTCGGCGGCGGCGATGGTGATGGTGAACAGGGTCAGCGCCTGGCCTGAGTGCAGGGTGTCCTTCGCGGCCCGGCTGAGCCAGACGTCGAAGGCGACGAGGTTGAGGTTGACGGCGTTGAGCATCAGCTCGACCGACATCAGGACCAGGATCGCGTTGCGGCGGGCGAGGACGCCGTACAGGCCGGTGCAGAACAGGAGGGCGGAGAGTACGGCCGGGTAGGCGAGGTGCATCAGCGGGCGCCTTCCTGCTCGACCGGGTGAATTCCGGAATCCGTGACGGAGGGGGAACTCTCCCTGACCCCCCGGGAGTTCACAGGGGGAGGGTTCGACTCCGCCTTCGCCTTGCGGGACAGGACGATCGCGCCGACCAGGGCCGCGAGGAGCAGGACGGACAGGGCCTCGAAGGGCAGCACCCAGTTGCGGAACAGGCTCTCGCCGGTGACCCGGGTGGAGCCGGCGGCCGGGCCGTTCAGGTCGATCCAGGTGGTGCGGAAGGCGTCGGCGACCACCCAGACGAGGGCGACGGCGGCGGCACCCGCAACGGTCAGGGCGGCCCAGCGGTTGCCGGAGTCGGCGTCCGGGGAGCGGCCGATGGGGGCCTTGGTGAGCATCAGACCGAACAACAGGAGGACGACGACGGAACCGACGTAGATCAGGACCTGCACCCATGCGATGAACTCGGCCGTGAGCAGCAGGTACTCCACGGCGAGACCACCGAGCGCGACCACCAGCCACAGGGCGGCGTGCACCAGTTGGCGGGTGGTGACGGTGACGAGCGCGGCGCCGAAGGTGACCAGGCCGACGAGGAGGAAGGCGACCTCGACGCCGGTCGGGGACAGGAAGCCGTGTGAGGCCGCGGCGAAGTGCATGCCGGTACGACCCGCGGCCGGGCTCAGGGTCGAGGCGAGGGTCACGACGTGCCCTCCCCCGGTTCGGTCTGCGTGGCCGCCAGCTTCTCGGCGGTCTTGCGGGCGGCGGCGATCTCCTTCGGCTCCTCGGCGGCGGGGTCGAGGGCCGGCGGGGCCGGGACGGTCCACATCCACTCGCGGAGCTTGTCCCGCTCATGGGTGAGGTCACGGATGTCGGTCTCGGCGTACTCGAACTCCGGGGACCAGAACAGGGCGTCGAAAGGACACACCTCGATGCAGATACCGCAGTACATGCACAGGGAGAAGTCGATGGCGAACCGGTCGAGGACGTTGCGGCTGCGCTCGCGGCCGCCCGGGGCGGCGGGCGGGACGGTCTCCTTGTGGGAGTCGATGTAGATGCACCAGTCGGGGCACTCACGGGCGCAGAGCATGCAGACCGTGCAGTTCTCCTCGAACAGGCCGATCACGCCGCGCGTGCGGGGCGGCAGTTCGGGCTGGGCGTCCGGGTACTGCTCGGTGACCGTCTTCCTGGTCATCGTGCGGAGGGTGACGGCCAAGCCCTTGGCGAGGCCGGAGCCGGGAACGGGGGCCATCAGGAGATCACCACCTTGACGATGCCGGTGAGGGCGATCTGGGCGAGGGAGAGGGGGACGAGGAGGGTCCAGGACAGCTTCTGGAGCTGGTCCTCGCGCAGCCGCGGGTAGGTGACGCGGAGCCAGATGACGAGGAAGGCGAGGATCGCGGTCTTCAGCAGGGTCCACAGCCAGCCCAGGCCGTCGTGGCCCCACGGGCCGTGCCAGCCGCCCAGGAAGAGGACGGTGGTCAGGCCGCACAGGACGACGATCCCGGCGTACTCGGCGAGGAGGAAGAGTGCGAACCGCAGACCGGTGTACTCGGTGTACGCGCCGAAGATGATCTCCGAGTCGGCGACAGGCATGTCGAACGGCGGGCGCTGCAGCTCGGCGAGTCCGGCGACGAAGAAGACGACCGCGCCGACGATCTGCCAGGGCACCCACCACCATTGGAAGGCGTGCAGGATGCCGGGCAGGGAGACCGTGCCCGCCGCCATCGCGACCGAGGCGGCGGCGAGCAGCATCGGCAGTTCGTAGGCGAGCAGCTGGGCGGCCGTGCGCAGACCGCCGAGCAGGGAGAACTTGTTCGCGCTGGCCCAGCCGGCCATGAGCGAGCCGAGTACGCCGACGCCCATCACGGCGAGCACGAAGAACACACCCGCGTCGAGGACCTGGCCGACGGCGCCGTTGCTCGGGCCGATCGGGATGGCGAGCAGCACGAGGAGGTACGGCAGCAGGGCGACGGCGGGGGCGAGCTGGAAGACGCGCCGGTCGGCGCCGGCCGGGACCACGTCCTCCTTCTGTGCGAACTTCACGCCGTCTGCGATGAGCTGGGCCCAGCCGTGGAAGCCGCCGGCGTACATCGGGCCGAGCCGGCCCTGCATGTGCGCCATCACCTTGTGCTCGGTCTGGCCGACGATCAGCGGGAAGGTGAGGAAGACGACGAACACGACCACGAGTCGCAGGGCGACGTCCAACGCGCCGTTCACTGCGGGCCTCCTGGGGTGGTGTCGTCGTTGGGCTCGGGTTCGGCCTCGGGGTTGTCGGGGGTGGCGGGCTCGTCGTCGGTGGGGAGGCCGTCGCCGGTACCGGCGGGCCGCTCGGGTTGCTGCTCGGCCTGTTCGGCTTCGGCGGGGGCCAGCTCGGGCTCCGCAGACGCCCGCTCGGGTTCCGTCGAGGCCTGCTCGGGCCCCACAGCGGTCCGCCCCGGTTCCTCCGGTGCCTGTTCGGTTGCCGCCGGGGCCTGTTCGGGCTCCTCGAAGGCCGGGCGGGCGTGGTGCCATGGGGCGTCCGAGCTGCGCGGGGGCGTGGTCCGGCGGGCGGGACGAGCGGCGCCGTCCGTTGCCGCCGGCTCATCCGTGGCCGGTGCCGCCGGTTCAGGAGCCCGGGGTCGCTGTGAGGCCGAGCCTTCCGAGGCGCTGCGGGCGCGGCGCGGACGGGCCGGGGCGGGGCCGGGCTCATGGGCCACGGAGGCCTCGGCGGCCGGGCCCTCGGCTGCCGCATCCGCCGCGGCCTGGGTCGCGTCGCCCTCGGCCGCCGCCTGCTTGAGCCCGGCCGCGTCCTGGGGTGCCCGCGTCTGGCTCACCGAGCCCTCGCCGGCACTCCGCATCCGGCGCGGCCGCGCACCGGCAGCGCCCACGGCCCCGCCGGCCCCTGCAGCCCCGCCAGTCCCCGTAGCGCCAGCTCCGGCAGCCCCGCTGGCCCCGCCGGCCGCAGCAGCCTCGCCCGTCGGTTCGGGCGGGGCGGCCTGCGCGGTCTGGCTGGCCGATCCCTCCGCCGCCGTGCGGGTGCGTCGTACCGGGCGGTCTCCGGCTGCGCCCGCGCGAGCCGCCGGGCGTTCGCCCGCCGCTCGGCCCGCGCCGCGCGCCGGGCGGGCCGGGGCAGGGGGCAGTTGGCCCTTCAGGGGGCCCCACTCGTTGGGGTCGGGCACGCCCGGGGGGAGCATCTGGCGGCGCTTGGGGCCGCCGTGCTCGGATTCGCCGGGCTCCTTGGCGCCGGGCCAGGCCTTGGCGACACGTGCGGCGAGGACGAAGTCCTTGCGCAGCGGGTGGCCCTCGAAGGTCTCCGGGAGGAGCAGGTGCTCCAGGCTCGGGTGACCCTCGAACACCACGCCGAACATCTCGTGGGTCTCGCGCTCGTGCCAGGCGGCGCCCGCGTAGACACCCACGGCGGAGGGCAGCGCCGGCGCCTCGTGCGGGACGGTCGTGCGGACGAGGAGGCGGCGGACCGGACCCAGGGCGACGACATGGGCGGAGACGCGGAAGCCCGTGCCCGGTTCGTCGACCGCGCTCAGCCAGTCGAAATAGGTGCAGCCCAGGGTCGTACGGGCCGTCTCCAGGGCGGTGAGCCAGGAGGACGGCGGTACGTCCACGGTCAGGAGGTCGTAGGACTCCTCGGCCGTGGCGTCCGTACCGAACAGGTCCTCGACCGGGGCGGGCAGCCAGCCGACCGTGCTCATGGGGCATCCCCCTCGCCGGCGGGAGCGGGTGGCTTCACCAGGTCACTGGTCAGGGCAGCGGCCGAGGGCCGGGAGTGGCCGTACCGCTCCCCCAGCGACTCGCGGGCGATCTTCTCCTGGAGCTTGAGGATGCCCTGGAGCAGCGCCTCCGGGCGCGGTGGGCAGCCGGGGACGTAGACGTCGACCGGGATGATCTGGTCGACACCCTTCGTCACCGAGTACGAGTCCCAGTACGGGCCGCCGCAGTTGGAGCAGGCGCCGAAGGAGATGACGTACTTGGGCTCGGGCATCTGCTCGTACAGACGTTTGACGGCCGGGGCCATCTTGTCCGTGACCGTGCCCGACACCACCATCAGGTCGGCCTGGCGCGGACCGGGGGCGAACGGGATCACGCCGAGGCGGATGAAGTCGTGGCGGGCCATCGACGCGGCGATGAACTCGATCGCACAGCAGGCGAGGCCGAAGTTGAAGACCCAGAGCGAGTAGCGGCGGCCCCAGTTCAGAACCACCTTCATCGGCTCGGGGGCCAGGCGGGACAGCGCGCCCAGCCGCTTCGGCTCCGGGAGCGACACAGGGGTGGGGGTCACGTCCATGCCAGGACGCCCTTCTTGTATGCGTACAGCAGGCCCACGGCGAGGAAGCCGAGGAAGACGAACATCTCCACGAGCGTCGTCGCGCCGTAGCCGGGGGCGGCGAAGACCGTCGCCCAGGGGAACAGGAAGATCGAGTCGACGGCGAAGATGACGTACAGGAAGGCGTAGACGTAGTAGCGGACCTGGGTGTGGGCCCAGCCCTCGCCGACGGGGTCGACGCCGCACTCGTAGGTCAGCAGTTTCTCGGGGGTCGGCACGACCGGGCGCAGCAGGCGGCCCGCACCGAAGGCGACCGCGACGAACAGCACGCCGATCAGCGCGAGCAGGCCCACGACCGAGTAGGACCGGAAGTAGCCGGCCGCGATGACGTTCGCCGCGGCGGCCGTCGAGTCCCCCAACGTCTCCCGCACCGTCCGACCTCGCTCCCTGACATCATTCGACGATCTGTACGCACGGGAGTCTAGGCCCTGATAAAGAGCTGGTAAGCAGCCCGTCACGCCGTGAGACAGATGGCGGCGACGGGCGACGTGTGTGGGGTGGGGTTTTCCCCCGTCGGCGGAGGGCGGCATACCGCATGGCGCGGAGGGTGCACGGCACGGCAGGCTGACCGTTATGACCGCTACCAGCTCAGCCGTCGACCGGGCCGACGGCACCGACCCTCTGCCTCCGATCCGGCCGGCGTACGACGCGCACACGTGGAAGGAGATCCTGTATCTCCTGCTGAACCTGCCGGTGGCGGTGTTCGGCTTCGTCTACGCGATCACTGTGCTGTCCGTCGGCGGGTCCCTGACGATCACCGTCGTCGGCCTGCCGCTGCTGGCGCTCAGTCTGCTGGGCGCCCGGCAGCTGGGGAAGCTGGAGCGAGCCCGCGCGCGAAGGCTGCTCGGGGTGCGGGTGGAGGAGCCGACCCCGCTGCCGCTCGCGAAGAGCGGCGCGCTGACGCAGCGGCTGTGGCTGGCGCTGAAGGACCCGGTGGGCTGGCGGACGCTGCTGTACGACGTCATCCGGCTGCCCTGGGGCATCCTCACCTTCTGCACCGTGCTGACCTCGCTGTTCGTGCTGTGGCCGGTGCTGCCGTATCTGGCGCGGGGCCTGGCGAACGTGGACCGCTTCCTGGTGCGCGGGCTGCTGTCGCCCTCGGACGAGCTGGAGCGCCGTATCGCCGAGCTGGAGTCGGACCGCGGGGTGGTGGTCGACACGGCCGCCGCCGATCTGCGGCGCATCGAGCGGGATCTGCACGACGGGGCCCAGGCGCGGCTGGTCAACCTGGCCATGGGGCTCGGTCTGGCCAAGGAGAAGCTGCTGGAGGATCCCGACTCGGCGGCGGCGATGGTGGAGGAGGCGCACGGCGAGGTGAAGCTGGCCCTCCAGGAGCTGCGCGACCTCGCCCGCGGCATCCATCCGGCCGTGCTCACCGACCGGGGCCTGGACGCGGCCCTGTCCTCGGTCGCCACCCGCTGCACGGTGCCGGTGAAGGTGACCGTGGACCTGCCGGACCGCCCGGCACCGGCCATCGAGGGCATCGCCTACTTCACGGTCTCCGAGCTGCTGCAGAACATCAGCAAGCACAGCGGGGCCCGCACCGCGTCGGTGGACGTGTGGCGCACGGAGGACCGGCTGCTCATCCAGGTCCAGGACGACGGCCGGGGCGGCGCCCGCCTCGAGGACGGCACCGGCATGCGCGGCCTCGCGGAGCGCCTGGGCGCCGTGGACGGCCTGTTCGACCTCGACTCCCCACCCGGCGGCCCGACGGTGGTCACAGCCGAGCTGCCGTGGCGGGACCGCACGCAGTAGCCAACGGCTCCTCATGCAAGTGCTGGCGACTGCTACTCCCCAAGGGGCGCGGGGAACTGCGCGACCAGCCACAACGAACCCGCACCGAACCGACGACAGAACCCCCACGGCTGTCCGCGACCGACGGCAGCAAGAAACTACCGGCACCGAAAACGACACGGCCCACCCGCCGGAGGCCATGGTGGGGAAAACCCCCGCCCCGAGACGCCGACGACCTCCATGGCCCGCGAACCGCCGGCGCACGACCCTGGAAACACGGCTGAACCGCCGCTCACACGACGAGAACGGGACGAGATCAATGGCCATGGAGTACGGACACGGATACGGGCGGGAGGACGAACGGACCCGCACCGGCTTTCGGCTCCCTCCCGCCCTGCGGGCACCGTTCGAGGCGCGCAGCTGGCGCGAGTTCGGCTATGTCCTGCTGAGCCTGCCGATCTCGATCGTGCTGTTCACCTGGACGGTGACCATGGCGTCGCTCGGCGCGGGCCTGCTGGTGACCTTTCTCGGCGTCCCGGTCCTCGCGGCGGCGCTGGCCGGCTGCCGGGGTTTCGGCGCGCTGGAGCGGGCGCGGGCGCGCGGGCTGCTGCGGCTGGAGGTGGCCGAGCCCGAGCCGCTGCGGATGCGCAAGCCGGGCGCGCCGGCCTGGATGGGCGCGGTGCTCAAGAGCGGCACCTCCTGGCGGAACCTGCTGTACGCGCTGGTGCAGTTCCCGTGGGCGGTGTTCTCGTTCTCGGTGGCGGTGAGCCTGTGGACGACGGGCTGGACGCTGCTGACGTACCCGCTGTGGTTCTGGGTCTTCCCGGCGTACGCCGGCCAGGGCGGCATCCAGCTGTACGGCGACGAGCACCACAGCATCTATCTCGACAACCCCTTCGAGATCACCGTGACCGCGCTGGTCGGGCTGCTGTTCACGCTGGCCACGCCGTGGATCGTACGGGCCCTGACGACGGTGGACGGGCTGCTGGTCCGGGGCCTGCTGGGGCCCTCGCCGCTGTCGGCGCGGGTGGTGGAGCTGGAGTCGGACCGCGGGGTGGTGGTCGACACGGCCGCCGCCGATCTGCGGCGCATCGAGCGGGACCTGCACGACGGGGCACAGGCGCGGCTGGTCAACCTCGCGATGGACCTGGGGCTGGCGAAGGAGAAGCTGCGGGAGGATCCGCGGGCGGCGGCGCGGATGGTGGACGAGGCGCACGGCGAGGTGAAGACGGCGCTGCAGGAGCTGCGCGATCTGGCCCGCGGCATCCACCCGGCCGTGCTGACCGACCGGGGCCTGGACGCGGCGCTCTCCTCGGTCGCCTCCCGCTGCACGGTGCCGGTGCGGGTGGAGGTCGATCTGCCGGCCCGCCCGGCGCCGGCCGTCGAGGGCATCGCCTACTTCACGGCCTCCGAGCTGCTGCAGAACATCAGCAAGCACAGCCGGGCCCGCTCCGCGTCGGTGGACGTGTGGCGCGCGGAGGACCGGCTGATGCTGCAGGTGATCGATGACGGCGTCGGTGGCGCGGACGTCTCCCGCGGCTCGGGCCTGGCCGGTCTCGCCGGCCGCCTGGACGCGGTGGACGGCGTCCTCGTGGTGGACTCCCCGGAAGGCGGGCCCACCCGGGTGATCGCGGAACTGCCCTGGCGCACCTGACGCGAGGACCCGGCCCGGCCTTTCCCGCCTCCGCCCCGGGGGCGGGATTGTGCTGGTGCCGCGGGCGGCGCGTACCGAATGCTGGAATGCTGGACCTCCGTACGAGACCTGCGTAGGGACTATGGGGGGCCGGGAGATCGTGGAGGACAGGGTGCGGGTGGTCATCGCCGAGGACTCAGTGCTGCTCAGGGAGGGCCTGACCCGGCTGCTGACCGACCGCGGGCACGACGTCGTGGCCGGCGTCGGGGACGCGGAGGCCCTGGTGAAGACCGTCGCCGATCTGGACGCCCAGGGCGAGCTGCCCGACGTGGTGGTGGCGGACGTACGGATGCCGCCGACGCACACCGACGAGGGCGTACGGGCGGCCGTACGGCTGCGGAAGACCCACCCGGGGCTCGGGGTGCTGGTGCTGTCGCAGTACGTGGAGGAGCGGTACGCCACCGAACTGCTGGCCGGTTCCAGCCGGGGCGTGGGCTATCTGCTCAAGGACCGGGTCGCCGAGGTGCGCGAGTTCGTCGACGCGGTGGTGCGGGTGGCCCAGGGCGGTACGGCGCTCGACCCCGAGGTGGTCGCGCAGCTGCTCGGCCGCAGCCGCAAGCAGGACGTGCTGGCGGGGCTCACCCCGCGGGAGCGCGAGGTGCTGGGGCTGATGGCGGAGGGGCGCACGAACTCGGCGATCGCCAAGCAGCTGGTGGTCAGTGACGGCGCCGTGGAGAAGCACGTCAGCAACATCTTCCTGAAGCTCGGGCTGGCCCCGAGCGAAGGGGACCACCGGCGTGTTCTGGCCGTACTGACCTATCTGAACTCCTGATCCGAAGAACACTGTGTCAGCAGGGCGTCAGACGGTCCGGCTTCTGTGGGAAGTCCGGGTACTCGGATGGAAGACCGGAGGAGACGACCGGGGAAGGACGCCCTGACACCTCAGTGCCATGCCGACTCGACAGCACCACAGGCCGACTCGAATGTCGTCCATTCTGTGGATCGTCTCGGGAAGGCGACCCTAACCGACGTAGGGTTGATCCTGGGATGGTCCGTGGGACGACCACGCCCCGGACAGCCGCCTCGAAGGAGGTCCAGTTCAGTGACCAGCCAGGTCAGCAGCCAGGCGGAGCAGACCGACGGAGCCGTCGTCGGAGAGCAGCGCAAACCGGGCGGCGCCAAGGACGTGCGGCGCCTGGACCGGGTGATCATCCGGTTCGCGGGGGACTCGGGTGACGGCATGCAGCTCACCGGTGACAGGTTCACCTCGGAGACCGCGTCCTTCGGCAACGACCTCTCCACCCTGCCCAACTTCCCCGCCGAGATCCGCGCGCCCGCCGGCACCCTGCCCGGCGTCTCCAGCTTCCAGCTCCACTTCGCCGACCACGACATCCTCACCCCCGGGGACGCGCCGAACGTCCTGGTCGCGATGAACCCGGCCGCGCTGAAGGCGAACATCGGCGATCTGCCGCGCGGCGCCGAGATCATCGTCAACACCGACGAGTTCACCAAGCGCGCCCTGCAGAAGGTCGGCTACGACGCCTCCCCGCTGGACGACGGCTCGCTGGACGGCTACAACCTGCATCCCGTGCCGCTGACCACCCTCACGGTGGAGGCGCTGAAGGAGTTCGACCTCTCCCGCAAGGAGGCCGAGCGCAGCAAGAACATGTTCGCGCTGGGTCTGCTGTCGTGGATGTACCACCGGCCCACCGAGGGCACCGAGAAGTTCCTGAAGTCCAAGTTCGCGAAGAAGCCGCAGATCATGGCGGCGAACATCGCCGCGTTCCGGGCGGGCTGGAACTTCGGCGAGACGACGGAGGACTTCGCGGTCTCCTACGAGGTCGCCCCGGCCACCAAGGCCTTCCCCGTGGGCACCTACCGCAACATCTCCGGCAACCTCGCCCTGGCCTACGGCCTGATCACCGCGTCCCAGCAGGCGGACCTGCCGCTGTTCCTGGGCTCGTACCCGATCACCCCGGCGTCCGACATCCTGCACGAGCTGAGCAAGCACAAGAACTTCGGCGTGCGGACCTTCCAGGCGGAGGACGAGATCGCGGGCATCGGCGCGGCGCTGGGCGCGGCGTTCGGCGGCTCGCTCGCGGTGACCACCACGTCCGGTCCCGGGATCGCGCTGAAGAGCGAGACGATCGGGCTCGCGGTCTCCCTGGAGCTGCCGCTGCTGGTCGTCGACATCCAGCGCGGCGGCCCGTCCACGGGTCTGCCGACCAAGACCGAGCAGGCGGACCTGCTGCAGGCGATGTTCGGCCGCAACGGCGAGGCCCCGGTGCCCATCGTCGCGCCGAAGACGCCGGCGGACTGCTACGACGCCGCTCTGGAGGCGGCCCGGATCGCACTGACCTACCGCACCCCGGTGATGCTGCTGTCCGACGGCTACCTGGCCAACGGCTCCGAGCCCTGGCGGATCCCGGACCTCGACGAACTGCCGGACCTGCGGGTGCAGTTCGCCTCCGGCCCGAACCACACCCTGGACGACGGCACCGAGGTCTTCTGGCCGTACATGCGCGACCCCGAGACCCTCGCCCGGCCGTGGGCGCTTCCGGGCACCCCGGGGCTTGAGCACCGCATCGGCGGCATCGAGAAGCAGGACGGCACGGGCAACATCTCGTACGACCCGGCCAACCACGACTTCATGGTCCGCACCCGGCAGGCCAAGGTCGACGGCATCGAGGTCCCCGACATCGAGGTGGACGACCCGCACGGCGCGACCACCCTGGTACTGGGCTGGGGGTCCACCTACGGGCCGATCACGGCGGCGGTACGGCGGCTGCGCCGCTCCGGCGCGGCGATCGCCCAGACCCACCTGCGCCACCTCAACCCCTTCCCGCGGAATCTGGGTGAGGTGCTGAAGCGGTACGACAAGGTGGTCATCCCCGAGATGAACCTCGGGCAGCTCGCCACCCTGATCCGGGCGAAGTACCTGGTCGACGCCCACTCCTACACCCAGGTCAACGGCATGCCGTTCAAGGCGCAACAGCTCGCCGCGGCGCTGAAGGAGGCCATCGATGACTGACACCGGCAACGGGCTGCTGCAGCTGGTCCCCAAGGCCGAGGCCAAGCAGTCGATGAAGGACTTCAAGTCGGACCAGGAGGTGCGCTGGTGCCCGGGCTGCGGTGACTACGCAATCCTCGCCGCCGTACAGGGCTTCATGCCGGAGCTGGGGCTGGCCAAGGAGAACATCGTCTTCGTCTCCGGCATCGGCTGCTCCTCCCGCTTCCCGTACTACATGAACACCTACGGGATGCACTCCATCCACGGCCGCGCCCCGGCGATCGCCACCGGCCTGGCCACGAGCAGGCGGGATTTGTCGGTGTGGGTGGTCACCGGTGACGGCGACGCGCTGTCGATCGGCGGCAACCACCTCATCCACGCCCTGCGCCGCAACGTCAACCTGAAGATCCTGCTGTTCAACAACCGGATCTACGGCCTGACCAAGGGCCAGTACTCGCCGACCTCCGAGCTCGGCAAGATCACCAAGTCGACGCCAATGGGCTCGCTGGACGCGCCGTTCAACCCGGTGTCGCTGGCGATCGGCGCGGAGGCGTCCTTCGTCGCCCGCACCATCGACTCCGACCGCAAGCATCTGACCGAGGTGCTGCGCGCGGCCGCCGACCACCCGGGCACCGCGCTGATCGAGATCTACCAGAACTGCAACATCTTCAACGACGGCGCCTTCGACGCTCTGAAGGACAAGCAGCAGGCCGAGGAGGCCCTGATCCGGCTGGAGCACGGACAGCCGATCCGCTTCGGCGCCGCCGGCGCGCGCGGCGTCGTACGCAGCCGGGCCACAGGTGACCTGGAGGTCGTCACGGTGACGCCGGAGAACGAGGCGGACATCCTGGTCCACGACGCCCACGCCGCGTCCCCGACCACCGCCTTCGCCCTCTCCCGGCTCGCCGACCCCGACACCCTGCACCACACCCCGATCGGTGTCTTCCGCTCGGTCGACCGGCCGGTCTACGACACGGCGATGGCCGAGCAGCTGGACACCGCGATCGAGCAGAAGGGCAAGGGCGATCTCGCCGCGCTGCTGGCGGGCGGGGACACCTGGACGGTCGTCGGCTGAGGACGCCTTCGGCTTGGCTACGAGGCCCGGGACCGGACGTCCCGGGCCTCGTCGTATGCCCGGCGAGCGCTGAGGACGTCGTCCATGCGCCGCTCGGTCCACCGGGCCAGCGCGCGCACCTGCTCCGCCGCCTCGCAGCCCAGCCCGGTCAGGGAGTAGTCGACGCGCGGCGGGATGACGGGCTTGGCGTCCCGGTGGACGAGACCGTCGCGCTCCAGGGTCTGGAGGGTCTGCGTGAGCATCTTCTCGCTCACGCCACGCCCGCCGAGGCCGCTGATCGCCCGGCGCAGTTCGCTGAAGCGATACGGGCGTTCGAGGAGCTGGATCAGTACCAGCACACCCCAGCGGCTGGTGATGTGCTCCAGGACCAGGCGGTGGGGGCACATGGCCTCGCCGTCACCCTTCCACTCACTTACCGACATGCCCGTACCTTACTTCAAAGTGGGTACTTTCGCGTGGTTAGCGCCCCTCCTAGGGTAAGTGCCATACGAGAGTCACGGCACCCCCACAAGGAGTTCTGAACCATGAGCATCGTCGTCACCGGAGCCACCGGACACCTCGGCCGGCACGTAGTGGAGCAGCTGCTGGAGAAGGTTCCCGCGGAGCAGATCACCGCCGTCGTGCGCGACGAGGCGAAGGCCGCCGACTTCGCCGCCCGCGGGGTGAAGCTGGCCGTCGCCGACTACAACGCGCCCGAGACCTTCGGCGGCCTGTTCGCCGCCGGTGACAAGGTGCTGCTGATCTCGGGCAACGAGTTCGACAAGGGCCGGGTGCAGCAGCACAAGGTCGTCATCGACGCCGCGCAGGCGGCCGGTGTGGCGCTGCTCGCCTACACCAGCGCCCCGGGCAGCCTCACCGCCGCGCTCGCGGACGACCACCGGGCGACGGAGGAGGTGCTGCTCGCCTCCGGCCTGCCGTACACCCTGCTGCGCAACGGCTGGTACCACGAGAACTACACAGAGAACCTGGCCCCGGTGCTGGAACACGGCGCGGTCGTCCAGGCCGCCGGCGACGGCCGGGTCTCCTCGGCCGCCCGCGCCGACTACGCCGCCGCGGCGGTCGCGGTGCTGACCGGCGAGGGTCACGAGAACAAGACCTACGAGCTGGGCGGCGACGAGGCGTGGGGCTTCGCCGAGTACGCGGCCGAGCTGAGCCGGCAGACCGGCAAGGAGATCGTCTACAACGCGGTCTCCGTGGAGACCTTCGCCGGCATCCTCACCGGCGCCGGGCTGCCCGGACCGCTGGCCACGATCCTGGCCGGCGTGGACGCCTCGATCGAGAAGGGCGAGCTGGTGATCTCCTCCGGCGACCTGTCGCGGCTGACCGGCCGTCCCACCACCCCGCTGGCGGAGGCGGTCACCGCCGCGCTCAAGGGCTGAGCGGCCCATGATCCACCCCGGCTGTCATGACCGTATGGCGATACGGCCATGACAGCCGCGGGTTTCGGCGCTACCTTCGTTCTCGCGTGTCTGATGCGAGAGGGAGGGCCCGGTGGCCGGGAAGTCCAAGGGTGAGCACCGAATAGGCCTGCTGAACGGCTTCGCCGCCTACGGCATGTGGGGCCTGGTGCCCCTGTTCTGGCCTCTGCTGAAGCCCGCCGGGGCGGTGGAGATCCTCGCTCACCGCATGGTGTGGTCCCTGGTCGTGGTCGCCGTCGCCCTGCTCTTCGTACGGCGCTGGGCGTGGGCCGGTGAGCTGCTGCGCCAACCGCGCCGGCTCGCGCTCGTCGCCGTGGCCGCCGCCGTCATCACCGTGAACTGGGGCGTCTACATCTGGTCCGTGAACTCCGGCCATGTGGTCGAGGCCTCTCTCGGATACTTCATCAACCCGCTGGTGACCATCGCGATGGGCGTGCTGCTGCTCAAGGAGCGGCTGCGGCCCGTGCAGTGGGCGGCGGTCGCCACCGGCCTCGCCGCCGTCGTCGTCCTGACCATCGGCTACGGCCGCCCGCCGTGGATCTCGCTCGTCCTCGCCTTCTCCTTCGCCACCTACGGCCTGGTCAAGAAGAAGGTCGCCCTCGGCGGCCTGGAGTCGCTGGCCGCCGAGACCGCGATCCAGTTCCTGCCCGCGCTCGGCTATCTGCTGTGGCTCGGCGCGCACGGCAAGGCCAGCTTCATGAGCGACGGGACCGGGCACGCCGCCCTCCTCGCCTCCACCGGCCTGGTCACCGCGCTGCCCCTGGTCTACTTCGGCGCGGCGGCCATCCGCGTGCCGCTGTCCACGCTCGGCCTGCTGCAGTACCTGGCTCCCGTCTTCCAGTTCCTGCTCGGCATCCTGTACTTCCACGAGGCCATGCCGCCCGAGCGCTGGGCCGGGTTCGCGCTGGTCTGGCTGGCGCTGATGCTGCTCACGGGCGACGCGCTGCGCTCGGCGCGGCGGACCAGGCAATCGCTCGTGGTGGCACGCGGCGACCGGGCCGAGTCCGCGGCGGTCGAAGCCTGACGGCCGTTGTCAGTGCCGCGCGCTATAAGTGGCGACCATGTCGACACAGACGCCCGCACCACTGCACTGGAAGCTCGTCATCGACGCGGCCGACCCGCACGCCCAGGCCGACTTCTGGGCCGCCGCGCTCCACTACACGGCCGAGGACAACAGCGCCCTCGTCGAGCGGTTGCTGGCGGCCGGAGCACTGCCCGGCGGAGCGACCGTCGAATACCACGGCCGCCCCGCCTTCCGTGACCTGATCGCCGTACGGCATCCCGAGGATCCATACGACCCGGACACCGGCACGGGGCTGGGTCGGCGCCTGCTCTTCCAACGTGTCCCGGAACCGAAGACGGCCAAGAACCGGCTCCACCTCGACCTGCACGCCGGCCCGAAACGGCGGGCGGCGGAGGTGGCACGCCTGGAGGGGCTGGGCGCGCGGGTGGTTCGCGAGGTGAAGGAGCCGGGCGGGCAGTGGCTGGTGATGACGGACCCGGAGGGCAACGAATTCTGCCTGCAGTAGGCGCGTTGCCCGGTGCCGCCTGGTGCCGCCGGTTACGGCTGTGCGGCTCGGGCCGCCCGGTCGGTCAGGCGGACCATGCGGGCGCGGGCGGACTCCAGCGGGCGCGGGTCGTCGGCGGCGGGACCCGGCTCGGTGGTGAGGTCCGCCCACAGCTCGATGAGGTCGCGGCCCAGCCGCAGGCCCTCCTCGGGATCGCGCACCGCACGCCACGCGGTCGCCGCGCTCTGCACGTTGCCGTACGCGGCCTCCGCGTCCCGCGCCTGCCGGCGCAGCCGCGCGAGGTCCAGGGACTGCCGGCAGGCGCCGACCGGATCGCCTCCCAAGTAGGCGATGTAGGCGGACAGTTCGCGCAGGTGCAGCACCTCGGCGTGGCCGGGGCCCAGCACGGTGGCCGCCTCGGTCACCGTACGGTCGGCGAGCTGCGCGGCCGCCTCGATACGGCCGGAGCGCACGGCCTCGTTGATCCGCGTCATCGGCTCGGTGAACAACTCGGCCCCCTCCGCGGTCTCGGTCACGGGCTCGTCCCCGAGCACCTCCTCGGCGACGGCGTCGAAGCCCCGGGCGGGGGTGGGGGTCGGGGTGGTGGGGGCGGGCTCGGGGACGTAGGCGACGGGCGCCGGCGCCTTGGTGACCGGCATGACCGGCGCGGGGCCGAACTGTCCCGTCGGCGCCTGTACGGTCCCGGCCGGCACGGACGCCGACTGCTTCGGCGGGGACGCCTCCCGCACGCCCTCCGACGAAGGCACAGCCGCCTGAGAAGCCACAGCCGCCGGTGGAGGCACGTCCGCCGTGGTCGGCCGTTCCGGCGAAGCCACGCCCACCGCATCCGACTTCGCCGGTGCGGCCACGCGCACCGCCTGCCCCGTGATCCGGCTGGAGCCGTCCGCCGAGACCTCCAGGGGAACCATGCAGCCCGCCAGGTCGTCGCGGATCGTGGCGCGTATGGGGGCGCCGAGGCTTATGGCCAGACGCTGGAGGTGGTTGAGGACGGCCTGCTGGATCTCCTCGCCCGGCGCCGCCACCACCGACGTCCCGCCCACCGACGCGCCTCCCGCGCCGAACACCCGGACCGGTACCACCGCCGGATGCGCCACGGGCTGCTGCGCCCGCTTCTTCTCGAAGCTGACTCGAGACATCGGCTTTCCCTCACTCCCCCGGCGTGGCGATCCGGTCGTACGCGTCCTGCCGACCAGTGTGTCGGTTCGCTTCGCTTTCCGCGTCACCGCAGCGTCACAGCCTCGCACCAGCCGCACCCTGGCGCACATTGCTTGCGTGTGCATAAGATGCACACGCCTCTATCCGTTGTGCGACCGCACGCCCCGGGGGATCCCATGAGCCGTCGTTTTCTCTTCGTCCTCGGCAGCGCCCGCGCCGAGGGCAACACCGAACTGCTGGCCCGCGCGGCGGCCGAGCAGTTGCCCGCTGACACCGAACAGCGCTGGATCCGCCTGGCCGAGCACCCGCTGCCCGACTTCGTGGACCTGCGGCACGACAGCGACCACGTGCGACCGCCGTCGGACAGCGCGACCGGTCTGCTGCTGGACGCCACCCTGGCGGCCACGGACATCGTGATCGCCTCGCCGCTGTACTGGTACTCGGTGTCCGGCCTCACCAAGCGCTACCTCGACTACTGGTCGGCCTGGCTGCGCACCCCGGACATCGACTTCAAGGCGACCCTGGCCGGGCGCACCCTCTGGGGCATCGCCGCGCTCGCCCACGCCGAGCAGTCGGTCGCCGAGCCCTATACCGGCACGCTCAACAACTCGGCCGCCTACATGGGGATGCGCTTCGGCGGCGTCCTGCTGGGCAACGGCAGCGCTCCGGGTGACGTACTGAAGGACACCGACGCGCTGGCACGCGCGAAGACCTTCTTCGCCCAGGACGCCCCCTTCGCACGATTCCCGTACGACGTCGCCTGAGACGGCCCGGAGGGGATCAGGCGCTGATGTCCTTCGTCGTGAACCGCGCCCAGGCCGCCGAGCCGAACACCGCCGCGTACAGCGCCTGGAGGCCGAGGTTCTTCACCAGGTCGTCCCAGTAGACGGGGTCGCGCACCAGGTCGGCGAAGGACAGCCAGTAGTGAGAGAAGAGGTACGGCCGCAGTGCGTGCAACTGGGGTATCTGGTCGAGGATCTGGACCGTGATGACCAGGCCGACGGTGGTCGCCATCGCTGCGATGCCGCTGTTCGTGAGGGTCGACACGAACAGACCGAGCGCCGCCACGCCGACCAGTGAGGCGGCGACCACCAGGGCGATCAGCAGGGCCCGGCCTAGGCCCTCGGCATAACTGATCTGCGTGCCGGATATGGTCGTCAGGTCGCCCAGCGGAAAGAGCAGCGCGCCCACGATCAGCGCCGAGCCGGCGACGACCAGCGTGGCCAGCAGACAGAAGGCCATCACCGTCGTGTACTTGGTGAGCAGCAGCCGGGTGCGGCCGGCCGGGGCGACCAGCAGATAGCGCAGAGTGCCCGCCCCCGCCTCGCCGGCTATCGCGTCGCCCGCGACGACCCCGACCGCCATCGGCAGGAAGAACGGCAGGGTCGCAGCCAGTGCCGTGAACACCAGGAAGAGGCCGTTGTTGGTGATCTGCGTCATGAACGCCGGGCCCTGGCCGCTGTGGTCCACCGTCCTGCCGCCCCGCGTCTGGATCTTCACCGCGATCCCGACCAGCACCGGCACGGCGGCCAGCACCGCGAGCAGGGCGAGCGTGCGCCAGCGGCGGAGGGTCGTGACGAGTTCGCTGCGCAGCAGCCCGAACGTCCACAGCGGGCTCGGCCGACGCACCAGGGATGCGGGGGCCGTCCCGGACATCGGGCCCGTACCGTTCACGGAGGCCGTCTCAGCCCGCGACATCGAAGCCCTCCCCCGTCAATGCCACGAACGCGTCCTCCAGCGAGGCTCGTTCGACCGTGAACCCCCGGACCCGGACCCCCGCCGCGACCAGGGCCGCGTTCACCTCGGCGAGGTCCCGCGCGGGCGGCTCACCGGTGACCCGGTCGCCGTCGGCGGTGACGTCCCCGACCCCCTGCTCCTTCAGCACCCGGGCCGCCTCGGCCGGATCCGGGGTGGTCACCACCAGCCGGCCGCGCGCCCCGGCCGCCAGGTCGGCCACCGCGCCCTGGGTGATGAGCCGGCCCCGCGCCATGACCGCCGCGTGGGTGCAGACCTGCTCGATCTCGTCGAGGAGGTGGGAGGAGAGGAAGACGGTCGTGCCGTCGGCGGCCAGCTCCCGGATCAGGGCGCGGATCTCGCGCATGCCCTGCGGGTCGAGACCGTTGGTGGGCTCGTCCAGGACGAGCAGCCGGCGCGGCTGGAGCAGCGCGGCGGCCAGACCGAGGCGCTGTCTCATACCCAGCGAGTACGCCTTCGCCTTCTTGCCGGCGGCGGCCGCGAGGCCCACCCGGTCCAGGGCGGCGGCGACGCGGGCGTGCCGGGTGCGCGGGTCGGCGGTCGGGTCGGCGGCGTCGTAGCGCAGCAGGTTGTCCCGGCCGGAGAGGAAGCCGTACAGCGCGGGGCCCTCGATGAGCGCGCCGACCTGCGGAAGGACGGACCGGGCCGCCCGGGGCATCGGGCGGCCCAGCACGCGTGCCGTGCCCGCCGTGGGCTCGATCAGGCCCATCAGCATGCGGATGGTGGTGGTCTTGCCCGAGCCGTTCGGACCGAGGAAGCCGAAGACGCTGCCCGCCGGGACGGTCAGGTCGAGGCCGTCGACGGCGAGTTGTCCGCCGCGGTAGCGCTTGGTGAGGCCGTGGGTGGCGATGACGCTCGCCTCCGCCGGCCCCGGGGCAGGCGTCCCCGCGTCCTCCCCCTGCCCGGGGGCACGCTTCCGCGCCTCCCTCGCCTCCCGCTCCGTGGCGGACGATCCGTCCATCGGCTCCCTCTCGATTCGCGCCTCCCTTGAAGAGTGAACGTACGGTCACGGTCCGTAGTTCCCGGACGGGGTCACTTTCCCGCGTTCGCCGCCTTCACCAGGGCGTCCTTGGTCACCGCGCCGGCGTAGACCTTGCCGTCGTCGGTGATCAGGGCGTTGACCAGGCGGGTGGAGAAGACCGTGCCCTTGCCGAACTTGCCGGAGACCTTGTCGCCGAGCGAGCCGAGGAAGCCGCCGAGGTCACCGCCCCGGGAGCCGGTCGGCAGGCCGCCCTTGGCGCCGCTGTCGAAGGTGGCGATGGACGTCCAGCCCTTGCCGAGGACATCGGCGCCGTTCATACCCTTGGCAAAGTCCTCGCCGGGCTGGGGCGCGTGCTTGCGAGCCGCGGAGTCCTGCTTCTCCTCCGTCACCTTGGCGCCCTTGGGCGGGGTGAAGGCGAAGGTGGAGCCGGCCGGCCGGCCGAAGGTGACCTGGGTGAAGCCCACGTCGAGGACGGCGGCGCCGCCGCTCTTCGGCGTCAGCGTGAACTTCAGCGGCATGCCCGTCTTCGCGTCGACGGCGATGCTGATGGCGCCCACCGTGGTGCCGGACTGCCTGGGCTTGATCAGCAGCTTGTAGGCGTCGCGGCCGGCGACCCGCTCGGTGCCGTCGACCGTGACGGACGTGGTGCCGTCCACCGACTTCAGCGCCTGGTCGGCGAAGTCCTTCGGCGTGGCCGGGGGCTCGGCCTTGCGGTCCTTGCCGGAGTCGGCCGAGGTGCCGTGGTAGACCTCGTTGGTCTTGCTGTTGTAGCCCCATACGTTCTTGCCGTTGTGGATGAGGCTGTACTCGGAGCCGCTCTCCAGCAGCGACAGCTTCTGCTTCTCGGGTCCGTCGGCGGCGACGCGCAACGTGTGCGTGCCGGAGACCAGCGAGGTGAGCTGGGACTGCGGGTCGGCGGAGGAGCCGTCGCCGGAGCCCTTGCCGGCGCCGGAGGCCAGATTGTTCGCCAGGCCGCCGAGGTCGGGCAGGCCGAGGTCGGTGTCGATGCGCACGGTGCCGGACAGTTGCTGCACGTCCGACTTGGCGATCTTCTCGATGAGCTGCTGTGCGGTGATCCTGGGTAGGTCGGGGTCACCGGAAGCGGCGAGCGCCGGGACCAGACCGATCGTGGCCGCCGCGACCCCCACCACGGCGACCGGGACCGCGTAACGGGCCGTCCTGCGGCGTCGGGCGTGCCGCTCCTCGTCCCGAGCGGCGTCCACTGCGTCGTCGGATTCGTACGGTGCCATGTGTGCCTTACCTCCGTCGTCGGCGGCGGCTGTTCTCACGCTGGTCCATCAGAGCCGCCATTCTCACCCGAATCGGTGAGGAGTGGTGATTTCCGTGGTTTCCATCTCACCAAATCGGCCATGAAGAAGCGTCAGACCTCGGGGCCAACTCCGCATACGACTGGGGTATGACACACGGGGGCAGGAACTCCCCCGACCCGTAGGGGTCTCACCGGAACGGAGGGGGCCGTACGGGGGCACGGAGGGGCGTACGGACTCATGGGGCGTACGGATCGCACGGCTGGAGGAGTTGCGCGACGGGCGGCCGGAGGCATGCCCGGGCGCCGACCCAGCGGCCCCTCGAACGGCCTGAGCGCGGCGAGAGGCACGGATGGAGACATCCCGGGGGCTGGCGGCCTGAACACGGCAAGGCGCACGGCCGGAAACGCTGCACGACGGACAGCCGGAAGCGTGCCTCGGGCGCACGGCCTGAACGGCGGCGAGGCGCACGGCCGGAAACCCGGCGCGACGGAGACCCGCAATCGCGTCCGGGTCGCGGCCGGAGCTGTGGTGTGGTGTGCGGCAGGCGGCCTGGTCAGCCGGCGCGGTGGACCACCGCGTCGCACAGCTCCATCAGCGCGGCCTTGGCGTCGCACTCGCGCAGCGGCGCCAGCGCGGCCCGCGCCTCCTCCGCGTACCGCACGGTGTCCCGGCGGGCCTGCTCCAGCGCGGGGTGGGCGCGCAGCGCGACCAGCGCCTCGGCGTGTCGGGCGTCGTCACTGAGATCGGAGTCCAGCAGCTCGCACAGGGCGATGTCCTCGGCCAGGCCGAGCCGGGCCGCCCGCTCGCGCAGCCGGAGCACGGGCAGGGTCGCGATGCCCTCGCGCAGGTCGGTGCCCGGGGTCTTGCCGGACTCGTGCGAGTCGGAGGCGATGTCCAGGACGTCGTCGGCGAGCTGGAAGGCGACCCCGAGCCGCTCGCCGTACTGGGTGAGCACGTCCACGACCGTCTCGTCGGCACCGGACATCATCGCGCCGAACCGGCACGAGACCGCCACCAGCGAGCCAGTCTTTCCGCCGAGCACGTCCAGGTAGTGCTCGACCGGGTCACGGCCGTCGGAGGGACCGGCGGTCTCCAGGATCTGGCCCGTGACCAGCCGCTCGAAGGCGAGCGCCTGCACCCGGACCGCCTCGGGGCCGAGGTCGGCGAGGATCTGGGAGGCGCGGGCGAAGAGGAAGTCGCCGGTGAGGACCGCGACGGAGTTGCCCCAGCGGGTGTTGGCGCTGTCCACGCCGCGCCGCACGGCCGCCTCGTCCATGACGTCGTCGTGGTACAGCGTGGCCAGGTGGGTCAGCTCCACGACCACGGCCGAGGGCACGATGCCCGGCGCGTAGGGATCGCCGAACTGGGCCGCGAGCATCACGAGCAGCGGCCGGAACCGCTTCCCGCCGGCTCGTACGAGGTGCTGCGCGGCCTCCGTGATGAACGGGACCTCGCTCTTGGTGGCCTCGAGCAAGCCTTCCTCGACAGCCGCCAATCCGGCCTGGACATCGGCTTCCAGAGCCTGGTCCCGCACGCTCAGCCCGAACGGCCCGACGACGGTCACGAGGGGTCTCCTGTCTGCTGGTGTCTGCTGGCGATTACACGGTTTGTCGATAGGTCGCTGCCATCACTCAAGTCAGCGTATCCGGTCCCTGTTCGATCACCGATAGCGCCCACCGGTCCAGCCTGGGCGGTATCGGATCACGACCGGTATGTTTTTGATCAAGTAATAAGAGCGGACATTTATCGACTTAACAGGAACCCACACGCTTTGTCGCGAGCCGAGGGGCGAGCGGAGTAATGCCTACACCCCAGACAACGACGGGCGCCACACCAGGGGTTCCGCCAGGGGCTCCGTCACGGCTTCCGCCACAGACCTCCATCGATCCACCCGAATCCATCTTGTCCGATTTGAAATACTTTGTTATTTCGTGAATTGGGTCACGTCGGTCTCCGGCGCCGAACACCCGTCAAACCCCCTTCCCCCCTTGCACCGTCCGCGAGTTGATGGTTGGCAGCCGCAAAGGATCAAGTACCCCATACGACACAGACCAAGGTCAAATGGCGCTTTGTACGCATCAGGTACTTGTTTCGGACATGTGCTCTCGCATACGTTCCGGACCGTCGGGCGGACGCCGAATCCTGCCGCCGCCCGTGTGACCCATCGACGAACTCATTCGTATGGCAGGAGCGGGGGACCCAGGTAAGTCGCCTGACCGGTCGGCACACGCCGCACCGGGACGGCTAGGGGTGAAGCCGTGCCTTCTCACGAAGGCGCGGCCGGGCACCTCACCGCCCAAACCCGACAGCTCACCTCGCAGGCGACGGAGAGGACTTCCCATGCCTTCTGCCG
This sequence comes from Streptomyces sp. NPDC002076, assembly GCF_053593835.1. Taxonomy (NCBI): domain Bacteria; kingdom Bacillati; phylum Actinomycetota; class Actinomycetes; order Kitasatosporales; family Streptomycetaceae; genus Streptomyces; species Streptomyces sp. NPDC002076. The sequence continues at coordinate 710,011 of NZ_JBSFDI010000001.1, forward strand.
CTCGGCACCGCCGCCCCCGCACCAACCGCCTCGCCCGCACCCTCGCCGTCGTCGGCACCGGAGCCGCCGTCCTCGCCCTGCCGCTCATCGGCGCCGCCGGCGCATCCGCGGCCACCGGCACGACGACCACCAAGTCGGCCTCCACCACCCTCGCCGGGTACCCGAACAACCTCGACGGCTGGATCCGCCAGTCCCTCGCGATCATGGCCCAGAAGGGCATCCCGGGCACCTACAACGGCATCTACCGCAACATCATGCGGGAGTCCTCGGGTAACCCGTACGCCATCAACCTCTGGGACTCCAACGCCGCCAAGGGCATCCCCTCCAAGGGCCTGCTCCAGGTGATCGACCCGACCTTCAACGCGTACCACGTGGCCGGCACCGCCCTCAATCCGTACGACCCGGTCGCCAACATCACCGCGGCCTGCAACTACGCCGCCGCCCGGTACGGGTCCATCGACAACGTGTCCAGCGCGTACTGACCGGTCCCGCAGGCCGGCACGGCATCGGCCGCCCGGTGTGCCCACACCTGACGGAGGGGCGCACCGGGCGGCCGTCGCTTCCTCCCGAGACGGTCGTGCACCGGGACGCCGAGTACGGGCCGGGCACGGCCGCGTACTGATGTGCCGGTCAGTCGGTCGGGAACAGTCTTTCGAGGACGACGGCGATGCCGTCGTCCTCGTTCGACAGAGTGATCTCATCGGCCACCGCCTTCAGTTCGCCATGCGCGTTGGCCATGGCGACCCCGCGTCCCGCCCAGTCGAACATCGGGATGTCGTTGGGCATGTCGCCGAACGCCAGCGCCTCCTCCGCCGCCACCCCTAGCCGCTCGGCAGCCAGCGCGAGACCGGTCGCCTTGGTCACCCCGGACGGCTGGAGCTCCACGGTCCCCGGCCCCGACATGGTGACCGTGGCCAGCGAGCCCACCACCGCACGCGCCGCTTCCGCCAACTCGTCGTCGGACAGGGTGGGGTGGCGCAGCAGCACCTTGCTGATCGGCGCACACCACAGGTCGTCGCGCCGGCCGACCCGCACCGCGGGCAGGGTCGGGTGCGGCATCCGGTATCCGGGCTCGATGAGCGTGAGCCCGTCGACCCCGTCCTGGTCGACGGCCGCGTACACCTGCCCCACCTCGGCCTCGATCTTGCCGAGCGCCGTCTCGGCCAGCTCCCGGTCCAGCCGGACCGACCACAGCAGGCGGCCGGTCCCGGCGTCGTACACCTGTGCGCCCTGTCCGCACACCGCGAGCCCCGTGCAGCCGAGGTGCGCCAGCAGCGGCCGCACCCGCGGGGCCGGGCGGCCCGTCACCACCAGGTGCCGGGCACCGGCCCGCGCCCCCCGCGCGAGCCCGGCGAGCGACCGGTCGGAGACGGTGTCGTCGCCGCGCAGCAGCGTTCCGTCCAAGTCGGTGGCGATCAGTGAATATGTGGGGGAGGCTGCCATGATCAGAGAATACGGATACCGAGCCCCACCGACTCACCTTGTCGCCCTGCGCACTTACGTACTGGTCGACCCCAAGTAGTGCCCCGCGGTTCCTTGTTGATAAGAGGCAGCAGGTGCTGCAGGAGGTCTCAGCCGTGGGCCGCCGCCAGGTGTTTCGTCAGGCGCGGTGAGGCGAACTCCGTGCCGCAGACGAAGCGCATCACCGGTCCGTACGACGACGCCGCCGGCAGACCGGTGAAGTACAGGCCCGGAACGGACGAGACGAAACCGGGTCCGAGCTTCGGCGTGCCGCGGCTGACCGCGAGCCGGGTGCGCAGTTCGTGGCCGAGGAAGTCCATCGCCGCGATGTCGACCCGGTAGCCGGTGGCGGCGATGACATGGTCGGCGGTGAGCCGCTCGGTGTGCCCGCCGTGGGTGCGGACGGTGAGGACGGGGCTGCCGTCCGGTGCCTCGGCGTTCACGACCCGCTCCACGTCCTGCACCTGCACCGCGCTCTCGAAGCGCTCGCGCAGCCACCAGGCGCCGAGCGGACCGAGGACCCGGCGGACCAGGAAGTGGCGGGTGGCCTCGGGCAGGTAGCGGTAGGGGTGCGGGTAGTAGCTGAACGCCCACAGCGACCAGGCGCGGCCGAACGGAGACTCGGGGCGCAGCTTGGACTGCTTCCAGGGCGGCGCGCCGAAGGCGACCCGGCCGCGGCCGCGCGCGACGACACGCACGCGTGCCCCTGCCTCGGCGGCGAGCGCCGCCGTCTCCAGCGCGGACTGGCCCGCGCCGACCACGATGAGCTCCTTGCCGGCGAAGCGGCTCAGGTCGTGGTGCTGGGAGCTGTGCGAGACCGGGCCGGTGGGCGCCGGACCGTCGGCCGCGGCTCCCGCGAGCTCCGCCGGCAGGTGCGCCAGGCCCGACAGTCCGGTGGCGACGACGACCGCGCGCGCGGTGAACATCTCCCCCGAGTCCAGCTTCAGCTCGAAGCCGCCGCTCGTGTCGCGGTCCACGGAGACGACCCGCACCCGCTCCAGGTCGGGGACGAGTTTGTGCTGGAACCACTCGCCGTAGCCGATGAACGTCTCCACCGGGATGATGTCCTCGTCACCCACCAGGCGGCGGATGCCGGCCGCATCGCAGTAGTCGGCGAGGGTGTGGGCGGGCTGTGGGCAGTCGAAATTCGAGGCGGCGGGCGTCGACTTCAGGAGCATGCCCTCGGGCATGTGGTCGCGCCAGCTGACCATGGGGTCGCCGAAGACGCGGACGGGGATACCGCGCGCCCGCAGATGGGCGGCGGTGGACAGGCCGAACGGCCCGGCCCCGATGACTGCAACCGGTCGAGTCACGAAGTCCCTCCCCAGGACATGGTGCGCCACTCTTTGTGTGGCTTTGCCTACTTCGTGGAGGTGCTGCCGCGGCGGTTGGTCCGCCACAGCTGATAGAGGTGCTTCGCGCCCGGGCGCACGAAGCGGGCGAGCATCGTGAGGAACGGCAGCGGGTCGTCACCCGCGAGCCAGGCCAGCTCCGTCCCGCTCGCCTTCGCCGGCGCGTGCGGCGTCGTATAGCCGCTGCGGCGGTAGGCGAGGAGGGCGGGGAGGTCGATGTTCTCCACGATGTAGCGGTGGCCGGCGCGCTGTTCCCCCTCCGGAACGGGGCGGCCGGTCAGGTTCAGGTGCATCGCGCGTACGACGTCCACACCCGACTCGTTCTCGAAGAGCCGGAACTGGGCGCCCATGCGCGGGTTGAAGTCGAGGAGTTTGTACTGTCCGTCGCGCCGGTCGAAGCGCAGGTCGAGGTCGATGATGCCGCTGTAGCCGATCTGTTTGATGAAACGTGCGGCGAGGTCGGTGAGTTCCGGGTTGTCGACGACGTACGCGTTCGCCGTCATGCCGGCGTGCGGCGGCCATGAGCGGACCTTGACCCCGGTGAACAGGGCGAGAGGGCTCGCGTCCTGGTCGAAGCAGGCGTGCACGATCCAGTCCTCGGCCTCCTCGCGCGGCAGGTACTCCTGGAGGATCACCCCCGGCCGTTCGCCCCAGTCGCGGGCGAGGGCGAGCAGGCCCTCGCGGGTGGCGATCCGCGTGGTGCCGTTGACGGCGGGCTGTTTGCGCCGGACGAACGCCTCACGGTTCTTGGCCACCACCGGGAAGCGGGCCGTGTCGGCGAAGGCGACGATGTCCTCGTACGACTCCGGGAACGCCGACGCGGGGCTCGCGATGCCGTGCTCCACACACAGTTCGTGCAGGCCCTGCTTGCTGGCGAGCCGGCGCGGCAGCGCGGGATCCACGCGCGGGAAGAGAAAGGAACCGGCCAGATCGTCCTGGTGCTCGGCGATCAGCACGGCGGCCTCCTCGTCGGTCGGGACGAGGACGGCGGGGCGGCCGATCCGGCGGCCGATCCGCAGCAGGCCCTCGACCAGGTGACCCGGGTCCTCCGCACCGGTCGTCGGCCACACGAAGGCCTTCTTCAGATAACGGGAGGAGGCCGCGGGCGTGTACGCGTCCTCGGTGATGGCGTACATGGGCACGCCGAGCCGGCCCAGGCTGCGGATCGCGCCGACGCCGCCGTGGTGCAGCGGATAGTCGCCGAACTTGACGATCAGTCCTGGTACGTCCCGGTCCACCTCGAACGGCACGCCGACGGTGTCTCCGGCCACGGGTCCCCCCACGTGTCCCCCCAATGGAACGGACCCACCCCGTCCGTGTCCCCAAAGGACGCTAAGCCGGAATTGCCGCCTCCGACAAGGCCTATTCGGACATTGCGAACTCTTTAGACAGGGTGCGAGCAACCTTTCGAAGACCCTGTGACACACATCTTTCGGACACCGTGGCGGGTGCCGCAGAGGTCTCTGCCCAAGACACGCATCGCGGCCGTAACGTGTGGCGCGACCACATGGAACGAGCGCCATGCACGGCCCGGATGAGAGTGAGGCAGCACCCCATGCCCCCCTTCGACGTCCCCGAGGGCGACCCCTTCGGCCCGCACAACCTTCCCTATGGCGTGTTCTCGCCCTCCGGCAGCACGGAACGGAGGGTCGGTGTCCGGCTCGGGGACCAGGTCCTCGACGCGGGCGCCGCGGCCGCCGCCCTCGGCTCGCCGCACCACCCGCTGCTCGCGCGGCCCACCCTCAACGCGCTGCTGGCCGCCGGCCGCCCGGCCTGGTCGGAGGTACGACGCGCCGTCACGTCCTGGGTCACGGACCCCGCGCACCGCGAGGCCGTCGAGCCGCTGTTCCACCCCCTGTCCGAGGTGACCCTGCACCTGCCCTTCGAGGTGGCGGACTACGTCGACTTCTACTCCTCGGAGAACCACGCCCGTAACGTCGGCCGGATCTTCCGCCCGGACGCCGAGGACTCCCTCACCCCCAACTGGAAGCATCTGCCGATCGGTTACCACGGCCGCTCCGGCACGGTCGTCGTCTCCGGCACGGACGTCGTACGGCCCTCCGGGCAGCGCAAGGCCCCGGCCGACCCGGCGCCCGTCTTCGGCCCGTCGATCCGGCTGGACATCGAGGCCGAGGTCGGCTTCGTCGTGGGCGTGCCGTCCGAGCTGGGCCGGCCGGTCGCGCTCGGCGACTTCCGCGACCACGTCTTCGGGCTGTGCCTGCTGAACGACTGGTCCGCGCGGGACATCCAGGCCTGGGAGTACGTCCCCCTCGGCCCCTTCCTCGGCAAGTCCTTCGCGACCTCGGTGTCGGCGTGGATCACCCCGCTGGAAGCGCTGGAGCACGCGCGCGTGGCGCCTCCGGAGCGCACGCACCCGCTGCTGCCCTACCTGGACGACTCGGCACTCGGTATCGAGCCCGGCGGCTACGACCTGCGGATCTCCGTCGCCATCAACGGCCACGTGGTCTCCGAGCCGCCCTTTTCGACCATGTACTGGACCGCCGCCCAGCAGCTCGCCCACATGACGGTGAACGGCGCCTCGCTGCGCACCGGCGACCTGTACGGCTCGGGCACGGTCAGCGGCCCCAAGGAGGCTCAGCGCGGCTCGCTGCTGGAGCTGACCTGGAACGGCCGCGACCCCCTCGAACTCCCGGACGGCAAGCGGACCTTCCTGGAGGACGGGGATGTGGTGACCCTGTCGGCCTGGGCCCCCGGCGCGGACGGGCGCCGGGTCGGGCTGGGGGAGGTCAGCGGGCGGGTCGTGTCGGGCTGACCGGCAGGTCGTAGCTGTACACCATCCCGGCGTTCGGCCTGTGCGCGGTCACCGGCGTCCCGGCAGGGGACGCGCTGACCGTGCACGCCCGGGAAATCGTCCGCACCACCGGGCTCGCGGCACGCCGCCTCGCTGCCACCGTCCGCCCGCCACCGTGAGGCGCCCGAACCCACCGAGGGAGGACGGGGGCTTGGTGGCCTGCGCAGTGGTCCTGGGGTTCGGAGCGGACGACGTACTGGAGGCAGTGCGGCAGGCCTTCCGGGAGCGGGAGCCGCACGGCCTCCGCCCCGGAAACCGGGCAAGCCGGACGCCGGGGAGAGCCGGCGGCGCAACGGCCCGACCGATCCACGCCGAGACCTGACTCTCGCCGCCCCGCACCGTCATACTGAGCGGACACGCACCACGCGAGGCGCCCTCGGCGCATCGCGCCGCACCACCCGACACCCGCACAACTCTCCGACCAGGAACCGGAGCCCCGGCATGACCGTCTGCCTGCTCCTGCTGAGCGTCGTCGCCCTGACGGCCGCCCTGCCGGCGCCACGCGCGCTGACCCGTGCCGCCTGGACCGAGCGGGAACCCGTGGTCGCGCTGTGGGTGTGGCAGTGCCTGGTCGCCACCGTCCTGCTGTGCTGCCTGGCCGCACTGGTCCTGGGCGCGGCGGCCGTCTTCCACACCGTTCGCGACCGCGTGTTCGCCCCGGCGCCGCCCTCCGTCACCGCCGCCTACGACCTGTCCTCGGCACCGGTGTGGGCCGCCGCCCTCACCGTGCTGCTGGCCGGCGGGGCCGCCTGGACGACGGCGTTGCTGGCGCGGGAGCTCGTTGAGGCCCGCCGCAGCCGTGGTCAGGCCCGCGCGCAGCTGCGGGAGCGCGCCCCCGACCTGCCGGCCGGACTCCCGGCGGCACGCGGCCCGATGCTGGTGCTGGAGGACGAGTACCCGGACGCCTGGTGGATGCCGGGACACCCGCCCCAGCTGGTCGTCACCACCGGCGCGCTCCACCGGCTCACCGACCACCAGCTGGACGCCGTCCTCACCCACGAACGCGGGCACGCGCGTGCCCACCACGACTGGCTGCTGCACCTGTCCACCGCGCTCGCCACGGGCTTCCCGCGCGTGCCGCTGTTCGCCCACTTCTGCGACCAGACGCACCGCTTGGTCGAACTGGCCGCCGACGACACGGCGTCCCGGCGCTGCGGCCACCTCACCACGGCCCTGGCGCTGATCGAGCTGAACCAGCACCGGGGCGTCCTGTCCTGCGACTCCAGCCGCCGCCTCCTCGGCGAACGCGTGGACCGCCTGCTGGAACCGCCGCCGCGGCTGCTGCGCCGGCACCGGGCCCTGACGACGACGGTGGCGGCCCTCGTTCCGCTGCTGCCGCTCCTGATCACATTCGCCCCTGGGCTTACGGCACTGTCCTGACTGGCCGACCGGGTGGCAGATCTTCCACCCGGAGAGGAAAACCAGCAGCTCAGAGCCGTATCCGACGCCCCCTGACCTGGCGCAACACTGCCGCAACACGCCATTCCCTACCGACTAGGTATGGTTCCAGCCATGCCACCCACCGCCCGCCCCCGCGACCACGCCGGTCAGGGCGCCGCGACCACCGTCGCCGCCCACCGCACGCGTCGACGGCTGCGTGCGGACCGGGCCCGGCAGCTCGCCGACCTGCTGCGCCACCAGATCCTCACCGGCGCCTTCCAGAACGGCCCCCTCCCCCACGAGTCGACCCTCGCCACCGACTACCGGGCCTCCCGCAACACCGTCCGCCAGGCGCTGGACCTCCTCAGGGCCGAGGGGCTCGTGGAACGGCTGCCCGGCGTCGGCACCGTGGTCGTCGCCCGGAAGTATCCGCACGGGCTCGACCGTCTCATGGGCCTCGCGGAAACCCTCCGTGAACACGGCCGCGTCACCAACGAGGTCCGCACCGTGGGCCCCGCACCGGCACCCGCCCCGGTGGCCGACCGCCTCCACGTCCCCACCGGCACCGATGTCCTCTACATCGAGCGTCTGCGCCGTCTCAACGGCCTGCCTCTCTCCCTCGACCTCACCTACATCCCGCTCGACCTCGGCACCGCCCTGCTCGGCGCCGACCTGGAGAACACCGATGTCTTCCGCCTCCTGGAAGCCATCACCGGCCAGCGCCTCGGCCACGCCGAGATCACCCTGGAGGCGGTGAACGCGGACACCCACTATGCCGCCGTACTCCAGGCCCCGCGCGGCGCCGCCGTACTGATGCTGGAGCGCCTCACCCACCTCGCCAACGGCCGTCCCGTCGACCTGGAGTTCATCCGCTTCCGCGGCGACCGCATCACCATGAGCGGCCTGCTCCACCGTTCCTAGAACGCTCCCTGCCTGCACGTTTCGGTTCTGGGTGTGGCCGCAGGCCTGCTCGTAGCCCGCTCGCGCCTCGCCGAGGATCTGCTCGGCCCGGTCCTGGAGGTCATCCGCCCGATCCCGGCGATACCGCGTACCAGGGGGAGCTTCCCGTCGACCAGGTGCGCGAAGCGCATCAGCTGATCTACCGCCCGCTGCGCAACCCGGACGGGCCGCCGCAGCCCCAGGTCAGGTACAAGCTGCGCCGCTTCGTGAACGACTACGTGGCACCGCCGAAGTCCGGTGCCCGGCTCTCCCTCGCTCTGGAGGCCTTCCAGCGGATGCGCGCCGATATCGCCGCCATGGGCGCCCGCACCCCGCACGAGCTGATGCGCTGCGCCGAGGTCAGCTTCATCCGTGACTGCGCCGAGATGGCCGCCCGTGCCTCTCTCGCCCGCACCGAGTCCCGCTGGGGCCTCTACCACGACCGTCTCGACCACCCCGGCCGCGACGACGTGTCCTGGTTCCACCATCTCGATCTGCACAAGTCCCCCTCTGGTGCGATGGAGTTCACGGCTCGTCCCGTGGCTCCCTATCTGGTCCCGGTCGAGGAGTTCGCGCCGGTCGGCGGTTCCTCCCGCCGACTGGGCGAGGTCCGCCCCGAGGACATGGCCACGGCCGGGCCGCGCAAGGTCGCACCGGTCGCCGCAGGACCGACGTCCGCGGGCGCCACCGCCTCCGCCGGCCGGCCCGGCGTGGCGGGCACCGCCTCGCCTCGGCTCCTGGAACTGCTGGCTCTGGCCGAGGCGGAGCTGGAACTCGCCCTGGTCGAGCCCTACTTGGCCGACCCGGACCCCGCCGTCCGCCGTACGGCCGTCTCGGTCCTCACCGAGACCGTGCCGACCGGCACCGGGCGGGCCCTGGCCGGCGCCCGGGCCGATCCCGACGCCGGGGTCCGCGCGGCCGCCGCGGCCTCACTGCGCGAGCTGATCGAGACCCTGCCGCCCGAACCCGCCCTCGGCACCGCTCTCACCGGCGCCCTCGCCTCGGTCGACCCCGTGGTCCGCGCCGCCGCCCTCGATGTGCTGCGCGCCCTGCGGCTCGGCGGGACCGGGGTGTTCGCGCCGACACTGGACGACCCCGACATCGCGGTCCGCACCGAGGCCGTACGGGCCCTCGTGTCCGTCGACGCGGTCGGGCCGCTGGCGGCTGCCGCGGACGATCCCTCCCGGGAGGTCCGGGTCACCGTGGCCAAGGCCCTGGCCACGGTCGGCTCGGCTTCCCTGACCGCAGCCGACCGCGAGCTGCTGGCCACCGCCCTGGACCGGCTCACCGAGGACGGCGACCCGCTGGTACGCGGCGCCACGTTCGCCGCGCTGGCCGACGCCGGCTGCCCGGGGCCGCTCGCCGACCGTGTCGTGGCCGCGCTGTCCGACCCGGCCTGGCAGGTCCGCTCCGGCGCCGCCACCGCGCTGTCGGCCGCGGCCGCCGAGACAGCCGTCCCCGCTCTGGCCAAGGCGCTGGCGGACCCCAACGCCGACGTCCGCAAGGCGGTGGTGCTGGCCCTGACCCGGCACCGAGCCGAGGAGGAGGCCCGCGCGGCCCTCGCCACGGCCACGGCCGACACGGACGCGGACGTCAGGGCGTACGCGGCCCGGGCGCTGTGACGGCGACGCTCACGCGTGTCGCCCAGGACCGACCTGCTATATCCAGTCGTCCGGCTCCGGCTCCTCTGCCGGTTCCGGTTCCGGCCAGTCGGCGTGCTGCGCGTCGCCTGCGGTCGGGGCCGGGTCGTCCAGGGCGGCCAACACGGCCAGCACGCCGTCCCCGTACGTCGCCAGCTTCTTCTCGCCGACGCCGCTCACCGTGCCGAGCTCACGCACCGAACCGGGCCTGCGGGTGACGATCTCCCGCAGGGTGGCGTCGTGGAAGATGACGTACGCCGGCACGCCCTGCTCGCGGGCCTGTTCGGCGCGCCAGGCACGCAGTGCCTCGAAGGCGGGGAGGAGGTCGTCGGGCAGTTCGGCCGCGGCGGCCTTGGCCTTGCGGTCGCCGCCGGAGGCGCCGGCCGACCGGGACCGGGAGGCGGCCGGCTTCTTTGGCTCCTTGCGCAGCGGCACCTCCCGCTCCCTCCGCAGCACGGAGCCGCTCGCCTCGGTGAGCACCAGAGTGCCGTACTCCCCCTCGACCGCGAGCAGCCCCTGCGCCAGCAGCTGCCGGATGACGCCCCGCCACTCGGCCTCGGTGAGGTCCTGTCCGATGCCGAAGACGGACAGCTGGTCGTGGTCGAACTGGATCACCTTGCCGGTGCGCTTGCCGAGCAGGATGTCGACGATCTGCACGGCACCGAACTTCTGGCCGCGCTCCCGTTGCAGCCGTACCACCGTCGACAGCACCTTCTGCGCGGCGATCGTGCCGTCCCAGGTCTCCGGCGGGGTGAGGCAGGTGTCGCAGTTGCCACAGCCCGCCGCGTCGGGGTCCTGGCCGAAGTAGGCGAGCAGCTGGCCGCGGCGGCACTGGGCCGTCTCGCAGAGCGCGAGCATGGAGTCCAGGTGGGCGGTGGCCCGGCGGCGGAACGCCTCGTCGCCCTCGCCGGACTGGATCAGCTTGCGCTGCTGTATGACGTCGTTCAGGCCGTACGCCATCCAGGCCGTGGACGGCAGTCCGTCGCGGCCCGCGCGGCCGGTCTCCTGGTAGTAGCCCTCGATCGACTTGGGCAGGTCCAGGTGGGCGACGAACCGTACGTCCGGCTTGTCGATGCCCATGCCGAAGGCGATGGTCGCCACCACGACCAGGCCGTCCTCACGCAGGAACCGGGCTTGGTGGGCGGCGCGCATGCCCGCGTCCAGGCCTGCGTGGTACGGCACCGCCTCGACGCCGTTGGCGGTCAGGAACTCCGCCGTCCGCTCCACCGAGTTGCGCGACAGGCAGTACACGATGCCGGCGTCGCCCGCGTGCTCATCGCGGAGGAAGGCGAGCAGCTGCTTCCTGGGGTCGGCCTTGGGCACGATCCGGTACTGGATGTTGGGTCGGTCGAAGCTGGCGACGAAGTGGCGGGCCGTCGGCAGGTTCAGCCGCTGGGTGATCTCCTGGTGGGTGGCGCGGGTGGCCGTGGCGGTGAGGGCGATCCGCGGGACGTCCGGCCAGCGCTCGCCGAGGAGGGACAGGGTGAGGTAGTCGGGGCGGAAGTCATGGCCCCACTGGGACACACAGTGCGCCTCGTCGATCGCGAAGACGGAGACCTTGCCGCGCGAGAGCAGGTCGAGCGTGCCCTCCAGGCGCAGCCGCTCCGGCGCCAGGTACAGCAGGTCCAGCTCTCCGGCGAGGAACTCGGCCTCGACCATGCGTCGCTCGTCGAAGTCCTGCGTGGAGTTGATGAAGCCGGCGCGCACACCGAGGGCGCGCAGGGCGTCCACCTGGTCCTGCATGAGCGCGATCAGCGGCGAGATCACCACGCCCGTACCGGGTCTGACCAGGGCCGGGATCTGGTAGCACAGCGATTTTCCGCCGCCGGTGGGCATGAGGACGACGGCGTCGCCGCCCGCCACCACATGCTCGATGATCGCTGCCTGCTCGCCCCGGAAGGTCTCGTACCCGAAGACCCGGTGCAGCGTGGCCAGCGCCTCGCTGTCGGCCGCGCCCGGCCCCTCGGTCACCTGTGGCATCTCGCTGATCCCGCCCGTCGCACGCATCGTCCTGTCCCCCGTCGGTCCCCCGTGTGTCGTCCTCGACCACTGCCTCCACGATAGGGGGCGGGACCGACAGCCTCGGAGTTATCCACAGGCTCGGTCCGTACTTCCGTGTAATCGGACGCTGACGTGAAGCGACAAGCGCCCTTCTTTGTCGCCGACAGCACGGCGGCCCGGCACCCCGTGAGGTGCCGGGCCGCTGTGGACCTGGGGTCAGCGCACGAACACCCCGGCCTGGCTGGCCAGGTCCAGGAAGTACTGCGGCGCCACGCCGAGGACCAGCGTCACCGCGACGCCGATGGCGATGGCCGCCATGGTCAGCGGGGACGGGACGGCCACGGTCGGGCCCTCCGGCTTCGGCTCGCTGAAGAACATCAGGACGATCACGCGGATGTAGAAGAACGCGGCGATCGCGGAGGAGATCACACCGACCACGACCAGCGGGGCCGCGCCGCCGTCCGCCGCCGCCTTGAACACGGCGAACTTCCCGGCGAAGCCGGAGGTCAGCGGGATACCGGCGAAGGCCAGCAGAAACACGGCGAAGACCGCCGCCACCAGCGGGGAGCGGCGGCCGAGACCCGCCCACTTGGACAGGTGGGTCGCCTCGCCGCCCGCGTCGCGCACCAGCGTGACCACCGCGAACGCGCCGATCGTCACGAACGAGTAGCCGGCCAGGTAGAAGAGGACGGACGAGACGCCGTCCTTCGACGTGGCGATGACGCCCGCGAGGATGAATCCGGCGTGCGCGATGGACGAGTACGCCAGGAGCCGCTTGATGTCGGTCTGCGTGATCGCGATGATCGCGCCGCCGAGCATGGTGATGATCGCCACCGCCCACATGACCGGCCGCCAGTCCCAGCGCATGCCGGGCAGGACGACGTACAGCAGACGCAACAGCGCGCCGAACGCGGCCACCTTCGTCGCCGCGGCCATGAAGCCGGTCACCGGGGTCGGCGCGCCCTGGTAGACGTCCGGCGTCCACATGTGGAACGGCACCGCGCCCACCTTGAACAGCAGGCCCATCACGATCAGGGCGCTGCCGAGCAGCAGCAGTGCGTCGTTGCCCATGGTGTTGGCGAGCGCCGGGTCGACGTTGGTGACCGTGCCGTCGACGACCTGGGCGATGCGCGCGTACGACACCGAGCCCGCGTAGCCGTACAGCAGGGCGATGCCGAACAGCGTGAACGCGGAGGCGAACGCGCCGAGCAGGAAGTACTTGACGGCGGCTTCCTGCGACATCAGCCGCTTGCGGCGGGCCAGCGCGCACAGCAGGTACAGCGGCAGGGAGAAGACCTCCAGGGCCACGAACAGGGTCAGCAGGTCGTTGGCCGAGGGGAACACCAGCATGCCGGCGATCGCGAAGAGGAGGAGCGGGAAGGCCTCCGTGGTGGTGAATCCCGCCTTCACCGCCGCTTTCTCACTGTCGCTGCCCGGCACGGAGGCGGCCTGCGCGGCGAAGGAGTCGACGCGGTTGCCGTGCGCGGCCGGGTCCAGTCGCCGCTCGGCGAACGTGAACAGGCCCACGAGGCCGGCCAGCAGGATCGTGCCCTGCAGGAACAGGGACGGGCCGTCGACCGCGATCGCCCCCATGGCCGCGATGTGCGCCTTGGTGGTGCCGTAGCCGTCGGCTGCCAGCGCGACCACCGCGGCGAACGCGGCGCACAGCGCGACGACGGACACGAACACCTGGGCGTAGTAGCGGGACTTGCGCGGGATGAACGCCTCGATCAGCACCCCGACCAGCGCCGCACCGACGACGATCAGTGTCGGCGACAATTGTCCGTATTCGATCTTCGGTGCCGGGATCTTCGCGATCGGGTCGGCCGCGGTTGTCCACAGGCTGTGGACGACTGTTGCGCTCACTTGGCCGCCTCCACCGAGGGCTTGGGGTCGGTCTTGTGTACGTCGGACATGGTCTGCTTGACCGCTGGGTTGACGATGTCCGTGACGGGCTTCGGGTAGACGCCCAGGAAGATCAGCAGCACGATCAGCGGGGCGACGACGACGAGTTCACGCGCGCGTAGGTCGGGCATCGCCGATACCTCGGGCTTCACCGGGCCCGTCATCGTCCGCTGGTACAGGACGAGGGTGTAGAGCGCGGCGAGGACGATGCCGAAGGTGGCGATGATGCCGATCACCGGGTAGCGCGTGAACGTGCCGACCAGGACCAGGAACTCGCTCACGAACGGCGCGAGTCCGGGCAGCGAGAGGGTGGCGAGGCCGCCGATCAGGAAGGTGCCGGCGAGCACCGGGGCGACCTTCTGCACGCCTCCGTAGTCGGCGATGAGCCGCGAGCCGCGCCGGGAGATCAGGAAGCCGGCGACCAGCATCAGCGCGGCCGTGGAGATGCCGTGGTTGACCATGTAGAGCGTCGCGCCGGACTGACCCTGGCTGGTCATCGCGAAGATGCCCATGATGATGAAGCCGAAGTGCGAGATCGACGCGTAGGCGACCAGTCGCTTGATGTCCCGCTGGCCGACGGCGAGCAGTGCGCCGTAGACGATGCTGATCAGGGCCAGGACGAGGATGACGGGTGTCGCCCACTTGCTGGCCTGGGGGAACAGCTGGAGGCAGAAGCGGAGCATCGCGAAGGTGCCGACCTTGTCGACCACCGCGGTGATGAGGACGGCGACCGGGGCAGTGGACTCCTGCATGGCATTGGGCAGCCAGGTGTGCAGCGGCCACAGCGGCGCCTTCACCGCGAACGCGAAGAAGAAGCCCAGGAACAGCCAGCGTTCGGTGCTCGTCGCCATGTGCATCGAGCCGTTCGCGCGGGCCTGCGCGATCTCCTGGAGGCTGAAGTTTCCGGCCACCACATAGAGGCCGATCACCGCGGCCAGCATGATCAGGCCGCCGACCAGGTTGTAGAGGAGGAACTTCACGGCCGCGTACGACCGTTGCGTCGAGGCCGCCTTCTCGCCCTGCGCGTGGGCACGGTCTCCGAAGCCGCCGATGAGGAAGTACATCGGGATGAGCATGGCTTCGAAGAAGATGTAGAACAGGAAGACGTCGGTGGACTCGAACGAGATGAGCACCATCGCCTCGACGGCCAGGATCAGCGCGAAGAAGCCCTGGGTGGGGCGCCAGCGGCGGCTGCCCGTCTCCAGCGGGTCCGCGTCGTGCCAGCCGGCGAGGACGATGAACGGGATCAGTACGGCGGTCAGCGCGATCAGCGCCACCGCGATGCCGTCGACGCCCAGCTCGTACCGCACCCCGAAGTTCTTGATCCAGGCGTGCGACTCGGTGAGCTGGTAGCGGGCGCCGCCCGGGTCGAAACGGACCAGGACGATGACGGCCAGGGCGAGTGTGGCGAGCGAGACGAGCAGCGCCAGCCACTTCGCGGCGGTGCGCCGCGCGGCCGGTACGGCGGCCGTGGCGACGGCCCCCACCGCCGGGAGTGCCGCCGTCGCTGTCAGCAGAGGAAAGGACATCGGTATCAGACCGCCCTCATCAGCAGGGTCGCGGCGACCAGGAGTGCCGCACCGCCGAACATCGAGACCGCGTAGGAGCGGGCGAAGCCGTTCTGGATCCGGCGGAGCCGTCCGGACAGGCCGCCGAAGCCGGCCGCCGTGCCGTTGACGACGCCGTCGACCAGGGTGTGGTCGACGTAGACCAGGGAGCGCGTCAGGTGCTCGCCGCCGCGCACCAGGACAACATGGTTGAAGTCGTCCTGGAGCAGGTCACGGCGGGCCGCGCGGGTGAGCAGCGAGCCGCGCGGGGCGACGGCCGGGACGGGCTTGCGGCCGTACTGGGCCCAGGCGATGCCGACACCGACGACCAGGCAGACCATGGTGGCGCCGGTGACCGTCGCCGCGCTGACCGGGGAGTGGCCCTCGCTGTGCCCGGTGACCGGCTCCAGCCAGTGCAGGAAGCGGTCGCCGAGGTTGAAGAAGAAGCCGCCGGCCACCGATCCCACGGCCAGCACGATCATGGGGATCGTCATGACCTTGGGCGACTCGTGGGGGTGCGGCTCGGCGTGCTCGCCGCGTGTCTCGGCGGCGGGCTCCACGCTCGGTTCGGCCGGGGACGGGGTCGGGGCGTGCCGCCAGCGTTCTTCTCCGAAGAACGTCATCAGCATCACGCGCGTCATGTAGAAGGCGGTGATGGCCGCGCCCAGCAGGGCCGCGCCGCCGAGGATCCAGCCCTCGGTGCCGCCCTTGGCGAAGGCCGCCTCGATGATCTTGTCCTTGGAGAAGAATCCGGACAGGCCCGGGAAACCGATGATGGCGAGGTAGCCGAGGCCGAAGGTGATGAAGGTGACCGGCATGTACTTGCGCAGGCCGCCGTACTTGCGCATGTCGACCTCGTCGTTCATGCCGTGCATGACGGAACCCGCGCCGAGGAACAGCCCGGCCTTGAAGAAGCCGTGCGTCACCAGGTGCATGATCGCGAAGACATAGCCGATGGGGCCGAGGCCCGCCGCCAGCACCATGTAGCCGATCTGCGACATGGTGGAGCCGGCCAGCGCCTTCTTGATGTCGTCCTTCGCGCAACCGACGATCGCACCGAAGAGGAGCGTGACCGCGCCGACCACGGTGACGGCGAGCTGGGCGTCGGGCGCCGCGTTGAAGATGGCGGCGGAACGGACGATGAGGTACACGCCCGCGGTCACCATCGTCGCAGCGTGGATCAGGGCCGAGACCGGCGTCGGGCCCTCCATGGCGTCGCCGAGCCAGGACTGCAGCGGCACCTGGGCCGACTTGCCGCAGGCGGCGAGCAGCAGCATCAGGCCGATCGCGGTGAGCTTGCCCTCGGAGGTGCCGCCGGTGTGGCTGAGGACCGGGCCGAAGGCGAAGGTGCCGAACGTGCTGAACATCAGCATGATCGCGATCGACAGGCCCATGTCGCCGACGCGGTTGACCAGGAAGGCCTTCTTCGCGGCCGTCGCGGCGCTCGGCTTGTGCTGCCAGAAGCCGATCAGCAGGTACGAGGCGAGGCCGACGCCTTCCCAGCCGACGTACAGCAGCAGGTAGTTGTCGGCGAGGACGAGCAGCAGCATCGCCGCGAGGAACAGGTTCAGGTAGCCGAAGAAGCGGCGGCGGCGCTCGTCGTGCTCCATGTACCCGACCGAGTACAGGTGGATCAGCGAGCCGACGCCCGTGATGAGCAGGACGAACGTCATCGACAGCTGGTCCAGGCGGAAGGTGACGTCCGCGTGGAAGCTGCCGACCGAGATCCATGTCCACAGGTGCTGGGTCAGCGTACGGTGGTCGGCGCTCTTGCCGAGCAGGTCGGCGAAGAGGACGACACCGATGACGAAGGAGACGGACGAGAGCAGCGTGCCGATCCAGTGGCCGACGGCGTCCAGCCGCCGGCCGCCGACCAGGAGGACGGCCGCTCCGAGCAGGGGCGCCGCGATGAGCAGCGCGATCAGGTTCTCCACGATTCTTCCGACCCCTTACAGCTTCATCAGGCTGGCGTCGTCGACCGAGGCCGAGTGGCGGGTGCGGAACAGCGACACGATGATCGCGAGGCCCACCACGACCTCCGCGGCGGCGACGACCATCGTGAAGAAGGCGATGATCTGGCCGTCGAGGTTGCCGTGCATCCGGGAGAAGGTGACGAACGCGAGGTTGCAGGCGTTCAGCATCAGCTCGATGCACATGAAGACCACGATGGCGTTGCGCCGGATCAGTACGCCGGTGGCGCCGATCGTGAACAACAGGGCGGCGAGGTACAGGTAATTGACCGGGTTCACTTCGACGCCTCCTCGGGCCGCTTGAACGTCGCCGGTTCGATCGCCGTGCGCTCCAGGCGTTCCTGCGCGCGCTGCTCCAGCGCCCGCAGGTCGTTGAGTGCCTCCGCCGACACGTCACGGATCTGTCCGCGCTCGCGCAGCGTCTTGCTGACGGTCAGCTCGGACGGGGTGCCGTCGGGGAGCAGGCCCGCGATGTCGACGGCGTTGTGCCGGGCGTAGACACCAGGGGCGGGCAGCGGCGGGACGTACGTGCCCTCGCGGACGCGCTGTTCGGACAGTTCGCGCTGGGTCTTGGCGCGCTCGGTGCGCTCGCGGTGGGTGAGCACCATGGCGCCGACGGCGGCGGTGATGAGCAGGGCGCCGGTGATTTCGAAGGCGAAGACGTACTTGGTGAAGATGAGGGAGGCGAGGCCCTCCACATTGCCGTTCGCGTTCGCCTGGCCGGTGCCGGCGAAATCCTTCAGGGAGGCGTTCCCGATGCCGGCGAGCAGCAGGATGCCGAAGCCGGCCCCGCACAGAAGGGCCAGCCAGCGCTGGCCCTTGATGGTCTCCTTCAGCGAGTCCGCGGCCGTGACACCGACGAGCATCACCACGAACAGGAACAGCATCATGATCGCGCCGGTGTAGACGACGATCTGCACGATGCCCAGGAAGTAGGCGCCGTTGGCGAGGTAGAACACCGCCAGGACGATCATGGTTCCGGCGAGGCTGAGTGCGCTGTGCACGGCCTTCTTCATGAAGACGGTGCACAGGGCGCCGATCACCGCGACGGTGCCGAGGACCCAGAACTGGAAGGCCTCACCGGTGGAGGTGGTGTAGGCGGCGAGCTGCTGGCTCATGCGTCCACCTCCTGGTCTTCCGGCCGCTCGCCCTTGGAGACGGCGGCCTGGCGGACCGTGCCCGGCGCGGCCTGCGTCACCAGGCCCCGGTAGTAGTCCTGTTCGTCGGTCCCCGGGAAGATCGCGTGCGGCGTGTCGACCATGCCCTCCTCAAGGCCGGCGAGGAGCTGTTCCTTGGTGTAGATGAGGTTGGCGCGGCTGGAGTCCGCCAGTTCGAACTCGTTGGTCATCGTCAGCGCGCGCGTGGGGCACGCCTCGATGCACAGGCCGCACAGGATGCAGCGGGCGTAGTTGATCTGGTAGACGCGGCCGTACCGCTCGCCCGGCGAGTAGCGTTCCTCGTCGGTGTTGTCGGCACCCTCCACATAGATGGCGTCGGCGGGGCAGGCCCAGGCGCACAGCTCGCAGCCGACGCACTTCTCCAGGCCGTCCGGATGGCGGTTGAGCTGGTGCCGTCCGTGGAACCGCGGAGCCGTGGTCTTCTTCTGCTCCGGGTACTGCTCGGTCAGCCGCTTCTTGAACATGGCCTTGAAGGTCACGCCGAAGCCGGCCACAGGGTTCAGGAAACCGGGCTTGGTCTCCTTGGGCTCCTCAGCCATCGGACGCCTCCTTTCCATCCGAAGATCCGTCACTGACAGTGTCCGACCCACCACTGACAATCAGCTCCCGCTCGTGGCGCGGGCGGCGCCTCGGCACCGGCGGCAACTCCTGTCCGGGCAGCGGCGGTACGGGGAAACCGCCCGCCAGCGCGTCGAATCCGGCCTGCTCCGTGGCGGGCTGCTCGGCAGCCCTCGCCTTCTCCCGGAACATGTCGGCGACGAAGGAGATGAGCAGCAGGGCGAGGACTCCGCCACCCACGTAGAGGGCGATGTCGGCGAAGTCGTAGTGCTCGTTGCGCAGGGCCCGTACGGTCGCCACCAGCATCAGCCAGGTCACGGAGACGGGGATGAGGACCTTCCAGCCGAGCTTCATCAGCTGGTCGTAGCGGACGCGAGGGAGCGTGCCGCGCAGCCAGATGAAGAAGAACAGCAGCAGCTGGACCTTGATCACGAACCAGAGCAGCGGCCACCAGCCGTGGTTCGCGCCCTGCCAGAACGAGCTGATCGGCCAGGGGGCGCGCCAGCCGCCGAGGAACAGCGTGGTCGACACGGCCGAGACCGTCACCATGTTCACGTATTCGGCGAGCATGAACATCGCGAACTTGATGGACGAGTACTCGGTGTTGAAACCGCCGACCAGGTCGCCCTCGGACTCCGGCATGTCGAAGGGGGCGCGGTTGGTCTCGCCGACCATCGTGACGATGTAGAGGATGAACGAGACCGGTAGCAGCAGGATGTACCAGCGGTCGTGCTGCTGGGCCACGATCGTGGACGTCGACATCGACCCCGAGTACAGGAACACGGAGGCGAACGCGGCACCCATGGCGATCTCGTAGGAGATCATCTGCGCGCAGGAGCGCAGGCCGCCCAGGAGCGGATAAGTGGATCCGGAACTCCAACCCGCCAGCACGATGCCGTAGATGCCGACGGAGGCGACCGCGAGGATGTAGAGCATCGCGATCGGCAGGTCGGTGAGCTGCATGGTGGTGCGCGTGCCGAAGATCGAGATCTCGTTGTCGGCGGGGCCGAAGGGGATCACCGCGATCGCCATGAAAGCCGGGATGGCCGCGACGATCGGCGCCAGGACGTAGACCACCTTGTCGGCGCGCTTGACGATGATGTCTTCCTTGAGCATCAGCTTCACACCGTCGGCGAGCGACTGGAGCATGCCCCAGGGGCCGTGCCGGTTCGGGCCGATGCGCAGCTGCATCCAGGCGACGACCTTGCGCTCCCAGACGATGGAGAACAGTACGGTCACCATCAGGAAGGCGAAGCAGAACACGGCCTTGATGACGACCAGCCACCACGGGTCGCGGCCGAACATCGAGAGGTCTTCAGCTGCGAGGTACGGGCTCATGCCTCCACCTCCTTGGGGGCCGGTTCGGCGGATACCGCCGGGCCGATGCGGACGAGTGAGCCGGGCCGTGCCCCGGTGTCGGAGGCGACGCCCGTGCCGACGGAGTTCAGCGGAAGCCAGACCACCCGGTCGGGCATCTCGGTGATCCGCAGCGGCAGTTCGACGGTGCCGCAGGGGCCGGTGACCGCGAGGACGTCGCCTTCCTTGACGTCCGCCTCGGCCGCCGTCGCCGCCGACACGCGCGCGTGGGCGGCATGCCGGGTTCCGGCGAGCGCCTCGTCGCCCTC
The DNA here is from genome assembly GCF_053593835.1 of Streptomyces sp. NPDC002076. NCBI lineage: Bacteria > Bacillati > Actinomycetota > Actinomycetes > Kitasatosporales > Streptomycetaceae > Streptomyces > Streptomyces sp. NPDC002076. The sequence goes on from NZ_JBSFDI010000001.1 coordinate 730,379, forward strand.
CTGGAGGACGCCCTGGTCGAGCAGCAGCCGGTGCCCGGCGAGTACGGCCTCGCCGGCGGCCGGGCGGGGCAGCGCGCCCGCGGACTCCTGTGGGTCCGAGGCGCGCGGGCCGTCCCAGGGGCCGAGCCGGTCGATCTCCGCGCGTGTGGTGCGCAGATCCGGCAGACCCAGGTGGACGTCCATGGCGTCGGCCAGCATCTGCAGCACGCGCGCGTCGGTCGGTGCCAGGCGGCGGGTCATCTGATCGGGCTTGAGGGCGGCGTCGAAGAAACGCACCCTGCCTTCCCAGTTGAGGAAGGTGCCCGCCTTCTCGGCGACCGCGGCGACCGGCAGCACGACGTCGGCGTGCTCGGTGACCTCGCTGGGCCGCAGCTCCAGCGACACCAGGAAGCCGACGCTGTCGAGCGCCTCACGCGCGCGTGCCGGGTCGGGCAGGTCGGCGACCTCCACTCCGGCGACGACGAGCGCCGATAGTTCGCCGGTGGCGGCGGCCTCGACGATGTGGTGGGTGTCGCGGCCGTAGCGCAGCGGGAGTTCGGCGAGCCCCCAGACGGCGGCGACCTCCTCACGCGCGCGTGGGTCGGTCGCGGGGCGGCCGCCCGGCAGCAGCGACGGCAGCGCGCCCGCCTCGACGGCGCCGCGCTCACCGGCCCGGCGCGGGATCCACACGAGCTGGGCGCCGGTCGCGACGGCGGCGCGTACGGCGGCGGTCAGGCCGCCGACGACCGAGGCGAGCCGCTCACCGACGACGATGACCGCGCCCTCGGTGCGCAGGGCCTCGGCGGCGCGGGTGCCGGGCTCCTCCAGGCCGACGCCGCTCGCGAGGGCGTCCAGCCACTCGGTCTCGGTGCCGGGCGCGGCCGGCAGCAGAGTGCCGCCCGTCTTCTCAAGGCCCCGGGTGGCGTGTGTGGCCAGCGCGAACACCTTCTGCTTGCGCCTCCGCCAGGCCTTGCGCAGCCGCAGGAAGACGCCGGGCGCCTCCTCCTCCGACTCGAAGCCGGCCAGCAGGACCGCGGGCGCCTGCTCCAGGGAGGTGTACGTGACGCCCGTACCGTCGAGGTCACGGCCGCGGCCTGCCACCCGGGCGGCCAGGAAGTCGGCCTCCTCGCCGCTGTGCACGCGCGTGCGGAAGTCGATGTCGTTCGTGTCGAGAGCGACGCGCGCGAACTTGCTGTACGCGTAGGCGTCCTCGACGGTCAGCCGGCCGCCGATGAGAACGCCGGCCCGGGAGCGTGCGGCGGTCAGGCCCCGCGCGGCCGCCTCCAGGGCCTCCGGCCATGACGCGGGTTCCAGGACACCGTCGGCGTTACGGACGAGCGGGGTGTCCAGGCGGTCCTTCATCTGCGCGTACCGGAACGCGAAGCGTCCCTTGTCGCAGACCCACTCCTCGTTGACCTCGGGGTCGTTCTCGGCGAGCCGCCGCATGACCTTGCCGCGCCGGTGGTCGGTGCGGATGGCGCAGCCGCCGGAGCAGTGCTCGCACACCGACGGCGAGGAGACGAGGTCGAAGGGGCGGGAGCGGAAACGGTAGGCCGCCGAGGTGAGCGCGCCGACCGGGCAGATCTGGATGGTGTTGCCGGAGAAGTACGACTCGAAGGGGTCGCCCTCGCCGGTGCCGACCTGCTGCAGCGCGCCCCGCTCGATCAGCTCGATCATCGGGTCGCCCGCGATCTGGTTGGAGAAGCGGGTACAGCGGGCGCACAGTACGCACCGCTCGCGGTCGAGCAGCACCTGCGTGGAGATCGGTACGGGCTTTTCGTAGGTGCGCTTCTTGCCTTCGAAGCGGGACTCGGCGTTGCCGTGCGACATGGCCTGGTTCTGCAGCGGGCACTCGCCGCCCTTGTCGCAGACCGGGCAGTCCAGCGGATGGTTGATGAGCAGCAGCTCCATCACACCGTGCTGGGCCTTCTCGGCGACCGGCGAGGTCAGCTGGGTCCTCACCACCATGCCGTCGGTGCAGGTGATGGTGCAGGACGCCATCGGCTTGCGCTGGCCCTCGACCTCGACGATGCACTGACGGCAGGCGCCGGCGGGGTCGAGCAGGGGGTGGTCGCAGAACCGGGGGATCTCGATGCCGAGCTGCTCGGCGGCCCGGATGACCAGGGTGCCCTTGGGCACGCTGATCTCGATGCCGTCGATCGTCAGCGTGACGAGGTCTTGCGGCGGGACCGCCGCCTGTCCCCCACCCGTGGGGCGCCGGCCCGCGGCGGAGCCGCTACTGGCCTGCTGTACGGTCATGCGTTCACCTCCGGGCGGTCCGCCCAGGCCGTCGACTTGGCCGGGTCGAAGGGGCAGCCCCGGCCCGTGATGTGCTGCTCGTACTCCTCGCGGAAGTACTTCAGCGAGGAGAAGATCGGGGACGCGGCGCCATCACCGAGGGCGCAGAAGGACTTGCCGTTGATGTTGTCGGCGATGTCGTTGAGTTTGTCGAGGTCGGCCATGACGCCCTTGCCGGCCTCGATGTCCCGCAGCAACTGCACCAGCCAGTACGTCCCTTCGCGGCAGGGCGTGCACTTGCCGCAGGACTCGTGGGCGTAGAACTCGGTCCAGCGGGTCACCGCCCGCACCACGCAGGTCGTCTCGTCGAAGCACTGCAGCGCCTTGGTGCCCAGCATCGAGCCCGCGGCGCCGACGCCCTCGTAGTCGAGGGGGACGTCGAGGTGCTCGTCGGTGAACATCGGCGTCGACGAGCCGCCCGGCGTCCAGAACTTCAGGCGATGGCCCGCCCGCATGCCGCCGCTCATGTCGAGGAGCTGGCGCAGCGTGATGCCGAGCGGGGCCTCGTACTGGCCGGGGCTCGCGACATGGCCGCTGAGCGAGTAGAGCGTGAAGCCCGGAGACTTCTCGCTGCCCATCGACCTGAACCAGTCTTTGCCGTTTTTCAGGATCGCGGGAACCGACGCGATCGACTCGACGTTGTTCACAACAGTCGGACAGGCGTAGAGGCCTTCCACCGCAGGGAAGGGGGGACGGAGCCGCGGTTGACCACGGCGGCCTTCGAGCGAGTCGAGCAGTGCGGTCTCCTCACCGCAGATGTACGCGCCGGCGCCCGCGTGCACGGTGAGCTTCAGGTCCAGCCCGCTGCCCAGGATGTTCTCGCCGAGGTAGCCCGCCGCGTAGGCCTCGCGCACGGCCTCGTGCAACCGCCGCAGAACGGGGACGACTTCACCACGCAGATAGATGAAGGCATGCGACGACCTGATGGCATAACACGCGATCACAATGCCCTCGATGAGGCTATGCGGGTTCGCGAAGAGGAGCGGGATGTCCTTGCAGGTCCCGGGCTCCGATTCGTCGGCGTTGACAACTAGATAGTGCGGTTTTCCATCACCCTGCGGAATGAACTGCCACTTCATTCCGGTCGGGAACCCCGCGCCGCCGCGTCCGCGCAGACCGGAGTCCTTGACGTACGCGATCAGGTCGTCCGGTGACATTGCGAGCGCCTTGCGGAGCCCCTCGTACCCCTCGTGCCTCCGGTAGACGTCCAGAGTCCAGGACCGGTCCTCGTCCCAGAAGGCCGACAGCACGGGTGCGAGCAGCTTCTCGGGGCTCGTGTCCTTGACCTCGGGTACCACGGTCATCACTCCCCCTCCTCGGCGGTAGGCCCTGCCGGGTGCGCGGAGTCGGAGGCCGATGTGTCCAGCGGCGCGTCATGGGAACTGAGGTGTTCGGCCGGTGACGGCTCGTGCACCCTGTCCTGCGGTTCCCCATGCGGACCTCCGCGCGGATGGACCACGCGCGCGGGTGCGGCCTCTCCCCTTGCCAGGCGAAGGCCCACAAGCGACGCGGGTCCCGCACCGCCGCCCTCCTCGACGGCCCCGGGCCGCTCGTCGGGGAAGCCGGCGAGGATCCGCGCGGTCTCCTTGAACGTGCACAGCCGCGCCCCGCGCGTGGGCTGTACGGGCCGTCCCGCGCGCAGATCGTCGACCAGGCGCTTGGCGCTGCCCGGCGTCTGGTTGTCGAAGAACTCCCAGTTGACCATCACGACCGGCGCGAAGTCGCAGGCCGCGTTGCACTCAATGTGCTCCAGGGTGACCTTGCCGTCGTCGGTGGTCTCGCCGTTGCCGACGCCCAGGTGCTCCTGGAGGGTCTCGAAGATCGCGTCCCCGCCCATCACCGCGCACAGCGTGTTGGTGCAGACGCCCACCTGGTAGTCACCGGAGGGCTTGCGCCGGTACATGGTGTAGAAGGTGGCGACGGCGGTGACCTCGGCCGTGGTCAGGTTCAGCATGTCCGCGCAGAACTGCATGCCGGTGCGCGTGACATGGCCCTCCTCCGACTGCACGAGGTGGAGCAGGGGGAGCAGGGCGGACCGGGAGTCCGGGTAGCGCGCGATGATCTCGCGCGCGTCCGCCTCCAGCCGGGCCCGGACGTCGTCCGGGTAGGCGGGCGCGGGCAGTTCGGGCATGCCCAGGCTGACGCCCCGCTCCGAAGAAGAGGTGGTCACCGGTCGACGCCTCCCATCACGGGGTCGATGGACGCGACGGCGACGATGACGTCGGCGACCTGGCCGCCTTCGCACATCGCCGCCATGGCCTGCAGGTTGGTGAAGGACGGATCGCGGAAGTGGACCCGGTAGGGGCGGGTGCCGCCGTCGGAGACGGCGTGCACGCCGAGTTCGCCCTTCGGGGACTCGACAGCCGCGTACGCCTGTCCCGGCGGGACGCGGAAGCCCTCGGTGACGAGCTTGAAGTGGTGGATCAGGGCCTCCATGGAGGTGCCCATGATCTTCTTGATGTGGTCGAGGGAGTTGCCGAGTCCGTCCGGTCCGAGGGCGAGCTGGGCGGGCCAGGCGATCTTCTTGTCGGCGACCATGACCGGGCCGGGCTGCAGCCGGTCCAGGCACTGCTCGACGATCCTGAGCGACTGGCGCATCTCCTCCAGGCGGACCAGGAAGCGGCCGTAGGCGTCGCAGCTGTCGGCGGTCGGAATCTCGAAGTCGTACGTCTCGTAGTCGCAGTAGGGCTGTGCCTTGCGCAGGTCGTGCGGCAGGCCGGTGGAGCGCAGGATCGGACCGGTGGCGCCGAGGGCCATGCAGCCGGCCAGGTCGAGGTAGCCAATGTCCTGCATGCGGGCCTTGAAGATGGGGTTCCCGGTGGCGAGCTTGTCGTACTCCGGGAGGTTCTTCTTCATCTTCTTCACGAACTCGCGGATCTGGTCCACCGCGCCCGGGGGCAGGTCCTGGGCGAGTCCGCCGGGGCGGATGTACGCGTGGTTCATCCGAAGGCCCGTGATGAGCTCGTAGAGGTCGAGAATCATTTCACGATCACGGAAGCCGTAGATCATGATCGTGGTGGCGCCGAGCTCCATACCGCCGGTGGCGATGCACACCAGGTGGGAGGACATCCGGTTCAGCTCCATCAGGAGCACCCGGATGATCTTGGCGCGCTCGGTGATGTCGTCCTCGATGCCGAGGAGTTTCTCGACGGCGAGGCAGTAGGCGGTCTCGTTGAAGAAGGACGTCAGGTAGTCCATGCGCGTGACGAAGGTGGTGCCCTGCGTCCACGTGCGGTACTCGAGGTTCTTCTCGATGCCGGTGTGCAGATAGCCGATGCCGCAGCGGGCCTCGGTGACCGTCTCGCCCTCGATCTCCAGGATCAGGCGGAGCACTCCGTGGGTGGAGGGGTGCTGGGGACCCATGTTGACGACGATGCGTTCGTCGTCGGCGCGGGTCGCGGACTGGACGACCTCGTCCCAGTCGCCACCGGTGACGGTGTATACGGTGCCCTCGGTGGTCTCGCGAGGGGAAGCCTGGGAAGTGCTCACGAGTACGACCTCCGCTGGTCCGGAGCCGGGATCTGGGCGCCCTTGTACTCGACGGGGATGCCGCCGAGGGGGTAGTCCTTGCGCTGCGGGTGGCCCTGCCAGTCGTCCGGCATCATGATCCGCGTCAGGGCCGGGTGACCGTCGAAGACGATGCCGAAGAAGTCGTAGGTCTCGCGCTCGTGCCAGTCGTTCGTCGGATAGACGGAGACGAGGGACGGGACGCGCGGGTCGGCGTCGGGGGCGCTGACTTCGACGCGGATCAGCCGGTTGTGGGTGATCGAGCGCAGGTGGTAGACGGCGTGCAGCTCGCGACCCTTGTCCTGCGGGTAGTGGACGCCGCTGACTCCGGTGCACAGTTCGAAGCGCAGGGCCGGGTCGTCGCGCAGGGTGCGGGCGACGCGGAGCAGGTGCTCGCGTTCGATGTGGAAGGTGAGCTCGCCGCGGTCGACGACCGTCTTCTCGATGGCGTTGTCCGGGAGGAGTCCCTGTTCCTCCAGGGCACCCTCCAGCTCGTCGGCGACCTCGTCGAACCAGCCGCCGTAGGGGCGACTCGCCGGTCCCGGAAGTCGGACCGAGCGGACCAGGCCGCCGTAGCCGGAGGTGTCGCCGCCGTTGTTGGCGCCGAACATGCCGCGCTGGACGCGGATCTCCTCGCCACCCTGGCCGCGCTGGCCGGGGAGGTTGGAGGCGGAGAGGTCCTTCTCGGGGTTCACCCCGTTCGCGGACCCGTTCACGCCGCCCGTGCCGTTGCCGTTCGCGTCGCTCACCGCAGCAGCCCCTTCATCTCGATCGTGGGCAGGGCCTTGAGCGCCGCTTCCTCCGCCTCGCGGGCCGCCTCCTCGGCGTTGACGCCGAGCTTGGCGGACTGGATCTTCTGGTGGAGCTTGAGGATCGCGTCCATCAGCATCTCGGGGCGGGGCGGGCAGCCCGGCAGGTAGATGTCGACCGGGACGATGTGGTCGACGCCCTGGACGATCGCGTAGTTGTTGAACATGCCGCCCGACGAGGCGCAGACACCCATGGAGATCACCCATTTCGGGTTGGGCATCTGGTCGTAGACCTGCCGGAGCACCGGCGCCATCTTCTGGCTGACCCGGCCGGCGACGATCATCAGGTCGGCCTGGCGCGGTGAGCCGCGGAAGACCTCCATGCCGAAGCGCGCCAAGTCGTACCGGCCGGCGCCGGTGGTCATCATCTCGATGGCGCAGCAGGCGAGGCCGAAGGTGGCCGGGAAGACGGACGCCTTGCGCACCCAGCCCGCGGCCTGCTCGACGGTGGTCAGCAGGAAGCCGCTCGGCAGCTTTTCTTCGAGTCCCATGTCCTAAGGCCCCTCAGTCCCATTCCAGGCCGCCGCGCCGCCATACGTACGCGTATGCGACGAAGACGGTGAGCACGAAGAGCAGCATCTCCACGAGCCCGAAAATCCCCAGGGCGTCGAAGGTGACGGCCCAGGGATAGAGGAAGACGATCTCGATGTCGAAGACGATGAAGAGCATCGCCGTCAGGTAGTACTTGATGGGGAAGCGCCCGCCGCCGGCCGGCGTGGGGGTCGGCTCGATACCGCACTCATAGGCCTCGAGCTTGGCGCGGTTGTACCGCTTCGGACCGATCAGCGTGGCCATGACCACGGAGAAGATCGCAAAGCCTGCCCCGAGGGCTCCCAGTACGAGGATGGGCGCATACGCGTTCACCGCTCCTCGCTCCTCTCAGTCGGCGCTGACTGCTGGCGGTTGCACTGGTGCACTGCGCTCACTTCCGCCTCACAGACCTCACGAGCCCCGCCGGTCCCGGGCGAAGATCGAGAACATGTGAAGCAGGTCACAAGCCCAGTTGCCACGCATCTTATGCCCGCCACTCTGTGATCTGCGACACGGGGTATTGCATGAGCTTTGTGATCTCCACCACCTGATGAAGGATCATGAAGTCGGATGATGAGTGATCTTCATACGCGAAGCGTTCAGTTGATCACGAGAAGTGACATTCTCGCTTGTCATCGCAGGCCGGAGGGTGCGTCTCAATATCAAGAGAGTTCCGCTGCATGCAAATTGGTACTGGACGCAGGTGCCTGGTAGAGGGGCGCGTTCACACATCAGGGGGAGGTGCGGGGTGCGATGTGGACGCGGATCCGACGCGTGCACGCGTTCACGAGCTCCTCGCGCACGGGACGCCGCGTTTCCGGTGACCGTTCCGTGACCTCCGCCACATCGATGAGAGGCCTCTGAGAACCGGGCTTGGCCAATGACCGCAACCAGTGGTAGGCGGGGGGCAATTCGGGCGAAATGATCAAAGGCCGTGATCAAGCCCTTGATCACGGGCGTCCGCAATGTCCGTTACGGCGTCAATAAAGAACGACACGCCCGGGATTCCAGGTCTCGATTGAGCAACTGTGGCGCAGCACACGTTTCTTGAAGATATGAAGGAGCCCCTGATACCGGTTGTTCCCATGTCCCACACCGCTCACATACGCAGCCACCGGAAGCCCCGCCGCAGCGCGTCGACCCTCGCGATGCGGGCCGGAGTTGCCGGTGGCGTCCTCAGCACCCTGGCAGTCGCCGGGGCGTCCGGCTCGGCGAACGCGGCCGAGCCGGTGACGCAGACCCTCGAACTGCCCACCCTGACGGCCGACCTGGCCGCCCAGGCCGCAAAGTCCGCGGACGCCACCCAGCAGGCCGCCGCGAACTACCAGCTCCAGGCCGAGCGCGACGCGGCCGCCGCAAACGCCGCGAAGCAGGCCAAGGCGGACCTCGCGGAGGCCAAGCAGAAGGCCGCCGAGGCCAAGAAGAAGGCCGAGGAGGCCGCCCGCAGGGCCGCCGCCGATCGTGCCTCGCGCAGCGCGGCACGCACGACGCTCGCCGCCACGGACACCGGCAGCACCTCCACGAGCACGGCGACCGGTTCGGCCGCGTCCGTCATCTCCTTCGTGAAGGCGCAGATCGGCAAGTCCTACGTCCTGGGCGCCTCCGGCCCGAGCGCCTACGACTGCTCCGGCCTGGTGCAGGCCGCCTTCAAGCAGATCGGCGTCAGCCTGCCGCGCGTCTCCCAGGACCAGTCGACCGCCGGCACGCAGGTCTCGCTGAGCAACCTGCAGCCGGGCGACATCCTCTACTGGGGCAGCGCGGGCAGCGCGTACCACGTGGCGGTGTACGTCGGCGACGGTATGTTCGTCGGCGCGCAGAACCCGTCCACCGGCATCGTCGAGAAGCCGCTGTCGTACGACCCGCCGACCGGCGCCGTGCGGGTGCTCTGAGCGCACCGCACGTCTCTCAACGCGCGTAGGGCCGCAGCCGCTCGGGGGCAGCGGCCCTTGCGTCGTTCCCGGGGCGCCAGAGGCCCCGTCCTGACAAGCTCTGTTCGGGCCGCCGTCCGGCGGTCCGTCCATGAGCGAAGGAGACCGCGTCATGCCACGCGTGTTCGTACAGGGCAGGCCCGCCGACTACCACCCCCGCCACGCGCCCGAGGCCGGGCGCGGAACGGTGCGCCGGATCACCGAGGTCGGCGAGGAGGTCCTGCACAAGCCGTGCCGGGACGTCACGGAGTTCGGACCCGACCTCGCCGCACTCGTCGACGACATGTTCCTCACCCTGTATGTCGCCGAAGGGGCGGGACTTGCCGCGAATCAGGTAGGGGTCGATCTGCGGCTGTTCGTGTACGACTGCCCCGATGACAACGGAGTCCGGCATGTCGGACACATCGTCAATCCGGTGCTCGAAACGCCCACGAGCGGGCGACGATTGCTGGACGAGGGCGAGGGCTGTCTGTCGGTTCCGGGTGCCGTGATGGCCGTACCGCGGCCGGACCGGGCCGTCGTGCGCGGGCAGGACAAGGACGGCAACCCGATGGTCATCGAGGGCACGGGGTACTTCGCGCGCTGCCTCATCCACGAGACCGACCACACCAACGGGTACATCTACCTGGATCGGCTCTCCAAGCGGGAGAAAAAGGACGCGCTGCGGCAGATGGCGGACCGGCGGGACGAGGTGTTCGCCCGCCGGGCCGCCCGTGCCGAGGAGCTGAGCCCGGCCCGGTAGAGGCTCACGCCTTCGGGGCCACCTTGCTCAGGCCGTTGATGATCCGGTCCATGGCGTCGCCGCCCGTGGGGTCGGTGAGGTTCGCCAGCAACTTGAGGGTGAACTTCATCAGCATCGGGTGGGTGAGGCCACGCTGGGCCGCGATCTGCATGACCTTCGGGTTGCCGATGAGCTTCACGAACGCGCGGCCGAGCGTGTAATAGCCGCCGTAGGTGTCCTTGAGGACGCGCGGGTAGCGCTGCAGGGCGATCTCGCGCTGGGCGGGCGTGGCCCGCGCGTGGGCCTGGACGATGACGTCGGCGGCGATCTGGCCGGACTCCATGGCGTAGGCGATGCCCTCGCCGTTGAAGGGGTTCACCAGGCCGCCGGCATCACCGACGAGGAGCAGGCCGCGCGTGTAGTGGGGCTGGCGGTTGAAGGCCATGGGGAGTGCGGCGCCGCGGATCGGGCCGGTCATGTTCTCGGGGGTGTAGCCCCAGTCCTCGGGCATGGAGGCGCACCAGGCCTTGAGGATCTCGCGCCAGTCCAGCTCCTTGAAGGAGGCGGAGGTGTTCAGGACGCCGAGGCCGACGTTCGACGTGCCGTCGCCCATGCCGAAGATCCAGCCGTAGCCGGGCAGCAGCCGGTCCTGGGTGCCGCGGCGGTCCCACAGCTCCAGCCAGGACTCCAGGTAGTCGTCGTCGTGGCGAGGGCTCTCGAAATACGTCCGGACCGCGACGCCCATCGGGCGGTCCTCGCGGCGGTGCAGGCCCATCGCGAGGGACAGGCGGGTGGAGTTGCCGTCGGCGGCGACCACCAACGGCGCGTGGAAGGTGACCTCGCGCTTCTCCTCGCCCAGCTTGGCGGTGACGCCGGTGATACGGCCGGTGCGGTCGTCGATGACCGGGCCGGAGACGTTGCAGCGCTCGTACAGCCGCGCCCCCGCCTTCTGGGCGTTGCGGGCGAGCTGCTCGTCGAAGTCGTCGCGCTTGCGGACGAGTCCGTAGTTCGGGTAGGAGGCGAGTTCCGGCCAGTCCAGCTGGAGGCGGGAGCCGCCGCCGATGATGCGCAGGCCCTTGTTGCGCAGCCAGCCGGCCTCCTCGGAGATGTCGATGCCCATGGCGACGAGCTGCTTGACCGCGCGCGGGGTGAGGCCGTCGCCGCACACCTTCTCGCGCGGGAACTCGGTCTTCTCGAGGAGCAGGACGTCGAGGCCGGCCTTGGCGAGGTGGTACGCGGTCGTGGAGCCGGCGGGCCCCGCGCCCACGACGATCACATCGGCGGTGTTCTCGGAGAGGGGCTCGGTCTCGACGGTCACGGCGGGATCTCCCCAAGTTCGAAATCTGTGTGCCGACCGGCACTGGACATGGGCAGTCTATTCAGCAGAATTGATCACCCGGCTGAAGGGCTGCCCTGTGAACCGACCTCTCCCCGCGGTACGGCTGCGCGTTCCCACCCATGAGGACGCGATCGCCTGGCACCGGGTCTTCGACGACCCCGAGGTCATGGAGTTCTACGGCGGCAGACCGGCCGCGCTGTCGGTCTACGAGGAGCTCACCGCGCGGCAGCGGCGGCACGACGCCGAACTCGGCTTCTGCCTGTGGACCATGCTGGACGAATCCGGGGAAGTCATCGGCTTCACCGGGGCGCAGCCCTGGCAGCCGGACTGGGGCCCGGTCGGCGAGATGGAGATCGGCTGGCGGCTGGGCCGCGCGCACTGGGGCAAGGGGTATGTCACCGCGGCCGCGCGCGAGACGCTCCGGCGAGTGGGAGCGGCCGGGGTCAAGGAGGTGGTGGCGATGGTCCGGCCGGGCAACGAGCGGTCGATCGCGGTGACCCGTCGGCTCGGCATGCGCCCGGCGGAGACCTATCCGCATCCCACCCTGGACGAAGACGCCCTGTGCTTCCGACTGGGCGTCGAACACGCTGAGTAGCCATCTGTCACAGAAAGACACCGGCTCCTTCCGGCCGGGGCGCACGGGAGTTACCCTTCCAGTACCGCTGGGGGTGACATCTGTGCGCATAACACCCAAAACACCCGAAGTGCGTGTGCCACGGCTGGTCGGGCTGATGGCCGTGGACGCGCGCGAAACGGCCCAGGCGCAGGGCCTGTTCCTCAACGCGCCGGACCGCCCGGACTTCCACCTCGCGGTCGTCGACTACGTCGTACGCCAGTACCCGCAGCCCGGCGCCGAGGTGCCCCGGGACTCCATGGTGTACGTGTGGTTCGACTTCGGTGAGGGAGAGGGCGGCGGAGGCGTGCGCGAGCCGCGCATCCCGCGGCCGCCCAGGGGCGGACTGCAACGCGAGCTCGGTGAGCCCGGGGACGCCTTCGAGACGATCAACCGCTAGGCCCGGAAGAAGGCCTCAGCTCTCCTTGAAGCCGCGGTGCAGCGCGACCACACCGCCGGTGAGGTTGCGCCAGGCCACCTTCGACCAGCCCGCCTTGCGCAGCCGTTCGGCGAGGGCGGGCTGGTCGGGCCAGGCGCGGATGGACTCGGCGAGGTAGACGTACGCGTCCGGGTTCGAGGAGACCGCCCGCGCGACCGGCGGCAGCGCCCGCATCAGGTACTCGGTGTAGACGGTCCGGAAGGGCGCCCACGTCGGGTGCGAGAACTCGCAGATCACCACCCGTCCGCCGGGCCGGGTCACCCGGTACATCTCCCGCAGGGCCGCGTCCGTGTCCTGGACGTTGCGCAGCCCGAAGGAGATCGTCACGGCGTCGAAGGTGTCGTCCTTGAACGGCAGCCGCGTCGCGTCGCCGGCCGTGAACGGCAGCCAGGTGTGCTTCTTCTTGCCGACCTGCAGCATCCCGAGCGAGAAGTCGCACGGGACGACGTACGCGCCCGTGCGCGCGAAGGGCAGCGAGGAGGTGGCCGTACCGGCGGCCAGGTCGAGGACCTTCTGCGCGGGGCGCGCGTCGACCGCCTTCGCCACCTCCTTGCGCCACACCCGGTCCTGGCCGAGCGACAGCACGTCGTTGGTCAGGTCGTACCGTTCCGCCACGTCGTCGAACATCGAGGCGACTTCGTGCGGCTGCTTGTTCAGGGAAGCGCGGGTCACCCGCCCATTCTTGCAGCCCGCTCTCACGGCAGGAGTCTGGGCTGCTTCCGTGCCGCGACATCCTCCACCCAGCCGCACAGCAGCACGAAGACGGCGATCAGGAGCCAGCCGATGCCGAACATGAACCACTGGCTGTCCAGCGGCAGGTATCGCTCGAAGGCGGGCACGTCCCAGAAGCGGTCGATCAGCGGGACGGCCAGGACCAGGGCGATCTCGTGCCTGAGGTAGATCGTCACCGCGCGCGCGTTGAAGACGGTGACCGCGCGGTCCAGCCGCCGGAACCGGGTCAGCCGGGCGAAGTCGATCCGGAAGTACGCCTTCGCCCACATCAGCAGCGTCACGAAGCCTGCCGACCAGAAGGCCTGGGCGTGGGGGTTCTCGTCGAGGTCGTAGGTGCCGAAGTCGGCCTGGTGGGAGAAGGCGTACCAGGCGCCGTAGGCCATCGCGGCACCCGACAGGGAGGAGGACGGGGTGCCCTGTGGCACGTCCGCCTGGCGGCCGATGCCACCCTGCGGCCGTACGCCGTCGGGGGCCCGGCCGTCGCCGGCGGTGCCGAAGGGCAGCAGGGAGGACGGGTTGAGGGAGGTGCCCCAGCCCATGAAGGCGGCGGCGAGCACGCCCGCGTAGGTGTGGCAGACGACGCCGACGAGCAGGCCGATGCGGCGCAGCACCTTCGAACGGCGTCCGGTGGCGTCAACGAACACGGGCCCCTCGGTGGACCCGTTGCCATGTTTGCGGTGGCGACCACGCCGTGCGGCGCGACTTTCGATGGCGGGTTCGGATTGCATTCCTCGGACATTGGGCGGGCTTTATGTGCGCTTTTCCCGGCTGTTCTTGTGAGCCATCGGTGAGTACCTGTCCAAACCTGTCACTTCACTTAGCTTCCCCGGGTCACCTTCTTCCGTGTGAGAGAGTGCGTAGACGATGAGCAATTCACCGACACCGATCGCCGGGGTCACCTGCGTGATTGCACTCGCAATCACGAGCTGTGCCACCCAGGACGCCCGCTCCTCCCCTGCCCACGCCCGCTCCTCCCCCGCCTACGCCCCCTACGTGAGCGCCACCGAGGCATCGGGCACCGACTCCGCCGGTTCGCCGTCGACGTACAACCTCGCCTTCGTCATCTCCGGCGGCAGTGGCTGCACCCCGAAGTGGAACGGCACGGAGGCGATCGGCGACCCGGCCGCGACGTCCCGGATATCGCGGCTGAAGCAGGACGGCGCCGACGTCCGTGTCTCCTTCGGCGGGGCGTCCGGCAAGGAGCTGGCCGCGACCTGCGACAGCGTCGCGGAACTGGCCGCCGTCTACGGCAGGGCGCTGGACGCGGCCGGCTCCAGCCGGGCCGATTTCGACATCGAGGGCGACGAACTGACCGACTCCGCCTCCGTCGCCCGGCGTTCACAGGCGATAGCGCGGCTCCAGAAGCAACGGCCGGATCTGAAGGTCTCCTTCACTCTGCCGGTGATGCCCTCGGGCCTCGACTCCGACGGCCTCGCGCTGCTGGCGTCCGCGAACACGTATGACGTCCAGGTCGCCACGGTGAACCTGATGACGATGAACTACGGCGAGTCGTACACCGGCGACATGGGCGACTACGCCGTCACCTCCGCGAAGGCCGCGCACGCCCAGTTGAAGAAGGTGTTCGGGCTCTCGGACGCGGGGGCGTGGCGGGGGATGGCGCTCACCTCGATGATCGGGGTCAACGACGTGGCCGGGGAGACGTTCACGCTGTCCGACGCGGCCCGGGTGCGGAAGTTCGCGGAGGAGAAGGAGATCGCCTGGGTGTCCATGTGGTCCACGTTCCGGGACCGGCGGTGTGCGGACGGGGAGTCCGGTGCGGACGACGCGGCGACCGACTGCAGTGGCGTGAGCCAGAGTTCGGGGGCGTTCGGGGAGGCGTTCGCGGGATGGGCCGGCAGAGGAGTCAGCGGCGTCTGAACACCAGTCGGCCTGCCAGCACCGTCGCCACGCACGTGCCCGCGCCGCGTTCGGTCAGTTCCTCCTCGTCGCGGACGTCGAAGACGGCGAAGCGGGCGGCCGAGCCCGGGTCGCGGGGAGGGGCGAACACCGCCGGTACCCCGGCGGCGAACGGGTCGAGGGACGGGACGCCGGCCGGGCGGGCGGCACGCCCCGCGAGCACCAGTCCGGTGCGCCGTACGGCGTCGGCGACCGCCCGGTTGCGCAGCGGTTCGCAGGCCGCCGCGACCGTCCCGTGTGCCAGCATGCGCTGCACCCCGCGCCGGGCGCTCGCGCCCCAGCGGGCGTCGTCGAGCGTGAGCGCGGTGAGCGCGTCGCCGGTCAGCGGTTCGGTGCCCAGCTCGTCGGCCTCCCGGGGGTCCGGGTGGTACGCCTCCTCCAGCAGTTCGGTGCCGTGCTTGTTGACGAGCCCGGGCGTGAGGATGCCGGGCCAGGAGCGCACGCGCGCGGGCGGGTACGCGGCGACGAGCTCCTCGAGGGGACCGGCGCCCGCGATCAGCTCGCCCTCGACGGCGAGGGCGTGGCCCCTGGAGTCGGTGTGGATCGTCAGCAAGGCGGGCGCAGCCGGCTCAGTTGGACGCCAGCAGCTTCAGTTCGGGGTGGGCCGTGCCGCCCTCGATCGCGGTCGAGGAGATGTGGGACATCACCCGCTCGTCGACGGGGTCGTTCGCCGGGTCGTCGTGGACGACCAGGTGCTCGTACGTCGTCGAGCGCTGGGCGGGCACCCGCCCCGCCTTCCTGATCAGGTCGATGATCTCCAGGCGGTTGGAGCGGTGCTTGGCGCCGGCCGAGGAGACCACGTTCTCCTCCAGCATGATCGAGCCGAGGTCGTCCGCGCCGTAGTGCAGCGACAGCTGGCCGACCTCCTTGCCGGTGGTCAGCCACGAGCCCTGGATGTGCTGGACGTTGTCGAGGAAGATGCGGGCGATCGCGATCATCCGCAGGTACTCGAAGAGGGTGGCCTGGGTGCGGCCCTTCAGGTGGTTGTTCTCGGGCTGGTAGGTGTACGGGATGAAGGCGCGGAAGCCGCCCGTACGGTCCTGTACGTCCCGGATCATCCGCAGGTGCTCGATGCGCTCGGCGTTCGTCTCACCCGTGCCCATCAGCATGGTCGAGGTGGACTCCACGCCCAGCCGGTGCGCGGTCTCCATGATCTCCA
The DNA here is from genome assembly GCF_053593835.1 of Streptomyces sp. NPDC002076. Lineage (NCBI taxonomy): Bacteria > Bacillati > Actinomycetota > Actinomycetes > Kitasatosporales > Streptomycetaceae > Streptomyces > Streptomyces sp. NPDC002076. Next base: position 746,351 of record NZ_JBSFDI010000001.1, read on the forward strand.
GCCACCGCTCGCCGGACTCCTTGAGGGGCGCGATGGCCTTGCGGGGGCGTTCGGGGAGCAGTTCGGCGCCGGCGCCGGCGAAGGAGTCGAGGCCCGCCTCGTGGATCCGGGTGATGGCCTCCTCGACGGACACACCGGAGATACGGGCCATGTGCTCGACCTCGGACGCGCCCAGCGAGTGGATCACCAGCCGCGGGAAGGCCTCCTTGATGGCCCGGAAGTGCTTCTCGTAGTACTCGACGCCGTAGTCCGGGTGGTGGCCGCCCTGGAACATGATCTGGGTGCCGCCCAGCTCGACCGTCTCCGCGCAGCGGCGCAGGATGTCGTCGAGGTCGCGGGTCCAGCCCTTCTCCGTGTCCTTGGGGGCCGCGTAGAAGGCGCAGAACTTGCACGCCGTGACGCACACGTTCGTGTAGTTGATGTTCCGCTCGATGATGTACGTCGCGATGTGCTCGATGCCGGCGTACTTGCGGCGGCGTACGGCGTCGGCGGCGGCGCCCAGCGCGTGCAGCGGGGCGTCCCGGTAGAGGTCGAGCGCCTCTTCCGGGGTGATCCGCCCACCGGCAGCGGCACGGTCGAGGACAGACTGGAGGTCGGCCTTCTCGGTCACCAGGGCGTCCCTTTCGTCAAGGGGTGTGGACGGACCGAACCAGCCTACGCCAGCGCTTTCAGCGTGAGGACGTCAGGCCGCGTACGCGCCGATCAGCAGCCCGGTGAGAGCCCCGGCCAGCAGGAACGGACCGAACGGGATCGCGGTCTTCCGGCCCGCCCGCCGTACGGCGACGAGGGCCGCGCCGTACAGCGCGCCGAGCAGGAAGCCGGCGAAGGCGCCGAGCAGGACGGTGGACCAGCCGTACCAGCCGAGTACGGCGCCCATGCCGACGGCCAGCTTCACATCGCCGAAGCCCATGCCGGCCGGGTTGATGCGGTACAGCGCGTAGTAGCCGGCGCCGAGCGCGAGGGCTCCGTACAGCGCGGTGAGCCAGTGGCCGGCGTGCTCGGGCAGCAGCGCGACGAGGCCCAGCAGGGCGAGGGCGGCCGCGGCGAGGGGCAGGGTCAGCGGGTCGGGCAGCCGCTGCACCCGGAAGTCCACCACGGCCAGCAGCACGCCGACCGGCGCGAGCAGCAGCCAGACCGCCAACTCCGGTCGGGTGCCGGTGGCGGCGGCGAGAGCGGCGCAGGTCAGGGCGGTGACGAGGGAGGCGGTGAGGGCGGCGGCGGGGGGTACGTCCGTACGGCGGGCCGCCACCCCGCAGGCGCCGCACGCGATCCGGCCGAGCCAGCCGCGGAGCGGGTGGCCGTCCGGGCAGCGGTCCCGCCAGGGCTCACCGGACGGTACGGCGAAGCGGTAGGCGGCGCGGGGCAGCAGCCCGCCCACCAGCGCGCCCCACAGCGCGGCGACGGCCGCCAGCGCCCCTGTGCTCATCCGGTCCCCCCGACCCCCGTCGCACGCACCGTGCTCATCCGGCCTTCGACAGGCGTGCCACCGGGTTGCCCTCGGCGGAACTGTCCGAGGTGAACCTCAGGTCGTCGCCGACCGGCGTCAACTCGACCTGGTGCGGGGTGGGTACGCAGTGGCCGGGGTTGTCCTTGGCGCCGGTCGAGGTCGCGAGGACCTGGGTCTTCGTCACCTTCTTCAGGGTGAGGACGTCGGTGCACACACCGCCGATCTGGTCGGTCTGCCGGAGCCGTCCCAACTCCTCTCCCACGGCGGCCTGATGGACGGTGAGCCGGAAGGTGCCCTCGGGCAGATTGCCGCCGAGGCCGGTGGCCTGTCCTTCCCAGGTGCCGAGGTAGCGGGCCGGGATCGCGCCGGGCCCGGAGCCTGTGACGGGGGCGCCGGTGGCGGCATCGGTCGGCGCCGGGGAGCGGTCCGGGCCGCTGCCCGCGCTCTTGTCGCTCCCGTCCTGCCGGGCCCAGGGCTGGAGCAGCACGCCGACGCCCACGGTCGCCGCGGCCAGCGCACCGGCGACGGCCAGCACCACCGTGCAGCTCAGCCGGCGCCCACGGCCGGCCTCGACCGGCGCGGAGGCCGCCGCCACGCTGACGGAGAACCGGCCGGGTGGCACCGCGTCACGCGGCGCGGGCACGACGGTCGGCGCTCCGGCGGGCGCCCCGTCCACACCGGTCGCCGGCCCCGGGACCGCCCCGACACCGGCCGGTGCTCCCGAGGGAACCCCGCCAACCCCGGTCGCTGCGGCCGGACTCCCGGAATTCATCACCGGCGCGGGCCCGAAGGCCCCGGCTCCGGTGAACGAGTCGAGCTCCGCAGGGGCAGGAGCAGGGGCAGGTACGGCGGCAGAGGCCGAGGCAGAGGCCGGTGCCGCACCCGAAGCAGGCGTCGGCACCGAGGTCCCGGTCACCGCCGGGCTGTCGAAGGGCGCCGGGCCCGAGGGTGCCGTCTCCACCGTGTCCAGGTTCAGGAGGCGTACGGCGCTGCGGCTGACCTGCTCCACCAGGGGGCCCGGCAGCCAGCCGCCGGTGATCAGGCGGGCGGCGCCCTCGGGGGCGAGGCGGTGGCTCACCTCGGCGGGGGTGGGCCGGGAGGCCGGGTCCTTGGTCAGGCAGGCCGCCGCCACCTCCGCCAGCTCACCGCCGAGCGAGCCGAGTTCGGGCTCCTCGTGGACGACCTTGTAGAGCAGCGCGGCCGAGGAGTCGCCACGGAAGGGCTGTTCACCGGTGGCCGCGTGGACGAGGACCGCGCCGAGGGAGAAGACGTCGGCGGCGCCCGTCACGCCCTTGCCGAGGATCTGCTCGGGTGCCATGTAGCCCGGGGAGCCGATCGACACACCGGTGGACGTCAGGGACGCCGTGCCGTCCATGGCCCGTGCGATGCCGAAGTCGATCAGCAGGGGGCCGTCGACGGTCAGCAGGACGTTGGAGGGCTTCACGTCCCGGTGCACCAGCCCCAGTTCGTGTACGGCCGTCAGCGCCTCGGCGAGGCCCGCGCCCAGAGCCCGTACGGTGTGCGCGGGCAGCGGGCCGGTGTCCGCGACGGCCGCGGCGAGGGACGGGCCGGCCGCGTAGGCGGTCGCGACCCAGGGCACCGGGGCGTCCGGGTCCGCGTCCAGGACGGGTGCGGTCCAGGCGCCGCCGACCCGGCGGGCGGCCGCCACCTCGCGCCGGAAGCGGGCGCGGAACTCCTCGTCCAGCGCGAAGTGCGGGTGCACGATCTTCACGGCGACGGTACGGCCGCCCGCGCTGCGGCCGAGGTAGACCCGGCCCATGCCACCGGAGCCGAGCCGGCCGAGCAGCCGGTAGGGCCCGACGGTGGCCGGCTCGTCCATGTCCAGCGGCTGCATGACGCGCTCCCCCCAACCCCGCTGCCTCACGGCTCGGGCCCGAACATCTCCCGGGCAGCAGCCTAGTGAGGCATCCTCAGCGCTGCAGCAGGTCCACCTTCACGTCCGCCGGGAAGCCGGTCGTCGGGCCGACGCGGCGGGCGAACTCGGCGACCGCCTCCAGTTGGGGCGTGCCGAAGCTGAAGTCGAGGGTGGTGAAGTACTGGGCCAGGGTCGCCTCGTCGAAGGCCTCCCAGCGGGCCGCCTGTTCGGCGACCTTGCCGACCTCCTCCAGGGAGAGGTTGCGGGAGGCGAGGAAGGCCTCGTGGACCTGGCGGGTGATGTCCGGTTCGCGGTCGGCGTAGTCGCGGCGGGCCGCCCAGACCGCGAAGACGAACGGCAGGCCGGTCCACTCCTTCCAGAGCGCGCCGAGGTCGTGCACTTCGAGGCCGAAGCGGGGGCCGTCGAGCAGATTCGCCCGCAGCGCCGCGTCGCCGATGAGGACGGCGGCCTCGGCCTCCTGCATCATCAGGCTGAGGTCGGGCGGGCAGGTGTAGTAGTCGGGCTGGACGCCGTAGCGCTCGGCGAGCAGGAGCTGGGCGAGGCGGACCGAGGTGCGGGAGGTCGAGCCGAGCGCGACCCGGGCGCCGTGCAGGCGGTCCAGCGGGACCTGCGAGACGATCACGCAGGACATCACCGGGCCGTCGCAGCCGACGGCGATGTCCGGGAAGGCGACCAGGTCGTCGGCGTTGCGCAGGAACTCGACCAGGGTGATGGGGCCGATGTCGAGATCGCCGCGCACGATCTGCTCGCTGAGCTTCTCCGGGGTGTCCTTGGTGAGCTCGAAGTCGAGGAGAGTGCCGGTTCTCGCGAGCCCCCAGTACAGGGGCAGGCAGTTCAGGAACTGGATGTGGCCGACGCGCGGCCGGGTGCGAGAATTGTCCACATCGCGAGACTAGACCCCGTGCTGTACGGTGCCGGGACCGACCCCACCGTGGCCGTGCCGTCAAATGGCCGAGTGGATGTTCAAACATCCGGGTGACGTGATCTTGACCTCTATTGCTTTCGGCTGCCCGGATGCTAGGCTTGCCGCAAGTTGCAGTTTGGTTTCCCTTGCAGTACAGAGCCTGCGGAGCATGTAACCGCAGGCTCTAGTCGTTTTCAGACGTATGCAGTTGTGCAGCACCGTTTCACACTTGCAGGTTCTGGAGCAGGGCAACCCTTTTGAGCCCAAGGAGGGCTTATGGCTACCGGAACCGTTAAGTGGTTCAACGCCGAAAAGGGCTTTGGCTTCATCGCCCAGGAGGGCGGCGGCCCCGACGTCTTCGTTCACTACTCCGCGATCAACGCCACCGGCTTCCGCTCCCTCGAGGAGAACCAGCAGGTGAGCTTCGACGTGACGCAGGGTCCGAAGGGCCCGCAGGCGGAGAACGTCACCCCCGTCTGATCACTGCCTGATCGCAGAACCTGAGAGCAGTACCCAAGGAGCCCCGCGCCGTTCCGGCGACGGGGCTCCTGCCTTGCCCTCCGCCTGCCCCGCCTTTTCCCTCCCCGGCCGTCGATGAATTCTGTACGAATTCTCTAGGTGTGCTGCATGACGAGGACGAAGGTCGTGCCCGGTTCCAGTGCCTCGTACGAATGCGCCACGTCCCCCCGATAGGTCAGGTAATCGCCGGGCTCCAGTTCGACCTCCTGTCCGGCGGGGCCCGCCTTCATCCGGCCCGAGCCGATGATCAGATGCTCGACCGTGCCGGGGATGTGCGGATCCGACATGCGGGCCGCCCCCGGCTCGGCGCGCAGGCGGTAGATGTCCCGCCGGGCCCCCGGAGGGCTCGCGGACAACAGGGTGGCGACAAAGTTCGCCTGCTCCGAGGCGACCTCGGGGCCCTCGCCGGCCCGGATCACCTGGATCCGCGGCGCGGGCGGCTCGACCAGCGCGCTGAACGGCACCCCCAGCGCGACCGCGAGCGACCAGAGCGTCTCCACGTTGGGATTGCCGCTCGCCGCCTCCAGCTGGGACAGCGTGGACTTCGCGATTCCGGCGCGTTTGGCCAGCTCGGACAGGGACAGCCCGGTGCGGGCGCGCTCGCGCTTGAGCGATGCGGCGATCCACTCCAGCGGAAGCCGGGCGGGGGTCCCGGGAGACGGCTCGGTCATGTCGTTCGCTCCATCGGTACGATCGTTCGGCTTGACGGACAGGGGTGCTGCGTTCCATTGTAGAAAACATGCGTTCGGTACAGCGAACAACCGATGACATGTCCCTGGTACGCGACAGCTCGCTCGTCTGGCTCGCCAGCGGCGTCGTCGGCGTCTCCTTCGGCGCCGTCTCCGTGGCCGGCGGCCTCCCGGTGTGGGTGCCGGTGCTGATGTCCCTGGTGGTGTACGCCGGCTCGGCCCAGTTCAGCGCGGTGGGCGTACTGCTCGCCGGGGGCGGGCCGATCGCGGCAGCGGCGACGGGACTGCTGCTCAACACCCGTACGGCCGCGTTCAGCCTGGCGGTCGCGGACATCATCGGCACCGGCCGTGCGAGCCGTCTCCTCGGCGCCCATCTGGTCACCGACGAGACGGTCGCCTTCGCCCTCGCCCAGTCCGGCCCGGTACGGCAGCGCAGGGCGTTCTGGATCTCCGGGCTCGGTCTGTTCGCCGTGTGGAACATCGGGGTGCTGGCGGGCGCGCTCGCCGGGGACGCGCTGGGGGACACCGCGCGGTACGGACTCGATGCCGCGTTCCCCGCGGTTCTGGTGGCGCTGGTGTTGCCTCAGTTGCGGGCGGACGCGGTGGTACGGCGGTGCGCGCTGGTCGGGGCCGCGGTGGCGCTGGCGGTCACGCCCGCCGTGCCTGCGGGGGTACCGGTGCTGCTCGCTCTGGCCGGGCTCTTCCTGCATCGCCGGCAGCCCGTGGCGGCCGCCGTATGAACGCCGCCGTCGTGGTGGTCCTCGCGCTGGCCGTGGGGACGTACGCCTTCCGGCTCGTGGGGCCGGTGCTGCACGGGCGGGTGGAGATACCGGCGCGGGTGCAGGAGCTGGCGTCGGCCGGGGCGGTGGTGTTGCTGGTCGCCCTGCTGGCGACAGGGGCGTTGACCGAGGGCGGGGGGTTCGCCGGGCTCGCCCGGTCGGCCGGGGTGCTGGTGGGGGGCGTACTGGCGTGGTTCAGGGCGCCGTTCGTCGTGGTGGTCGTGGGGGCGGCTGCGGCGGCCGCGCTGCTGAGGGTGGCCGGGGTCGCCTAGGCCGCCCGGTCCGTTAGCTTCGGGGCATGACCGACACCACCGGGTTTCTTGCCGCCACCCGTGTCTTCTACGACGCCATTGCCGAGGACTACGCCGAGCTCTTCCGGAACCAGCTCGTGGACAGGCCGCTGGACCGGGCGTTGCTCGCCGGGTTCGCCGAGCTGGTCGGCGACGGGGCCGTGGCCGATCTCGGGTGCGGGCCCGGCGTCGTCACCGCGTACCTCGCCTCCCTCGGACTCGATGTCTTCGGGCTCGACCTGTCCTCGTCCATGCTGGCCGTCGCCCGGCGCGAGAATCCCGGGCTGTGTTTCGCACAGGGCTCGATGCTGGACCTGGCCCTCGCGGACGGCGCGCTCGCCGGTGTTGTCTCCTGGTACTCCAGCATCCACACCCCGGTCGATCAACTCCCTGTGCTGTTCGCCGAGTTCCACCGGGTGCTGTGTCCCGGCGGACATCTTCTGGTCGCCTTCCAGGTGGGCGAGGAGCCGCTTCGGCTCGACCGGCCGCTGGGTCATCCCGTCGCGCTGGACTTCCAGCGGCGCCGCCCCGAGCGCATCGCCGAGCTGCTCGCGGACGCCGGGTTCGCGCTCGGCTCCAGCACCGTGCGCCAACCGGAGGAGCGGATCGGGGAGTCGGTCCCCCAGGCCCTCCTGATCGCCCGGAAGCCCGGCGCCCCCGTCGGCGCGGGAGACCCCGGCGATCCCGGCGATCCCGGCGCCTCTGCCGACTCCTGAGAGGCGATTGAAACCAGGAGTACCGGTGGCCCGCCCCGCTCCGGGAACCAGCGGGGACGGCATGGGGATCGGCGCCGAAGAGCATCGGTCGCGTCGTCGGGGAGCAACCCGGCGACCGGATCACCTCCGCACCTTCGATCCGTCGTCTCCGATCCGCCTCTTGCGGTCCGTCTCTTCCTGGGGGATACACCAATGCGCACCATCGCACTGCGTACGAAGACGGTTCTGGCCGCGCTCACCGGCGCGGGTGTCCTCGCGCTCGGCACCATCTGCACCGTCCCGGCGGCCGGCGTGGAGCACGGTCTGGCGCACATCGCCTCCGACCTGTCCGGCCACCCCGCGCACACCGGCCCGGCCCTGGCGGACGACCACCCTCCGGCCCTGAGCATCGCCTGACCACGCCCTCCCACAGGCCAGGTACAAGCACAGGCACAGGCACGCACACCACCTCGACGGCACCGGTCGGGCTCGCTCCCACCGGTGCCGTTCCCCATGGCCCAGCGGCTTGCTCCGCGGCTCCCCCGCGCCGGCGGGCGACCGGCCCTACAGCCGCCGCCCCGCCTCCGTGACCCCCATCGCGTCGTACAACCCCTCCGCCTCCCGCTGATACCGCTCGGCCTCCGGCTCCTCCCCCAGGGCCTTGGCCGATTCCGCCAGGCCCTGGAGGGCGCGGGCCATCTCGATGCGGTAGCCCAGGCGGGAGGCCAGCTCATGGGACTGGCGGTAGAGGTCCCGGGCGCGTTCGGGGGCGTCGGCGCGCAGGTGGACCAGGGCCACCACGTTCACCACGGCGGCCTGGCGCAGGGCCGTGCCCTCGGTGGAGACGAGGTCTAGTGCGCGCTCGGCGTGCTCGGCGGCCGAGCGGACTTCGCCGAGGCGCTGGCAGACCCTCGCCCAGTGGGCGAGGACGAAGGCGACGTTCCCCGGCTTGCGGGACTCGTCGCACAGTTCGAGGGCCTGGGCGAGGCAGGCCCGCGCCCGCTCGTCCTCGCCGGCGCCCAGATGGGACAGTGCCAGCCAGGTCAGCGAGGTGATCTCATTGTTGCGCTCGCCGAGGCTCCGGTTCAGCTCGGTGGCCCGGGCCGCGTGCCGTGCGCCGTCGGCGTAGTGGCCCGCCCAGGTCTCCACGGTGGCGAGGTTGGCGAGCGCCACCGCCTCCAGTCCGGGCGCGCCCAGTTCCCGGTGCAGGGCGATGCCCTTGGCCAGGTAGGTACGGGCCTCCTCGAAGTCGCCCACCGCCCCGTACAGCAGGCCGAGGGTGTCGGTGCAGAACGCCGCGGAGCGCAGATCGTCGGCCCCGGCCAGTTCCAGGGCCTCGCGCGCGGTGGTGATGCCGTCCTGGAAGTCGCCGAGCCACCAGTGGGCCACGGCCAGGTTGCCCATGCTGCGGCTGAGCAGGGACAGGTCGCCGAGCTGCCGGCCGGCGTCCACCGCGATCCGGCTGACCACCCGGAACTCCTCGTAGTGGCCGCGCAGGTCCAGGTAGAAGAGGAGGTTGCGGGCCAGCAGCAGCGCCGGGCGGTGCAGGCCCTGGGCGCGCGCACGGTTGACGATCGACAGCAGTGCCTCGTACTCGCGGTCGAGCCAGTCGAGCGCCTGTGCGTCGGTGTCCAGCGGGGGCAGTTCCGGGGCGTCTCCGGCCGGTGCCCGGCCGAGCGGTTCGCGCCCGGGGGAGAGCAGGTCGCAGGCCCGGTCGGCGGCCGGCATGTAGTACGACACCAGCCGCTCGACCGCGGCCTCCTCGTCGTCCTCCGCCTCCCGCACGCTCATCGCGTAGGTGCGCACCAGGTCGTGGAAGCCGTACAGGCCCGCCTCGTGCTGTTCCAGCAGATGGGCGTCGAGGAGGTCCTCCAGGGTGTCCTCGGTGTCGTGGACGTCGGTGCCGAGCAGCGCGGCGGCCGAGTGGACGTCGATGGCGCTGCCGGGGTGCAGGCCCAGCAGCCGGAAGGCGACCCTCTGGTCCTCCTCCATCGCCTGGTACGACAGCCGGAGCGTGGCCTCCACGCTGCGTTCCCCCGCGCTCAGTTCGCGCAGCCGGCGGGTCTCGTCGGCGAGCCGGTCGACCAGGTACTGCACGGTCCAGCGGGGGCGGTTGCGCAGCCGGGCGGTGGTGATGCGCAGGGCGAGGGGCAGTCCGCCGCACAGCCGTGCCAGGCGGGCGGTGGCCTCGGGTTCGGCCGTGGTGCGGTCGCCGCCGAGCATCCGGGTCAGCAGGGTGGCGCTGTCCTCGGCCGAGAGCAGGCCCAGGCTGAGCCATTCGGCGCCGTCCAGGTCGAGCATCCGGACCCGGCCGGTGAGCAGGGCCAGGCAGTCCTCGGAGGCGGGCAGCAGCGGGCGTACTTGTGCGGCGTCGGCGGCGTTGTCGAGGAGCAGCAGCATTTTCCGCTGTGCGGAAACGGTTCGCCAGAGCGTGGTGCGTCTCTCCAGGTCGTCCGGTATCCGGTCGTCCGGCACGCCGACCGCGCGCAGCAGGGAGTGCAGCACGGTCCCCGGCTCGTGCGCCTTCTCACCGGGGCTGAATCCGCGCAGGTCGACGAAGAGCTGCCCGTCGGGATAGTCGGCGGTGAGCAGATGGGCGGCGTGCACGGCGAGCGCGCTCTTGCCGCTGCCGCCCATGCCGTCGATGCCGAGGATCCGGGTGCTCCCGCTCGCCGGGGCCTGGCCCACGGCCAGGATCCGGGCCAGCTCCTGCTCCCGCCCGGTGAAGTCCGGCAGGTCGTACGGCAGGGTGCAGGGGGCGGGCTCGGACGGCTGGAGATAGGCGGCGGGCGCCAGATGGGCGGCCCGCTCGGCCACGGACTGCGGTACCCGCGGGGCGACCTCGGGGCTGTCACGCAGGATGGCCTCGTACAGCCGGGTCAGTTCGGCGCCCGGGTCGATGCCCAGCTCCTCCACGAGCAGCGCGCGCACCCGGCCGAACTCCTCCAGCGCCTCCGCCTGCCGGCCCGCCCGGTACAGGGCGAGCATCAGCCGCCCGCGCAGGGTCTCCCGCAGCGGATGCGCGGTCACCAACTCCCGTAACGGCCCGATCAGTTCCACCGACTGGCCGAGTTCGAGCTGCAGCTCGAAGTACTGCTCGGCGATCGCCATGTGCCGCTCTTCCAGCGCCGCCGAGGCCGCGTTGATCACCGCGCCGCCGCCACCGGCCAGCACCGGCCCGCGCCACAGGTCAAGGCAGGCCCGCAGATGCCCGACCGCCTCGGCGGACCGCCCGGCGGCCACGGCCTGCCGGGCCTGCCGCGCCCACTGCCCGAACTCGTGCAGGTCCAGCTGGTGTTCGCCGAGCATCGCCCGGTATCCGGCGCCGTCGGTGACGATCACCGAGGCGCCGTCCGGGATGCGGGTGCGCAGCGCGGCGACGGCCTTGCGGACCTGGTGGCTGGCGGTCTGCGGCGGCTCGTCGTCCCAGGCGGCGGCGATCAGCCGGGACACCGGCACCATGCGCCCGGGCTCCAGCAGCAGGGTGACCAGCACCCGCTCGTGCGTCGGGCTGCCGAGCCGCAGCCGGCGCTCGCCGTACCAGCCTTCCAGCGAACCGAGGATGTTGAACCGTACGACAGGACGAACCGTTGCCGCCGATTCCACGAACCTGTCCCCTCCGCCCCGTAGCACCCCCCGGCCCACGATGTTCGGGACCACCCTAGGTTGTACCCGAACGAGCAGCGCGGAGGAGGTGATTCCGCCGTCCTGCCACACAGCCGACCCAGGTGGACAGCTAATCACCTTCACGCGAGCTGGAGGAGGGTCGTGCGTGTTTCGCCTGCCAGGGCGGGGTCGTGGCGCAGGATCGCGTGCTCCACCCGGCGCAGCGCGGGAGACGGCTGGATGCCCAGCTCCACGTCCAGATGCCGCCGCATCCGCCGGAACACGTCGAGCGCGTCCGCCTGCCGCCCCGAGCAGTACAGGGCGATCATCAACTGCTCGCAGAACCGCTCCCGCAAGGGGTGGTTGGTGTGCGCCTCGGTCAGCTCGGCGAGCACCGCCGCGTGCCGCCCGAGCCGCAGCTCGGCGTCGAACCGCAGCTCCATCGCCCGCATCCGGTACTCCTCGTACCGGGCGCCCGCCAACTGGCACAGGGTCCCGCCGGGGAACCCCCCGAACACCGGCCCGCGCCACAGCGCCAGCGCCTCGCCCAGCAGCCGGGCCGTGCGCTCGGCATCCTCCGGAGCGGCCGCCTCGGCCTGCCGTACGGCCCGCACGAACTCGGCCGCGTCCAGCTCCGCGTCGCCCACGGTCAGCCGGTAACCGGAAGGATGGATCGTCACCCGGGAGGCGGCCCGGTCCGGCTCCAGCGCCCGCAGCCTGCGGCGCAGCCGGCTGACGTGCGCCTGCAGCGCGTTCGCCTGGTTGTCGGGTACGGCCTCGCCCCACATCTCCTCGACCAGGCTCTCCCCCGACACCGGTTGCCCCTCGCTGACCAGCAGCGTCTGCACCAGGGTGCGCTGCAGGTCGCCGGAGATCTCCGCAGGACCGGACACGGTACGGATCTGCAGTGCCCCGAGGACCGAGAACTTCAGCATCCTGACTCCGCCTCCTGTTGACGTCGCTGGCGTCGTCGTCCTTCTTCCGGCGACATACCAACAGTGCGGACAGGCTCTACCGGTTCGTTCCCGATCCGTTCCCGGTGACCAGGGCCGTCAGGGACGACACCCGCTGGGCCGCCACCTCCGGCGAGTCGGCGTGCACGACGAGATGCCCCGGCGCGAGGGAGTCCGGTGGCGACACATGCCGCACATGCGGCAGCACACCCACCTCCGCCGTCTCCAGCTGCCACGGCGGGTTCAGCACGACCGCCGCCGCGTACCGGCCCGGCCGGACCGCGTCCACCAGCCGCCCGGACAGCACCTCGACCGCCCCTGCCGCCAGATCGAACCCGCCGGCCACCTTCAGCAGCTCCGGCACCGGGTCCCGGGCCAGCCCCGCCCGGCACCCGGTGATCAGCGGGCCTCGCGGGGTCAGCTCGACACCCGTGTGCGCGGGCCCGTACTGGTACCCGGTCAGGTCCAGCAGCGCGGTCACCACCGCACGTACCTCGGCGGCGGTGTCCTCCGTCAGCGGCGCCGGGTGCAGCAGCCCGTACGGCATCCGGGCGGTGATCCCGACGGTCTGATGCATGCCGTGCACGCTGAGCGTCTCCACCGACAGCCGTGTGGCGCCTGCGGCGGGCTCGGCGTGGTCCGGCGACAGCCGGTTGTCGCGGACCAGCCGCCGTACGGCGTCCTGGTCCGCGAGCAGGGCGAGGGAACGGGCGGGGTTGACGAACAGCCCCGCCGTCGCGGCCTCGTCCAGGAGGGCGCGTACGGCGGGCTCGTCACGGATGTCGGCCCGGGCCGAGCGCACTTGGACACCGGCGTGCGCCGCCTCCTTCAGGAGACGCTGGTCCGGGTTCAGGAGGAAGATCCGGCGGACGTCTGTGTCTTCTTTCATGCCTCTGCTCGGGTGGACGGAGTCGGCGAGGGTGGAAAGGCAGGCTATGAGCGGGCGTTACCGTTCCGGTCCCGGCCGGGTCCCGACTTCCCCTCCGCCGTGAGGAAAGCGGTCCAGGTGGCGGGGGTGACGGTGAGGTGGGGGGCGGCGGGTTGTTTCGAGTCGCGGATGTGAATGGCGGTGGGGTGGGTGGCAACTTCGACGCAATCGCCGCCCTCGCCGTCGCTGTAGGTGGACTTGTGCCAGATGTAGGCAAGTTCGACGCACTGGCCGCCTTCGCCATCGCTGTAGCTCGACTTGAACCAGATGAACTGTTCTATGGTCATCGCTCTTCCAGCATCTTCTCGATCAGGTCCAGGGACTCGTGCGGGTTGAGAGCCTGAGCCCGGATGATCCCATAGCGAGCGACGAGGACGCGGACCTCTTCGCGATCGGTGATCAACTTCGGGTACCCCTGGGTCTCCATGTACGCAACCTGCTCCTGCCCCTTCGGGATCAGCAAGGTGAAGGAGCCGCCAAGCGAGGGGTGTTCCTCCCGCCTCGTCGGCATCACCTGCACCTGCACATTCCGCATGCGCCCGATCCGCAGCAGCTGAAGGAGCTGCTCCCTGTGCACCCTCGGTCCGCCGATCGGTCGCTCCAGTACGGCCTGTTCCATGACGAAGCTGAACTCCGGCGGCGGCCACTGTTCGAAGATCTGCTGGCGCGAGAGCCTGTCCGCCACCCGCTTCTCAATGGTCTCCTCGTCCAGGGGTGGGTGCCTCTGTGTGAACACCGCCCGTGAGTACTCCTCGGTCTGAAGCAGGCCGAGCACACCCATGGTGCTGTAGTCATGAAGGGATACTGCCTGCGCCTCCAGCGCCGCATACCCCCGGTACCACTCCGGATGCCGCGTCCGCGCCTTCGTCATCGCCTCCTCGACCTGGGGGATGACCGCCGTCAACAATCCACCGGCACCCAGGATTTCGTCCGCCTTCCGCAAGAACTCCGGCCTCGGCGTCCGTACCCCCCTCTCCATCGCCGAGATCTGATCGGGGCCGTACCCGACCAGGTCGCCGAACTCCCGCTGGCTGAGCCTCGCCCGCTCCCTGAGCAGCTTCAACTGTTTGCCGATCACGACGAAGACGCCCACTGCCCCGTTCTCCTCAGCGGGCGTTTCCGGCCTCCGCTGCTGCTCCCCTGTCACGCCACCCTCCGACGACTCGTACACCAAACGAACCGCACCCGTACGACTACGCTCAGTCGCCGGGTCTCCCCTGGTCAGCGTAGGGAGAACCGAGCACTCTCGGTGACGTGAACCCGGAAATCTCCACCCCCACACCTGAGGCCACCGAACTCGTCCAACGCCTCAGCGCCACTCCCCTCGGCGCCCGGCTGGCCCGGCGGCTCACCTCCACCCAGCTCGCCACCTGGGGATACCCGCACGACAGCGACCCGAACTGCACCGCGCAGCTCCTCGTCGCCGAACTGGCCGCGAACGCCGTCACCCACGGTCGTGTGCCCGGCCGGGACTTCGAGCTGCGACTGCGCCTCCTCCCCGGGAAGGACACCTTGCGTATCGAGGTGAGTGACGCCCGGGGAGACAAGGATCCGCGGTTCCTGGACGGCGGGCCGGCGGACGAGAACGGCCGCGGACTGGTCGTCGTACTGGTGCTGTCGAGCCGGTGGGGCGTGGCCCGGCGCACTGTCGGCAAGACCGTGTGGGCCGAACTCCCGCTCAGCCCGCGGCAGCGCCCCCGCCCCGGAACTCCGCGACCGTGTGCGCGAAGGCCCGGGCCGGAGGGCTGAGGGAGTCCCAGCGGCGGACGGCCCAGCCGACGGGCAGGGGACGCAACCCCGGCAGCGGGACGAGCCGCAGCTCGCCCGCCCCCGGCACCGGAAGGCCCGGTACGGCGGGGACCACCGCCCGGCCCACGCCCAGCTCGGCCAGCAGCAGTGCCGTGTCCCAGTCGGCGACGCTCGTGTCGTAGGCGAAGCGGACGCCCAGTTCGGCGCAGGCCGCGTCCAGGTGGACGGCGGAGGTGGAGTTCGGGGGCAGCCGGATGAGGCGGACCCCCGTCAGGTCGGCCGCGTCCAGCTGGGACCGCCCGGCGAGCGGGTCGTCCGCGCGGACCGCGAGCAGCCACGGCAGTTCCGCGACCGTCCGCTGTTCGATGCCGCGCACCGGAGAGCCGACGGTGATCCAGGCCAGGTCCAGGGTGCCGTCGGCCAGCGCGTCGAAGGTGCCGCGTCCCGAACTGACCGTACGGAACTCCAGGTTGACCTCGGGGTGGCGGCGGCGGAAGGCGACCACCGCCTCGGACATGAAGTGCCGGACGGTGGTGGCACCGGTGGCGACACGGACGTATCCGCCGCGGCCGTCCACCTGGTCGCGCAGTTGCCGTACGGCGATGTCGAGCCCGGAGATGCCCTCGGCTGCGGCGGCCTCCAGTATGCGCCCGGCCTGCGTGGGGACCACGCCCCGCGGTTGCCGTTCCAGCAGCGCGACCCCCGTCTCCCGCTCCAGCCGCTTCACATGCTGGCTGACGGCCGACTGGGTGCAACCGAGGTCCCGGGCGACGGAACTGAGGCTGCCGGCCCGGCACACGGCCACGAACACGCGGAGGTCGTCCAAGGTCACAACACCCAAGCTAACACTTGGGTTTGGGAAGCGAACCCAAGGATTGACTGGTAGTCAGGCGTCATACGAGGATCAGTACCGGGAAACGGCCGACCCGGGCGGCAACCCGCTTCGCGCGCGAGGAGCGGGTGCCGACCCTCATGGGGTGACGGGCGCTCCTCAGGGTCCGGTGGCCGGGCCGTACAGGCCCTCCACCTCGCTCGCGAAGTCGGTCGCGATCTGCTCGCGGCGCAGCTTCATCGACGGGGTCAGATGGCCGGCCTCCTCGGTGAAGTCCACGGGGAGCACGGTGAAGCGGCGGATGGACTCGGGGCGGGAGACCAGCTTGTTGGCCTCGTCGATCGCGCGTTGCAGGACCGCATCCAACTCCGGGTCGCCGACCAGCAGTTCCGGCGGCACGGGGTGCTTGCCGATCATCTGGCGCCAGTGGACGATGCCGTCCGGGTCGAGGGTGATCAGCGCCCCGACGTACGGGCGGGCGTCGCCGACCAGCATCACCTGGGAGATCAGCGGGTGCTGGCGCAGCCAGTTCTCCAGCGGGGCGGGGGCCACGGACTTGCCGCCCGATGTGATCAGCAGCTCCTTCTTGCGGCCGGTGATGGTGAGGTAGCCCTCGTCGTCCAGTTCGCCGATGTCCCCGGTCGCCAGCCAGCCGTCCCTGGTCGCGGGGACGACTCCGCCGGCTTGTGGGTCCCAGTAGCCGCGCAGCACGTGGTCGCCGGAGACCAGGATCTCGCCGTCGGCGGCGATCCGGACACGGGTGCCGGGCAGCGGCCAGCCGACCGTGCCCAGGCGGGGCTTGAGGGGCGGGGTGACGGTGGTGGCGCCGGTGGTCTCCGTCAGGCCGTAGCCCTCGAAGATCTCGATGCCGGCTCCGGCGTAGAAGGCGGCCAGGCGCCGGCCGAGCGGGGAGCCGCCGCAGATGGCGTACCGGACGCGACCGCCCATGGCGGCGCGGAGCTTGCGGTAGACCAGCGGGTCGTGGAAGGCGCGGGCCGTCTTCAGGGAGCGGCTCGGGCCGCCACCGGTGCCGGTCTGCCGGGACTCCAGCGCCTCGCCGTAGCGGACGGCGACCGCCGCGGCCCGGTCGAAGGCGGCGACCCGGCCGCCCGACTCGGCCTTCGCGCGGGCCGAGTTGTACACCTTCTCCAGCATGTACGGAATGGTCAGCAGACAGGTCGGTTTGAAGGCGGCGAGGTCCGGCAGCAGGTCCTCGGCGGCCAGGCTCGGCGCGTGACCGAGGCGGACCCGGGCCCGGACGCAGGCGATCGCCACCATGCGGCCGAAGACATGGGACATCGGCAGGAAGAGGAGGACCGACGGCTCCTCGCCCTGGTCCTTGAAGACCGGGTGGAGCAGCTCGATGGCGTTGTCGACCTCGGCGAAGAAGTTGCCGTGCGAAAGGGCGCAGCCCTTGGGGCGGCCGGTGGTGCCGGAGGTGTAGATGAGGGTGGCGAGGGTGTCGGGGCCCAGCATGCCCCGCCGTACGGCCACTTCGCCGTCCGGCACCTGCACGCCGGCCTCGGCGAGCCGGGTCACGTGCTCCTTGTCCATCACCCACAGATGGCGCAGGTCGGGCAGGTGCTGGAGTTCGGGGCCGAGGGCGGCGGCCTGGACGGCGGTCTCGGTGATCAGGGCGACCGCGCCGGAGTCGTGCAGGATCCACCGGGTCTGGAAGACGGAGGAGGTCGGGTAGATCGGCACGGTGACCAGGCCTGCGGCCCAGGCGGCGAAGTCGAGCAGCGTCCACTCGTAGCGGGTACGGGCCATGACGGCGATCCGGTCGCCGGGCACCAGCCCCTCGGCTATCAGTCCCTTGGCCACCGCGAGGACTTCCTCGGCGAAGTGAGCGGCCGTCATGTCCGCCCAGCGGCCCTCGGGGAGCCTGCGGCTGAGCACGGTCGCGGCGGGAGCGCCGTCCGCGTTGTCGAACGGCAGGTCAGCGAGCGAGCCGTGTTTCACCGGGGGCGCGAACGGCGGTACGGACACCTCCCGAACGGCGCCGTCCAGGCGCTGGACCCAGGGCTCCACAAGGACCGGGCGGCCGTCGTAGTCGATGGCGCAGACGGCGGCGCCGGAGGAGACCGGGGCGTTCGGGAAGGGGGTGGACACGGGCGGCTCCTCTGGCGTGCGTGTACCTGCGGCGCCTCGGCGGAAAGGGGTTACCGCAGGTTAGGGAGGCGATCGTACGGGTCCTTCGTGAGGGGGTTGTGCGGGTTTGAGGGTGGTCCGGGGCCGGGGGTGTGCAGCCTCGCGGGGTATGTGACGGAGGCTCACTTTTGGGCCGACCACTGCGAGGCGTAGGCTTACCGGCGGTAACCTTACTTCAGAGTAGGCAGATGGGGGGCTGGGCGCGGTGGGTGATTTGCTGCATATCGCGGGTGGCGTCCTGCGCTCGCCGTTCAAGCGGCCCTCCCCGGAGGCCGAATTCCCGCGCACCCACCTGGTGTTGCCCGGTCTGCGGGTCGACCTGGACCGGCTGGCCGCCTACGAGCACGTGTGCGGCTTTCCCACCGGCGACAGCGCCCTCCCCGTCACCTATCCGCACATCCTCGGCTTCCCCCTGGCCATGCGGCTGATGAGCGACGGGGCCTTCCCGCTGCCGCTGCTGGGGCTCGTGCACACCTCGATCGGGATCACCCGGCACACCTCCCTCCCGGCGCACGCGGAGTACGAACTCGCCGTGCACATCGAGGGACTGGCCCCGCACCGGCGCGGCACCGAAGCCACGGTGGTCACCGGGATGCGGGCCGAGGGGGAGGTCGTGTGGGAGTCGCGGAGCACGTATCTCGCCCGGCATCGCACCGACGGGCCCGCCGGACCCCGGGAAGCGCAGCCGGCCCCGCTGCCCGTCGTCGACTCGTGGCGGCTCGCCGGGGACGTGGGCCGGCGGTACGGCGCCGCCTCCGGCGACCGCAACCCCATCCACCTGTACCCGCTCACCGCCCGCCTCTTCGGCTTCCCACGGGCCATCGCGCACGGCATGTGGACGCTGGCCCGCTGCCTGGCCGCGAGCGGCTGCGCCGGGGGGCGGGTGCGGGCGCGGTTTCTGGCGCCGGTGTTGCTGCCGGGGACGGTGACTTACGGGGCGGACGGGTCCGGGCGGTTCGAGTTGCGGGGTGAGGGAGGGCGACTGCATGTGTGGGGTGAGCTGAGCCAGGCGCCGTAGCAGTACATCGCTGTTGCCGAGTGCCGGTCCGTCGTGGGTTACTCGCGCAGTTCCCCGCGCCCCTGGGTTGGTTCCGCCGGCGGTGTCCATGAGTTGCCCCGCATCAGGCTGCCCAGGCCCGACCAGGCGAAGTTCATCAAGGTGGTCGCCGCCTGGCGGGCCGTGACGCCGGGCGTGCCGTTGGACCACGCGGCCAGTGACTCCGCCGCGCCCACCAGGGCCTCGGCCAGGCCCGCCACCTCGTGTTCGGGGAGGTCGGGGTCGCGGTGGGCCTCCCGCGCGGCGATCGCGACCAGGCGGGTCACGAACGCGACGATCTCCCTGCGCATCGCGGCGACCTCGGTCGCGAAGGGTTCGCCGTGGGTGCGGGCCTGGAGGTGGAGCACGGACCAGGCGTCGGGGTGCTCGGCAGTGTGCGCGAAGAAGGCCTGGAGGCCGTCCCAGAGCTGCCGGTCGGCGGGGAGGTCCGTGCGGACGCCGGCGCGGACGGCCTCCGTGAGGGCGGTGGCCTCACGCCGGATGCAGGCGGTGAAGAGGTCTTCCTTGGAGTTCAGGTACAGGTAGACCAAGGGCTTGGAGACACCGGCCAGCTCGGCTATCTCGTCCATGGAGGCGGCCATGTAGCCGCGTTGCCCGAAGATCTGTACGGCGGCGTCGAGCATCTGCTGCTCCCGCACCGCACGCGGCATCCGCTTCGCCCTCGCCCCACCCATGGGGGCAAGACTAGTTGGAGGCTGCCGCCCCGCCCTGCGTCCTCGCGGCGTCGTCGGCGCCGTCCTCCTGGCTGCGGTTGGCCTCCAGGTTGGCCTTCATCCGGTCGACCCTGGTCACGATCTGCACCGAGGCCCGGTCCCGCTCCTTGCGCAGCACCACCCAGCTGATCGGCGCCGAAAGGATCAGCGCGAGCAGCAGCACCCACAGGCCGTTGGAGCTGCCGAAGCCGTGCGGGAAGATGCCGGAGTAGACGGCTCCCCAGACGACCACGAGGCAGCCGGCGAAGATGCCGAGGCGCATCAGCGTGTAGCGGAGCATCTCAATCCACTCGTCCGATTCCAAAAGGGGTCATCGTCCAGTGAAGCACGGACGGGGAGAGATCTTGCAGCGGGGTCAGTGGAGGGGGAGCAGCATGATGATGTCGTCGCGGTCGTCGCCGGGCGCCACCCGGACAGCGCCGGGCACCCGGCCGACCTCCTTGTAGCCGCAGGAGCCGTAGAACCGCTCCAGGCCGAGGCCGCCCCGGCAGGTCAGCCGGATCGCGTCGATGCCGTCGAAGGTACGGGCCGCGTCCGCGGCGGCCGCCAGCAGGTCACGGCCGTAGCCCCTGCCCTGGTGCCTCGGGTGGACCATCACCGTGTACAGCCACACCCAGTGCGTCTGGAGCGGGTGGGTGTTGAAGGCGAAGAACGCGGTCGCGGCCGGTTCGCCCGTCTCGTCGCACCCGACGAGCAGCCGGTGCCGCTCCTCGGCCATGCCCACGAAGTGCCGCACCAGCTCCGGCCGGATGTCCTCCCGGCTCACCGGCGGCACGAAACCCACGGCGCCGCCCGCGTTGGAGACGTCCGTCCACAGGTCGAGGATGCCGTCGCGCAGGGCGGGGGTGATGGCGGGGTCCAGCGTGAAGGTAAGTGGCATGGGCGAAGTGTAGCTATTACCCCAGGGCGCGTGCGGCCACTTTCAGATCGGCGACGAGCCCCTGGTACGCGGCCTTCCGGTCCTCGTCGTCCTGGGCCCGCAGCACCGAGGACGGGTGCACGGTCGGCACCAGCCGCTCGGGGCGCCCGTGGATCTCCCGCTCCAGGACGGTGCCGCGCACCTCGCCCACCCGGAAGGACGACCCCAGCAGCGCCTTCCCCGCCGTCGCACCCAGCACCACGATCAGCTCGGGCTCGACCAGCGCCAGCTCCGCCGCGAGCCAGGGGCCGCAGGCGGTCATCTCCCTCAGACTCGGCGTCTTGTGGATCCGGCGCTTGCGGGGCTCGGCCTGGGTGAACTTGAAGTGCTTGACGGCGTTGGTGACGTACGCGTCGCCGGGGTCGATGCCCGCCTCCGCGAGCGCTTTGTCCAGCATGCGGCCCGCGGGTCCGACGAAGGGTTTGCCCTGCCGGTCCTCCTGGTCGCCGGGCTGCTCACCGACGAGCATGACGCGGGCGTGCGCGTTGCCCGCGCCGAACACCGTCTGGGTCGCGTTCTCGTGCAGAGGGCAACCACGGCAGCCTGCCGCGGCTTTGCGCAGAGCGGTGAGACTGGCGCCCTCCGGAACGAAGGGCTCCGCCGTGTAGGCGTCCTCGGGGGCCTTCGTGACAGCCATGTGTGCCGGGTACCCCCGCTTGAGGACGGCGAACGAAGCGGGGGCTCCGTCCGTCGCCCGGCTGCGGCTGCGTCTTGGCTGGTCGCCCGGTTCCCCGCGCCCCCTTGGGTTGGGACGCCGAGCCCCCGCTGAAAAGTCAGACCCGCATCGGCTGCGGGGACTCCCGGCGCGCCGGGTCGGGGCCGTCGTACTCGCGGATGATCTCGTACCGCGTGTTCCGCTCCACCGGGCGGAAACCGGCGTCGCGGATCAGGTCCAGCAAGTCCTCGCGGGTCAGCTTGTTCGGGGTGCCGTAGTTGTCCGCGTCGTGGGTGATCTTGTACTCCACGACCGAGCCGTCCATGTCGTCCGCGCCGTGCTGGAGGGCCAGCTGGGCGGTCTGCACGCCGTGCATCACCCAGAAGACCTTCACGTGCGGGACGTTGTCGAACAGCAGACGGGAGACCGCGAAGGTCTTCAGGGCCTCCGCGCCGGTCGCCATCTGGGTACGGGCCTGGAGGGTGTTCCGTACCTTGCCGTCCTTCATGTCCACGAAGTCGTGCTGGTAGCGCAGCGGGATGAAGACCTGGAAGCCGCCGGTCTCGTCCTGCAGCTCGCGCAGCCGCAGGACGTGGTCGACCCGGTGCCTCGGCTCCTCGATGTGCCCGTAGAGCATGGTGCACGGGGTCTTCAGACCCTTCTCGTGCGCCAGGCGGTGGATGCGGGACCAGTCCTCCCAGTGGGTGCGGTGGTCCACGATGTGCTGCCGGACCTCCCAGTCGAAGATCTCCGCGCCGCCGCCGGTGAGCGACTCCAGGCCCGCGTCGATCAGCTCGTCCAGGATCTCCGAGGCGGACAGACCGCTGATCGTCTCGAAGTGGTGGATCTCCGTCGCCGTGAAGGCCTTGAGGGAGACGTTCGGGAGGGCGGCCTTCAGCTCGCGCAGGGAGCGGGGGTAGTACCGCCACGGCAGGTTCGGATGCAGGCCGTTGACGATGTGAAGCTCGGTGAGGTTCTCCGACTCCATCGCCTTGGCGAGCTTGACCGCCTCCTCGATGCGCATCGTGTACGCGTCCTTCTCGCCCGGCTTGCGCTGGAAGGAGCAGTAGGCGCAGGAGGCCGTGCACACGTTGGTCATGTTGAGGTGCCGGTTGACGTTGAAGTGGACCACGTCACCGTTCTTGCGGGTCCGCACCTCGTGGGCGAGCCCGCCCAGCCACGCCAGGTCGTCCGACTCGTACAGCGCGATGCCGTCCTCGCGGGTCAGCCGCTCACCGGAGCGGACCTTCTCCTCCAGCTCGCGCTTGAGTCCGACGTCCATGCCAACACGCCCTTTCTACGACAGCACGGCCAACCGTATCCCTAGGCCTCCTCGGGCAGCTCCCCGACCCGGTTCTCCCACTTCGTGGACAGCACGATGGTGGTACGGGTACGGGAGACGCCCTTGGTGCCGCTGAGCCGCCGGATGATCCGCTCCAGGCCGTCCACGTCCGTGGCCCGCACCTTGAGCATGTAGGAGTCGTCGCCGGCGATGAACCAGCAGTCCTCGATCTCCGGCAGGTCCCGCAGCCGCTGGGCGACGTCCTCGTGGTCGGCGGCGTCGGAGAGCGAGATGCCGATCAGCGCGGTGACGCCGAGGCCGAGTGAGGCCGCGTTCACCGTGGCGCGGTAGCCGGTGATGACACCGGCCGCCTCAAGACGGTTGATGCGGTCGGTGACGCTGGGGCCCGACAGGCCGACGAGACGCCCCAGCTCCGCGTACGAGGCCCGGCCGTTCTCCCTCAGGGCCTGGATGAGCTGCCTGTCCACCGCGTCCATGCGATCGAAGCCTTCCGGTGAAAGTTCCTGAAGTGATGAGAGGTACTGCTACTGCTCGTTGCCCGCTGTGCCGCCGCCCAGCTCGCCGCGCCACCGCCGGTACAAGCCGTGCCCGACGCCCGCCGCGTCCAGCACCCGCCCCGCGACGAAGTCCACCAGGTCCTGGATGTGGGTGGCGCCCGCGTAGAAGGCGGGCGACGCCGGCACGACGCTCGCGCCGGCGTCGTCCAGCGCCACGAGGTGCCTCAGGGTCTGGCCGTTCAGCGGGGTCTCGCGTACGGCCACGACCAGGGGGCGGCGCTCCTTGAGGGTGACGCTCGCCGCCCGCTGCAGCAGATCCTTGGACAGGCCCAGCGCGACGCCCGCGACGCAGGCCGTCGAGGCGGGCACGATCAGCATCCCCTTGGCCGGGTACGACCCCGAGGACGGTCCGGCCGCGAGGTCGCCCGCGGTCCAGTACCGCACCCCGCTGATGTCCACGTCGAAGGTCCCGGGCTTGCCGTCGGCTCCCCGGGCCAGCCATTCCCGCAGGTCGTCCCGCCAGTGGGCGTCGCGGAACGAGATGCCCGTCTCGTCCACCAGCGTCAGCCGCGAGGCCCGGCTGACCACCAGGTCGACCGTCTCCCCCGCCGCCAGCAGTGCGCGCAGCACGGCCGCCGCATACGGCGTCCCGGAAGCACCGGACACCCCCACGATCCAAGGCACGCGCTGCGATTCTCCTGCGTTCACATATCGAGCCTATCCGGCCGCCCGACGTGCGTGTCGGGCGGCCGGGCCACGATCCCCGCACGCGCACAGGAAGGTTGCTGCGAGCCACCCGGCAGGTCTGCTGGAGCCACCCGAACGGGCTACGGCGTGAGGCCGCGCACCAGCAGGTCGATGAGGGCGCACACGAAAAGGCTGATCCCGATGAAACCGTTCGTCGAGAAGAACGCCCTGTTCAGGCGGGAGAGGTCGTGCGGTCGGACGATCGAGTGCTCGTAGACGAACGCACCCGCGACGATCAGCAGGCCGAGCCAGAAGAAGGCACCCGCGCCGGTGACGGCGCCGTACCAGACGAACAGGGCCGTCGTGATCGTGTGGCAGGCCCGCGCGCCCCAGATCGCGGCCGGGATGCCGAAGCGGGCCGGGACCGACATGACGCCGATCTCGCGGTCGGTCTCCACGTCCTGGCAGGCGTAGATCAGGTCGAAGCCGCCGATCCAGATGCCGACGGCGAGGCCGAGGATCGCCGCGTCCCAGTTCCAGGTCCCGGAGATGGCCAGCCAGCCGCCCACCGGCCCCATCGCCTGGGCGAGGCCGAGGATGGCCTGCGGGAAGTTCGTGAACCGTTTGCCGTAGGGGTAGATCACCATCGGGATCACCGCCACCGGCGCCAGGGCCAGGCACAGCGGGTTGAGCAGGGCCGCCGCGCCCAGGAAGATCACCAGGGCGATCAGGGCGCCGGTCCAGGCGTGCCGGACGGTCATCGCCCCGGTCACCAGCTCGCGGTGGGCCGTACGCGGGTTCCGGGCGTCGATCTCGCGGTCGATGATCCGGTTGACGGCCATCGCGAACGTGCGCAGGCCGACCATGCAGATCGTGACCAGCAGCAGCCGGCCCCAGTGGATGTTCTTGTCCCACTCGTACATCGCCGTGAGGGAGGCGATGTAGGCGAAGGGGAGCGCGAAGACCGAGTGCTCGATCATCACCAGGCGCAGAAAGGCCTTCGTGCGTCCCGGCTGGGGGATCGCGGCGGAAGCGCTGCTCACAGGCCGTACTCCGGATCATCCCCGCGGCGGCGGGGAAACCCCGTCTCCGCGCTGCCCCGCACCATCATGTCGGTGCCCTTCACAGTCCGTACTCCTTCCAGCGCCGAGTCACCCGTTCGGCCGTATCCGGGTCCGACAGGACCATGTCCGGCCAGCCCCCGTCGCGGGTGTAGCCCTCCTCGGGCCACTTCTTCGTCGCGTCGATCCCCGCCTTGCCGCCCCAGAACTGCTGGTAGGAGGCGTGGTCCAGATGGTCGACGGGGCCTTCTACGACCGTGAGGTCACGGGCGTAGTCGGTGTTGCCGAGGGCCCGCCAGGCGACCTCGTGCAGATCGTGCACGTCGCAGTCGGAGTCCACGACGACGATCAGCTTGGTCAGGGACATCATGTGCGCCCCCCAGATCGCGTGCATCACCTTCTGCGCGTGCTTGGGGTACTTCTTGTCGATCGAGACGATCGCACAGTTGTGGAACCCGCCGGCCTCGGGCAGGTGGTAGTCCACGATGTCCGGGACGATGATCTTCAGCAGCGGGAGGAAGAAACGCTCCGTCGCGCGGCCGAGGGGCCCGTCCTCCGTCGGGGGCCGGCCGACCACGATCGACTGGAGCAGCGGGCGCTTCCGCATGGTCACGCAGTCGATCTTCAGCGCGGGGAACGGCTCCTGCGGGGTGTAGAAGCCGGTGTGGTCGCCGAAGGGGCCCTCGGGCAGCATCTCGCCCGGCTCCAGCCAGCCCTCCAGGACGACCTCGGCGTTCGCCGGCACCTGGAGCGGCACCGTCTTGCAGTCGACCATCTCGATCCGCCTGCCCGCGATGAACCCGGCGAACAGGTACTCGTCGATGTCGCCGGGGAGGGGCGCGGTGGAGGCGTAGGTGACGGCCGGGGGGCAGCCGAAGGCGATGGCGACGGGCAGCCGCTCGCCCCTCCGGGCGGCCACCTGGTAGTGGTTGCGGCTGTCCTTGTGGATCTGCCAGTGCATGCCGATGGTGCGCCGGTCGTGGCGCTGGAGGCGGTAGAGCCCGAGGTTGCGGATGCCCGTCTCCGGGTCCTTGGTGTGGGTGAGCCCCAGGTTGAAGAAGGAGCCGCCGTCCTTCGGCCAGGTGAACAGCGCCGGGAGCCGGTCGAGGTCCACCTCGTCGCCGTGCAGGACGACCTCCTGCACGGGGGCATGGTCGGATTTCACCTTCTTCGGCGGCACGTGGGTCATCGCGCCCAGCTTGCCGAAGGCCTCGCGCACGCCGACGAAGCCGTGCGGCAGCTCGGGCCGGAGCAGGCCGCCGATCTTCTCGGAGATCTCGCCGTACGACTTCAGGCCCAGGGCCTTCAGCAGGCGGCGGTCGGTGCCGAAGACGTTCATGGCCAGCGGCATCGCCGAGCCCTTCACGTTCTCGAAGAGCAGGGCGGGGCCGCCGGACTTCTGCACCCGGTCGACGATCTCCCCGACTTCCAGATACGGGTCGACCTCGGCCTTGATGCGCTTGAGGTCGCCCTCGCGCTCCAGCGCCCGCAGCAGGGAGCGAAGATCGTCGTAAGCCATGTGTCCCAGTATCTGCCACCCGATACCCTGGCTCGGTCACCGGGGCCGTCTCACTTCGTCGGGGGATCGCACGCCATGCTCAGGTATCTGCCGTTCCTGCTGGTGCTGGCGCTGTGGATCTACGCCTTCGTGGACTGCCTGAACACCCCGGAGGAAGAGGTGCGGCATCTGCCGAAGGTGGTGTGGGTGATCATCATCCTGCTCTTCGGCGAGGTGCTGGTCGGTCCGGTCGCCTGGCTGATCACCGGCAAGGCGCGGCAGCCGGTCCCGGCGGGCGGTGCCGCGCCCGGGCAGTGGGTCGCGCCCGACGACAACCCCGAGTTCCTCAAGTCCCTGAACAAGGACGACCCCGAGCAGGCCTGATGGAACTCCGGCTGCTCGTCACCTTCGAGAAGGTCGCCACGGTGCTGAGCTTCACCCAGGCCGCGGCCGAGCTGTCGTATGCGCAGTCCAGCGTGACCGGCCAGATCCGCACCCTGGAGTCCGCCCTCGGCGTCGAGTTGTTCGACCGGCTCGGCAGCCGGATCCGGCTCACCGAGGCCGGTGAGCGGCTGCTGCCGTACGCCCGGCAGATCATCGAGCTGACCGAGGAGGCCCGGGCGGCCGTCGTCGAGCCGGCGGAGCCCGCCGGCACCCTCACCGTCGGGACCATGGAGTCGCTCACCTCCTACCGGCTGCCGCCGCTGCTGGAGTACTTCCACCACCGCCACCCCAGGGTGCGGCTGGCGCTGCGCACCACCATCGGCGACGAGACGCGCCAGGCGCTGCGTCAGGGCACGTACGACGTCGGGTTCCTGATGGAGGAGCGGACCGAGCACCCGGGACTGGAGAGCGCGGTGCTCGCGGTGGAGCCGCTGGCGCTGGTCGCGGCGCCCGGGCACGCGCTGAGCGACTCCGCCGTGCCGACCGCCGCCCTGACGGACCAGCCGCTGCTGGCCACCGAGCCGGGGTGCGCCTACCGGGACCTGTTCGAGCGCGAGCTGAAGTCCTTCGGGGACGTGGAGTTCATGGAGTTCGGCACGATCGAGGCCACCAAGCGCGCGGCGGCGGCCGGCCTCGGGATCGCGCTGCTGCCCGAGGTGACGGTCGCCGCCGAACTCGCGGAGGGCTCTCTCGTACGACTGGACTGGGAGCCGCCGTTCACGCTTCGCACGCAGCTGGCGTGGCGGGCCGGGAAGCGGCTTCCGGCGCACGCCCGGCTGTTCGTGGAGCAGGCGCGGCGACTGGTCGCCGAGCAGGACGGGCGAGGGTGACCTTGAGGCTCGCCGTCACGATCAGCGGGACGCCCAGCGCCTGGACGAGCCCGATGTGGTGGCCGTAGACCAGCCAGTCCATCAGCATCGCCACGGCCGGGTACACGAAGGCCAGTACGGCGATCTTCGCGGTCGGCAGCTTGGCGTACGCGGCGTACATGAGGACGTACATCACCCCGGTGTGGATCAGCCCGAGCCCGACGAGCCAGCCCCACCTCCAGCCGGTGCCGCTCATCGCGCCGAAGTCCGCGAAGGGCAGCAGCAGCGGGATGCCGACGAGGACCTGGACGAGGGCGATCAGGTGCGGGCGGACACCGGTGATCCGCTTGGTCACCAGGGTGGACAGGCCGTAGAGCAGGGCGGCGAGGAGGGCCTGGCCGATGCCGAGCAGATAGGTGCCGCCGCTCGCGAAGTCGGCGGGGGTGACGCCGGAGACGAGGACCAGCCCGGCGAAGGCGAGGGCGATCCAGCCGACCTTCGCGGCGGTGATCCGCTCGCGGAACAGCAGGGCGCCGAGGAGGACCACGTAGAAGGGCTGGGTGTGGTACACGACCGTGGCCACGGAGATGGACGTGTTCTCGTACGCCGAGAACAGCAGCACCCAGTTGAAGACGATGAACACCCCGCCCAGGACGGCGAGTCCGAGGGTGCGGCGGGTGAAGCCGTGGTCGCGCAGCAGGCCGCGGGCGGCGACATAGCCGCCGAGGGCGAGGGCGCCGAACAGGACGCGGAAGAAGACGACGTCGAAGGGCGAGGCACCCGACTCGACGACGAAGACGCCGAGGGTGCCGGAGAGCATCATGGCGGTGGTCAGCTGGGCCGTGCCCCTGGTCTCTGAGGTCATGCCGATGACGCTACGAGCGGCCGCCGGTGCCGGTCCACGCGCCGGTGCGGGGCGCTGCCGATGGGGGTATCGGCGGTGCCGATACCCCCAGTTCACTGGAAGACGGCCACCGGGTACTGGAGCACGACCTCGCGGGTGTCGGGGCGCCAGGTCGTCACCTTGCCCAGACAGTGGGCCTGGAACTGGCCCTCGGGCAACTGCCGGCCCGGGGGGCGCAGCCCGGCGGGGCGCAGGACGACCCGCAGGCGCGCGGACTGCTCGCCGTCTCCGTAGGGGGCCCGCATCACCAGGGTCTCGCCCTGCGGGTCCTGGGCCTCGAACCGGCCGGTGATCATGACGAATTCGCCGATCTCGCTGAGCACCACGTCATTCGTGACCCCGGCGCCGAGGAGGGCGCGGTTCGGTGTGACCGTCGCGGATTCCGGCCGCAGCCGCACCTGGGCGAGCCCGTCCCCGCGCTGCAGGACGGACAGCAGCAGCCCGATCACCTGTATCGGCTGGCTGTCCTCGACGTACTTGGCGACGATCTCGGTGGTTCGGTCCCCGGTGAGCTGGAACATCAGGGACAGCACCGGAATCGCCGCCAGGCAGCCGGTGTTGCGCACGTTCCGCTCCTCGACCTCCTTGCGCAGCGCCGCCTGGTGATTGCGCATCTTGAACACGTCCATGACGGCGTCGTTGTCCAGGTACAGCGGAAGGTAGTGGGGGTCCTCGGGCGTCCTCCGGATTCGCACGAGGGCCCGCCGTACGACGAGCACGGCCAGCACGAGCAGGTCGGCGAAGGCCGCCAGCCACCAGATCATCGCGCCCCACCAGGCGCTCCACCAGGTGCCGTCAAGAACAGCCACGGATCTCCTTGAACGCGGTGGACAGGGACGAGTGACGGGCGTCGACCATGCGGCCGCCGGTGACGGAGGCGACCTGGCGCAGTTCGGCCGCGTCGGCGTCGCCGAAGTGGACGGGGTAGGTGTGCACGGCGCGGGCGTCGGCGGGCCGGGACCGGTAGCGGCTGACGAAGGTCGCGCGGTCGATGCCGGCGTTGTTCTCGCCGTCGGTCATCAGCACGATGGCCACGGCCCGCCCCGGGTCCTCGCGCAGGGCCCGCTCGGCGGCGCCGTAGCCGTGGTCGAGGGCGGACCAGACGGCCGTCGAGCCGTCGTAGCCGCCGTGGGAGACGAAGTCCGTCAGGGCCGTGAGGTCGGCGCCGCCGTGCACGGTGACGGTGCGTTCGTCCAGCGGGCGCCCGCCGAAGCGGATCACGGTCAGCCGCTCGCCCTGGTAGAAGCGCACGAACTTGCCGGTGGCGGAGGAGTCCGCGCCGCTGAGCCCCGCGAACGCGGCTTTGAGCGCGGTGGTCCGGGAGCCGCGCATGGAGGCGGAGAAGTCCAGCAGGAAGATCACCTGGTCGGCGACGCGGCGCCGGGGGTCGCCGTAGTCGGCCAGCAGCCGGTCGAGGACGGCCGGGTCGTCCGGGAAGTACAGGGCGTTGTCCAGGGGCGCGGTGAGCCGGGGGTCGCGGGTCACGGCGGTGCTGACCGGGCGGCGCAGGGTCCTCCGCATGATCTCCCGCTGGTGGCCGGCGGCGGTCAGCCACTGCACCACGCGGTCGTAGGCGTCCCGGCGGGCGGGGTCGAGCAGCAGCAGCGGATAGTCGGACAGCACCATGCCGTCGGCGGGGTGGACGATCTCCAGGGGCTGCTTGAGGCGGCCGGAGGCGTTCAGGGTGAGCAGTTCGGACTCGTAGGTGATCAGGGCGTTGGTGCGGCCGGGGTGCTCGGCGAAGGAGTCCAGCAGGGCGTGGGAGCTCTCGGCGGTGAGGGTCTGCCCGGAGCGGAAGCCGCGCAGCCGGTCGCAGCTGACGTCCTGCGGGCGCAGCGCGCTGCCGGTGCCGGCCGCGGCGGTGGCGACGCCGACCAGCGCGGCGAGCCCGCTGTTGCTGTGCCGGGGGTCGGCCATGCCGAAGCGTACGGTGCCGGTGGCGGCGGCGTCGGCGAGGTCCGCCCAGGACAGGCGGCCGCCGGGCGCCTCGGCGCGCAGGGTGCGGGCCACATCCGCAGTGAGGCCGACGACGACCGGGGAGCGCATGATCGAGGTGCTCTGCACGACGGTGGCCGGGTGGGTCCCGGCGGCGGCCTTCTTGGCCTTCAGCCGGAAGTAGCGGTCGGAGGAGAGCCAGGCCAGGTCGTAGGAGTGGCGGCCGGTCAGCAGGGTGTCGCTCGCGTCGTTGGTCGGCCGGTAG
The DNA here is from genome assembly GCF_053593835.1 of Streptomyces sp. NPDC002076. NCBI lineage: Bacteria > Bacillati > Actinomycetota > Actinomycetes > Kitasatosporales > Streptomycetaceae > Streptomyces > Streptomyces sp. NPDC002076. The sequence continues at coordinate 776,537 of NZ_JBSFDI010000001.1, forward strand.
TCCAGGTCCAGGCGGACCCCGGTGTCCTGCCGGAGCTGGTCCAACAGGGGTTCCATGTCGGTGAGTTCGTCGCTGGCGAGGACGTGCAGGGTGGTGTCGGGGCCGCCGCCCCCGCCGGAGCAGGAGACGAGACCGCCGAGCGCGGCGAGCAGGACCAGGCAGAGGGCGAGTCGCAAGGCAGGGCGGAGGCCGCGGGGGCGGCACAGGGCGGTCATCGGTCCGCGGGCGGTCATGGCGCCTCCCCGCCGGCCGCCGACCGGGGCACGGGGTCGCAGTCGCCGACGATCTCTATCATCTTCTCCAGCAGGTCGAGCCGGGGCAGCACCGCCTTGGTGTCGTCGTCCGACAGGACGGGCGCCTGGATGTGGTGGTCGGTGAGGAACCGGGTCAGCGAGTCGCTGGTGGCGGAGGCGCCCTCGGCGTCCCGGACCCGGAAGCCCAGCTCCATCGCCCGCTGCTGCAGCGCCGGGTCCTTGCTGATCAGGTCGCCGAGCCGGTCGCCGGCCGCGGTGAGCGCGATGAGCTGCGGCTCGGTGATGAACCGGGCCGACGGGTAGAGCAGCACGCGCTCGCTGTCGATGTGCCCGGTGCCGGCCTGGGTGGCGATCTGGTGGGCCAGGAACTGGTGCTCGTAGATCACCGCGATCGGCGCGATGCTCTTGCCCTCGGCGGAGACGTAGGTCTCGTTCTTCTCGGAGGACGGCATGCCCTGGTCGTTGAGGAGGAGCCTTATCCGCTCGGCGAACCGGGTCGCCTCGGCCGTGTCCTGCGGGATGTTGTCGTGGTTCCAGACGTAGGAGACGAGCCCCAGATAGGTGCCGGCGGAGTTGGCCTCGCAGATGTCCGAGGTCTGGGCGAGCACCTTGTTGCCGTTGTGGATGCCGTACCGGTCGATGCCGACGCGGTGGCCGTTCCGGTCGGTGCCGAGCAGGTCCCAGCGGCGGCCGTCGGCGGTGGCCTGCAGGAACTTCTGCATGTTCAGTGAGTAGTAGAGCGGCTTGGACCCGGTGGGCACGCCCGGTAACGGGGTGGCGATCCCGGCGTCCTGCAGCGTCTCGGCGTACTCGCGGTAGGTGCCGAGGACGACCGGGCTGACGAACGGGCGGTACGTCGTCGCCGGGTGGCCCTCGGCCGCGCGCTTCCTGGTGATCAGGTCGGCGGCGGGCTGCCCGGAGGGGAAGACGACGTCGTAGCCGTCGTAGCTCTGGGCGGCGATACCGCGCGAGCCCATGCGGGTGATGTGCACCCGGAAGCCGTGCCGGACGAGCAGCCGCTGGACCTCGGGATCCTCGAAGTAGTCGGCCTTCGAGGCCATCTTGGCCTCGATCGTGACGATGTGGGTGAAGGGCAGGCCGACATGGCCCTGGGCGAGGACGACGATCGCGCACAGGGCGGTGACGGCGGCGACGGCGCGCGGGAACCACCGCCGTGCCGTGGAGCCGCGCGTGGGCGCGACCACCGGCTCCCCGACCCGCAGGCGGGGCTCGCCGGTCTGACGGGGTCTCTCGGTCTCGGCTCTGTGTGTGGCCACCCGTGTCTCCTGCGTCAGCGGGGACAGGATCGTCCGCCGCCCGGACGATGGCGAAGGGAACGCCCAACCAACTTGAACCGAAGGAAATGTGAAGGTCCGTCAGAAATTGCTGTCGGTGCGCAGCACGAGGTCGAGCAGCCCCGGGAAGCGGGCGTCGAACTCGGCCCGGCGCAGCCGGTTGACCCGCCGGGGACCCTCGTCCCGCTGCTCCACCAGCCCGGCCCCGCGCAGCACCGCGAAGTGGTGGCTGAGGGCGGCCTTGCCGACCGGCACGTCGAAGCTGCCGCAGCTGCGGGTCCAGTCGCCGGAGCCGGCCAGCTCCCGGACCAGGGTGAGGCGTACGGGGTCGGCGAGGGCGGCGAGCGCCGTGAGGAGGGGCACCTCGTCGGGGTGGGTGTGTTCCGGGGCGGCCCGGTGACTGCCGGTGGTCACTGCCACGCTCCCCTCTTCCGCTTGCCGAGTGTTCGATGAAAACCATACACTCACGAGTGTTCGCTTTTGATTGAACAGTCGAGTCGAGCCAGGGGTGTGGCATGCGCGCGATGGAGTTCCAGGAGTACGGCGGTCCCGAGGTGCTGCAGGTGGTGACGGCCGAGGTGCCGGAGCCCGGCCCCGGGCAGGTGAGCATCGACGTGGCCTACACCGGCGTGAACTTCGCCGACCTCAAGGCCCGCGCGGAGGGCTACCGGGTGCCCGCACTGCCGTACGTCCCCGGCCTGGAGGTCTCCGGCCGGGTCCGCGCGCTCGGCGCGGGCGTCACGGGTCTCACCGTCGGCCAGGAGGTGGTCGCGCTCACCGAGGGCGGCGCCTACGCGGAGGTGGCGGTGGCCGAGGCGGCGACCGTCTTCCCGGTCCCCGCCGGCCTGGACCTGCGCACCGCCGCGACCCTGCCGACGGTGCTGCCCACGGCCTACGCCCTCGTCCACACCGTCGGCCGGCTCCAGCCCGGCGAGTCGGTCCTCGTCCAGGGCGCGGCCGGCGGGGTCGGCACGGCGGTCGGGCAGCTCGCGCGGGCGGCGGGCGCCGGGGCGGTGTACGGCGTGGTGTCCTCGGCCGCGAAGGCCGCCCACGCCAAGAGCCACGGCTACGACGAGGTGTTCGTCGGCGCCTTCCAGGAGCCGGTGCGCGCGGCGACCGGGGGGCGCGGCGCCGACCTGGTGCTGGACCCCGTCGGCGGCGACACCCTGCGCGCCGGACTGGCCTCGCTGGCGGTCTTCGGGCGTCTGGTCTCCTACGGCAACGCGAGCGGCGCCGAGCCGTGGAGCGTGGGCCAGCCCGAGCTGTACCCGCTCGGTGTCTCGGTCTCCGGCTTCTCCATCCTGAACCTGGCCCGGACCGCGCCGGACGCGCTGCGCCGGCTGTCGGAGCGGGCGTTCGCGAAGGCGGTCGACGGCACGGTGACCCTGCCGGTGACGGCCGAGTTCCCGCTCGACCGGGCGGCGGAGGCGCACCGGCTGATGGGAGGGCGGTCGAGCACGGGGAAGCTGCTGTTGCGGGTGGCTGACTGATTTACCGTCAACTTCTTCCGGACCCAGGGAACTTCGCGATTCATAACGACTTGCCATCCCCGAGCAGGGTGTTGTTAATGGTCGTCACTGAGTTGCGAGGGATCGCCTGACCTCTGGGGGACAGAAGCAGATGCAGAACGGCCAGCCACCCGAGCGCCCGGCCCAGGATCCGCCACCCGTACCCACGCGGCCGACGTCCGCACCCACCGCGCCGCCCGCTGCGCCGGCCACCGTGCCCACCGCTGCGCCGGGCATGCCGGACGTCCCCGCGCCACCGGCTCATCCGGCGCCGGTCCGGGTCGATCTCCGGGTCAGCAAGCGGATCCTGTGGATCGGGGCGGCGGTGTACCCGCTGCACAACATCGCCCGCGTCTACACCTTCGTCATGCGCCCCAAGCGCAAGGAGGCGGTGCTTCGGTTCCTGCGGTACACCGCCGTGACGATGATCGTCGGCTTCCTCGCGATGCTGCCGGGACTGCTGGCCTCCATCAACGCGGGCGGAGGGGACGGCAACTCCGGTGCCGCCGGCTATGTCGTTTTCGTCTGGATCGTTGCCGCCCTCGCCGAGATCTACTTCCTGATCGAGATGGTCGGCGTCCTGACCGCCGCCCCGCAGCACGTCCTCGCGATCGAGACCTCGGGCGCCTCGACCGCGCTGGTCACCAGCCAGAACGCGCAGTACCTGGACCAGATCGTCGGCCAGATCTCCTACGCCATCGATCATCCGGACGTCGAGTTCAAGGTCACGGTGGAGAGCCTCACCGTCTCGCCGAAGAACTACTACTTCGGCGACAACGTCAACATGTACGGCGGCAGCGGAAACGTGGGGATCGGCGCATGAGCGGCTCGAACAACTACTACTACGGCGACAACGTGAACATGTACGGCGGCCAGGGCAACCAGGGCATCGTCAAGAACCAGACGGGCGCCGGAGCCGGGCAGCAGGACCCGGCCCTGGTCGCCGCCCTCGCCGAACTGCACCGGCTGATCGCCGAGTTGCGGGCCCAGGTGCCGACGCCCAGCGCCCAGCTCCTGGACGAGTCCCTGCCCGCCCTCAGCCCCGACGCCACCGTGCCCGCGCAGGAACGGCACCGAGCGCTGATGGCCATCGCGGGGATCGCCACCACGGTCGGGGCCGTCGGCCAGCCGGTGGCCGAGGCGGTACGGGCGGTCATCGGGATGATCAGCGGGTAGCCGGCGCGCGGGTGACCGCCGCGGGGTGCTCCGCCGTGCCGGGTGAGTTCCCAGCGCCCCTTCGGGGCGCTGTTGCCCCGCCACTCCCCCGCCCAGCACAGTGAAGCCATGGACGAACGACAGGCCCGCGCCTGGCTCGCCACCGCCGTAGCAGAGGCCCGTGCCGGGCTGGAAGAGGGCGGGATCCCCATCGGCGCCGCGCTGTACGCCCCGGACGGCACCCTCCTCGGCCGGGGCCGCAACCGCCGGGTGCAGGACGGCGACCCCTCGATGCATGCCGAGACGGCCGCGTTCCGGGCGGCGGGGCGGCAGCGCACGTACCGCGGCACGACCATGGTCACCACCCTCTCCCCCTGCTGGTACTGCAGCGGCCTGGTCCGCCAGTTCGGTATCTCCCGGGTGGTGATCGGCGAGGCCACCACCTTCCACGGCGGCCACGAGTGGCTGGCCGGGCACGGCGTGGAGATCCTGGTCCTGGAGGACCCCGAGTGCGTGACGATGATGCGCGCCTTCGTCAAGGACAACCCCGAGCTGTGGAACGAGGACATCGGTGACTGACGCGCGTGTTCCCACCATCGACCTGCGCCCCTGGCTGGCCGGCGACGAGGCGGCTCGGGCCGGCCTCGCCCGTACCGTCGACCAGGCGCTGCAGACAGCCGGATTCCTTCTGGTCACCGGGCACGGGGTGGAGCCGGGGCTGCGGACGGGGATTCGGCGGGCGGCGCGGGAGTTCTTTCTGCTGCCCGTCGAGGTCAAGCAGCGGTACGAGGCGAAGGTCGGCGGCCGGGGCTGGCTCGGGCCCGGTGCCGAGGCCAACGGGTACGCGGAGGGGACCGAGACACCGCCCGACCTGAAGGAGTCGCTGACCTTCGCGACGGACGAGCCGTTCGAGGACCCGGTGGTCAACGCCGAGTGGTACGCGCCCAACGTGTGGCCGGCCGAGGTGCCGGAGCTCCGGGAGCTGTGCATGGCGTATCTGGCGCGCATGGCCGCCCTGGAGAAGGAGCTGCTGTCGCTGCTGGGATACGCGCTCGGGCTCGAACCCGACTTCTTCTCCCGGCACATGGACCGTCCGACGTACGGCTTCAACATCAACTGGTATCCCGGGACGGACGTCGTCGGCGAGCCGCTGCCGGGGCAGTTCCGGATCGGGCCGCACACCGACTTCGGCACCGTGACCGTCCTGGACCGGCAGGCCGGGAAGGGCGGGCTTCAGGTGTACACCGACGCCGGCGGCTGGGAGGACGCGCCGTACGACCCGGCCGCCTTGACCATCAACGTCGGTGACCTGCTGGCCCGTTGGACCGGCGACCGGTGGCGCTCCGGGCGGCACCGGGTGCTGCCCCCGCCCGTCGACGCGCCCGCCGAGGAGCTGATGTCGCTCGTGTACTTCGGCGAGTGCAACCCGGGCACCCGCGTGGAGTCCGTGCCGGCGCCGGTGGGCCGGGTGGCGTACCCGCCGGTCGACTCGCATGTGTACCTGCGCGAGAAGCTGGACTCGATCACCGTCGGGTGAACCTGACCCCGGCGCCTCACCGTCGGTTATTCACTTCCGCGTTCGGCCTGCCACCCGTTCCGTTGAAATGAACCCGACGGGCATGTCCCGGCCGCGTCCCACGGCATTGCGTTGCAGGGGGCCCGCACTCAGGGGCCCCTTCTGCGATGGGAGACGCGTGCGAATCACTGACATCCAGCGCTGCGAGGTCCGGCCGGGACGGCTCGTCGAGTGGACCCTGAGCCCGGCGACCGTGGCGGCGGCGACCGCGCTCCCGGAGGACTCCCGGCCCCCCGCCTACATCCAGGAGTCGCACATCAGGACCGCGAGGTGCGTCCGGGAGAACGGGCTGTTCGTGCCGACCTGGCTCGGCACCGCCTTCGACCTGCCGGGCCCGGTCGACCTCGACGTGCTCCAGGACGCGCTGCGCGCCTGGACGGTACGGCACGAGACACTGCGCAGCGGCTTCCGCTGGGCCGGTGACGAACCGCGCCGGTTCACCCTCGACGCCGCCGACGTGTCACTGCAGCGCCGGGACGCCGGCGACTTCCCGGACGCGGACGAGCTGGTGCGGCACCTCCAGGACCGTTTCGACATCGTCGCGGACGCGCTGCGCTGGCCGAACCTGATCTACACGGCGGTGGTACGGGACGACGGCGCCACCGTGTTCCTGGCCTTCGACCACAGCAACGTCGACGCCTACTCCCTGACCCGGATCGCCGCCGAGGTGCACGAGCTGTACACGGCGGGCCCGACCGGCACCGGCCCCGACTCCCGGGCCCCGGTGGCCAGTTACGTCGACTTCTGCGAGCTGGAGCGGGCCGACGCGGACGGCATCGATGCGCGGCACGCGATCGTCGGCCGCTGGCGCGAGTTCATCCGGCGCTGCGACGGCATGCTGCCGGGCTTCCCGGTCGACCTCGGCCTGGAGCCGGGCGGGCCGCTGCCCAGGCAGCAGATGCTGTGCGAGCCGCTGGCGGACGCGGCCGAGGCGGCGGCCTTCGAGGCGTACTGCCGTCCCTACGGCGGCAGCATGCTCGGTCTGCTGGCCGCGACCGGGCTGATCGTGCACGAGCTGGGCGGGCAGCCGGTGTACCGGACCGTGGTGCCGTTCCACACCCGGGTGAAGTCGCGCTGGAGCGACTCGGTGGGCTGGTACGTGGGCGGCGCCCCGATCGAGGTCCCGGTGGGCCGTACGACGGGCTTCCCGGACACCCTGCGGGCGGTGCGCGCGCAGTTGCAGGCCAACCGCTCGCTGGCCCGGATGCCGCTGGCCCGGGTGCTGAGCCTGCTCGGCGCGGACTTCCGGCCGACCTCGCCGGACCTGTACTCGATCGTCTCCTACGTCGACACCCGGACCGTCCCCGGCGCCGAGCACTGGGCCGAGCAGCGGGCGCACGCGCTGCTGCGGGTGTCGTACGGCGACCAGGTGTGCGTGTGGGTGAACCGGCTGCACGAGGGGCTGTGGCTGGCGAGCCGGTATCCGGACACCGATGCGGCGGCGAAGAACCTGCGGCTCTATGTCGAGCGACTGCGCGACCACATCGCCTCGGTGACCCACGGCACCCTGACCGCGGCGTCCTGAGCGCCTGGGCCGCCCTAGGTGAACTGACCGGGAAGGGGCTCCGAAGGCTCCGAGGGCGCGGGGGGCTGTGGGGGCCGGTATGCCGCGAGGCCCTGCGCGGACTCCAGGATGGCGATCAGGCGTTCGAATCTGTCGCGCCAGCCGGACTCCGACGCCGCCTCGCCCTGGAACTCGTGGGTGAAGCGCAGCACGCTCTCGCCGGCGCCACCCCGCTCCAGATGGAACCGGATCCGGCCGCCGCCCTCGACGGTGTACTCCGCGACCCGGTCCACGTCCCAGGCGGTGACCCGGCCGGAGCCCAGGTCACGCAGGGTGACCGCGCCGTCGAGGCGGGGCTGCAGAACGTCGACGGCGGTGCACCACGCCCCGAGTCCCTCGGGGGTGGCCACCGCCGGCCAGACGTCTTCCATGGGCCTCGGGAGCCGCACCAGGAAGTGGAGTATGTGCGTGTTCCCGTGGGTCTGGCTGGTGCCCTGTGCGATGGAACCGCTCATGACACCAGTGTGGGCGACCCTCGGCTCACACGCCCGCGTAGGAGTGCTTGCCGCTGACGAAGATGTTGACGCCGTAGTAGTTGAACAGCCAGCAGCCGAAGGCGATCATCGCCAGATAGGCGGCCTTGCGGCCCTTCCAGCCGGCTGTGGCGCGGGCGTGCAGGTAGCAGGCGTAGGCGACCCAGGTGATGAAGGACCAGGTCTCCTTCGGGTCCCAGTTCCAGTAGCGGCCCCAGGCGTCACCGGCCCAGATCGCACCCGCGATGATCGTGAACGTCCACAGCGGGAACACCGCGGCGTTGACCCGGTAGGCGAACTTGTCCAGCGAGGCCGAGGCAGGCAGCCGCTCCAGGACCGAGGTGGCGAAGGCACCCGGCTTGCCGCCGGTCTGCAGCTTGGTCTCGTACGAGTCCTTGAACAGGTACAGGATCGTGGCGACCGCGCCGACGTAGAACACCGCGCCGCAGAAGATCGCGGTGGAGACGTGGATGTACAGCCAGTACGAGTGCAGGGCCGGCACCAGCTGGTCGCTCGCGGTGTACAGGACGGTGACCGCGAGGCCCAGGTCGAGCAGGACCGTGGTGATCAGGAACAGCCCGAGCCAGCGCACGTTCTTCTTCAGCGCCAGCAGCGCGAGGTACACGCCGACGGCCACCGTGGAGAAGGTGATGTTGAACTCGTACATGTTGCCCCACGGCGCCCGCTGCACGGAGGCCGCGCGGGCGGCGACACCGGCCAGCTCCACCAGGAAGGCGAGCACGGTGAGCGAGACGGCGATCCGCCCGTAGAGGTCGCCCTGCGCGTCCCCGCCGTGCGCACCCGGCCCGTCCGGCACATCACGGGCACCGGAGGCCGAGCGGACGACGACCTTGGGACGCTCCAGCACGGCCGTACCGCCGGCCTGCTTGACGGTGACGGCGGGAGCCTTCGCGGAGGTCTCCGACTGAGCCGTCAGCGCGGCGGCCGTACGGGCCACCTTGCTGCGGCTGCCGAAGAGCCATTCGGCGATGTACGCGAAGAAGGCCAGCGTGTAGACGGCCATCGACGAGTAGATCAGCGTGTTGCTGATGCTCGCCAGGTGTTCGTTGGTCACGGCGGCGAGATCGGTTGCGGCGGCGAGAGTCACTTCTCAGCCCCTTCGGCAGGTACGACTGGGGTGTCGGGGGATTCTGAAGAGTGGTCGTCGGGGTCGGGTGCCCCCGGCGCCTGGTCGTAGAGGATTCCGGCGAGGTCGCCCAGTTCCTCGGGCACCTTGGCGGACTCGCTGCGGCCCAGCCCGGCCATCTCGACGACCGTCACGCCGTCGGCGCCGCGCACCGCGCGCACCCACACCCGGCGCCGCTGGATGAACAGCGAGGCGGCCAGGCCGAAGATCGCGGTGAGGGCACCGCCGAGCGCCCAGCCGCTGCCGGGCTCCTGGACGATCTCGAAGCCGGCCCACTCCTTGATGTCCTTCTCGAAGGTGATGGACCCGGCGCCGTTCGGCAGCGTGAGCGTGTCGCCCGGCTGGAGGAGCTTCTTCAGCAGCTGGCCCTTGCTGTCCTTGAACGCCTTCATGTGCGTCTTGTCCAGCTGGTACACGCTCTGCGGGATGCCCGCGTTCACGCTGCCGAGGTCGCCGTGGTAGGCGTTCACCGCGAGCAGCGGGTTCACCAGTGCCGGGAACTGGGAGAGCATCGTGCCGCTCTTCGGGTCGAAGGTCGGCACGAAGAAGGCCTGGAAACCGAGCTGTTCCGACTGGCCCTGGGCGTTCCTGTAGCCGTCCATCACCTTGATCACACCGTTGGAGGTGACGTTTCCGTCGAGCGGCAGCAGCGGCACGGCGTCGTGGAAGACCTCGTTGCCCTTGCCGTCGCGGACGGTGATGACCGGCGCGTAGCCGTGGCTGACGAGGTAGACCTTGGAGTCGCCGATGTGCAGCGGCTGATTGACCTTGATGGTGGTCGACTTCTGCTTGCCGTACGCGCCCTCGGTGTAGTCGATCTTCGCCTGGTAGGTGCGCGGGGTGCCCCGGTTGGGACCGCTGACCTCGTAGGTGCCCCTGAAGTCCTTCAGGTCGAAGCTGAACGGCACGAGGTCGTCGTTCTGGAACAGGCTGCCGGACTTGAAGTCGTCGTACTGCGACAGCGCGTTGGAGAAGCCGTCGCCCTCGACCACCAGCTTGGTGCCGTCCGACTTGTACAGCTGGCCGGAGGCGAAGGCGATCAGCAGCACGATCAGGGCGATGTGGAAGGCCAGGTTACCCAGCTCGCGCAGATAGCCCTTCTCGGCGGCGACGGCGTCACCGGCGACATGGGCGCGGAAGCGGCGCTTCTTCAGCAGGGCGAGCGCGGCCTCGCGCACCTGCTCGGGCTCGGCGGTCGTACGCCATGTCGTGTAGGCCGGCAGCCGGTTCAGCCGCTTGGGGGCGCCCGGCGGCCGGCCGCGCAGCTGGCCGACGAACTGCCAGGTGCGCGGGACGATGCAGCCGATGAGGGAGACGAACAGCAGGATGTAGATCGCGGAGAACCACACCGAGCTGTAGACGTGGAACAGGCCGAGCTTGTCGTAGACCGGCGCGAGCGTCTTGTGGGCCTTGCGGAAGTCGTCGACCTTGTTCAGGTCGGCGCCGGTCTGCGGGATGAGCGAGCCGGGGATCGCGCCGAGCGAGAGCAGCAGGAGCAGCAGCAGCGCGACCCGCATGGAGGTCAGCTGCCGCCAGAACCAGCGGGCCCAGCCGATGACGCCGAGGCCGGGCGCGACGGAGAGTTCCTCCGCCGGGGCGGTGGACAGCTGGGAGCCGGCCGCGCCGAGGTCCTCCTGATCGGGGCTCGCCTGGTCCTGGCTCTTGTCGGTTTCGGTTGTGCTCATCGATCAGATCCCCACAGTGAAGCCGTCGGACCAGGTCTGCACCTGCTGCACCAGACTGTCCCAGGCGCCGGTCAGCAGCAGCACACCGGTCGCGATCATCATCGTGCCGCCGATGCGCATCACCCAGACATAGTGGCGCTTGACCCAGCCGAACGCGCCGAGTGCCTTGCGGAAGGCGATCGCGGTGAGCACGAAGGGGACGCCGAGGCCGAGGCAGTAGGCGACGGTCAGTATGGCCCCCCGGCCGGCGCTCGCCTGCTGGGAGGACAGGGCGATGACGGAGGCGAGGGTCGGGCCGATGCAGGGGGTCCAGCCGACCCCGAACAGGGCGCCGAGCAGGGGCGCGCCGATCAGACCGGCCGTCGGGCGCCGGTGGAAGCGGAACTCACGCTGGGTCAGCCAGGGCATCAGCCCCATGAAGAAGACGCCCAGCAGGATCATGAGCACGCCGAGCACCTTGGACAGCGTGTCCTTGTACTCCTGCAGGGTGGAGCCGAAGAAGCCGAACAGCGCGCCGCCGGAGACGAACACGGCGGTGAAGCCGAGGACGAACAGGAGGGCACCGGTGGCCATCCGCCCGCGCCTGGCCTCGGCCAGGTCGGTGCCTGCGACGCCGGTGACATAGGAGAGGTAGCCGGGGACCAGGGGCAGGACGCAGGGAGAGAAGAAGGAGACGAGCCCGCCGAGCAGCGCGACCGGCAGAGCGATCAGCAGGGCGCCGCTGCGCACCGTCTCGTTCTGGCCCGTCGCGGCCAGCGTCAGGAGCGCGCTCACGTCACTTCTCCGCGAGGACCGGCTTGAGCATCTTCAGCAGGGCGGTGTCGTCGAGCGCCTCCAGGGCCCGCGCGGCGACCTTCCCCTGCTTGTCGATGACGAGCGTGGAAGGGATCAGCTGCGGGTTGAGGGTGCCCTTCTTGAAGCGGAGCATCAGCTTGCCCGCGGGGTCGTACAGGCTCGGGTAGCCGATCCCGTGCTCCTTCTCGAAGGCGACCGCGGGGGTGGTGCTGGTGTCCCGGGTGTTGATGCCGACGAACTGCACACCCTTGCCCTGGTACTGCTTCGACACCTTGGAGAAGTACTGGGCCTCCTCGCGGCACGGCCCGCACCACGAGCCCCAGACGTTGACGACGACGACCTGGCCCTTGTAGTCGGCGACGTCCAGGGTCTTGCCGTCGATGGTCTTGCCGGACAGGTCCGGGGCACCGGTGCGCTTGCCCACCGGCACGGTGTCGATGCCGTTGTGGCCGGTGACGAAGTTGGTGTTGCCACCGCCGCCGGAGGTGCCACCCTTGCCGCACGCGGACAGGGTCAGGGCCGCGACGGCGGCCACGGCGCTGAGCAGGACGGCGCGGCTACGGGTACTCATGTGAAAAGTTTCGCATGTCCGTTCCGGCGATCTGTGGCACCCCCCTGCCGGGCGGAAAACCGCATTTCAGGGCGTATTTACACGGGACATTTCCGGCACCACCCGCTTTCCGGCGGCCCTACGCCAGGAAGGTCTTCCACCCGCCCGTCGGCCGCTGCCCGACCTCCAGCGTGCGCAGCTTGGCGAGCACCTCGGGCTTCTGTACGTCCATCCAGTCGACGAACTGCCGGAAGGAGACCAGCCGTACGTCCGCGCCCTTCTCCTTCTCCCGCGCGATGTGCTTGAAGGCCTCCTCGACGGAGTCCATGTAGATGCCGCCGTTCCAGTGCTCGAAGTGGTTGCCTATGAAGAACGGCGCCCGGTTTGTCTCGTATGCCCGCTGGAAGCCCGCTATGTACGACTGCGCGGACTGCTGGCGCCAGCCCGGGTAGTTGTAGGCGGGCGCCTTGGTGGAGTTCACGGACTGGTTGGCGAGCATGTTGTAGTCCATGGACAGGACCTCGAAACGGCGCCCCGGGAAGGGGATCAGCTGCAGCGGCAGGTCCCAGATCCCGAGCCGCTTCACCGGCCACACCTGACGGCCGCCCGGCGAGGAGGCGTCGTACCGCCAGCCCAGCTCGCGGGCGGTGGGCAGCAGTTGGTTCTGCCCGAGCAGACAGGGCGTACGGCCGCCGACCAGCTCCTTGTCGTAGTCGAAGGGCAGTGAGGGCAGGTCGTGCCAGCCGGTGTTGGTCCGCCACTGCTTCACGAACGACTTGGCCTGCTCGATCTCGCTCCGCCACTGCTGTGGCGTCCACCACTTGACCGAGCCGTGGACCTCGCCGCAGAAGTGCCCGTTGAAGTGGGTGCCGATCTCGTGGCCCTCCAGCCAGGCGCGGCGGACGTTGGCCAGCGTGGCCTTGATGTGGGGGTCGCTGAAGTAGCCGATGGCGGAGGCGCCGCGCGGGTTGTTCGGCGGGTCGTACATCCGCTTCTTCGACTCGGGCAGCAGATACAGCCCGGAGAGGAAGAAGGTCATGCTCGCGCCGTGCTCCTTGGCGAGGTCCAGGAAGCGCGGGAACAGCCCGTTGCCGACCTCGCCGGCGCCGTCCCAGGAGAAGATCACGAACTGCGGCGGGGTCTGGCCGGGCTCCAACGGCTCGGGCCTGGCCGGCTGGTGCGGCTGCTTGCCCGTGAAGGACGTGGAGCCGTCCCCGATCGGCCGGCCGGCAGGCGCCTTGGGCTCCGGGTCCTGGCCGTCCTTCCCCTGACCGGAACCGTTCGCGTGCCCCGCACCGTCCGATGGTGTGTGGCTCCCGCAGCCGACGAGGGTGGCGGCGGCCGCCGCGCCCGCGCCGATGCCGAGCAGTCCCCTGCGGGAGAGAGTCCGGGAGACGGTGCGCATGAAAATCCCCGATTCGTCGCGCGTGGTGTTAGTCACCCTGAGAGAGGGCGCGACGATCGGGGAGGTTCCTTTGATTCGTATGGTTTTCGTAACGGATACCGCAAAAGCGCGCTAAGTCACGTCAAACGGGCCGTCAGAATCCGGCGTATTCAGGCACCGAAGGCCTTCCCCTGGGCGGTGCCCTTGCCCTTCTGCGGCTTGGCACCGGCCCGCAGATGGGCCGGGACGAGATCGATGGCGGGCTCGCTGTAGCCGACCGACACGATCTTGTCGCCCAGGTAGGTGAAGGACGTCAGGGAGGCCAGCGTGCACTGCCGCTTGCGCGGGTCGTGCCACAGCCGCCGCCGCTCGACGTACGACCGCACGATCCAGATCGGCAGCTGATGGCTGACCAGCACCGCCTCGTGCCCGCGCGCCCGGTCCTTGGCCGCGTTCAGCGCGCCCATCATCCGCACGACCTGGTCGACGTACGGCTCGCCCCAGGACGGCCGGAACGGGTTGACGAGGTGCTTCCAGTTGCCGGGCCGCTGCAGCGCGCCGTCGCCGACGCCGAAGGTCTTGCCCTGGAAGACGTTGCCGGCTTCGATGAGCCGCTCGTCGGTGTCCAGGTCCAGACCGTGCGCCTTGGCGATCGGGGTGGCCGTCTCCTGCGCCCGCTCCAGCGGTGAGGCGCAGACGTACGTCACGTCCCGCGCGGCGAGGTGCTCCGCGACCCGGTCGGCCATCTGCCGCCCCAGCTCGGACAGGTGGTAGCCGGGCAGCCGCCCGTACAGAATCCCGGTCGGGTTCTCGACCTCGCCGTGCCGCATGAGATGGACGACGGTGACGTCCTTGTCCCTGCTGCTGACGCTGCTGCTGATGCTGTTGCTCACGCGGTGGCCTCCGCAGCCGCCCGGGCCGCCGCCGGAAGGGCGTCGGCGATCTTCTGGATGGCCCGCTCGTCGTGGGCCGTGGACACGAACCAGGACTCGAAGGACGACGGCGGCAGGTAGACGCCGTTCGACAGCAGCGAGTGGAAGAAGGCGGTGAAGCGGAAGGACTCCTGGCGCTTGGCGTCCTCGTAGTCGCGCACCTGCCGGTCGGTGAAGAACACCGAGAACATGTTGGAGGCCGTCTGCAGCCGGTGCGCGACGCCCTCCTTGTTCAGCGCCTCGGTGACGAGGGCCTGGATCTGCGCGGACACGGCGTTCACCGTCTCGTACGCGGCGTCGTCCAGCAGCCGCAGCTGGGCGAGCCCGGCGGCGGTGGCGACGGGGTTGCCGGAGAGCGTGCCGGCCTGGTAGACGGGCCCGGCGGGCGCCAGGTGCGCCATGACATCGGCGCGCCCGCCGAAGGCGGCGGCGGGGAAGCCGCCCCCCATCACCTTCCCGAACGTCATCAGATCGGGCTCGACCCCGTCGACCCCGTACCACCCGGCGCGGCTGGTCCGGAACCCGGTCATCACCTCGTCGGAGATGTAGAGGGCGCCGTTCTTGTGGCAGGCGTCCCTGAGCCCCTGGTTGAACCCGGGGTCCGGCGGCACGACGCCCATGTTGCCCGGCGAGGCCTCGGTGATCACGCACGCGATCTCGCCGGGGTGCCGGTGGAAGGCCTCCTGCACGGCTTCGAGATCGTTGTACGGCAGCACGATCGTGTCCCCGGCCTGCGCACCGGTGACGCCGGGGGTGTCGGGCAGCGCGAAGGTGGCGACACCGGAGCCGGCGGCGGCGAGCAGCGCGTCCACGTGCCCGTGGTAACACCCGGCGAACTTGATCACCTTGGACCGGCCGGTGAACCCGCGGGCGAGCCGGATGGCGCTCATGGTCGCCTCGGTGCCGCTGCTGACGAGCCGGACCTGCTGCACGGGCCCGACCCGGGCGACGATCTCCTCGGCGAGCGCGACCTCGCCCTCACCGGGCGTGCCGAAGGACGTACCGCGGGCGACGGCCTCCTGGACGGCGGCGATGACCTCGGGGCGCGAGTGCCCGAGGATCATGGGCCCCCAGGAGCAGACGAGGTCGACGTACTCGCGGCCGTCGGCGTCGGTGAGGTAGGGGCCCTTGCCGGACACCATGAAACGAGGCGTGCCGCCGACCGCGCGGAAGGCGCGCACCGGCGAGTTCACCCCGCCGGGCGTGACGGCGGAGGCGCGGTCGAAGAGCGCCTGGGAGGCGGGCGCGTCGTAGGGATAGGGTGTTTCGCTCAGGGCACTCATGGTGTGCGGCTTCTCCGGCTTCTCGGACTCCGGTGACTTGGGTGACCCCCTCAGGGTAGGCCGCGGGCGGGCCGTGAGGCGGCCGACCTCCGGCCCGCGGCAGCGCGGGGCTGCCATCTGCGAGACTGAGACCTGATACACACAGCTGTTACGCACGTAATGATCAGGGGCCGGACAAGAACCCGTGGACTGTTGTTCCACCGCACGTTTCGGCGGGCGGCCGTGGGGGAGGTCACTGACACGATGATCGGGTTGCGCGGCGGGGGCCACGCGTCCTAGAAAAGCAGTCGGGTGGAGATATGCATCGCGGTGGCGGACTGGGCGAGGGGACTGATGACCTGGGTCCTCGACGTGCCCGGCGGGGAAGGCACCGGCGCGACGCGGAGGAAGCGACCGAAGCACGGCAGAGCGACGCACGTCAGACACAGGGTGTACCGAGTGAGCCCGAGCGGTACGACCGGCGGACCGACCGGCAGCTGGAGAGCCAGCTCGACCGGCCGACCGACCGCCGGCTCGTCGACCGGGCAGACCGCCTGAGGGCGGGGAGCAGGAAGGGTGGTCGGGTGGGGGTGACGTACAAATACTTCGGCGCGCCCGACGGCGCGACCGCGGCCCGTGTCCCCATCTCGATGCGCCCCGAGGAACTCGGCGGCGACGAGCTGGGCATGAACGGCATGTTCACCAAGATCAAGCCGGAGACCATGGCCGCGATGGTGCTGACCGGCATCGAGGGCGTCCCCCTGCACAAGGTCCCGCCCCTGGAACTGGTCGTCCTCCACCCCGACTACGCCGTCGTCAAGCTCCCCATGACCGTCGTCGACCCCCTGCGCGGCATCGGCGAGGAAGCGGTCGGCGCGGCGGCGTTCATCTGGTCCACGGTCCCGGACCGGGGCGGGCCGCGGGATGCGTTCAATGTGTACCAGTTGCTGCACGAGTGGCAGGACTTCAGCCATCGGCTGCATGAGGCGGGGCATCAGCCGTATTGCCTTGTTTGGCCTTGAGCTGGGGGTTGGTGCGGTTAGGGCGGGGTTTTATGACCCCGCCCTCGTCATGCACCGGAAGGGCACATGGGTTTCTCCGGGGGCGCTGATGTGCCCTGCGCTTCGGACTCCGGCGTCTCGGTGCAGGCGTTGTGGATCGCCTTGCGCTTGGAGGTAGCACGCCCGGCGCTCGCGGGGAGGAATTACGCCGGCGGCGGCCAGGGCGCGCTTCCAGTCGCCCATGTTGAAGACACTGCGGTTGTAGGCCCGCCCCTTCTTGTCGACGAAGAGGAACCGGAAGGTCTTCGGCTCGCCGGCCGGCTTGGCCCAGGGCAGGGTGACCTCGACCGGCGGGGGCGTCGACGGTGATCACCGCAGACCGTGCCCGGTGAGGGACGGTGTCACCGCACCGTGCTGACCAAAGGCCCCAGCAACTCCAGGGCTTCCTCCCAGCGGAAGCGATCCGCCGCGCCGCCCGCCCTCGGCCGGTGTGGTTCGCACGAGCCGATCAGGACGTCTATCGCACGCAGCCGGTCCAGGCTCTGGCGGTAGGCGGGGTGAGCGGCCTGGGCGGAGTTCAGATAAGGCAGCGCCACCGTAGGGATGCCCATGCCCTACGCCTCGCACAGGATGCCCAGGGCGAGGGTGTCGGAGATCCCGGCGGCCCACTTGTTGATCGTGTTGAAGGTGGCGGGAGCGACGGCGATCGCGTCCGCCGGGGGCAGTGGGCGCGGGTCTCCTGGTGAACGCCAGGCCGAGCGGATCGGGTAGCCGGTTTGTGCCTCGATCGCGTTGACGTCGATGAAGCCGAGTCCCTGCGGTGTGGCGATGACGCCGACATCCCAGTTCGCCTCCTGGGCGGCGGTGATGAGCTTGCCGACGTCACGGGCAACACCTGCCGCGCACACGAACCGCTTTCGGCAACGGTTGGTCAGGACCGCGCCAGCGTCCCACTCGGCGGTGCGCGGCCGGGGCGCCGGTGCGCTCGGCGACCCTGCGGTAGACCTCGTCCGACGGCCAGTACACAACTGCCGCAGCGTCGCCCTGTGGCGATCACACCACCTGGAAGTTGGCCATCATCGCCATGTCCTCGTGCTCCAGGTTGTGGCAGTGCAGCATGTATCGGCCGCGGTAGCCGCGGAAGCGGACCAGCACGTCCACGACCTCGTACGGGCGCACGTCCACCGTGTCCTTCCAGCCGGCGTCGGTGGGCTCGGGCGCCCGGCCGCCGCGCGACAGCACCTGGAAGTGAGCCAGGTGCAGATGCACGGGGTGGTGGAAGTCGCTGGTGAGGCGCCAGCGTTCGACGGTGCCGAGGCGCGGACGGGCCAGGACCTCCGACGTGCTGAACGGGCGACCGTTGATGGTCCACGCATCGTCCGAGCGGCGGAAGTCGAAGTGCCGGGTGGCGACTGCCAACGCCGGGCGCAGGGCGGCGTACCGGGACAGGCGGGCCGGGACGTGGCTCGCGTCCTTCTCCCTGCGGGCGATCCTGAAGCGCATGACCTGGCGCATACGGCCATCCGCCAAGGTGTTGACCAGAGTGACGTGGCTGCCCACCGGGCAGTCGGTGAAATCCACGACCGTGTCGAAGCGTTCCGCCGGCACTATGGGGATGCGGTCCAGACGCTGGGGCGCGGGCAGCAGGCCGCCGTCACCTCCGATCTGCGTGAAGGGGAGGGTTCCGCCGTCTTCCCGTTGCAGCATCAGCTGGTACCTGCGGGCGTTGGAGGCGTTCAGCAGCCGCAGCCGGTGACGAGTCGCGGAGACCTCGGCCTCGGGCCAGGGGGCGCCGTTCACCAGCTGCACGTCGCCGAGGACGCCGTCCATGTACGCGTCCTGGACGCCGGGAGTGCCGGTACAGGTCGGCGAGTGGCCCGGGTAGCGGAAGGAACCATCCTCCTCGAAGGAGCGATCGCAGATCATCAGAGGGATGTCCCGCTCACCGCCGGGCAAGGGCAGGGCGTCTTCCTCCTGGTCGTGGACGAGGAACATCCCGGCCAGGCCGCGCCAGACCTGTGGTGCGCTGAAGTCCATCCGGTGGTCGTGGTACCAGAGTGTCGCCGCCCGCTGGTCCATCGGGTACTCGTAGGTCTTGTAACCCTCGGAGACCGTCCAATCGGACGCCGGGGCATGCATGCCGCCCATGCCGTGCGTCATTCCCCTGGCCTTGAACTCGGCACCGCACTGCACGGGCACCAGCACGTCGGTCGGATAGCCGTCGGAGTGTGGTGGGGTGACGCCGCCGTGCAGGTGCAGGGAGGTGGGCACGGACAGCTTGTTGAGCACCCGCACCTCCATCCGGCGGCCCGAGCGGGCGGTGAACGTCGGGCCAGGGAAGATGCCGTCGTAGCCCCAGACGGTCGTCTTCAGACCAGGGATGATCTCGACGGACCCCTGGCGCTGCGTGATGTCGTAGTAATCGGTGCCGCCCGAGGTGCGTGACGGGCGAGCGCGTGGCGGCACAGGCAACGGCACGGCGAACTGCCGGGGCGGCCTGATCCTGCTGGTCAGGACGGCCCCTGTGCGTTCCCGCGACCACTTATCGTAGGCCGCCGCTGCGGCGGGTATGGCGAGCCCGGCCGTGACGCCCGCCGTGACCCCCAGAAATCGTCGACGTGACGTCACCTGCCCGTACCCTTCCCGACCTTGTACGTGTACGCCCAGCAGGAAAGTGCCACGCCCACACCGAACACACCGAGGGCGAGTGGGATATGGCCGCCCAGCAGGCGGGCCGCGCCCAGCCCCATCTGCGCCCCGACCAGCACGACCAGGCCGACCGCGAGCGCGAAGGACCAGGCCGGCGCTCCCATTCGGCGCCACACCAGCAGGGCGGCCACGGCGTCGACGAGGGAGAGGGCGGCGAGTAGCTGAGCGTTGGCCGCGTGCAGGTCCAGGAACCGTACGTCACCCGTGATGAACAGGCCCGCCAGAGCTGCCTGGAGCAGGGTGTCGAACAGGAACAGCATCGAGGTGACCCGCAGCAGGGTGAGCGGCCAGGTGCGAGGCCGGCCCGTCGGCATGCGGGAAGACGGTTCCGCTTCCGCCGGGCGCGGAAGCGGAACCGCAGTGTCTGCGGACCT
The DNA here is from genome assembly GCF_053593835.1 of Streptomyces sp. NPDC002076. Lineage (NCBI taxonomy): Bacteria > Bacillati > Actinomycetota > Actinomycetes > Kitasatosporales > Streptomycetaceae > Streptomyces > Streptomyces sp. NPDC002076. The sequence goes on from NZ_JBSFDI010000001.1 coordinate 796,201, forward strand.
GTCAATCATGAATCACCCCTGGAGCGGATTGCGGCGTGACTGTGCCCAGTCGTCGCGTCGCGAAAAGGGTCAGCACGCCGACGGCCGCGAGGACGGCGAACGCCAGCCGGTATGACCCTGCTGTGCCCGTGAGGTCTTCCTCGGCCCCGTGCTGGATGCTGGCGATCAGGTTCACGCCGATCGCGGCGCCCATGTTGCGGCACAGGGTCACGGCACCCGTGTACGCACCGAGCTGCTCCTGGGGCGCGGCATTCTGCGCCTGCACCAGGGCGGTGGCGACGGTGAAGCCCGTACCGAGGCCCGCGAGGAGCTGCGCGACGACCGCCGTGACGAGCGAGGTATGAGGGGTCAGGCACAGGACGGCGGGGCCGGCGACGAGCAGCACCGCGCCGCCCGAAGCCACCGCGCGGGCGCCGTGCTTGCCGAGTAGCCCGGCACAGACCGCGGACCCGGCCACCCACCCGAGCGAGGCCACCAGCACGACTAGGCCGCTCGCTGCGTCACCGGCCGTGGCCGTGCGGGTCAGCGCCAGCGGCAGCTGGGTGACGGAGGCGTAGAGGACGATCGAGGCCCCGACGGAGACCAGGGCTGCGGCCCGTGCCCCTCGGTCCGTCACCAAGGCGACCGGGACCAGGGAGACCGACGAATCGCGCCGGACCTGGCGGAGGTGCAGGGCGATCACGGCCACCGCGACGACAGCCGCTACCGCGAGCACCGGAGGCGCCGGTGACACCAGCACCACCAGCAGGGCTGTGAGCCCCACGGAGAACGTCGTCAGCGCTCGCACGTCGACTCGGCCGCGCTGGCCCGTCCCCGCGTTCCGGCCGGGCGCCTGGCGCGCCACGACGAGCGCTGCGACGAGTGCGAGCGGGAGGTTCGCGGCGAACACCCAGCGCCAGCCGACCGTCGCCTGCGCCGCCGACCCCAGAGCCGGACCGGCGACCGCGGCCAGCCCCCACACTGCCGACAGAAGTCCCTGCATCTTGGCCCGGCCGACTGCGTCGAAGACCTGCCCCACCAGGACGTACGACAGCGTCACCACGGCTCCGGCCCCGAGGCCCTGTACCGCCCGGGCGGCGATCAGCGCGACCATCCCCGGCGCGACCGCAGAGCCCGCCGATCCTGCCGCGAACAAGCCGAGCGCAACGCACATCGACACCCGCGACCCGAAGCGGTCAGCCACGGCTCCCGAGACCGCGGTCGCCAGGATGCTGCACAGCAGGAAGCCGGAGACCAGCCAGGGGTACAGCTCGTCGTGCCCCAGCGTGCGGGCCATGGTCGGCAGAATCGAGCCGACCACCGTGGAGTCCGCGGCGGCCAGGAAGAGAGCCAGGAGGGCGCTCGCGATCAGTGCGCGGCGCCCGGCCGGAGCGTCGCCCTCCGCCCGCGCTTCGCGTGCCTCGTCGACGACGGTCACTTGCCCTGCCCGTCCCCGCCGGCCTGCGCCTCGAACTGCCGGAAGCCGTCCTCGATGCCCATGAAGATGTCGTTCACGACCAGGTAGCCCTGGGCGATGAGCGGCGAGTCGCGAAGCTCCTCGATAAGGAAGTAGTACGCCTTCAGGTCCTCGGTCTCCAGCAGGGCGAAGTCGGAGAACGCGGTGTGGAACGCCTCGGCGTCGAAGAAGCGGGCGGAGACCCGGTCGGCGTACTTGGCGAACACCGGGAAGATGTGGGCGGCCTCCAGCGCGTTCCGCTCCTCACGGGGGAGCGCCAGCCAGGCCGGGGTGAAGGTGTAGGTCAGGATGATCGTCGTCTTCACGACTGCTCCAGGGAATGGTGAGGGGTGGATGGGCAGCACGGTGCCGGGGCGTCCGGGGGTTGAGCGGCCCCGGCACCGTGGTCTCGGGAGGGTCAGACGTGGACCGTCGTCGTACCGCTGAATCGCTCCAGCAGGGCACGGGTCTCGTCGTCGAGGGCGTCGTCGAGCTTGGTGATCGGACCCGCGAGGGCGTGCCGGCCGAAGGCCATGGTCAGCTCGGTCTGCATCTGGTGGATCAGATTGCCCTCGGTGTAGTCGACGCCGAAGGTGTCCTTGGCGTGCTTCTCGAAGGCCATGGCCAGCTGAACGTTGAGTTCTTCGGTGCCCGCGATGATGCGCCGCATCGCCGCCTGCTCCTCCTCGTTGAAGGAGGGGATCAGCTCGTCGATGACCCAGTGGTCGGTGCGGACGTGCCGCTCCTCGTCGAGGTTGTGCAGGTGCAGCAGCTTCGGCAGGAAGTACGACATCTCCGGGTCGTAGGCCCGGGTGCGCCGCTCGATCACCGTGATGATCGACTCGCCGATGTACGCGGTGCAGCACAGGGCCGCCAGCTTCACGTACGGGGACTCGTCGCCGAGGTAGAGGGCAAGCCGTTCGTTGAACAGGTTGTCCGGCAGGACGAAGTCCACTCCGCCGAGCTCGCGCACGTACCGGTAGAAGGCGTTGGCGTGGTTGAGCTCTTCGGAGGCGAAGCAGGACAGCGCGTCGTGCAGGCCGCGGCCCTCGGTGAACGGGTCCTCCGTGCCCTGGACCTCGGACAGGACGATGGACATCACCGCGGAGACGTGCCGCTCGATCTCCGCGAGCTGGGCCAGTTCCTTGACCGCGTAGGCCACGGCCGCCTGTTCGTGGCCCTCCTCGTCGAAGCAGACCCGCGAGAGGTAGGCCAGTTCCGCGTCGTTGCGGGCCTTCTCCCAGGGCAAGGCGTTCGGGTGGAAGGTGTTGACGTGGGCGAGCTCGTTGACCCGCTCCAGAGCCTGGGCGGTCACGCGGCGGCCTCCACGTCGATGTAGCTGAGGGCGTTGTAGATGGTCCGCTCGGTGTCGAGGATGGCGCGGCGGCCGTGCATCACCCGGGTGTTGTCGATGATGGCGATGTCGCCGTCCTGCCAGTCGAGGTTCTCGGTGAGCCGGTCGGTGACGTCCGAGATCTCCAGGATCAGCTCGGTCGGGAACTCGGTGCCGTCCGCGAACGTGATGCGCGGCTTCTCGTAGTTGGTCGAGGGGCCGAGGATGGAGTTCGCGAAGGCGATCCGCTCGCCGAAGAGGGTGGGCGCGGCGGCCGGCGTGCGGAAGGCGTAGGTGATGCCGCCGTCCTCGTGCAGTTCGACCGTGGTGCCGGGCACGGAGTCGGCGAGGGCGCGCAGCTGCTCGAAGGTGATCTCCTCCAGCGGCACCCGCTGCTCCATCATGTGGAACGCCATCGCCCGCCACTGCTGCTCACCGACATAGCGGGAGTAGACGATGTCCTGCGCCGAGAAGGCCGCCTTGGCCTCGTCGGACAGCGCGTCCCAGACCCGGTAGCCGTCGCAGACTGTGGTCTGCGAGCCCTCCTTGGCGGCCTTCTCGGAGAAGAACCAGGCGAGGTGGGACCGGAAGGGGTTGTTGCCGTTCTCGGTGTGCAGGCCGATCGGGCCGGTGCCGGCGTCCACCTTCTGGGCGACCTCGGAGTAGAAGTCGCGGGCCGGGTCGATGGTGGTGCGGACGCTGACGTTGTTGACCAGCGAGGTGAAGGCGTCCATGTCGGCGTTGAAACCGCGCAGCAGCAGGAAGCCGGATTCCGCGAGCAGCTTCAGCAGGTGGGCCGAGTCGATGTCGGCGACGGAGCCGGCGCCGGCCGGGGTCAGGACGAGACCCTGACCCGTGCCGTAGGGCGCGGTGTGCACTGCGGTGGTCATGCGTGCTCCTCGATGGTGTCCTGGGTGAGCAGAAGGTCACGGACGGCCTGCCGCTTGGGGCGGCCGGTCACGGTGAAGCAGGTGAGATAGCGGAGGTCGTCCTGCCGCATGAGGCGGATGTCGGTGACGCGTTCGACGTCGGACAGGTTCCGCAGCCCGAAGTCGGTGATCTCCTTGCGGATCACGTCCTCGTCGCGGGTCGTGTCGACGACGAACAGGCCGCGTACGGTGTCGAGTCCGTCGGCGAGGACGACGGCCTCCCTGACGAAGGGGAGCTGCCGGTACTGGGCCTCGACGAACTCCGGGGACACGTTGCGGCCGCCCGCGGTGATGATGATGTTCTTCTTGCGGCCGACGATCCGGATGTAACCGTCGTCATCGATCGTGGCCAGATCGCCGGTGTGCAGCCAGCCGTCCTCGTCGACGGCGCAGCTGGAGGGGTCCTCGACGGTGTATCCGGCGAAGAGCGAGCTGCTGCGGACGTACAGCTCACCGTCCTCGGCGAGCTTGACCTCGACGTGGTCGAGGGGCTTGCCGACCGTGCCGATGCGGACGTTGCCGGGGAAGTTCCAGGCGACGACCGAGCTGTTCTCGCTCAGCCCGTACCCCTCGTACAGCGGCAGGCCGTACTCCTTCAGGCGGGTGAGCACCTCGGGCGGCACCGGGGCTCCGCCACAGGCGATGAACACCGGGCCCTCGTGGCCGAACAGCCGCTGGTGTCTTTGTGCCAGGTCTTCTTCGGGATGCTGGTCGCACAGCGACAGCAGCAGCGCAGCCATGGTCGGCGGCATCACCGTCGCGGTGGGGCGGGCCGAGCGCAGCAGGGACAGCATGCGCGGCCCCGCGTCGCCCGAGGTGCCCACGAGTGCCGTACCAGGCGGAAGGAAGGCCACCGAGCCGCCTGCCAGGAACGGCATGTAGAGGCCGGTGACCTGCTCCACCAGCAGACTCAGTGGGACGATGGACAGGTAGCGGCGGAAGATCTCCGGGTCGCTGCGCCGACGGAGCGAGTCCAGAAGGGCCTCGATGCCGTGCCGGCGGATCATCACGCCCTTGGGTGCGGAGGTCGTGCCCGAGGTGTGGATCACCTTGAAGACGGCGTCCTCGTCCCAGGAGGCGATGGGGTGGGCGACCCTGCCGTCCCGGTACGCCCCCGCGGCGATCAGGGCGGGCAGGTCCACCGCGTCGACCTGGCAGCCGGCGGTCAGGACGCGCTCGTTCCCCCACTCCTGGAGCCTGTGGGCTCCCCGGCTGTCCACGAGGCACGCGTCGGCCCCGGCCAGCAGGGAGGCCGCCTGCTCGGCGCTGAAGGCGGTGGGGACCGGGATCTCGACGGCGCCCGAGAAGAGCAGCGCGAGGTCGGCGACGACCCACTCGGCGGAGTTCTCGGCCAGCAGGCCCACCCGCGGCGTGCGGCCCAGCCGGGCCGCGAGGACGGCGAGGTCGTCGGCGAGCACCCTGGCGGCGCCGATCACCTGGCGGTAGGTCCACTTCACCGTGGGACCACCGGCCGGGGAGAGCACCTCGACCATGATGTCGTCGCTGTCGGCGCGGGCAAGCAGGCCGTGGATCAGCGAGAAGCGCGTTTCAGACACCGGCCAGCTCCTTACGGCGATGCGGGATCAACTGCATGTCGATGGAGGCGAACTGGTACCGGCCGACTCCGTTGACGAAGGACTGGGTCTGCTCGGCGATCACCGCGTAGACCACGAGCGGCCGCTGGTCGTAGAAGGTGCCCCAGTTCTCCAGCTCCTCCGGGTCCAGTCGGGCCGGGTCGGCTTCGCCGATGGGGTTGAAGACGATGCCCAGCCGCTTCTGCAGCGCGAGCGAGCGCTGCGTGGAGGTCATCACGGCGTAGCGGCAGCCGAGCCCCCACAGGACCACGGTCAGGGCTTTGAACAGCTCAGCGCCCGCGGTGGCACGCACCGAGGCCACCGAGCCCAGCTGCACGATCTCGTGACGGCCCGTCACCGGCTGGCCGTCGGCGACGATCAGCTCCTCGACCGGGACGTCCAGGTACTTCTCCAGGAAGAGCGGTCCACCCTCGGCGGGCGTGAGGCCGGTGCACGCGAGAACCTCCTCGCGGCCGGTCTCCGCGTTCCGTTCCAGGTAGGAAAGGAACCGCTCCGGGTTTACTTCGACCCGCGCTCCGAAGGTGTTCGCATAAACCTTCTTGACCAGCTCGGCGGATTCCTCCCACCATGCCGATCCACGCTCTGACAGCACAATACGCATTACTCGTACCCCCCTGTACGACGCTTTTTCTCCGTATCCGGTTTCACTTGGTCGGCCACCACTGCCGAAGCGCCACAGATACGTCTTTGACCTGCGCACATGCAGACAGCATGACGATGTCGCCATACATGAGAAAAGCCCCCGTGAAGTGAAAATGAGAGATACAGGGAGCCCACCGACCGGAAACCGGTCACACCCCCCGTGCACTCCCTATTCTGCCTGACCGAAAACGCGCCAACCGCGATTTACGGCTGCGCGTGCACGCCATGGCAGGAATTCGCCAGGCACCGGCCGGCGGAACCGGGGGCCCGGCTCGGCCGGTGCCGCGCGTGGTGGCCGCCGCCGCTGCAGCCAAACGGTAACGTGTAGATGTTCGAGGGACCGACGGGGGGAACATGGTGCGAGTGGGGCGAGTTGGTGACTCGCAGGACAAGGCGGTTCAGAGCGCTGTGGCACCGGCTCTCTACCAGTGGGTGCGGACGGGAGGCGCGACCGACGACCGCACCGTCGGAGCCGAGCTGGGCGTCGAGGCGGGGGAACTGGACGCCGCGTGGACCGAGTTGAGGGAGCTGGGGCTCGTACACACCGGTAGCGACGGCTCCTCCGTCTCGGTGGTCGACCCCGAGGCCGCGCTGCTGCGCCTGCTGGAGGAGCAGCGGCGCTACCTGAACCTCCACATGGACTGGCTGGACCGGGGCATGTGGGCCGTGGAGAGCCTCGTCGGCCGCTACCGCCACACGATGGAGCACGAACGGGCCGAGATCGAGGTCGAGGTGATCACGGACGCCGCCCGCATCCACCGGCTGCTCGACGATCTGGTCGATCTGGTCCAGACGGACGTCGCCTCGCTCCACCCCGGCCCACTCCCGTCGGCCGAGGTTCTGCGCTCCGGTCTGGAGCGCGACCGCGTGCACATCGCACGCGGGGCCCGGGTCCGCACGGTCTATCCGTCCCGCTTCGCCGGCGTCCCTTACGTCCAGCAGCACTTGCAGGAGTTGCTCGCGCTGGGGAGCGAGGTCCGGCTGAGCCCGACGGTTCCGTTGCACATCATCGTCGCGGACGGCCGTATAGCTGTCCTTCCGATCGATCCGGACGAGCCGGAGAAGGGCGTCATCCTGGCGCGCGGCGCGGCGCTGGTGCGGTCGTACGCGGCCCTGTACGAGTACTGCTGGCACGCGGCCTCGCCGGTGACACCCGATCACGGGATGGAGCCGCCGTCCCCTGCCGCGACGGAGCAGCAAAGGACCGTGGTCCGGCTGATGGCCACCGGCATCAAGGACGAGCAGATAGCTCGGCACCTGGGTATCTCCTTGCGGACATTGAGCCGTGTCACATCGGAAGTCATGCAGCAGCTGGGGGCGGAGAGTCGTTTTCAGGCGGGGGTACGGGCTCTCGAGCTGGGCTGGCTGAGCTGACTCACCGGCTCCGGCTCGGCCGCCTCCCGCACCCCGTGCCGCTCCCACCAGCGGACGAGTGGCGCCGGAGCCCACCACGCGGCCCGGCCCAGGAAGCGGAGCACGGCGGGCATCAGCAGCAGCCGCACCACCGTGACATCGAGGACGATGGCGACCGCCATGCCGACACCGATCATCTTCACGAAGCTGATCCCGGAGGTCGAGAACGCCGCGACGACAACGACCAGCAGCAGTGCGGCGCTCGTGATGATGCGGGCGCTGCGCTGCACACCGACCGCGACGGACTCCTGCGCGTCACCACTGCGGTCCCAGTGCTCCCGCATCCGTGCCAGCAGGAACACCTCGTAGTCCATGGACAGCCCGAACAGCACCGCCAGCATCAGGATCGGCTGACTGGCGTCGAGCGTTCCGGTCGCGGTGAAGCCGAGCAGCCCGTCACCGTGCCCCGACTGGAACACCCACACGACGACCCCGAAGGCAGCAAAGAGCGACAGGGCGTTCATCGCCACCGCCTTGAGCGGCAGGACGAGCGATCCGAAGGCCAGGAACAGCAGCACCATCGTGGCCAGTACGGCGATCAGTGCCATCCAGGGCAGGTGCGCGGCCAGGCTGTCCAGCTGGTCCACGAGTGCTGCGGTGGTCCCGCCGACCAGCACCTCGGCGTGCGCCGGGGGCCGCACGCCGCGGACCTTCTCGACCAGCTCCCGCGCCTGCTTGCTCATGGGGTATGAGGAGTAGCCGACCTGGACGAGCGCGGAGGAGCCGTGGACGGCCATGACCTGGGCGCCGTCGGCCCCGTGCAGCTGCCCCACCCGCCTGGTGAATGCGGCGAGTTCGGCCTTGGGGCCGGCACCGTCCGCCCGCTGTCCGCCGTCGAAGCTGACCACCACGGACATCGGCGAAGCGAGATTGCGGGCGAAGTCGCGGTCCAGCCGCTCGCTGGTGACGCGGCTGCCGGTGTGCTCGGGCAGCACCTTCTCCGTGACACCACCCCAGTTCGCCTGCAGGAAGGGCAGCCCCAGGCCGACCAGCAGGGCCACGACGGGCGCGGCCACCAGAACCGGCCGACGCATGACGGCACGCGCGGCGCGGTACCAACGTCCTGTCTGCACCGGCTCATTGGCGCGACGGCCGCTGGGCAGAGGGATACGCAGGGCGTTGACCCGCCGGCCGAGGACCGCGAGCAGCGCCGGAAGCACCGTGAGCGACGCGACCATGGCGATCACCACGGCCGCCACTCCGCCGTACCCCATGGAGCGCAGGAAGCCCTGCGGGAAGATCACGAGACTGCCGATGGACACCGCGACCGTGATCCCCGAGAAGGCGACGGTCCGCCCGGCCGTGGCCATGGTCTCGCGGACCGCCTCGACGGTCGGCCGGCCGCTGGCCATCTCCTCCCGGAAGCGGCCCACTACGAACAGGGCGTAGTCGATGGCCAGGCCGAGGCCCAGCATCGTCACGATGTTCAGCGAGAACACCGACACGTCCGTGAGCCGGGTGAGCATCCGGAGCACGGTGAAGGACCCCAGGACCACCAGCGCGCCGATGGCGAGCGGCAGGGAGGCTGCGGCCAGACCGCCGAAGATCAGCACGAGCAGCAGGAGCAACAGCGGGGCGGACAGCGTCTCGGCGCGCGAGGTGTCCTGCTTGGTGAGCGTGCTGACGTCGTCCATCACCACGGCGTGGCCGGTGAGTCCGAGCCGCACGCCGGCCGCGGAGAACTTCCCCTTGATACGGCCGAAAACGTCCTTGGCGTGGTCGGCGTCCGGGGCGTCGAGCCGTAGCGCGGCGAAGGTGCTGTGGCGGTCGCGGGAGACGAAGGCCGGGGACCCCGTGCTCCAGTACGTCCGCACGCTCGCCACGTCGCCGGTCGGCAACCCGCGCAGCGACTTCTCGACCGCCGAGCGGAACGCCGGATCCGTGACGGTCCGGTGCGGGTCACTGAAGACCGCGATGACATCGGTGCGTTCGTCGGGAAACCGCTTCTCGATGCGTTGCGCCGCCCGCTGGGAGGCGCTTCCCGGTGTGTCCCAGCCACCGCCGCTCAGATCCTCCCCGACGCGGCCTCCCCACAGCGCGCCGGCGACCACGACGGCCAAGCCCAGGACGAGCATCAGCCATCGACGCCGTGCGACCAGATCCCCCCAGCGAGCCAGCATGTTCCCCTCGACTCAGTGAACGGCGTCCGCAGACGCCGTTTTGCTTACACCGTGTGCTTACGGCGTTTGCTAACACTGTTTACTAGACGCGATGGGCGTTAGCATTGTCAAGCGCGGGCCGGTCGGCGGAGCCGCACGACAGCAGGAGGCACAGCCGTGAGCAGCCAGATCGCCCCACCGTCGACCCGACGGGCGCGACAGCGCGAGGAGTCGCGAGAGCGCCAGCGCGCCGAGATGAAGTCGGAGATCCTGCGCTGTGCCCGACGCTTGCTGGTGGACGAAGGCCCCGGCGCCGTGTCCCTGCGCGCCATCGCCCGCGAGATGGGCATGACCGCACCGGGCCTGTACCGCTACTACGCCGACCACCGCGAGCTCGTACAGGCGTTGACCGCATTCCTCTACGACGAACTCACCGCGGACCTGTCGCGCGCCCGCGACCGGGCTCCCGACCAGTCGCCGCATGGCCGTCTCACCGCGGTCGCCCGTGCCCTGCGCACCTGGGCGCTGCACCACAAGCCCGAGTTCACCCTCATCTTCAGCAAGCCCATGTCCGACGCGGACTGCGCCCCGGGCGACCCCTGCCACGCGGCCAGCTGGCGCTTCGGTGGAGTGTTCGTGGGGCTGATGATGGAGTTCTGGCGAACCGGCACCCTGCCCCTGCCCAAACCCGGCACACTCGACCCGGCCTGGCTCTCCCAGCTGGAAGAGGTCCGCGAGCACGTCGGCTCCGAACCGCCCCTTGAAGCGCTGTACGTCTTCGTCCTCGCGTGGTCCCGCCTGTACGGCATGGTCTCCATGGAGGTGTTCGGGCATCTGGCCTTCGCCCTGACCGATCCCGAGCCGGTGTTCGAACAGACCCTGCGCGAGATCCTGGTGCTACTGGGAGCAGACCCGCGTACCGCCCGGTAGCCATGCCGTGGCACACTCCCGGGCGGGGAAGGGAGTGACCACAGCATGGACCGCAGAGCCCTGCTCGGCATCGGCGACCCGGGTGGCCGCCGTCCCAACGGCGCGCTGGAGGCGGAGGTCCTCTCGGTCCTCCAGGCGGCGCACGACCACCTGACCGCAGGCGAGGTCGTAACCCGTCTCACCGGAGCCTTCGCCTACAGCACGGTGGTGACCACCCTGTCCCGCCTGCACGACAAGGGACTTCTGCGTCGCTCCCGCCGCGGCCGCGCCTACGCCTACGCACCCGTCGACGACGAGCCCGGCCTGGCAGCCCGGCGGCTTCACCAGCTGCTCGCCGACGAACCTGACCGTGAGGCCGTCCTGAGCCGCTTCGTCATTGCGATGTCCCCCGACGACGAGCGGCTGTTGCGCCGCCTGCTGGGCACGGAACAGCCCTCCGACGGCTGAGCACCAGCTCCCGCAGGAGACTGTCCCCCCGAGTTGAAGGGAACCGAACCCTCCGTGTTCTGCACGGTCTACCTCCTGCTGCTGCTTGGCTTGCCGGCCACCTGGGTCGCCCGTCCGCTGGCCGAACGCCTGGACCCCCGTCCGGCCACATGGCTGCTCACCGCCACAGCCGGCACACTCGCGGCCGCCAGTAGCGCGGGGTTGATGCTGCTCGTTCTGGCCGGCCTGCTGCGCACCGCCCCGGTGGCTTCCTACGGACACTGGTCCCTGCACGTTCTCAGGGACGGAACGCCGAGCACCAGGCTCGTCCCGCTCCTGGCAGGCGTGGCACTGCTGTCGGCTGCCGTCGCGACGGTGCGGGTCGTGCGACGCCGAGTCCGCGCGCAGCGCACGGCTGCGCGGGAGGCAGCCTCCCTGCCGGCACGGAACGGGCTGTCCGTCGTGGAGGACCCCTCGGCCGACGCCTTCGCCGTGCCCGGCAGTGCGACCTCGGCGGTTCCCGGAGGGCGCATCGTCGTCTCGACGGCGATGCTGGCCGCGCTGACGCCCGAGGAGGTCTCCGTCCTCGTGGCCCACGAGCGAGCCCACCTCCGCGCACGCCACCACTGGTTCGTCATGGCCTCCCAGCTGGCCGCCACCGCGAACCCGCTGCTGCGCCCGCTGGCCCGGCACGTCTCCTACACGGTCGAACGCTGGGCCGACGAGGAAGCCGCCCGCGCGACAGGTGACCGCCGCCGCGTGGCCGTCACGATCGGCAAGGCAGCCCTGGCCAGACAGCGCGCGGCGCCTCGGGCCTGCGCGTCCCGCACCGTCCTCCACCTGACCGGATCGTCAGCCGTGGTCGGCCCCATACCCCGCAGGGTCGCCGCCCTGCTCGAACCGTCCCACCGCGGAACCCGCGCCCGCCCCGTCATCCCGGCGCTGACGGCACTTCTGCCGGCCATGGCCCTCCTGTGTTGCGCCGACGCAGCGCATGACGTCCACCATCTGCTGCAAATGGCCCACCAGGCGACCAGACAGTGACCTAGGGCCCCTCCGCCACAACAGCATGTCGGCGAGCACGGGACGGCCGAAGGCCCGGACAGGGGTACCCGGGCTGCCGCGTCGGTTCGGCTTGTCAGCCCAGGTGGTGTGGCGTCCACTCCCAGGGAGACCTCCGTGAGGTCACTGAGCAGGCCATGGATGGGCCGCACGGACGTCCAGCAAGAACTCGTTGGCTGTCCGCTGGCCTCGTCATGCGCTGAGGTTTCGGGTCAACGTGGTCGTGAGCCGACGGCCGGGCGGCGTCACGCCGACGGATACGCCTTCGGAGCTGCCCGCCTGTCCGAGGCCCGGCGACGCACGAGTTCGGCGGTCTCCCACGACACCGTGGCCATGGCCGCCAGCGACAGCAGCAGGTAGAAGACGTAGAGCTTGTGCAGGTCGTCGAGGAAGTACCAGATCGACGCCGTCGCACTGAACCAGAAGGCGATCAGCGGGCCGGCGCCGCGCTCCTGACCGCGTGCTGCGCTGACGAGACAGCAGGCGGCGGCCAGTGCGAGCAGAACGGCGATGGCGACGTAGGAGTGGGCCCACCCGACGTAGGCGCGCCGCAGTTCGGAGTTGACCGCCACGGCCTCGGCCACCGGTCCCCAGCCCACCACGCACGACAGGCGTGTCGACCAGGGCAGCGTCACCAGGCCCAACACGCCTGCGGCGATGGCGACCCAGCCGAAGTGAGCGGTGTCCACCAGTCGGCCACGTGCGCACAGCAGCGAAAGCAGGCATCCGAGCAGAGCCAGAGCGCTGTCGGCGGAAGGGCGCAATGAGATACGGAACCTGTCCCAGAGAGCGGTTCGGCCGCCGGACGGAGTCGCCTGGGGCCCGGGCGTGGTGGCCTGGACCGTCGGCATGGAGGTCTGTGTCAGGGCGTCGGCGAGGGCTTCGCGCATCTGCCCGGCATCGGCGAACCGTTCCTTCGGGTCCTTGCTGAGGGCGCGCAGGATCACCGCCTCCACCGCCGGTGGTATCTGCGGTCTCAGCCGGGAGACCGGCTCCGGTGCGGCGAACAGGTGCTGATGCATAACGGCGAAGGGCGATTCGCCACGGAACGGCGGCTGCCCGGCCAGCAGTTCGTGCAGCAGACACCCCATCGCGTACAGATCGGCACGGTGGTCGATCTCCGCCCCGTTGATCTGCTCGGGGGAAAGGTAAGCGGGGGTGCCGATCGCCGCACCGCTACCCGTGATGCGGGTGGCGGTCTCGGTGAAAGCCTTGGCGATGCCGAAGTCGAGGACCTTCACGGTGTCGGGTCCGGTGAGCATGATGTTCGAGGGCTTGATGTCCCTGTGCACGATCCCGCACTCGTGGCTGTGCCGCAGCGCGTCCAGCACCGCGCATGCCGCGTTGACGGCGTCGGCGACAGGCAGCGGGCCCTCTCGCAGGACCTCGGCGAGCGTGGCGCCCTGCACGTACTCCATGACCAGGTAGGGCCGTGGGCCGTCCGGGTGCGGCTCCTCGCCGACGTCGTGGATGGTGGCCACCGCTGGGTGGTTCAGCGCGGCGACCGCGTGCGCCTCGCGCCGGAAACGGGCTCGCGACTGCGGATCGTGGGCCAGCGCCGAGGAGAGCAGTTTCACCGCTACAGTGCGGCGCAGCCGCTGATCCACCCCCCGATGGACCGTTCCCATACCACCTTGACCGAGCTTCTCGACCAGTTCGTACCGGCCGCCGAGGACCACTTCCCGCCCCACTCACGCCTCCCGTGAATCAGAAACCCGGCGCAGCTTACGGCGCGACCGCCCCAGGCCAAGGCGCCCACACCGCGCTCCTGGCAACCGTCGCCTTCCTCCTCGGCGCCGCAACGACCTTCGTCCTGCTCAATTCCGACTCCTTCGACGACCGCGGTGATCAGAACGTCTCCGCCACCAGCACCCTCCCCCTGATCGCGGCCCTCCCCACGATTCGACCTCAAAGCGTTCGAATGACGGCCTGGTCAAGGTCTCCATCACGTACGCCCCCGCTCCACCTGAGCCTGACCGACCCGCATCTGCGCGCCATACTCGAAAAGCGCTGGCTCGACCAGGGCATCGACGTCTCCAACTCCCGTCAGTCGCCCCGCAGGCCGGCAGGGCCGCGCGCAGCCGAGCCGTGGACGGGTCGGGCGCCACCCAATTCCTGCCTGACCGTCACAGCGCCCGTCGCGGTTACGCGCCGTCGCGGCATACCGCGCGGAACGGGTTCAGCACATACGAGGTCGGGAAACGGCGTTGACCCGTGAGAACCACCGGGACGAGTTTCCGCAGGTCAACGCACACTTCACCGAGAAACCCCAGGCCAGCGCCCCACCGCCTCCAATCGCTGCACGAATGCCAGGACTTCTCGCATCGGTTGCATGAGGCGGGGCATCGGCCTTATTGCTTGGTTTGGCCCTGAGTTGGGGGTTGGTGGGGTTTGGGCGGGGTGCTTCTTCCTCGCGACCAACAGGCTCCTCCGCAAGTCCTGTCGCCGCAGGCCAGGAGCACTTTCCGCGCTTCTGGTCAAGTCCCGGACGGCGCCCGCCTCGTGACAGCGTGAGGTTAGCCCGCCGGTGTGATCTCGCGAACCTGTGAGCGTTTCCTGGACTCTTCCGGGTTCGGCAGGTGCCCAAACTGCCGATCATGAGATCTCGGAAACTCACCGCATACGCGAGGACACTCGCAGTCGGGGCACTGCTGGGCGTGCTGGGCACGCCCGGACTCGTACAGGCCGCCACCGCAGATCCGACGCCACAGCCGTCCGACACCTCCGGCGGTAGCGATCAGCCACCCGATCGATCCGTCTACCGCGGCTGGAGCCCTCAGTACCCTCGGTACCGCGAGCGGGCGCTCAGAGCCGCGGGCGTTTTCGTCATTGACGCGACCTCGGCCGCCAGAAGTACGGGAGGCAGTGAGCCCAGCATCGCGGTCAACCCCGAGCGCCCCGACGAGATCGCGATCACCAGGTTCGGCGGGAGCGCCTGGAACAACAACGCGGACCTGCTCTTCTCGCGCAATGGCGGGCGAAGCTGGAAAGAGGAGAGAGTCATCCGGGTGCCCCCTGGTGTACCGGGTACGGCGGGATGCCCGTGTGACCAGACCGTCGACTACGGCCGCGACGGCAGGCTTTACGGGACATTCCTGACCGCGAACGGGGGACTTCATGTGGTGACCGGTTCGACAACCGATCCCACCCGCGCCTCGCAGTGGCAATGGAACGGCAACCCCGCCCAGCTCACGAGCGGCAACCGCAACAACGTCGACCAACCGTGGCTGCTGGTGAACCGTGACCCGAACAACCGGCGCCAGGACAACGTGTACGTCGCCTACGACGACTTCGGCGCCAATCCGCAAGCAGCCCGTGTCGCTGTCTCCTACGGCGCCAACCCGGTCAACTTCACCGCCGACAACAAGGCGGGCACGGAGGCTCCCTTGGCGGGGACCAACCCCGGCCTGCGCCTGGCGACTGATCACCGGAACGGCACGGTCTATGCGCTGTACGAGCAGACGACAGGGGCCGGAGTTCAGCCCAAGAACGTGACCTACAAGCTCAATCGCTCGACAGACGGGGGCGCCACCTGGACGCTCAACGGCAATCCCGACGGGCTCACCGTGGACACAGTCCCCAGTTTTCAATGGAGCGCGGGCGCCCCGTACAAATTCGGCGGCGTAAACGCCCTGATCGGCGGTGTCGACCACGCCGCAGTCGACCCCTCCAACGGCGACGTTTACGTCGTCTATGGCGAGGCCACGGGCGGCGGCCCCAACCGGATCAAGATCCGCCGCCTCACCGACAACGGCTCGGGCGGCCTCACCGTCGGTCCGGCGCACGATGTGTCGACTTCGACCAACGCCGCCCTTCCTTCGGTCGCGGTTTTGTCCGACGGGACGGTCGGTGTCCTCTACGACACATTCGAGGGACTCGGGAGAGACAACGCCCCGATCTTCTCGGCGCATCTCGCGCGCAGCAAGGACCACGGCGTGACATTCAGCGATGTCGTGCTCCAGACCTTCCAGACGGCAGGAAACGACGGGAACCCCAGACAGCGCGTCCTCGGTGACTACCAGCAACTCAAGGCGGTGGACGATCAGTTCTTCGGCGTCTTCGCCGGGAACTTCAGCGGCGCAGTCACCGGTCCGCCCACCGACGCGATCTACTTCAGCACCAAGGGCAAGCACCACCATCGCGACTACCCGCACCACGACAAGCACCACGGGTGACGACAACGCATCGAGCAGGCGGAGCTTCCCTCCTCCTCGGTGATCAGGCCCTCGCATGGGGACGGCAGTCCCAGCGGGGGCCGTCGCATGTGTGCGGTTGTGTCGTGAGCGCAGGGGTGCCGGGGGCCTGCGGCTGGGACGGGGCTGCTGTGCGTCTCCTCCCCTAGATGAACTGGGCATTCACCAGAGGGAGTTGCCAAGGCTGATCGGCCACACCATCACGCGGGACGCCACGGTGTCCGGCTGTCACGCCCCGTCGACGGCGGACACCTCGACGCCGGTTCGTCCGTCCCGCAGCTTCTCTCGGTCCTCCCAGTCGGTGTGCGGTGGTACGTGCCGCCCAAGCGTCTTGATCCATCGTTTGCCCTGTACAGGGATTCATGTCCCCGCGCCACGCTCAACCCCGGCTGACTCCCGGAAGCCGTGCGTCAGTTCGTCGTCGCAGAGGCGTGGTGCGGGCGGTTGTGGACCAGGAGGGCCGAGGCGACGGCCGCGCACAGGAATACGGCGGTGATGACCGTCAGGCCGGCGTGAACGCCGGAGGTGAAGGCGTCGCCGATCGCGGCGGTCACGTTCGGTGGGGTCGGGCGGTGGCCGCCGGTGCCTGTGGAGACAGCGTGTTCGACAGTGGGCCAGGCCGCTCGGGGGACGTGGTGAGCGGCGAGACGGGTGGGCAGTTGGGACTGGAGCCGGCTGGCCAGGAGGGCGCCGAGGAGGGAGGAGCCGGTGACGGATCCGATCTGGCGGAAGGCGTTGACGGCTCCGGAGGCCATGCCGGCGCGTTCATGGGAGACGCTGACCAGAGCGGCGGCGGTGCTCGGCGCGGCCACCATGCCGGATGCGGCGCCGAAGAGCACGTACAGCCACCACACCCGGGCATAGGGGGTGGTCGGGTCCAGCGTGGTCAGTCCGGCCGTGGCGGCGGCTCCGATGAGGAAGCCCAGGGTCAGCGGGAGCTTGAAGCCGGTGCGGCGGATCACGCGTCCGGTCGCGTAGCTGACGACGACGTAGACGCCGAAGAAGGCCAGCAGCCGCCAGCCCACGGCCAGGGCGGACAGATGCTGGACGCGCTCGTAGAAGAGCACCGACAGGATGGCCAGCCCGGTGAAGCCGAACAGGGAGACCGCCGCGACGAACATGACGGCGCTGAACGACGCCGACCGGAAGAGGCCGATGTCCAGCATGGGCGTGCGGCCGGCGCGCTCGACGAGCACGAACCCGGTCAGGGCGGCGGCGGCGATGAACCAGGCGGTGAGGATCCGGGGGCTGGTGTAGCCGTCGTGTCCGCCTTCGATGAGGGCGTAGACGAGGGCGGCGATGCCCAGGACGGCCAGGACCTGGCCGGGGATGTCGAGTTTGCCCTCGGGGCCGCGCGACTCGGCGACGAAGACGGCGACGGCCATGGTCACCACGGCGAGGACGGCGGTCGACAGGAAGACCGTGTTCCAGTGGAAGTGGTCCAGCAGGGTGCCCGCGATCAGCGGGCCGGCGGCGAGTCCGATGCCCGAGGAGGCCGCCCAGACGGTGACGACCTCGGTACGACGGTGCGGGTCGGGGAACGTGGCTCCCAGGATGGCCAGGCTGTTGGGCAGGATGAGAGCGCCGCCGAGGCCGGAGACGAGCTGGCCGGCGATGACGCCTCCCGCCGAACCCGCGGTGTAGACGATGAGCGACCCGACGATCATGACCGCGGCGCCGGTGACGAAGGCGCGCTTGCGGCCGTAGAGGTTGCCGATGGTGCCCGCGGACATCACCAGGCTGGCCACGAGCAGGGTGTACGCGGAGGGGATCCAGACGAGGCCGGTCGGGGAGACGTGCAGGTCGTCCTGGATGGCCGACAGCGCCGACACCGAGGCGGTGATCAGCAGAAACGTCGTCATGGCGCCCAGGCACATCGCGATGAGCGTGACGGCGGCGGCGGCGCGGGAGGGCTGGTTCGGGGAGGTCTGGGTCGGGGAGGGCCGGACACCGGTGGGCCGCTCGGCCGGCTTGAGCCGGCCCGGGGCGGGGGACGGAGTGGAAACCATGGTGTCCTCGTCTCAGCCGAGCTGCGGGTAGAGGGCGGCGACGCCACCGGAGAGGCCGGCCTGGACCTGGCGGCTGCGGTCGTCCACGACGATCTCGGGCGCGCCGGCGGCGATGCCGTCCACGGCGGCACGGGCGACGTCCGCCGGGTCGGTCTTGGAATCGGTGACGTGGCGGGCCATGTCGGTGTCCATGTAGCCGACGTGGAGTCCGGAGACGGTGATGCCCCGGGGTGCGAGCTGCTGGCGCACCGCGTTGGTCAGGCTCCACTCCGCGGACTTGGCCGCGGAGTAGGCGCCCACGGCGGGGAAGGTGATCCATGACAGCACGGACAGGATGTTGAGGATGGAACCTCCGCCCTGGGACTCGATCACCGGGGCGAACGCCCGGATCACGCCGAGGGTGCCCAGGTAGTGGGTCTCCATCTCCAGGCGTACGGCGTCCCAGCTGCCGGTCAGCAGATCGGCGCCCGTGGAACTGCCCGCGTTGTTGATCAGCACGGTGATGTCGCCGGCCTCCTCGGCGGCCGCGGCGACGGAGGCCGGGTCGGTGACGTCGAGCCGTATCGGCTTCACGCCGGGCAGATCGATCTGGTCCGGTCGGCGGGCCGCCCCGTACACCGTGGCGCCGCGCGCGACCAGTTCCTGGGCGAGCGCCCTGCCGAGACCGCGGTTGGCTCCGGTGACCAGGGCGGTTGCTGCGCTGATGTCCATGATTCTTCCCTCGGGAGCTGACTAACGCTTTCAGAAGTCAGCTACGACGTTATAGGCTGACTTCGGAAGAGGCAAGTCAGGTGGAGGGCTGGGAGATGAACGATCTGCTGAAGGAACGGGACGCCTGGTCCATGGCCAACTGCTCCATCGCCAGGACCCTGGAGATCGTCGGCACCAGGACGGCGCTGCTGATCATGCGCGAGGCGTTCTTCGGCACCCGCCGGTTCGACGACTTCGCCAAGCGTGTGGGCATCGGCGAACCCGCCGCCTCCACGCGCCTGAAGGAACTCACCGCCGCCGGCCTCCTGGAGCGCGTGCCCTACCAGGAACCCGGCCAGCGGACCCGGTACGCCTATCAACTGACCGAGAAGGGGCGGGACTTCCTGCCCGTCCTCTCGGCGCTGCGGCAGTGGGGCGACACCTGGGCCGCCGACGAACAGGGACCCCCCGTGGTCGTACGCCACCAGAACTGCGGCGCCCCGGTACACGTGGTGCTGCGCTGCGACGACGGCCACGACGTGCCGATCGGTGGCACGTTCGTCGACGCCGGCCCGGGTCTCATGCGCGTCAGCCCGGACACCCCCTGAACCCTCCGTCGCCGACCGGCGCGCCCCACCGACCCACCCGCCCCCGAGGAGCTGCCCCCATGCCCGACACATCGAAGAAGTCCCAGGTCACCGGCGCGACCGGCGCGACAGGAGCGGAGAGGCGCAGATCACGCGTGTTCGGCTGGGAGGACCCCGCCCTCTCCGCCGACGCCGTCCCTCACCACAGCGGTCTCGACTTCCTCCGCGAGATCCTGGCCGGGCGCCTGCCCGCCCCGCCGATCGCCGCCACCCTGGGCTTCACCCTGGAGGAGGCCGAGCACGGCCGGGCGGTCTTCGTACTGGTGCCGGGCGAGGAGCACTACAACCCGATCGGCAGCGTGCACGGCGGCGTCTACGCCACGCTCCTCGACTCGGCGGCCGGCTGCGCGGTGCAGTCCGTGCTGCCCCAGGGCATGGGATACACCTCGATCGACCTGACCCTGAAATTCCTGCGCCCGATCACCGTCGACACCGGCAAGGTCCGCGCCATCGGCACCGTCCTCAGCAGCGGCCGCCGCACCGCCCTCGCCCAGGCAGAACTGCGCGACTCCGACGACCGGCTGCTGGCCCACGCCACCAGCAGCTGCATGCTCTTCCCGGTCCCGGCCCGCTGACCACCCCCGGTGTCGCCGGGAAGACGGGAGCGGAACACTGAGACCGAGACACCGAGAGCAGAACACCGCGACCGGAACACCGCCGCCTCCCACCCGTTGGGAACCGGCCCCGGTCGGTCTATCGTCGGAATTCTCAGGCCAGAACGAGGAGGACGGCCGGTGATGCCGCAGGACGAGGCCGTGGTCGGCTGTACGGGCAAGGTGCTCATAGGGACGCGGGGATCCGCGGGTCCCGGTGAGGTCCTGGTGCGGGTTCGAGGTGGCTCCGAGACGTTTCTGGCGTGGTCCGAGGCTCCCCTGCCCGCGGGCGCCACGGTCCTCGTGATCGAATCACGGGGATGCCGCGAGGTCGGCGTCATCGAGTGGGTGGATCCATTGGACGCGCTCGGCGGAGAGGCCGCCGGCGCAAGCTGAGGAGTACAGGTATGTTCGGATACCGCGTTCCCGCTCCCGACGAGGCGATGTTGATCTCGGGGGGCCGGCGGGGACTGGGGGGCGCTCCGTTCCGCGTGGTGACGGGCCACGGAAAGTTCGTGCTCCCGGTCTTTCGCAAGGTCCGGTTCCTCACCCTCTCCATGTGTGAGGCCGAGGTCACCGAGACCTGTGTGACCAAGCAGGGCATCTCGCTGCACGTCCGCGCGGTCATCGCCTTCAAGGTCGGCAACGACCACGAGAGCATCATCAACGCCGGCCAGCGTTTCCTCTCCGACCAGGAGCAGATGTCCGTGCTCACCGGCCGGATCTTCGCCGGCCACCTGCGGGCCATCATCGGCTCGATGACGGTCGAGGAGATCGTCACCGAACGGCAGAAGCTCGCCGCCGAGGTGCTGGACACCTCCAAGACGGAGATGGCCAAGATCGGCCTGATCGTCGACTCGCTGCAGATCCAGTCCATCGACGACGGCGACACCGGCTACATCGACGCGATGTCCGCCCCGCACAAGGCGGCGATCCAGCGGCAGGCCCAGATCGCCCAGGCCCAGGCCACCCAGGCCGCGGTCGAGGCGGAGCAGGAGGCGGCCCGCAAGCAGGCCGAGTACGCCCGGCAGACCGCGATCGTCAAGGCCGAGTACTCGGCCGAGGTGGACCGCGCCCAGGCGCAGGCCGCGCAGGCCGGACCGCTGGCGCAGGCCCACGCCCAGCAGGAGGTGCTCGCCGCCCAGACGGAACTGGCCCAGCGCCAGGCCAAGCTGCGCGAGCAGCAGCTGGTCGCCGAGGTCGTCAGGCCCGCCGAGGCCGAGGCCGAGCGGGTCAGGATCCTCGCCGCCGCCGAGGCCCAGCGCATGAAGATCCAGGCGGAGGCCGCGGCCTCCTACGACCGGGTCGCGCTGGACCGGATGCTCATCGACCAGCTCCCGCAGATCGTGAAGGAGGCCGCCGGCGGTCTGTCCGGCGCCAACGTCAACGTCCTGAACGGCGCGGACGGCCTCGGCGAGATCGCCGCCGGCCTGGTGTCCCAGGGCCTGACGATCCTCGACTCGGTCCGGCAGGGCCTGGGCCAGGACAAGGACGGCCAGGGCGGCCAGGGCACCAGGGGTGACGTCAACGGCCTGCTCCAGCTGCACTCCGGCAAGGAGCGGAGGTCGGACGACGGGCCGGTGGACGTCGACTAGGCGCTCCGCCGGCTCGGCCGCGTGGGGACGTCTTTCGTCTGCCGCGTCGTTGTGGCTGGTCGCGCCCGCGCGGCGGTAGCCGCATGTCGAGCACAGCCCCGCGCCCCTTCGGGGCGCTGATGTCCGGGGCGCTGATGTACGACCGTGATGTGGCGGTCCGGCCCCGGGCACTCCAGCTCGTCCAGCACCGCGACCGCCAGGTCCTCGGCGCTGATCCATGACCTGCCGCGGGCATCCGTCAGCAGCGTGTCGGTGCCGCGCCGGTAGCGGCCGGTGCGTTCGCCGGGTTCCAGTACGGCCGGTGGGCTCAGGTAGACCCAGTCGGCGTCGGTGCGGGCCCGGCAGGCATGCAGCTGGGCGAGGCCGGCGAGCGCGACGGCGCGGTACTCGTCCGGCACGTACGCGGGGTTCTCGGCGACCGGCAGCTCCCGGTCGCCGGGGCTGCGCAGGGCGCCCGCGCCGCCGATCACGAGGACCCGGATGCCGAGCCGGGCGGCGGCGTCCAGCACCGTGCGGGTGGCGCCGACCAGGAACTCCCGGTCGGCCGGGAACGTCCGCACGGTCAGTACGACGGCGTCGGAGCCGGTCAGCGCCTCCGGTACGGCGTACGGGTCGGTCGCGTCCAGCGCGACCGGCGTCACCTCAGGGTCGGCGCTCGCCGGCGGCTTCCGGGACAGCGCCAGCACGCGGTGTCCGCGCGTCCTCGCCTCGCCGGCCACCCGGGCGCCGACCATTCCGGTGGCCCCGAGCACGGCGATCGTCATCGATCCTGTCCTCACCGAGTTCCTCCTCCTTCGTCCGGGGTCCCGTGGGACCGAGTTGCGCGGCCACCAGCGCGGTCAGCGCCAGGGCGAAGCCCAGGCTCTGCGGCAGGCTCAGCGACTCGCCCAGCGCGATCCCGATGACGGCCGCGACGAGCGGGGACAGCAGCACGAGCGGTGCGGACGCGGCGACCGGCAGTCGGCCGATCCCGCGGAACCACAGCGTGTACGCGATCAGTCCGCCCATGCTGCCGAGCCACAGATAGCCGCCGGCGGCGCCCGCGTCGATCCGCTGCGGCACCCCCTCGACCGCCAGGGTGAGCGGGAGCAACAGCAGCCCGCCGACGGTCAGTTGCCACCCGGTCAGGGCAAGCGGGCCGACACCCGCAGGCCGGCCCCAGCGCTTGGTGAGAACGACCCCGCAGGCCATGGTGGTCGTATGGCCCAGCCCGGCGAGCACACCGACGGCGTCCAGCCGGGCCCCCGGCCCGAGGACGACCAGCCCGACGCCGAGCACACCGAGCACGCCCCAGGTCAGCCGCCAGGCCGTGGGCCGGTCGTGGAGCACGGCGAGGCCGACCCCCGCGGCCAGCAGCGGCTGGACGGCGCCGAGGGTGGCGGCCACCCCGCCGGGCAGGCGTTCGGCGGCAACGAACAGCAGGGGCATGGCGCCGATGTTGAGGACGCCGAGGACCGCGGTCTTCCACCACCACTCCCCGCGCGGCAGCACCCGGGTGATCAGCAGCGCGAGCAGTCCGGCGGGCAGGGCCCGCATCAGGCCCGCGAACAAGGGGTGCCCGGGCGGGAGCAGCCGCGTGGTGACGACGTAGGTGGTGCCCCAGGACGCGGGGGCGAGCGCGGTCAGCAGGACGGTCGCCGCCTGGGCCTTGTACCGATGCATGGGGGAAGTGTCGGCGGGGCGCGGCCATGATTCCAAAGCATGGTTGTCATTGCAGCCATGAACAATCACGATTGATCCATGGACCTTCAGCAGCTGCGGTACGTCGTCGCCGTCGCCGACACGCTCAACTTCACGCGTGCCGCGGAACGGTGTCAGGTGGTGCAGTCCGCGCTGAGCCACCGGATCGCCGCGCTGGAGCGGGAGTTGGGGGTGCGGCTGTTCGCCCGGTCCAGCCGCCGGGTGGAACTGACCGGCGCCGGCGCGGCGTTCCTCGTGGGCGCGCGCGAGTGCCTGGCCGCCGCCGACCGCGCGGTCGCGGACGCCGCCGCCGCGACCGGCGTGGTGCGCGGGCGGCTCGCGGTCGGCGTGATCGTGACCACGGCGGCCGTCGACGTACCCGAGTTGCTGCAGCGCTACCGCGCCCGGCATCCGGAGGTCAGGGTCGTCCTGCGGTCCGGCCGCAGTGACGAGATGGCGGCGGCGATCCGCGCCGGGGAGCTGGACATCGCGTTCCTGGGCCTGCCGGAGGGTGAGCGGCCGGCCGGACTGGAGACGGTCGTACTCGATCACGACCAGCATGTCCTGGTGGTGCCGGCCCAGCACCGGCTGGCGGGGGCGTCCCGGGTCACGCTGGCGGAGATCGCCGGCGAGACCTTCGTGGACTTCGTGGCCGGGACGCCCGCCCGAGCCCAGTCCGACCGGGCGTTCGCCGCCGCGGGCCTGTCGCGTGACGTCGCGTACGAGGCGGGGGTCGTGGAGCTGATCATCCGGCTGATCGGGCGCGGGCTCGCCATCGCCCTGCTGCCGTCGGCGTTCATCCGGCCGCTCGCCGACGGCGATTCCCGACTGGCCCTGGTGCCAGTGATCGACGGGCCGCGACGCCTGGAGTATCTGGCCTGGAGCCGGTTCAACCCGAGCCCGGCGACCCGGGCGATGCTCGACGTCCTCGGGGTCAGACAGCCGTCGGCGCGGTCCTAGTACCCGCGGAGCGGTCCTAGTGCCCGCGCACGGGTCGGCGCAGGTAGGCGTCGGCCAGTTCGCGCAGCCGGCCCGGGCCGAAGGGGCGGCCGTGGCCGGGCAGGACGACGCGGACGTCCAGGTCCGCGAGGCGCGCCAGGCTCCGGCGGTAGGCGGCGGGGTCCGACTCGGGCAGGTCGTCGATGAGGTCGCCCTCGTAGAGCGCGTCACCCGTGAACAGCGCGCCCGTGCGCTCCTCGTACAGGGCGATGCAGCCGGGGGTGTGTCCGGGCAGGTGGAGGACGGTCAACGCGCGGCCGCCGACGTCGAGTTCGTCCCCGTCCAGCAGGGTGCGGGTCACCGTCAGCGGGCCGACGCGATAGGTGCGGGGGTCGTAGCCGGGGTGGGGCAGCGCGTCGATCAGCAGATCCGGTACCGGCTCGCCGCCCGCGTCGATGCCGAGTCGTGCGTACAGCTCGGGGCCGTACAGGCTCGCGGGCACACCTTCCGCCAGGGCCTCGGTGGCGGCCGGGTGCGCGGCCCGCTCGCGGAACTCGTGGGCGCCGCCGACATGGTCCAGGTGGGCGTGGGTGAGGACGGCCAGCGGGTCCCGGTCGAAGAGGCGCGGCAGCTTCCGGCGCAGCGCGGCCACGCCGAGCCCGGTGTCCACGACGAGGTCCCGCCCGGTGCCGCGCAGCCACCACAGGTTCCCCCGCAGCAGCGGGTGGACATGGGGTTCCCTGATCCGTACGACGCCGTCGGCCGGTTCCGTCAGCTCGTACCAGCCGTCCACGAGAGCAGTCATGGGCGGGATCCCACCAGGGCGCCCGCCGGCCGGGCGAGACATTTACCGTGGGGCGAATGTTGCTGCTCCGGCTCGATGTCGACGACCTGGCCTCGGTGCGGTTCGCGAGTTCGCCGCTGACCGAGACCGTCCTCAGCCTGTGGGCGTGGCAGAACCCGGTGCGGCACGCCGAGCACCAGCCCTTCCTGCGCCGCTCCACCACGCTGCTACGACAGCTCGACTGGCCCCTGCTGCAGGCTCTGGTCGGCCCGCGCAGGCGGATACCCGACTTCCTCACCCCGCACCCGGCGTCGCCCGTGCCCGACATCGACGACGAGTTCACCGCCCTTCGTGCGACCCCGGCCGACCGGGTGGCGGCCGAACTGGCCGACGCATCGGCCGACTTGGCGCCGCACCCCCTGCTACGCCCCCCGCACGGGGACCCGGCGGCCCTGCTCGCGCGGATCGCCGACGCCCTGCACGCCTACTGGACGCTGTTGATCGCCCCCAACTGGCCGCGGATGCACGCCGTGCTGCGGGCCGACGTCCTGCACCGCGCCCGGCGGCTGGCCGACGGCGGCGCCGCGGCGCTGTTCGCCGGGATCGACCCGGGACTGCGCTGGCGCGGCGGCACGCTGGCCGTGGACGCGCTGCGCCACGAGCAGCGCGATCTCGCCGTGGACGGCCGCGGGGTGACGCTGAGTCCGTCGCTGTTCTGCGACCGCGTCATCACCCTGGTCGACCCCGCGCTCCCGCCCCGGATCGGCTACCCGGCGCGGGGCCGCGGCACCGTCTGGGACCCGCCCGCGCCGGCTCCGCCGGCCGCGCTGGCCGACCTGCTCGGCCGGACCCGGGCCCGTCTGCTGGCCGCGCTCACCGAACCCGCGAGCACGACCGATCTGGCCCGCCGGCTGGGCCTGAGCCCCGCCGCGGTCAGCCGGCACCTCGGCGTGCTGCACCGTGCCGGTCTGCTCACCCGGGCGCGAGACGGGCACGCGGTCCTCTATCTACGCAGTGCCCTCGGCGACCGGCTGTGCGGCTGAGGGCCGCGGGTCGCCGTGCTGCCCAGCGGACGCAGCGCCGCGTCGGACGGCGAGCCGGGCTCGGCCGTGGGAGCGGACGCCCGAGGTACAGGTGCGGACCGGGTGACGGGCCCACAGTGCGGGAACTCACCGCTGTGGATGAACAGCTGACCGACCGCAGGGCCGCCTCCTTCGGGGCGCCGCAGCGAAGGGTGCCGGTCAGGACCGGGCGGCGCCGGTCCGTCGTACCGCGTCCGCGAGCTCCAGCAACTCCCCCACCTCCCACTGGTCATACGCGTGCTCGCCGTACTTCGCGGCGAGCACGCTGCCGTCCGCGGCGATCAGGAAGTCCGCGGGGAGGCCGAGCCGGCCGCCGTGCGGCCGGGACGCCGGGGGCCGCTCGCGGCCGCGCAGGATCGTCCAGGTACTGCGCAGCACCGCCCGCAGGACCGGCCCCCACACCCGCGGGTCCAGCAGCGCCCGGGGCGCCGACTCCACGCCGAACTCAACATACAGCCGCTTGTCGGGGTCGGCGACGACGGCGAAGGGCAGGCCCGCCGTGTGGGCCCGCAGTTCCTCGGCGGGCGAGTGGAAGACGACGACCTCCCTGATGCCGGCCGCCTCGATCTCCGTGTGCCGCCGCGCGAAGGACCGCAGGTGCAGATTGCAGACGGGGCAGCCCGCGAAGCGGCGGAACTGGAGGTGGACCAGGCGAGCCGGGTCGGGCACGGGGAGCGGCGGGCCAAAGACCGGGGTGAGGTCGCGGGGGCCGAGCTGGGAGCCGGGGCCGAGCGGCCGCCGGGGCGTGGACGGGGACATGGGCAACCGCCTCCCTCGTGGGCACGGCACGGACGCGTAGGCGTACGTCGTACGCTTACGAGCGTAAGCGTATGCCGTACGCTGTCAAGCGCCATGCCCCGACCCCGCTCCCTCACCCCCGACCGACTGGCCTCGGCCGCGCTCGCGGTCCTCGACCGCGACGGACTGGCCGGGCTGTCCATGCGTACGGTCGCCAAGGAACTCGGCGTGAGCACGATGGCCCTCTACCGGTACGTGGCCGACCGCGAGGAACTGGAGCGGCTCGTCGTGGAGTTCGCGCTCGGGGCGGTGGACACCGGGGCCCCGCCGGCGGACCTGCCGTGGCGCGAGCGCGTCGAGGTGATGGTGCGGCGACTGCGGGACACCCTGCGCACGCACCCGTCGGCGATCCCGCTGTCGGTCGCCCACCGGCACCACTCCCGCGCCGTGCTGCGCTGGTCGGAGACGGTGCTCGGCATCCTCACGGACGCGGGCTTCGCGGGCGAGCGCCGGGTCCTGGCCCTGCGCAGCCTGGTCGCCTACGTCAACGGCGCCCTGCAGCTGGCACAGCTCGGCTCCCTGTCGGGCGCGGGCACGGTGGCCATCTCCGCACTGGATCCCGAGGAGTTCCCGCTCATGTCCGCCACCGCGCGGCATGCCCGAGGCGTGGACCCCGAGCGGGAGTTCTTCGGCGGCCTCGCCGTGCTGCTGCGCGGTCTGGAGCCCTGAGGGACGCTTCCGGTTCAGTCCAGCTGGAGCCGGTCCGCCAGGCCCGCCTCCTCGAACGCCGCCACCACGTCCTCGCGGGTCTCGGTGAAGTGGGCCCAGCTGTCGCAGTGGGCCGGGACCACCCGGCGGGCGGCGAGCAGCCGGGCGGCGGTGGCCGTCCCCTTGCCGTCGAGGACGAGGAGGGCGTCGTCGAGGACGGGCATCCGGGGTGCGCCGGCGAAGAGGACGGCGGTGTCGACGGGGGCGTACCGGTCGGCGATCTCCTGGACCAGTTCCAGGGAGGCGTTGTCGCCGCTGACGTAGACGCTGGGCAGGTCGGCGGAGGTCAGCAGGAACCCGGTGACCTCGCCGACGAGCGGCTCGGAGCCCTTGGGGCCGTGCAGGGCCGGGGCGGCGGTGACGGTGACCGTGCCGCCGTCGGGGCGGGGCAGGTCGACGGACTGCCAGGGCGTGAGCGGTTCGGTGGTGCCGCCGAGCCGCGCGGCCGCCGCCGGTGTGGTGAGGGTGCGCGGGGTGGCGGCCAGCAGGGCGCGGCCGGAGTGGTCGAGGTTGTCGGCGTGCTGGTCGTGCGAGAGCAGGACGACGTCCACCGGGCCGAGTTCGGCGGCGCTCGTGCGGGGCGGGGCGGTCTTGGTCAGGGTGCGGCCGCTGGGGGACGGGTAGTCGCCGGGGTCGTCGAAGGTGGGGTCGGTGAGGAGGCGGAGTCCGCCGTACTCGATGAGGACGGTGGGGCCGCCGAGGACGCGCACGGGAATCTGCTCGTCGGAAACGGGAATCTGCTCGCCGGAATCGGCGGAAGGGGCGGCCATGGCGGTTCACCTCACGGATAGAAGAACTGGCATCCATGAGGGACGCTACTCCTTTCTCACGGATGGCAGCAAGCCGTACCATGAGAACCGTGAACCCCGTGCGCCCAGTGCCCCCCGCCGACACCGAGGAGAGCGCCGAGCGGGCCGCCCTGCCGCCCGCGCCCGGCGCCGCCCGGCATCCCGCCCTCGACCTGGCCAACAGCCTGATCGTTCAGCCCGGCGGACAGCGGGTCGACCTGCTCGACACGCCCGCCGCCGCCCAGCGCTGGCTGGTGGAGCGCGGGCTCGCGCCGGCGGACGCCGACCTGCGCGAGACCTGCGCGAGCCGGCTGCGCTCACTGCGTGACCGGATCCGCCCTCTGCTCGCGGCCCGCATCGAGGGCCGCCCCGCCCCCGCCGACGCCCTCGCCGCCGTCAACGAGGCCCTGACCCTCGTCCCTGCCGCCCTGTTGCTGCACTGGTCGCCCGAGCGCGGCCTGTACCGCTCGACGGCCCACCCCACCACCCAGATCGTCGAACACGCGCTGGCCGCCCTCGCCGCCGACGCCGCCGACCTGCTCACCGGCCCCGACGCCGACCGCCTCACCGCCTGCGGCTCCACGCCCTGCAACCGGTACCTGCTGCGCCACGGCCGCCGCCACTGGTGCTCCACCCGCTGCGGCGACCGCGCCCGGGCGGCCCGCGCCTACGCCCGCCGCACGGCACGGCCCCAGGGCGACTGAGCGCACCAGAAGCGTGGTGCGTGCACACACCTCTCCCACCGAAATGACATGAACCGTTCACCGGCGCTCTGTCTTCGGCGACCGGAACCGACAGCATCCGGCCATTGACTCTCCCCGCGCGGGGACCGCCGTCCTCGCACATGTCGCTGCATGTCGCTGCATGTCGCAAGAGGGGGCCACACGTGGTGTCCGCGGTAGAGGGGTCCGGCAGAACGGAGCCCAGCAGACCTGAAGGACCGGAGCATCCCGAAAGCCCCCCGCCACAGCGGAGGTTGGCCGCCCGCGGCCTCGGGGACCGGATCTTCCGGTACCAGTTGACGGCCACCGGCCTGACCGTCCTCACGGTCATGGCGGCGATTGGCCTGTTCTTGTTGCTCAGGGCCGGACAGGCGCTGCGGACACGGGGATTCGCGTTCCTCACCACCGCCGAATGGCAGCCGGACGTCCACCGGTTCGGCATCGCCGCGGTCCTCACCGGCACCGTGCTGATCGCCGCCGTCGCCGTGACGATCTCCGTTCCGCTGGCCGTGGGCACCGCGCTGTTCATCTCCGACGTGGCCCCGCGCCCGCTGCGGCGCACGCTCGTCTCGATGGTGGACCTGATGGCGGCCGTGCCGTCGGTGGTGTACGGGCTGTGGGGGCTGTTCTTCCTGCAGCAGCATGTGATCGGCCTGTCGCGCTGGCTGAGCGACTGGTTCGGGTGGATACCGCTGTTCACGGTGGACGGCACCCAGCCGGGCGAGCCGCTCGCCTCCGAGAGCGTCTACACCGCCTCCACCTTCGTCGCCGGGATCGTCGTCGCCCTCATGGTCGCGCCGATCCAGTGCTCGGTGATGCGCGAGGTGTTCGCGCAGGCCCCGGCCGGCGAGCGGGAGGGCGCGTACGCGCTCGGCGCGACCCGCTGGGGCATGATCCGGGCGGTCGTCCTGCCGTACGGCAAGGGCGGGATCATCGGCGGCACGATGCTGGGGCTCGGCCGGGCGCTCGGCGAGACCATCGCCGTGTACCTGATCATCTCGCCGGTCTTCCGCGTCCAGTGGCACATCCTGCAGACCGGCTCGAACTCCGTCTCGTCCCTCATCGCCCTGCACTACGGCGACGCCTCGACCTTCGGCATGTCGGCGCTGATGGCGGCGGGCCTGGCCCTGTTCCTGCTCACCCTGGCGGTCAACTTCACCGCCTCGTCCATCGTGGCCCGTTCGCGGTCCGGCGCACAGAGCGAGGCGTGACGATGACCGTCGTACAAGAGATCCGGGACGGCGTGGAAGAAGCCGCTCCCCGGGAAGCCGCGGCCGATATCCCCGACGTACCGCGCCGCATCGGCGGCCCCACCCTGAGCGGGGTCCTCTCGCTCCTGGGCGCCGCCGCCTCGGGCCTGTGCACGGCCGTGCTGCTGTTCGGTGAACTCGCGCCGTTCTCCGGTGCGTTGGGCTTCACCGTCATCGCGTACGCCGTCTTCCTGCTCGTCTACGCCGTGCTCACCGGCCTGGAGGAGGACGCCCAGGCGGTACGGGACCGGGTGATGAGCGTCGTGCTGTGGACGGCGGGCGCGCTGATGCTCAGCGCGCTCGCGCTGGTGGTGGGCTTCACCGCCTGGCGCGGCCGCGAGGCCCTGCCGCACGGCAACTTCTTCACCCAGGACATGCAGGCGGCGGGCCCGCTGGACCCGCTGAGCAACGGCGGCATCGCCCACGCCATGCTCGGCACGCTCATCATGATCACCATCGCCCTGGTGATCACGGTTCCGCTGGGCCTGGCCTGCGCCGTCTACCTCAACCAGGTCCCCGGCCGCTTCTCCCGTTTCGTCCGCACGATCGTGGAGGCGATGACCGCGCTGCCGTCCATCGTGGCCGGGCTGATGGTGTACGCCACCTGGATTCTCGGGCTCGGGATGCAGAAGTCGGGGCTCGCGGCGGGGTTCGCGATCAGCGAGATGATGCTGCCGATCGTGATCCGGGCGGCGGACGTGGTGCTGCGGCTGGTGCCGGGCACACTGACGGAGGCGGCGGAGGCGCTGGGCGCGCCGCGCTGGCGGACCGTGTGGCACGTGGTGCTGCCCACCGCGCGCTCGGGCCTGGCCACCGCGGTCATCCTCGGCACGGCGCGCGGCATCGGCGAGACCTCGCCGGTCCTGCTGACGGCCGGATTCACGGCCGCGCTGAACGCCGACCCGACCGACGGCCCGATGGTCTCCCTCCCCCTCGCCGTCTTCAACTTCGTCAAGTCCCCCCAGCCGACGATGATCGCCCGCGGTTTCGGCGCGGCGGCGGTCCTGATGGCACTGGTCCTGGTCCTCTTCGCGATCGCCCGCATCATCGGCGGCCGGGGACCGGGCCACCAGAGCAGGCGCCAGGCGCGGCGGGCGGCACGCGCCTCCCGCCGCGATGCGGAGAGGTACGCCGAACTGCACTCACCGGGACTGCGGCTGTTCGAAACCGGTTCCGCTGACCACACCGACGGAGAGACCCACTGATGCTCACGACACTCCGCAGACTGGGCATCCTGGCCGCCCTCCTCTGCGTCCTCAGCACGGCGACCCCCGCGGTCGCCGACAGCTACACCCCCATCTCCGGCGCCGGTTCCACCTGGGCGGAGAACGCCGTGGACGAGTGGCGCCGGGCGGTGAACCAGTACGGCATGCGGATCAGTTACGCCGGCACCGGCTCGTCCGACGGCCGCCGGCAGTTCCTCAGCGGCACGGTCGACTTCGCGGTGTCGGACATCCCGTTCCAGACCCACCCGACCGACGGCTCCGCCGCGGAGCGCCCGGCGCCCGGCTCGTACGCGTACATGCCGATCGTGGCGGGCGGCACCGTGTTCATGTACCACCTGACGGTCAACGGGCAGCGGGTCACCAATCTGCGGCTGTCCGGGGACAACGTCACGAAGATCTTCACGGGGGTGATCCAGACCTGGGACGACCCGGCGATCAAGGCCGACAACCCCGGGCTCCAGCTGCCCCACCGCACGATCGTCCCGGTCGTCCGCTCAGACGGCTCCGGCTCCACCGCCCAGTTCACGCTGTGGATGGCCAACCAGCACAGGGCGCAGTGGCAGGCGTACTGCAACCGCGTCGGCCGCTCCGGCGCCTGTGGGCAGACGTCGTACTACCCGACGGTCCCCGGCATGATCGCCCAGTCCGGCGACCTCGGCGTGGCGGGCTATGTCGCCCAGAACTACGGCGAGGGCGCGATCGGTTACGTCAACTACTCCTACGCGCTCAACGCGCACTATCCGGTCGCCAAGGTCCTGAACCACGCCGGCTACTACACCGAGCCGACCCCGCAGAACGTCGCCGTCTCGCTGCTCAAGGCGAAGATCAACACGGACAGGAGCAGCCCGGACTACCTCACCCAGCAGCTGGACGGCGTCTACAACGACACCGACAAGCGCAACTACCCGCTGTCCAGCTACTCGTACATGATCCTGCCGCTGAAGGTGCAGGGCACCTTCACCCAGGACAAGGGCAAGACGCTCGGCGCGTTCTCGTACTACTTCATGTGCCAGGGCCAGCAGCAGGCACCCGACCTCGGCTACTCCCCGCTGCCGATCAACCTGGTGCAGGCGGGCTTCGACCAGATCCGGCGGATCCCGGGCGTGCGGGCCCAGAACATCAACATCAGGAACTGCAACAACCCCACCTTCACCCCCGACGGCCACAACCGGCTCGCCGACACCGCGCCCTACCCGGCCGCCTGCGACAAGCTGGGCGCCGCGCCGTGTACCACGGGCAGTGGCGGCGCCAAGGAGGGTGGCAGCGGCGGGAGTTCGGGCGGCGCCTCCGGCGGCACGGGCGGCAGCGGCGGCGCCAACGGCGGCTCGGCGAACGGCGGCGCCGCGAGCGGAGGATCGGCCGGCGGGGGCACCGGCGCGGCCGGCGGTGGCGGGGCCGGCAGCGGGCAGCCGTCCATCGACCCCGACACCGGGCAGACCATCGCACCGGGCGGCGGCTCCGCAGGGAGCGGCGGCACCGGCTCCGCCGCGGCGGCCGGCGGGACCATCGCGCTCGCCCAGCCGGTCGCCATCGCTGCCGGGCACGGCTGGACCACCACCCAGACCCTGATGCTGCTCGCCGTGATCCTGCTCCTCGGCCTGCTCCTGCTGCCGTCCCTGGTGTCCCGGCTGATCGGCGCCCACTCCGGACCCGGCACCGCCGGCGACCGCAACGGCGAGGGGAGTTCCCGGTGACCCGGCTGCCCACCCGCGTCCGCCGCGCCCTCACCCGGCTGCTCGCCGGGGCCGCCGCCGGCGCCCTGGCCGGGCTGGCGCTCGCCCAGGCGGCCCCGTCCGCCACGGCGGCCGCCGACGGCACCGGCTCCGCCGTCACGGTCTCCGGGCGCGGCGAGTTCAAGGACATGAGGTTCACGGTGGACCGCACCACCCACCTCACCAGCCAGGCGATCAAGGTCTCCTGGACCGGCGGCACCCCGACCACGTTCGCGGGCACGCTGTTCAACACGGACTTCGTGCAGATCATGCAGTGCTGGGGCGACGACGACCACACCGTGCCGGGCAACCCGGGGCCGCCCCGCACCCAGTGCCAGTACGGCGGCTCCCCGACCACCGACCGCGGCAACTGGCCCGGCAACGGCCAGGACGACACCCGCCAGGTGTTCTACAGCGCCGACCCCACCAACTACGGCCAGGACGACGTCTACGGCGCCGCCGACCCCAACGCCCCGGCCGAGGTGCCGTTCAAGGCGGTGGACGGCACGGTCATCACCACCAACACGCAGAACAACCCCTACTTCAACCGCAACACCACCAACGAGGTCGACTTCGCCCGCACCGGCGCCGACGGCACCGGACAGGAGTACTTCGAGGTGCAGACCGCGAACGAGGCCCCGCACCTGGGCTGCGGCGTCCCGGTCACCCGCAACGGCGTCACCACGCCCCGGCGCTGCTGGCTGGTGATCGTCCCGCAGGGCCACCTGGACCTGGACGGCAAGCCGTACGCCGACCACAGCCAGGTCAACGCGGGCTCCCCGGTCTCCTCCACCAACTGGCGCAACCGCATCGCCATCCCGCTCGACTTCAACGCGGTCGGCGCCAACTGCGCGCTCGGCGCCAAGGAGCGGCCCACCCTGGGCAGCGAGCTCGCCGCCGACGCCATGACCAGCTGGCAGGCGGCCCTGTGTCCGGCCGGGAAGGTGTACGGCTACACCGAGATGGGCGAACCGGACATCCGCGACCGGCTCACCCGCAGGGGCGACACGGGCCTCGGCTTCACCACCCGGGCCCTGGGCGCCGACTACGGCACGACGGCCCCGTCCGGTACGACGGCATACGCACCCGTGGCCCTGTCCGGCGCGGTCATCGGGTTCACCATCGAACGCAGACCGAAGGCCGGGGCACCGGAGGACATCCGGAAACTGGCGGGCACCAAGGTCGAGTCGATCAGGCTCACGCCCCGTCTGGTCGCCAAGCTGCTCACGGAGTCGTACCGCAACTCGCCCTGGGGCGCGGTCGTCGGCGACAGGACGGCCAAGGGCTACGACTGGGCGAGGAACAACCCGGCGGGCCTCGCGAGCGACCCGGAGTTCATCGACCTGAACCCGGAGTTCGCCCACCTCTCGGTCGCCGAGACGCCGGCCACCGACACCGACCTGCTGACCTCGCTCGGCCACAGCGACAGCGCCCGCGCGCTGTGGCAGTGGATCCTCGCCGACAAGCAGGCACGGCAGTTCCTCGCCGGGGTCTCCGACCGCTGGGGCATGCAGGTGAACCCGTACTACAGCACCAACCCGGACGTGAACCCCACCGGTGCCCCCTTCGACCCCGAGCACACGGACGACTACCCGAAGTCCGACCCGTGGTGCACGGTCCCGCCCGGAACCGACGCACCCAAGGACGACACGCAGTGCATGACCGACTTCCACCCCTACGTCACCGACATGCACGCCGGTGCCCTGCACACCCGGCGGGCCGACGTGCTGTGGAAGTCGACCTGGGACCCGCTGGCCAACCCGCCCGCCTACAAGCTGCCCGGCCCGCAGACGGTCGGCTCCCGGTTCGTCATCACGGTCACCGACGCGGCCTCCGCCGCCCGCTACGGCCTGCAGACCGCCCGGCTGCGCAACGCCGCCGGTGACTTCGTGGCCCCGACGACCAGCTCCCTGACCGAGGCCGCCAAGAGCGCCTCCGGCAAGGGCGTCGCCGAGATCACCCCGGCCGGCGCCACCGCGAAGGGCGCCTACCCGCTCGCCCAGCTGGTGTGGGCGGCCGTGCGCCCGGGGTCACTGAAGGCGGACGCCCGCGCGGACTACGCGGCGCTGCTGCGGTACGCGGCCGGCGCCGGCCAGGTCCAGGGCGCCGACCCGGGCCGCCTGCCCGCCGGGTACGCCCCGCTCTCCCGCGGCCTGCGCGAGCGCGCCCTGAAGGCCGCCGACGCGCTGGCGCACTACACCGGACCCGGACCCGCCGGGGACGACGGCGGCACGAGCGGCGGCACCGTCGGCGGCGGCTCCGAGACCATCGGCACCGGAGGCGGTTCGGGCGGCGTCATCCCCGGCGGCCCCGGCGGTGACGGCGGCAAGGCCGGCGGCGCGGACGGCGGCAGCGGCAAGGCCTCGGCGTCGCCGAGCGCGCAGGCGTCGTACGACGGCGGCAAGGCCCTACAGACCACCGCCGCCGGGACCACCCCCGACGACCCGGCGAACCCGCTGCGCTGGGCCGTACCCGCCGGGGCCGCGCTCGGTGCCGCCGCCGGTCTCGGCGCGCCCTTCGCCGGCGGCCGCAGGCTGCGGCTGCCGCTGCGGGTGACGCTGCCCGGCGGTCGCACGGTGACGGTCGTACCGGCCTTCACCCTGCCGGAGAGGCTGCGCCCGCCGCAGCCCTGACCTCCGGCCCCAGACGGCCGCCCGCCCCGACAGGCACTCGGGGCGGACGGCCCGTACCACCCTGCCAGATCCCCCTCTCACACCCGACGCACAATCGTCAGGAGACTCTCGATGCGCAGAACGCGCTCCACGGCGGCGCTCGTCGCCGCCGCCGCGGTGGCCGGCGGCCTGGCTCTGGCGAGCCCCGCCCACGCCGACCCCACCCCCGCCGGGACCTTCCGCAAGCTGGTCGGCGTGGGCTCCGACACCACCCAGGACGTGCTCAACGCCCTGGCCGGTGACACGGTGAACAACAAGAGCTACGCCGACACGGCCGTGAAGTCGGCGAGCGGCGCGGGCATCGCCTCCTACGACGCGATCGAGCCCGGCACCGGCTCCACCACCTCCATGATCCAGACCCGCTCCGGCGGCCCGTCCTTCCTGCGCCCGAACGGCTCCGGCAAGGGCCGCCTCGCGCTGAGCGAGTCGCTGACCGGCGACAAGTACCCGGACTCCGCCGGTGCCGCCATCAAGAACCAGGTCGACTTCGCCCGCTCCTCCAGCGGCCCGAGCACCTCGGGCACCGCGCTCACCTACATCCCGTTCGCCCGGGACGCGGTCGGCGTCGCCGTCAAGGGCTCGGCGCTGGACAACCTCACGGTGGACCAGCTGCACGACATCTACTCCGGCACGCTCACCACGGTGAACGGGCAGGCCGTGCACCCGAGGATCCCGCAGAGCGGCTCGGGCACCCGCAAGTTCTTCCTGTCGGCGATCGGCCTGACCGACGCCACGCTCTCCCCGGACATCCCGACCGTCCAGGAGAACCAGGCCGACAGCGCGGTCGAGCAGGACGGCAACCTGGTGCCGTTCTCCGTGGGCAGCTGGATCGCCCAGAACAACGGCGTCGCCCCCGACTACAGCAAGCAGGCGGCGGCCGACGGGGCGCACCTGGCGGCCGTGCAGCTGCCCGGCGACACCGGTGCCACCACCCCGGTGATCACGGTCAACGGCAAGCTCTCCCCGGTCACCGCCTACTACGAGAACGCCACCTTCGGCCGTGACGTCTACAACGTCGTGCCGTCCCGGGCGATCGACCCGACCAGCATCTTCTTCGACCAGGACCTCTACGACGTCTTCGTCAGCAGCGGCAGCCACAGCGCCGCGCTGGCCTCCGACGGCGCCGAGAAGGTCATCGCCGACTTCGGCTTCGTCAACGAGCCGTACAACGGCTCGGTCAGCGTGGCCAAGCACGCCAAGCTGGGCGGTCTGGAGGAGTCGGGCGTCGACGCCTCCACGCCCGCAAAGCCCGGCCTGAAGGCCACCCCGGGCGACGCGAGCCTGAAGCTGTCCTGGACGGCCCCGGCGGCCACCGGTCTGCCGCTGACCGACTACCGGGTCACGCTGACCGGCTCCGACGGCCGCGTGGTGGCCGTCAAGGACCTCCCGGCGGGCACGACGTCGTACACCTTCACGGGTCTGGCGGTCGGCACCTACACCGGCACCGTGACGGGCAACAACCTCAACGGCACGGGTGCTCCGGCCAGTTGGACCGGCGCGGTCAGGTTCGCGAGCACCACGAAGGCGACCACCACGACCACCGCCTACGGCAGGACGCCCAAGGTCTCCGTCACCGTCGCCGGCTCGCACGGCGTGACCGCCACCGGCAAGGTCACGGTGAAGGAGGGCAGCACGGTCCTCGGCACCGGCACCCTGGACGCCTCCGGCAAGGCCACCGTCGCCCTGCCGAACCACCTCAAGGTCGCCACGCACACGCTGACCGTCTCCTACGCGGGCAGCGGCAGTCTCTACACGTCCCACACGACGACCAGCCTGAAGATCGTCAAGGCGACCCCGTCGGTGAGCACCTCCGCGCCGACCTCGATCAGCCACACCGCCCAGGCCAAGGTGACCGTCAAGGTCAGCGCGACCGGCACCACCCCGACCGGCACCGTGCGCATCTACGAGGGCTCCAAGGTCCTCGCGACCGGCACGCTGAGCGGCGGCAAGGTGACCATCACCCTGCCGAAGCTGAGCCGCGGCACGCACACGCTGCACGCCTTCTACACCGGTTCCGCCTCGGTGAACTCCAAGGCCGGCGCGAACTTCACCATCAAGTCCACCTGATCCACCCGACCCGCGCGGCTGCCGGGGAGCCCGACCCGCTCCCCGGCAGCCCGCCGAACCGACGAAACGTCCAGTGAAGGAGGCAGGCCGCCGTGACCGTCGCCGCCCCCGCCGCGCTCGCACCGGCCGCGCCCGGCGCCCGGGTCCGCGGCCTGACCGCCGTACGCCATCTCGCCCGCGGCGCCCTGCTCAGCCTGGCCGCACTGCTGCTCGGCAGCACCGCCCAGCTGCTGGTGCTCAGCGGCATCCAGCAACACAACGCCCAGCACGCCGCGTTCGACGAGCTGCGCGACCAACTCGCCCTGGGCACCGCCCCGGTGGCGCAGACCGACCAGCAGGGCAGACTGCTCGCACCCGGCACCCCGGTCGCCCTCATCGACGTGCCCGAGCTGAGCCTGACCCAGGTCGTGCTGGAGGGCACCGACTCCTCGGTGCTGACCGACGGCCCCGGACACCGCCGGGACACGCCGATGCCCGGGCAGTCCGGCACCAGCGTGCTGATGGGCCGGGCGGCCGCGTACGGCGGCCCGTTCGGACACCTGGCCGAGCTGACGGCCGGGGACACGTTCACCGTGACCACCGGCCAGGGCAAGGCGCGCTACCGGGTCGCCGACGTCCGCCGGGCCGGTGACCCGGCACCCGCGCCCCTGGCCTCCGGCAAGGGCCGGCTGGTGCTGGTCACGGCCACCGGTCCCGGTTTCATGCCGAGCGGCGTCCTGCGCGTCGACGCCGACCTGGTCTCGGCCCCGTTCCAGACCCCGGCCGCGGTGATCCGCTCCGGCACCCTGCCCGGCTCCGAGGAGCCGCTGGCCCGGCCCTCCGGGGTGCCGTGGCCGCTGGTGATGTGGCTGCAGGCGCTGCTGCTCGCGGCGGTCGCCGCGGTGTGGACCTGGCACCGCTGGGGCCGCCACCAGACGTGGCTGGTCTTCGCCCCGGTCCTCGCGGTGCTCGGCCTCCAGGTCGCCACCCGCGCCACCGAACTCCTCCCGAACCTGCTGTAGCCCTCCCCGAGCAACCTGCCGTAGCCCGCACCGAGCTCTCCGTCACCGAGGTGGCCCCATGACCGACACCGCCGTACTCCCCGCGACCGACGCCCCGCCCGCCCGGCCCGCCACCCTGGAGGCCCGCGCGGTCTCGGCCTGGTTCGGCAGCCACCGGGTGCTCAGCCGGGTCTCGCTGACCATGCCGGCGGGCCGGGTGACCGCCCTGATCGGCCCCTCCGGCTGCGGCAAGTCCACGTTCCTGCGCACCCTGAACCGCATGCACGAGCTGATCCCCGGGGCGGCCCTCGGCGGCGAGGTGCTCTTCGACGGCGAGGACATCTACTCCCCCGAACGCCGGCTCACCGACGCCCGGCGGAGCATCGGCATGGTCTTCCAGAAGCCGAACCCGTTCCCGGCGATGTCGATCTACGACAACGTGGTGGCGGGCCTGAAACTGACCGGCACCCGGGTGGGCCGCCGTGAGAAGGACGAGCTGGTCGAGGAGTCCCTGACCCGGGCCGGCCTGTGGAAGGAGGTCAGCGACCGCCTCCGGCAGCCCGGCGGCGCGCTCTCCGGCGGCCAGCAGCAGCGCCTGTGCATCGCCCGCGCCCTCGCCGTACGCCCCCGGGTCCTGCTCATGGACGAGCCGTGCTCGGCGCTCGACCCGACCTCCACCCGCCGGGTCGAGGAGACGATCCAGGACCTGCGGGACGAGGTCACGATCGTGATCGTCACCCACAACATGCAGCAGGCCGCCCGCGTCTCCGACCAGTGCGCCTTCTTCCTCGCCGAGCAGGGCACGCCCGGCGGGATCGTCGAGCACGGCCCCACGGAGCAGATGTTCGGCTCCCCGGCGGACTCGCGCACGGCGGACTATGTGGCGGGCCGCTTCGGCTGATCCGCCTGCGCACCAGATCCCCCGAACACACCCGGCGCACCGGCCGGGGAGTGACAGCCGACACACCGCGCGGCCTTGTCCGGACGTCCGCGGCGCCGACCCCGGCCGACCCTACGTATTGTAGGTTCCCAACCGCCAGCGGTCGCAGGGCTGTTCATTCGTCTGTTCATCGGGGGATCCATGCAGGACACGGAAACGGAGGCCGGCGGGCAGGTCTGTGCGCGCAGTCTGGCACCAACACTGGCCCTGCTGGTCGTCAGTCTTCTCGTCGCCGCCGTCGGCGTGTACGAGCTGTGCGGGTTCGGGCTGCACAGCCTGGACCGGCGGCCGCATCTGTTCAGTGACGGGCTCGCGACCGGCGGGGTGATCGTCGCCGCGGTCGCGGCCGGCGCGGCGGTGGGAAACCTGGCCTGGCATCTGGCGGCGGCCCGGCGCGGCGGGGGAAGCTCCGGGTAAGAGGCGCTGCACGGGAAGGTCCGGGTAAGAGCGATTGTCGGTACGCTCCTCTGCGAACACCGCCCCAAACCGGGCTACCC
Organism: Streptomyces sp. NPDC002076; assembly: GCF_053593835.1. Lineage (NCBI taxonomy): Bacteria > Bacillati > Actinomycetota > Actinomycetes > Kitasatosporales > Streptomycetaceae > Streptomyces > Streptomyces sp. NPDC002076. Next base: position 836,637 of record NZ_JBSFDI010000001.1, read on the forward strand.
TACAGGCTGTAGGGTCAGGGTGGCCCCGACCGGGGTCTCCTCGTCCCCCTTTCCCCCCAAGGTGACCAGTCACCATGTCCGCTCAGCAGCAGACCATGCCCACCCCACAGGTCCCCGCACAGCGCGGCACGCGCCGCGCACCGCAGCTGCCCGTGCCCGGCCCCCGCCTGCGTGCCCGGGCGGCCTCGGCCACCGTCTGGTACCTGCGGCTGATAGCCGTCTTCAACATCATCGCGGTCATGTCGCTGCCGTTCCGCAAAGAGGTGCAGGAACACAACGACGGCAAGCTCTTCACCGCCCGCCACGTGCACGCGCACACACACCACGCCGGCCAGTTCTTCACCCCGTACCTGGCCACCGCCGGCCTGGCCTCGGCCGCGGCGGCGATCTTCCTGGCGCTGGTGATGCGGCGCGGCAAGCGGGCCGCATGGGTGGTCAACCTGCTGTTCGCGGGTCCCCTGTTCGTGCTCTATGTCCTCGCGCTCACCCAGCACCCCTTCCGCGACCACGCCTTCAACTGGGTCTCCACCGCCCTCACCGGCCTCTTCGTGGCAGCGCTGCTGATCGGCCGCCGTGAGTTCAACGCCATCGGCGACCCCTCCAACCCGAAGCTCGCACTGGCCGTGGGCGCCGGCGGCATCCTGGTGACCGGCGGGCTCGGCACGCTGCTCGTGCACGCCACCAACAAGCTGCCCCACGCCCCCTGGGGCGAAGAGCTCGCCTACACCCTGCTGCGCGGCATCAGCGTCGGCCCGCTCGCCGACCGCGTCGACTCCGTGCACGCGCCCCGCTGGGCCGACATCATCATCAACGTCCTGCTCGCCGCGGCCTTCCTCCTGGTCCTGTACGCCTGCTTCCGCTCCCCGCGCGGTCGCCGACGGCTCACCGAGGAGGACGAGACCCGGCTGCGGGCCCTGCTCGACAAGCACGGCGCACGCGACTCCCTCGGCTACTTCGCGCTGCGCCGCGACAAGGCCGCCATCTTCTCCCCCACCGGCAAGGCCGCCATCACCTACCGCGTCGTCGGCGCCGTCTCCCTCGCCTCCGGCGACCCGATCGGCGACCCCGAGGCCTGGCCCGGCGCCATCGACGCCTGGCTCGCCGAGGCCCGCCGGCACGCCTGGACCCCGGCCGTCATGGGCGCGAGCGAGGAGGCCGGCACGATCTACGCCCGGCACGGCCTGGACGCCCTCGAACTCGGCGACGAGGCGATCGTCGACATCGCCGACTTCACCCTGGAGGGCCGCGCCATGCGCGTGGTCCGCCAGGCCCACAACCGGGTCAAGCGGGCCGGCTACACCGTGCGCATCCGCCGCCACGAGGACATCCCCGCCGACGAGATGGCCCTGCTCATCGAGCGCGCCGACCACTGGCGCGACGGCGCCACCGAACGCGGCTTCTCCATGGCCCTCGGCCGCCTCGGCGACCCGGGGGACGGCCGCTGCGTGATGCTGGAGTGCCGCGACGCGAACGACGAGCCGCGCGCCCTGCTCAGCTTCGTCCCCTGGGGCGAGCACGGCCTGTCCCTGGACCTGATGCGCCGCGACCGCGACTGCGAGAACGGCCTGATGGAGTACATGGTCGTGGAGCTGCTGCTGCGCGCGAAGGAACTGGGCATCCAGCGGGTGTCGCTGAACTTCGCGATGTTCCGCTCGGTCTTCGAACGCGGCGCCCGCCTGGGCGCGGGCCCCGTTCTGCGCCTGTGGCGCTCAACCCTCACCTTCTTCTCACGCTGGTGGCAGATCGAGTCCCTCTACCGCGCCAACGCCAAGTACCGCCCGGTGTGGGAGCCGCGCTTCCTGCTCTTCGCCAAGAGCAGCGACATCCCGAGGATCGGTCTGGCGAGCGCCCGGGCGGAGGGCTTCCTGGAGCTGCCGGGGATGGGCGGACGGCGGTCCTGAGCCGCACGCCGACCGCAGGTCACCGCCGTACGACGGTGATGCGGCACGCTGCCGGCGCACTCACCGGCCGGCAGGGTGCCGATGGAGAGGGAGTACGGGAGGCGGGCCGGCAGGTACGCCTGCCGCTCAGCCGTCCCGGTACTCAGCCGCCGACCGTGAAGCCGATCACCGCTCCGCCGCCCTCCCGCCGGAAGGCGAACGGTGCTCCGCCATGGGCCATGGCGACCTCGCGGACGATGGACAGACCCAGCCCCGACCCCGGCAGGGAGCGCGCGTCCGCGGCGCGGTAGAAGCGGTCGAAGATCCGGATCAGGTCGCCCTCGGCGATACCCGGCCCCCGGTCCAGCACCTCCACCCGCACGGTCCCCGTCCGCGCGGGCCCGGTGATGTTGACCTCGATGGGCCCCTTGCCGTCCCGGTCGAACTTTGCCGCGTTCTCCACCAGATTCGACATGGCCCGCTGCAGCATCCCGGGCCGCCCGTCGGTGATCGTGTCACCGCTGGTGCGCAGCAGGATCTCGCGCCCGGTACGGCGTCTGGCGAGCCCCACGACGTCCTCGGCGATGTCGGCGAGGTCCACCCGTTGCGGCGGCTCGGTGTCGGACTGCCCCGCCGCGAGGTCGACGAGCTCGTTGACCAGGTCGGTCAGCTCCCGCGCCTCCTGGCTGAGGTCGGCGACCAGTTCCTCCCGGGTGGCGGGGGGCAGCTCGTCGATGCGGCGCAGGAGAGAGATGTTGGTGCGCAGGGACGTCAGCGGCGTACGCAGCTCGTGCCCCGCGTCCTGCACCAGCCGTCGCTGGTCCTCCTCGGACTGCGCGAGCCGGCCCAGCATCCGGTCGAAGGCGCGGCCGAGGCGCCCGACCTCGTCGAGCCCGGCAACCGGCACCTCGATGCCCAGCCGGCGGGTACGGGCCACGTCCTCCGCGGCGGAGGTGAGGATCACCAGGCGCCGGGTGATCCGGCGGGCCAGCCACCAGCCGAACAGCCCGGCCGCCACCACGACCGCCGACATCAGGATCAGCGTCCGCTGCTGCAGTGTCCGCAGCAGATCCTCGGTGTCGCTGAACTCCTGCGCGACCTGGACCGCGCCCCGCCCGTCGCCGAGCGAGACGGTGGCGATGCGGTACACGTCCGAGTCCACCGGCACGTCCTTGTGCTGGACCACCTTCCCCGCCGTCGTCGCGAGCGCCATGGCCTTGTCGCGGGAGGTGACGGGCAGGCTCGGGTTGCCGTGGTCCACGATCTGTCCCTGCGCTCCCAGCACCTGCACATCGGTGCGGGCGGGCCGGACCAGGTCGTGCCCGGGGCGGGAGGAGGAGAAGTCCTCGGGAACCATCTCGTGCTGCCGCACCTCGCCCCGCACGTCCTGCACGACCTGCGTGAACACCGACTGCTGGTCGACCCGGACGAGCCGCGCGGCGCTGCCGTACGACAGGATGCCGACGAGGATCGTGACGGCGGCGGTGACGGCCGCGAAGGAGACGGCGAAGGTGGTGCGCAGGGAGACCAGCTTGGGCCGGCCGGGAGCCAGCAGCCGCCGCAGGCGGCCCACCTAGTCCTCCCGGAGCACGTAACCCACGCCCCGCACGGTGTGGATCAGCTGCGGGGCGCCGGGCTCGTCGAGCTTGCGGCGCAGGTAGCCGACGTAGACGGCGAGGTTCTTCGAGCCGGGCCCGAAGTCGTAGCCCCAGATGCGGTCGTAGATCGTGGAGTGGTCGAGCACGATGCCCGCGTTGCGCACGAGCAGTTCCAGCAGCTCGAACTCGGTGCGGGTCAGCTCCAGCTCGCGCTGGCCGCGCCAGGCCCGGCGGGCCTGCAGGTCCATGCGGATGCCGGCGGCCTCGACCTGCCGGTCGGAGATCTGGACGTCCCGGCCGCCGTTGTCGCCGCCGGTGGCGCCGGTGCCGGCGGGCACCGGGCTGGTGCGGCGGAGCAGGGCGCGCAGCCGGGCGAAGACCTCCTCGACGTCGAACGGCTTGACGACGTAGTCGTCGGCGCCGGCGTCCAGGCCCGCGATCCGGTCGGCGGTTTCCACGAGGGCGGTGAGCATGAGGATCGGGGTGCGGTCACCCTCGGCGCGCAGCACCCGGCAGACCTGGAGGCCGTCGATCCCGGGCATCATCACGTCGAGCAGGAGGACGTCCGGCGGCGTCTTGTGGGCCTGTGCCAGCGCCTCGACGCCATCGGCCACCGCCGTCACCTCGTACCCTTCCAGGGTCAGGGCACGCTCCAGGGCATGACGGATGGCACGGTCGTCTTCAGCGAGCAGCACAGTCTGGGGCACGCACCCAGTTTGCCAAGGCCTGCAGCGGTTCGGTCGAGGCGGGCGGACCTACGATCACCCTTTTTACCCCCCTCTCACCGTCACACGGGCAACCCGGCCCGCCGCCCTACCGTCTTCTCACCTTGCCTGAGCGCCGGGCTAGGCGCCGAGCCGGGCGAGCTGTTCCTCGAACGGCACGACCGGCGGTTCGGCCTGCTGACCGGCTCCGCCCGCCCGCAGCCCCGACATCAGTGCGGCCAGCTCCCCCGCCGCCCGCTCGATCCGCCCGGCGAGCCCTTCCTCGCCCCAGTCCTCCGACGCCGCGTACACCGCCGTGGGGACGATCATGGCTCGCAGATAGGCGAACAGCGGCCGCAGCGCGTGTTCCAGCACCAGCGAGTGCCGGGCCGTGCCGCCGGTGGCCGCGAGCAGCACCGGCTTGCCCACCAGGGCGTCCTTGTCCAGCACGTCGAAGAACGACTTGAACAGCCCGCTGTACGAAGCCGAGAACACCGGTGTGACGACGATCAGCCCGTCGGCCCCCGCCACCGCGTCCTGCGCGGCGGCGAGCGCCTTCCCGGCGAACCCGTTGGTGAAGTTGTGCGCGATCTCGACGGCGAGGTCCCGCAGCTCGATCACCTCCACGTCCGCCTCCGCCCGCCGCGCCACCGCGGCGGCCAGCCGGTCGCCCAGCAGCCGGGTGGAAGAGGGGACGCTCAGTCCCGCGGACACGATCACCAGCTTCATTCGGCGCTCGCCTCCTTCGCGGCCAGCAGGGACTGGTGGGTCGGCGCCTCGGGCACGTTCGCGGGCCGGCCGTTCGCGAACTCCTTGCGCAGCACGGGCACGACCTCCTCGCCGAGCATGTCGATCTGCTCCAGCACGGTCTTCAGCGGCAGCCCGGCGTGGTCCACCAGGAACAGCTGGCGCTGGTAGTCACCGGCGTACTCGCGGAAGGACAGGGTCTTCTCGATGACCTGCTCCGGGGTGCCGACGGTGAGCGGGGTCTGGTCGGTGAAGTCCTCCAGGGAGGGCCCGTGGCCGTAGACCGGCGCGTTGTCGAAGTACGGCCGGAACTCGCGCACCGCGTCCTGCGAGTTCCTCCGCATGAACACCTGGCCGCCGAGGCCGACGATCGCCTGCTCGGGGGTGCCGTGCCCGTAGTGCGCGTACCGGGTCCGGTACAGCTCGACCATCCGCTTGGTGTGGTCGGCCGGCCAGAAGATGTTGTTGTGGAAGAAGCCGTCGCCGTAGTACGCCGCCTGCTCGGCGATCTCCGGGGAGCGGATGGAGCCGTGCCAGACGAAGGGCGGTACGCCGTCCAGCGGGCGCGGGGTGGAGGTGAAGCCCTGCAGCGGGGTGCGGAACTTGCCCTCCCAGTCCACGACGTCCTCGCGCCAGAGCCGGCGCAGCAGGGCGTAGTTCTCGATGGCGAGGTTGATGCCCTGCCGGATGTCCTGGCCGAACCAGGGGTAGACCGGCCCGGTGTTGCCGCGGCCCAGCATCAGGTCCACGCGCCCTTCGGCCAGGTGCTGGAGCATCGCGAAGTCCTCCGCGATCTTCACCGGGTCGTTGGTGGTGATCAGGGTGGTGGACGTGGACAGGATCAGCTTCTCCGTCTGCGCCGCCACATAGCCGAGCATCGTCGTCGGGGACGACGGCACGAACGGCGGGTTGTGGTGCTCGCCGGTGGCGAAGACGTCCAGGCCGACCTCCTCGGCCTTGAGCGCGATGGCGACCATGGCCTTGATCCGCTCACGCTCGGTCGGCGTACGCCCCGTGGTGGGGTCCGGCGTGACATCGCCGACCGTGAAGATCCCGAACTGCATGGTCGCTCACCCTCCAGGTTGTTTACGGTTCAACTATATCCGCTGAACCGCCGCCCCGGCCGGGTTATTCCGGTCACCCCGCGAGTCCGCCATCTCGGGGCGGTCCGCCGCCTCAGGGCTCAGGGCACGAGCACCAGCCGCCCGCGCACCCCGCCCTCCGCGAGCCGCGCATGCGCCTTGGCCGCCTCCTCCAGGGCGTACGTCTCGGCCACCCGCAGGGTCAGCACCCCCTCGTCCACCAGTCGCACCAGCTCGGCGAGCTGCGCGCCGTCGGCCTGAATCCACACGTTCCGCAAGCGCACCCCGCGCTCCGCCTCCGGCAGCGCCCCGTCACGGACCGCGACGAACGCACCCCCGTCCCGCACCCACCCGAGCGCCGGCGCCCCGAGCACGGCGGCGTCCAGCACCGCGTCCACGCCCCCGGGCCCGGCCCCGCCGGCCGTGAAGTGCGCGGCACCCAGGGAACGCACCAGCTCCTCGTCGTCGGCACGGGCGTGCCCGGTCACCTCGATCCCCCGGTGCGCGGCCAGCTGCACCGCGAACCCGCCGACCGCACCCGCGGCCCCGGTCACCAGCAGCCTGTCGCCCGGCGCGAGGTCCAGCAGATCCAGGGCCTGCAGCGCGGTCAGCCCGTTCAGCGGCAGGGTGCTCGCGTGCGCCGCGTCCACCGAGGCGGGCGCCACGGCCACCGCACCCGCGTCCACCACGACGTACTCGGCATGGGACCCCAACGGCTCCGCGACGCCCGCCGCCAGCGCCACCACCGGTTCGCCGGGCTCCCAGGAGGCGGGCGCGCCCACCGCGTCCACCGTGCCGGCCACGTCCCAGCCGAGTCCGAGGGTCTTGCCGGCCCCGCCGAAGACACCGGCGCGCACGGCCGCGTCCACCGGGTTCAGCGCACCCGCGGCCACCTTGATCCGCACCTGCCGCGCCCCCGGCTCCGGCACCGCGACGTCCGCGATCTCCACCCGCTCCGGACCGCCGAACTCCCTCACCACCGCAGCACGCATGACAACTCTCCCCATTCACAAGGCAGTTGATGATTTCCGCGGCACCTCTTCGGCCGCAGCACCAACCGTAGGAGAGCTACTATCCCTGGGAAAGTAGTTACCTGAGAGTGTGTAGCTCACCCGAAGGGAAGAGCCCATGGCGACCATGACCGCCGCCCAGCGCCGCGAGCAGGCCCGCGCCGACTACGACGCCTTCCTGCGCGAATGCCCCACCAACCAGCTCCTCGGCCGGCTCAGCGACAAGTGGGTCAGCCTCGTCGTCGCCGCCCTGGCCACCGGTCCCATGCGCTACAGCGACCTCGGTCGCAAGATCGCCGGCGTCAGCCCCAAGATGCTCACCCAGACCCTGCGCACCCTCGAACGGGACGGCATCATCAGCCGCACGGTCACCCCGTCCGTCCCCGTCCGCGTCGACTACGAACTCACCCCGCTCGGCGCCGGCCTCGCCGCCCTGCTGACCGCCGTGAAGGACTGGGCCGAGACCCACTTCGAGGAGGTACGAGCGGCCCGCGAGCGCTACGACGCGCAGAACCCCGCCTGATCCCCCGATCGGCGGGCCTCAGAAGGCGTACGCGTCCCCGGTGTCCAGCACCAGCACCTTCACCTGGTCGTTCGTGCGGCCCTGGTCCGTCGCGCCACCGGCCCACGCCGTGTCGATGTCCAGCGTGACCTCCGACGGCTTCTCCTTCAGCCGCACCGGCACATCCAGCTGCTCCCCCACCCCGTCCGCGGCCAGCGCGCCCGTGCCGCACAGCACCGTCCGGTCGTCCTCCCGGGCGCACCGCGCGGGCAACCGCTGCTCCTCGGCCAGCGCCACCGACCAGCGCAGCCGCACGGTCGCGTCCGGCACGGCGGCGGGCCCGCCGTTGTGCGGGGTCAGCTTCACCTCCACCCGGTCCCCGTCCATCACCGCGGTCCCGTGGAACTCCAGACCGGCCGCGGGCACGGGCGCCGGAGCGGCCACGGCACCCCCCGCCCCCAGCACCACACCGGCCAAGGCCCCCGACGCACCCCAGGTCCACATCCGCACGCCGCTCACCACTCCACGCATCCGATCCGACTGGCGTAGGGATGTATGCCACGCGGACAACGGGGCAGGCGCCGTCCATCAGGTGACAGGCCGCGCCGGGGCTCCCACGGCCCGCATGCCAAGCTGCTGACCATGTCGATCCTCCGCTCCGCCGCCCTGTTCGTCGTCGCCGCCGTCTTCGAGATCGGCGGCGCCTGGCTGATCTGGCAGGGCCTACGCGAGCACCGGGGCTTGCTGTGGATGACCGGCGGGGTCCTGGCCCTCGGCGCGTACGGATTCGTCGCCACCTTCCAGCCGGACGCCCACTTCGGCCGCATCCTGGCCGCGTACGGCGGCATCTTCGTCGCCGGCTCACTTCTGTGGGGCGCGATCGCGGACGGCTACCGCCCCGACCGCTACGACATCGTGGGCGCGCTGATCTGTCTCGCCGGAATGGCCGTGATCATGTGGGCCCCGAGGAACGGCGCCTGAGCCTCACTTACGCTGGACGGAGCCGATAGCCACCAGAACTCCAGGAGCTGCCCATGGCCCCCGCCTCCCGCATCGCCGTCGTCACGGGTGCGAGCAGCGGCATCGGCGCCGCCACGGCCCGGCAGCTCGCCGCGGCCGGCTACCGCGTCGTCCTCACCGCCCGCCGCAAGGACCGTATCGAGGCGCTGGCCGAGGAGCTGACCGGGGCGGGCCACTCGGCGGTCGCCTACCAGCTGGACGTGACCGACCGCGCGGCCGTCGACGAGTTCGCGACGGCCTTCCAGACCATCGGCGTCCTGGTCAACAACGCGGGCGGCGCCCTCGGCGCGGACCCGGTGGCCACCGGCGACCCGCAGGACTGGCGCACGATGTACGAGACGAACGTCATCGGCACCCTGAACCTCACCCAGGCCCTGCTGCCCAAGCTGGTGGCGAGCGGCGACGGCGTGGTCGTGGTCGTCTCCTCCACCGCCGGCCACGGCACGTACGAGGGCGGCGGGGGCTATGTCGCCGCCAAGCACGGCGCCCATGTCCTCGCCGAGACCCTCCGCCTGGAGATCGTCGGCCGGCCGGTCCGCGTCATCGAGATCGCCCCCGGCATGGTCAAGACCGACGAGTTCGCCCTGACCCGCTTCGCCGGCGACGAAGCGAAGGCGGCCAAGGTCTACGAGGGCGTCGCCGAGCCCCTCACCGCGGACGACGTGGCCGAGACGATCACCTGGGCGGTCACCCGCCCCAGCCACGTCAACGTCGACCTCCTCGTCCTGCGCCCCCGCGCCCAGGCGTCCAACACCAAGGTCCACCGGGAGCCATGATGACCGAATCCCCCGAGAGCCCCGACGCCGCCGACTCCCTCGAAAAGGCCCGCCTGGCCCAGGAGACCAAGGACGAACGCAAGGTCTGGTACTTCCTCGGCTACTTCCTCTTCGGCATCCACATCGTGGCGTTCGTGATGATCTACGCGGTACGCCACGCAAAGTGACCGACGATTAGCCCAATCGGGCGAACCTCCCCGATCACCCGATCGCCATACGAACTGGCGATCTAGGCTCGCGCCACACGATCAATTCGACGGCCCTCGGCAGGGATGCCGGTCCCCGCCGAGGGCCTCACCAGCACGGAAGTGGAGGCTTCCCTGTGGCTGAATGCGAGCCTAGCGCCCATCGGTTCATGGACCTCAAAGTGCCCGAGTATGCATACATGTTCGGGTTCTTGCAGGCGGATGGGCATCTGTCCCAGCAGTCACGGCAACGCGGGCGACTGACAGTCGAACTCAGCGCCTGCGACGTCGACTTGCTGCGCAAGTTCCAGAATCTAACGCCCTACAACAGCGGCATCTCCGAACGCACCCGGTCGACCAACTTCTCCGAATCCCACACCGCCGCGATCTGGAGCCTGTGTTCCCTTGAAGCCAGGACCAGGATCAACGAACTCGGCCTGCCTTACGGCAGTAAGTCCAAGACGATCGCTCCGCCCGACGCCGAGTTCTCTCGCCGCGACTACCTGCGAGGTCTGATCGACGCAGACGGCTCGGTCGGCTTCACCAGCAGGGGATTCCCATTCGTCTCCCTCACCACGGCCAGCTCCGCCATCGCATCCTGCTTGCGCGACTACGCCAGGGGACACCACGGGAGCCGAGCGCATCCTCAAGCGCAACACTCGCCACGATATCTACAACATCCTCTACCTGATGGAGGTGGCCCAGCGTCTGGCGGCCGACCTGTACTACCCCGGCTGCCTGTCCCTGGACCGCAAGCACACTGCCGCCGACTCCCTCTCGGCTTGGTCACGCCCCGCAGGAATGAGGGCCGCATACACAAGGCGCCGCTGGACTGAACACGAAGACCGAATCCTGCTCCAGCTGAACAGCCCGCCGACTGCCGCTGAGGTACTCGGCAGGACCGTCCAAAGCTGTAATCTCCGCCTCTGGCGCCTGCGCACGGGCCAAGCTCCCAAGCCCAGCGACCAGTGACCCGATGAGCGAGGCCCCCTGCCGGTGCAGGGTGCCTCGCTCATCAACCCTTCACACAGATGAATTGCTTCAGCTTCGCCACGACCTCCACGAGATCACGCTGCTGCGCCATCACCTGGTCGATGTTCTTGTAGGCGCCCGGAATCTCATCCAGTACCCCCGCGTCCTTGCGGCACTCCACACCCCGCGTCTGTTCCTCAAGGTCCTTGACGGTGAAGTGCCGCTTCGCCGCGTTGCGACTCATACGCCGACCTGCCCCGTGGGACGCCGAGTTGAAGGCCTTCTCGTTCCCGAGGCCCTTCACGATGTACGAGCTGGTACCCATCGAGCCCGGAATGATCCCGAATTCCCCGGAGCCGGCTCGGATCGCTCCCTTGCGGGTCACGAGCAGATCCATGCCCTCGTACCGCTCCTCAGCAACGTAATTGTGGTGGCACGAGATCTCCGGCTGGAACGTCGGCTTGGCCTTCTTGAACTCCTTGCGGACCACGTCCTTCAGGAGCGCCATCATGAGCGCGCGGTTGTACTTGGCGTACTCCTGCGCCCAGTAGAGATCGTTCCTGTACGCCGCCATCTGCGGGGTGTCCGAGACGAACACCGCCAGGTCACGGTCGACCAGCCCCTGGTTGTGCGGGAGCTTCTGCGCGACACCGATGTGGTACTCGGCTAGTTCCTTGCCGATATTGCGTGAACCAGAGTGCAACATCAGCCAGACCGAATTTGTCTGATCCAGACACAATTCGATCAGGTGATTCCCGCCTCCGAGTGTCCCCATCTGCTTATAAGCCCGCTCCTGACGAAATTTGACCGCTTCCGCCACCCCGTCGAACCGCCCCCAGAAGTCGTCCCATCCGGACGTCGCCAGCCCATGGAAGTCCCCCGGCTCCACGGGATCCTCATGCATCCCCCGCCCCACCGGAATCGCCTGCTCGATCTTCGACCGCAGCCGCGACAGGTCACCCGGCAGGTCGTTCGCCGTCAGCGACGTCTTAACCGCCGACATCCCGCACCCGATGTCCACCCCGACCGCCGCCGGGCACACCGCGCCCCGCATGGCGATGACGGAGCCGACCGTCGCGCCCTTGCCGTAGTGCACGTCCGGCATCACGGCCAGGCCCTTGATCCACGGCAGGGTCGCCACGTTCTGGAGCTGACGCAGGGCCACGTCCTCGACCGTCGCGGGGTCGGTCCACATCCGGATCGGGACCTTCGCGCCCGGCATCTCCACGTACGACATACGTTCCTCATTCCCCCGAAAACGACAACAAAGGCTTACACAAGGCTTATTAGCAGCAAAGCGGAAAAGCAGCGCCGACGCCGGCGAAAAAGGACAAGGGACCGGCGGCCACGGCAGCGCGTGCGATACACATTGTCTCCAGGGGACGCCCCGCTGCGGCAAGCGAATAACCAGCGGGGACACTGGAGCACCAAGCGAGCGCACACCCGAGAGGAGCCCGACCGTGCAGCGGAAGGCGTACGTAACCGGCACCGCCGCCCTCCTCGCGGCGCTGCTGGCCGGCTGCACGAGCGGCACGAGCGGCGACAGCCCGACGGACAACGCCAATCCGGGCAACGCCGGCACCGCCTCGGCCGTCGCCCAGCCCGGCAAGTACCGCACGCTGCCCGAACCCTGCGGCGCGGTCGGCCACGACACCCTCGACTCGATGCTGCCCGGCATCAAGCAGATCGCCGACCCCGCCCAGCGGGACAAGGCCTACCAGGGCCAGGCCGCGCTCACCTATGACACCGATCGCAAGGTCGGCTGCCGCTGGAAGGTGGAGTCCACGGCCGCCACCGACCGCCTCTCGGTCGACTTCGAGCGCGTGGTGTCGTACGACAACACGGTCAGCGACGACGACCAGGCGAAGAAGCTGTTCGCGGGCAAGGAGTCGGCCGCCGACCTCCCCGCGCCGAGCAGCTCCTCGGCGACGGGTGGGACGACCGGGACGAACCAGGCGAGCGGGACGAGCGCGCCGACGCCGACGTCCTCTCCGTCGCCCAGCGGATCCGCGTCGTCCTCCGCGAGTGCCGGCGCCTCCCCTTCCGGCTCCTCCTCCGCCTCCTCTTCCGCCTCCTCCTCGGATTCCGCCGCGGCCGATCTGCAGCCGCGGGTGCTGACCGATCTCGGTGACGAGGCGTATATCGACGACCAGCTCGGTTCGTCCGGTTCGACGGCCGAACAGCGGACGGTGACTGTGGTGTTCCGCACGTCCAACGTGGTCGTCACCATCGAGTACGAGGAGCAGCCGACGGCCGTGGGAACGGTCCCCGACAGCAAGGAAATGCAGGACAGGGCCCGTAAACTGGCCGCTCAACTGGACGACGCGCTGGGCGGTTGACCGCAGCGGGAGCCGTTCGCCGCACCGCGCGGAATGCACCCGAACCGAAACCGCACAGCTCCTTCACCGCGTACCGTGGGCCCCCGCAGGAACCCGCACGAACACCGAGCGTCATGAGTGAAGGAACCATGCAGCGAGCAGCCCAGCGAGACGACCGTGCCCAGCGACGGATGCGTGGCAAGCGCCTGAGCCGTGTTCTTGTCTGCGCCGCAGCCGTGCCGGCGGTGCTGATCACCGCCGCCTGTTCGTCGGACTCGGGCGATTCCAAGGGCAAGGGCACGGACAGCAGCGCGCAGCAGTCCACGGGCGGCAGCACGACGCCCTCGGCGAGCACGTCCGCGTCCGTGCAGGCGGCCGCGTACCAGAAGCTGCCCGACGCGTGTGCGGTGCTGTCGAAGAAGACCCTGACGGATCTGGTGCCGAAGGACACGTCGGGCAAGAAGGGCGCTTCGGACGATCCGTCGTCGCGGACCTCCTGCTCCTGGAGCAGCCTGGACAACAACGGGGTGAAGGGCTCGCAGTTCCGGTGGCTGAACGTGTCCCTGCTCCGTTTCGACTCGGACAGCACGCGCGGTGCCGGTGACACGCAGGCCCACACGTACTTCGTCCAGCAGGTCAAGGATTCCGCGTCGGTGGCCGGCGCGCAGAACGTCAAGCAGCTCCCGCTGTCCGGCACGGGCTCGGAGGCGACGGCGGTGCGCTACGACCTGAAGAAGAAGGAAGGCCTGTTCAAGCAGCAGACGGTGGTCGCGCGGGTCGAGAACGTGGTCGTCACGCTCGACTACAACGGCGCCGGTCTCGCGGGCGAGAAGACCCCGGACGCCGACGCCCTGACGAAGGCCGCGGAGAGCGCGGTCAAGGAGGCGGTCGGGGCGGTGGCGTCCGCCAACGGCGGCTCGTCGTCGGCGGGTTCCGCGTCGTCGGCCCCGTCGAAGTCGGCCTCCCCGTCCAAGTCGGCCTCTTCCAGCGCTTCTCCGTCCAAGTCGGCCACGAAGACGAACTGACCGAGGGGTCCGGAGGGTCCGAAGACCCGACCGGTACCACGTTCGCCGTTCGCGTGTGCCACCCTGTTGCGCGCAACAACAGGCAAGGGGAGGGGAGTACGCGTGGCCGCGCCACTGCAGCTGACTCGGATGCACCGCGTTCTCATCGGCGTGGTCGTGACCGGCGCCTTGATCATCGCCGGCATCGGCTTCGCAGGTTCCTACGCGGCCGTCCGTGCGCTGGCCCTCAAGAAGGGCTTCGGGAACTTCTCCTATGTGTTCCCGGTGGGCATCGACGCAGGCATCTGTGTCCTGTTGTCCCTGGACCTGCTGCTGACCTGGATCCGCATCCCCTTCCCGCTGCTGCGCCAGACGGCGTGGCTGCTGACGGCGGCGACGATCGCGTTCAACGGCGCGGCCGCCTGGCCGGACCCGCTGGGCGTCGGCATGCACGCGGTGATCCCGGTGCTGTTCGTGGTCGCGGTGGAGGCGGCCCGGCACGCGATCGGCCGGATCGCCGACATCACGGCGGACAAGCACATGGAGGGCGTCCGGCTGACCCGCTGGCTCCTCTCCCCCCTGCCCACCTTTCTCCTCTGGCGCCGTATGAAGCTGTGGGAGCTGCGCTCCTACGACCAGGTGATCAGGCTGGAGCAGGAACGTCTCGTCTATCAGGCGCGCCTGCGCTCCCGCTTCGGCCGCGCGTGGCGCAGAAAGGCTCCGGTGGAGTCCCTGATGCCGCTGCGGCTGGCGAGGTACGGGGTCCCGCTGGCGGAGACGGCCGCGGCAGGCCTCGCGGCGGCGGGCATCGAGCCCAGCCTGATACCCGCCGTGGCAGCGGGCAGTCGTGCCGCCGGTGCGGCGCCCGTCCCACAGCAGGCGGCACCCGTCGGCGGGCAGCGCCCCGAACTGCCCCGCCAGAACACCGGGCAGCCGGAAAGCGCCCCCGTGGACGAGCAGAGCCCCTGGTTCCAGACCCCGCGCGAGGTCGAGTACCACGGCGGTTACGACCCCACCTACGACCCGATGCTGCAAGAACCTCAGTACGCCCCCGAGGAGCAGTACGAGGAGTGGTATGAGGAACAGCCCCCCGAGCAGTTCCAGCAGCCCTCGCCGGAGGAGACCGGCAGCTTCCCCATCCCGGTGGGCCCGAACCGGACCCGCGAACTGGGTGAGGGCGGCGGCACCCCCGAACCCGACGAGGAGGCCTACTACCAGGTCTTCCGCCAGTCGATCGACGGCAGCTACCCCACGCCCCGGGTCCTCGGCGACAACATCCAGGCGACGTTCGGGACGACGCTGAGCCCCAGCGCGCTGAAGGCCCTCGCGGAGCGCTTCCAGCAGCGCCACTCCGCAGAACTCGAAGAAGACCACATCGCGTGACGCAGACGAGGAGGGGGCGCCCGGTGATGCCGGGCGCCCCCTCCTCGTATGTCGCGGCTACTCCCCGAGCAGGGCCCGCACCCGCTCCTGCCCCACCGCGAGCAGCAGCGTGGGCAGCCGGGGGCCGGTGTCCCGCCCGACGAGCAGGTGGTACAGCAGGGCGAAGAAGGACCGCTGAGCCGTCTTGATCTCGGCCGGCAGCTCCTTCGGTGTGGCGTCGGCCGGGAAGCCGGCCTGCACCTTGGGCACGCCGTACACGAGGTGGGTCAGGCCGTCGAGCGACCAGTGGTCGGCGAGCCCGTCCAGCAGCAGCCGCACCGACTGCTGGGAGGCCTCGTCGAGGGACTTCAGCAGCTCGGCGTCGGGCTCCTCGCGCACGATGGTCCGCTGGTCGGCGGGCACGTGCGTGTTGATCCAGGCCTCGGCCCTGTCGTACCGCGGCCGCGCCTCGTCCAGGGACGCGAGCGGCTGGTCCGGGTCCAGCTCGGACAGGATCCGCAGGGCCTGGTCCTCGTGCCCGGCGGTGATGTCGGCGACGGACGCGAGGGTGCGGTACGGCAGCGGGCGCGGCGTCTTCGGCAGCTCACCGGCGGCCGTGCCGACCGCGCGGGTGTACGCGGCCACGTCGGCCGGCAGCGCGGAGCCGTCGGCGACCTTCCCGGCCAGCTTGTCCCACTCGTCGTACAGCCGCTGGATCTCCTGGTCGAAGGCGATCTTGAAGGACTGGTTGGGCTTGCGGCGGGCGTAGAGCCAGCGCAGGATCTGCGGCTCCATGATCTTCAGCGCGTCGGCGGGGGTCGGGACCCCGCCGCGCGACGACGACATCTTCGCCATGCCGCTGATGCCCACGAACGCGTACATCGGGCCGATCGGCTGCTTCCCGCCGAAGATCCCGACGATCTGCCCGCCGACCTGGAAGGACGAGCCCGGCGAGGAGTGGTCGACACCGCTCGGCTCGAAGACGACGCCCTCGTACGCCCAGCGCATGGGCCAGTCGACCTTCCAGACCAGCTTGCCGCGGTTGAACTCGCTGAGCCGGACGGTCTCGGCGAAGCCGCACGCGGTGCAGGTGTAGGCCAGCTCGGTGGAGTCGTCGTCGTACGAGGTGACGGTCGTCAGGTCCTTCTCGCAGTTGCCGCAGTACGGCTTGTACGGGAAGTACCCGGCGGAGCCGGAGCTGCCGTCGTCCTCGGACGCGGCGCCCGAGCCCTCCTCGGCCTCCAGCTCGGCCTCGTCGACGGCCTTCTGCTGCTGCTTCTTCGGGGCCTTCTTCGTGCGGTACTGGGCGAGGATCGCGTCGATGTCACCGCGGTGCCTCATGGCGTGCAGGATCTGCTCGCGGTAGGCGCCGGAGGTGTACTGCGCCGTCTGGCTGATCCCGTCGAACTCGACACCCAGCTCGGCGAGCGAGGCGATCATCGCGGCCTTGAAGTGCTCGGCCCAGTTCGGGTACGACGACCCGCGCGGCGCCGGCACCGAGGTCAGCGGCTTGCCGATGTGCTCGGCCCAGGTCTCGTCGATGCCCGCGACGCCCGCCGGGACCTTGCGGTAGCGGTCGTAGTCGTCCCAGGAGATCAGGTGCCGGACCTGGTACCCGCGGCGGCGGATCTCGTCGGCGACCAGGTGCGGGGTCATGACCTCGCGCAGGTTGCCGAGGTGGATCGGGCCGGAGGGGGAGAGGCCGGACGCGACGACAACGGGTTTACCCGGGGCCCGGCGCTCCGACTCCTCGATGACCTCATCCGCGAAACGGGAGACCCAGTCGGTGGTCTCGGTGCTCTGAGCCACGATCGGCACGTCCTTCTTTCTGAATGGGGTGGCACTCCATCTGATCGGGGTGACACTCCATTCTCACAGACCGGGATGCGACGGCGAAAACGGCTTTACCTGCCGTGGGATACTGGCTGGGTCTATCCATCCCCACGAGGAGAACGGCACCCATTCCTATGGCCTCGGTCACGTCCCTCAGCGACAACGTCCAGCAGCACCTCGCGTCCGCCCTCTCGGCCACGCTGCCGGAGGCCGCCGGCGCGGACCCGCTGCTGCGACGAAGCGACCGGGCCGACTTCCAGGCCAACGGGATCCTGGCCCTGGCCAAGAAGGCGAAGGCGAACCCGAGGGAACTGGCGACGCAGGTCGTCTCCCAGGTGGTGACGGGTGACGAGCTGATCAAGGACGTCGAGGTCTCCGGCCCCGGCTTCCTGAACATCACGATCGCGGACCGCGCGATCACCGGGAACCTGGCCGCGCGGTACGCGGACGAGACGGGCCGCCTCGGCGTGCCGACCGCCGCGCAGCCGGGCACGACGGTGATCGACTACGCACAGCCGAACGTGGCGAAGGAGATGCACGTCGGCCACCTGCGGTCGGCGGTGATCGGCGACTCGGTGGTCCAGCTCCTGGAGTTCACCGGCGAGAACGTGATCCGCCGTCACCACATCGGCGACTGGGGCACCCAGTTCGGCATGCTCATCCAGTACCTGGACGAGCACCCGCACGAGCTGGACCACAAGGCGTCCACCGAGGACACGCTGGCTTCGGGCGAGGAGGCGATGTCGAACCTCGACCGCCTCTACAAGGCCGCGCGGAAGCTCTTCGACTCCGACGAGGAGTTCAAGACGCGGGCGCGCCGCCGGGTGGTCGACCTCCAGGCCGGCGACCCGCACACCCTGGCCACGTGGCAGAAGTTCGTGGACGAGTCGAAGATCTACTTCTTCTCCGTCTTCGAGAAGCTGGACATGGAGATCCGCGACCCCGACATCGTCGGCGAGTCCGGTTACAACGACATGCTGGCCGAGACCTGCCGCCTCCTGGAGGAGTCGGGTGTCGCGGTCCGCTCGGAGGGCGCCCTGTGCGTCTTCTTCGACGACATCAAGGGCCCGGACGGCAACCCGGTCCCGCTGATCGTCCAGAAGTCGGACGGCGGCTACGGCTACGCGGCGACGGACCTGTCCGCCATCCGCGACCGCGTCTTCAACCTGAAGGCGAACAACCTCGTCTATGTGGTGGACGCCCGCCAGGCCCTGCACTTCAAGATGGTCTTCGAGACGGCGCGCCGGGCCGGCTGGCTGAACGAGGACGTCACCGCCTTCCAGCTGGCCTTCGGCACGGTCCTCGGCAAGGACGGCAAGCCGTTCAAGACGCGTGAGGGCGAGACGGTCCGCCTGGTCGACCTCCTCGACGAGGCGATCGACCGCGCCTCGGCCGTCGTACGGGAGAAGGCCCAGGACCTGTCCGAGGAGGAGATCGCCGAGCGGGGCGCCCAGGTGGGCATCGGCGCGGTGAAGTACGCGGACCTGTCGACCTCGGCGAACCGGGACTACAAGTTCGACCTGGACCAGATGGTGTCCCTGAACGGCGACACGTCCGTCTACCTGCAGTACGCGTACGCCCGTATCCAGTCCATCCTCCGCAAGGCCGGCGGGACCCGCCCGGCCGCGCACCCGGAGCTGGAACTGGCCGAGGCGGAGCGCGCCCTGGGCCTGCACGTCGACGCCTTCGCGGAGACGGTGGCGGAGGCGGCGGCGGAGTACGCCCCGCACAAGCTGGCCGGGTACCTCTACCAGCTGGCGTCCCTCTACACGTCCTTCTACGACAAGTGCCCGGTCCTGAAGGCCGAGACGCCGGCCCAGGTGGAGAACCGCCTCTTCCTGTGCGACATCACGGCCCGCACCCTGCACCAGGGGATGGCCCTGCTGGGGATCAGGACGCCCGAGAAGCTCTGACCGGCAGCCCTTAGAGTCTGGGGAGACCCGTCTCCACAGACTCTGAGGGAGCCCGATGTCCGAGCGAGTCCCCGACCCGTCCGCGGCCCACTTCGGCGCGGACGGCATGCGCCGGTTGACGGTGCCCGCCTCGTACGGGGTCCAGCTGCCCGACGCGACCCGCGAGGTACTGGCGACCACCGGGGTTCCGCTGCACGTGCAGCCATACTTCACCGCGGCAGCCGAGAGCGACGCGCCGACCCTGGGAATGTGGGCCGGACATCACGGACTGCCCGCGCCCGCCGGGCGGGAGAACTGGCTGAGCACCGGCACGGACCCGCTGGCTCACTTGTGCGTACGGCCGGACGGCGCGGTGCAGGCAGTGTTCCTGGGCCTGGACGAGGACGACATGTTCGTCAGCTCCACCGTCTCGGCCTTCAACGCCTCGCTGGCCGCCCTGGACCGCCGCCTTCCGGTGATCGCCGCCTCGACCAGCCTCCCGGTGGCCGCCGCTGCCTTCCGCGAACTCAACGCCGAGCTGCGCCAGATCGACGCCGCCGCGTTCGAGGAGCGCGAGAGCTGGTGGCCGAAGGTGCTGGACGACGTACGGCACACGTTGAACTTCCCGTTCTCGTCGGCGTTCGAATACGTCGATGCCTCCGGTGCCAAGCAGATCGTCACCGACGCAACCGGTCCGGGGCGCCCGCACCCGGAGGAGCTGGTGTGGCAGCGCCTGCAC
Organism: Streptomyces sp. NPDC002076; assembly: GCF_053593835.1. NCBI lineage: Bacteria > Bacillati > Actinomycetota > Actinomycetes > Kitasatosporales > Streptomycetaceae > Streptomyces > Streptomyces sp. NPDC002076. The sequence continues at coordinate 856,261 of NZ_JBSFDI010000001.1, forward strand.
GCGCAAGGGGTGGCCCCGGAGCAGGTCCGGCGCGTCTACTGCGAGCTGGAGCCGTGCATGATGCCGGGCCACTACTGCGCGGTCTGGCTTCAAGCGACCTTCCCGCACGCGGAGTTCACGCACAGCTTCGACTACGGCTCGACGGCGGAGTCGCGGGAAGAGGGACTCAAGGAGTTGATCACGCACGCGGCCCGGCAGGCGGGCAACCAGTGACCGAGCTCAGCTGGTCCCGCCCCGCGGCGGGACGCGAACCGGCCGCCGCCGCTCTGCTGGGCTGGCTGGCGGATCCCGAGGCCCCTCGCCTGTGTGTCGTCACCGGCGGCGAGGGATGCGGCAAGTCGACCTTGCTTGCGTGGCTGATCGGGCACGGGACGCGGGAGGGGACGCAGCGGGAGCGCCGGGTCCACGGTTTCGTGCCCCTGACCGGGGAGAGCGCCCTCACGGCCGCCTGGACACTGTCCCAGCAGCTGATGGTGGCCGCCCGCACCCCGGGCGAGTTGGTGGCCGCGCTGGCGGCCGACGAGCGGCGTACGGTGATCGTGCTGCCGGAGCTGCACGCGGCGGAGGACGCCACAGGCGTGGCCGAACTCGCTCTGGCCCTTTTGGAGTTGCCGCACATCCGGCTGCTCGTCGAGATACGGAGCGGCAGCGGCGAGGCCGCGACTCTCACGGCCGCCCCCTCGGCTGTGATGGACCTCGACCAGCCGCAGTGGACGGACCCGGAGCGGTACGCCGCCTGGGCGGCCACCCGCCCGGCCGGCCGCCAGGCGCCGCTGAAACGTCCCGCGCGCCCGGTCGACTTGAACGACCCCACCGCGATCTGCACGGCGGACCCCTGGCAGGTGTCCATCGGCTACGAGCGCTCCGCCGATGCTCACGGAGGCCTGCGGGCGGCATGGCTGCGGGCGGGAGCCTCCCTGACCCGTGAGCTGTCACCGGCGGACCGGGCCGTCGGGCTCCTCGCCGCACTGGGCGACGACGCCGACCCGAGGCTGCCGCAGACACTGGCGGCGCTGGCCGAGGGAGCCGCATGGCAGGTGGTCTGGCGCAGGGTGTGCGGCGATGTCCGGCCGCCGTGGCCGGGACCGGCACATGCACTGTCGTCGGGGCGTGGACGACTCGACGGGAAGCTGGTGGTGGCCGATCACCAGGGCACGATCCGGCTGGTGGACGAGGCGGACGCGGCTCCGGCCGGCCGGCTGCCGGAGCCGGTGCAGGGGACGCGCGCTGTGGCGGCGACGCCGGAGGGCGACGTGCTCGTCCTGGACGCGCAGGGACGGCTGCGCGTCCGGCACAGCCCCTCGGCTCCGAGGGGCACGGGGCTGGCGGCACTGCTGGCGGACGGGCCCACGCCGCTGGAACGGCTGACGGAAGCGGCGCAAGCCCAACTCGGTGCGATCGCCGTGGCGTTGTCGTTCTGCGAGGGTTTGCTCGCGGTGGGGGACGCCACCGGCCAAGTGCACGCCTTCTCCGAAGTGGACGGAGAGTCAGGGGGCTTCGCAGCGCACCTGCACGAGGGTGGCGTCGCTGCCGTAGCGGCCCTGCGCCTGACGCCGTCCAAGGAGGGACCGGGCATACCCCTGCTCTACAGCGGCGGACACGACGGCACGGTACGGGTGTGGGGCCCGGGAGCGGACCCGCTGGCCTCCCCTGTCCGATCGCGGCCGTGCCCCGTGACGGCCCTGGCGGCAGCGACCACTGACGCCGGACCGGTACTGGCCATCGCCTGGGGGGACGGCCTGGTCGAACACCACACCTTGGACGAGGAAGGCACGGTCCGCGACTACTGGCACGGAGCCCCGGTGCACGCGCTGGCGGTGACTGGTGCCGGGACGCTCCTGATCGGCACCGACGAGCGGCTGGTGCACCTGCGCCCAGCCCGAAAAGCGGGAGAGGTTGTCACAGTCATGCCATAGAGCACCAAGGCGCCCTTGCCCTCCAACCGCCCTCCCTCGTTAGGGTTTTGGTGCTCATATGATGATCGGGAGGACGAGGGGGCGTCACGGGGGATGGGCTACACGATTCCGGGGTGGCTGGACGAGGTCCTGGACTTCATCGGCATCCACTTCCCCAATGTCGATGAGGACGACTACCGCGACATGGCCCACGCCATGCGGGAGTTCGCCGACAAGTTCGAGGGCCACGGCGCGGACGCGCACAAGACGGTGGAGCAGATCCTGGCCTCCTCGCACGGCTGGGCCGTCCACTCCATGCAGACCCACTGGAACCAGGTCAAGGCCGGCCACCTGGACAAGATCCCGGAACTGGCCCGCCTCTTCGCCGACGCGCTGGACGTGGTCGCGGACATCGTCTTCGGAATGAAGACGAAGGCCGAGGCCGAACTCGCCGTCATGGCGGGCTCGGTGGGCCTGTCGGTCGGCCTGTCCTTCGTCACCGGAGGCCTGTCCGCCGTGCTGGGCGCGGCCGAGGTCACGGCCATGCGGCAGTTGGTGAAACGCATCATCGACGAGGCCGCCGACCGCATCGTGGACGAGCTGGTCGCCCGGGTCACCGCACCGGTCAACGCCAAGCTGGAGGCGATGATCGAGGACGCGGTGCTGAATCTGGCGGAGGACGCGTTCACCCTGCCGCCCGGCCCGACTGGCTCCGGCGCGGGCGGCGGCGCCGGCGGTGGTCACGGGCACGGGCATGGCGGCATGCAGCTGGCCTCGGCGGGAGCCGGCGGTGGCATGGAACTAGCCTCCGCGTCCGGCGGTTCCGGCTCGGGCGGCGACCTCCACATCGACCACGAGGCGTTCGAGAGCGGAGCCGGCAAGCTCTCCTTCCACGGCAGCGAACTCCACGCGAACAGCGCCTCCCCACTCGGCCGGGCCAAGGGCCTGTTCGGCCGCACCAGGGGCAAGGACCCCTTCACCCAAGCCTTCGACTCGATGATCCATGGCGCCCTGCACGGCTGCGAGAAGGCCCTCGGCAAGATCGGCAAACACCTCACCGAGACGATTCCGAATCGTGCGAAGGCGGTCTCCCGGCACCACAAGGAGATCGACAACGAGATCGGGCTGCGGGCCAAGGGCATCAGGACGGGCAAGGACGGCGAGCAACGTGTGTATCTGATGCACGCCGACGGGTCCGTGCAGCGACTGCATACCGACGGCGGTACGGCAGAGCTCGACGACCACGACAGAAAGCGTCTCCACGGCATCGTCGGCGACGACGGCCGTTTCTACATTCCTTCGACGCAGAAACAGAAGTCGGAGTTCTACGCAGAGGAAGCCCATAAAGACAGGGTGCAGTCCAAGAAGATCGATGCATCCACCAGCGATCTGGCCCGGGCCACGCAGGCAGCCCGTGTCGCGCGGGACGACTTCGATGGGACGAACTACGCGGCAGGTCGCTACATCGATGCGGGCGGCAGGGAATCGATTCTCGTCGGCTACAGCAACAAGCGGGGGCATTCCGAGCGAATGATCGGATTCCCGATCCTGCACTCAGACCAAGGGCACAGACTCAAAGAAATATTCACGGAACGAGAACCCTGCCAAAAGAATCCGGTATGCGCCCGCTGGCTGAGCTACCATTTCGGACAGGATTTCAAGGTCACCCACGCCGCGGACTACTACGACCAGAACATGAAGACCACCAACGCGGAACACACCAAGTACGTGAACGGCCTGAAGAAAGCCCTCGGACTTTAGCGGCACGCTAGGATGCGCCCATGCATTTCACCGTCACCCCCAGCGCCATGCTCGACGCCTACGGCCTGACCAATGTGGTCTACTATCCACAATTCTCCGTCGCCGAACCCGTCGACTCGCGCGCGTTGTCCCTCCTCAGTTCCGTGGGACTTCCGCAGTCGGAAGTCTTCACCTCCAAAGAGGATCCGGAGGACCCGTACGAGCCGGGCTTCGACCCGCTCATCATCGGCAGCCGCTTCGATCATTACGACTGGTCCTGCCCGGAGGAAAGTCGGACGTGGTGGATGCTGGGATACCTGTTCACCTCGCTCATCGCGCTCGACCCGATCTCAGGAAAGGTGTACGCCTTTCCTGAGAGTGAATCGCAATATATCCTCCTGCACCGCGATGTCGAATCGCTTCTCCTCAGTCTCATCGAGTTCCGAAAGCTCGAAGTCGGCCACGACAACAACATGGACCGAACGGAACTGTCCGAGCGTTTCCGGCGCGTTGTCGGTGCCTTCGATCCCACTCCATTCGCGGACGAGGAATCTCAGTGGAACCTGTCGCTTGAGGAGTTCGAGAACGGCATGTGGTGAGACTCCCTTGCTGGCGAGCTGCTCGGCATGTAGGTCCTCTACTCCAGCACCGACTTCGTCCTCCTCGGCAGGGAGGGCGCGACCGGCCTCGGCTTCAACCGCCTCGCGGATTACCGCCCGCCCACCTGGCCGGACCCGGCGCAGGAGAAGCAGGCGCACATCGAGCTGGGCGTGGACGACCTGGACGCCGCCGAGAAGCATTTGCTTGAACTGGGCGCCGACAAGCCCGAGTTCCAGCCGGGCGGGGAGCGGTGGCGGGTGCTGCTGGACCCCGCCGGGCACCCGTTCTGCATCACGACGCTGGTCGGACGAGAGCCCCCTGGACCGGCTCGCGACGTCCGCCCCCTCGGCCTCGGCGGCGGCCGCGAGGCGCCCGCTGGGGCCACAGCAGGACGTACGCCGCCGAGCCGATGCAGAACGCCAGGCGGAGGAAGCCCCGGGTGGAGTCCGACGGGATCAGCAGGGCGCCGCCGTAGAGGGAGATCAGCGCAATCCAGCTGACCCACGGAACCAGGCGGCGCTGGCCGATGGAGTCCCAGATCAGGGTGCCCAGGAGGACCGAGGCGTTGTAGTACGTGTACACGCTGGGGTCGAGGAGGACGCGCGCGTCGGCGGCCAGGAAGACCACCGCCGGCCAGCGGCCCCGCCGTACCGCCAGGGCACCGAGACCCATGCCCAACGCCATCTGCGCGGGACGGTCCCACCACGGCGTCACGCGGTCGTTCACGCCGAACCAGCGCAGGGAGGACGCCGGTTGGTTGGGGATCGTGAAGCGGGCCGCGTGCAGGGTTTCCAGGTGGGTCAGATAGAAGGGGAGCCACGCTGCCGCCACCAGCGCGACGGTCCAGGTCGCCGAGCGCAGGCGGACCGGGCGGGGCAGAGCCAGCAGCAGCGGCAGGAAGCCGACCGCCCAGGGTTTGGAGTCGACCGCAAGGGCCAGGAGCACGCCCACCGCCGTCGCGTTGCCCCGGACCAGTGCGCGTACCGCGAGCGTGGTGAAGAAGAGGGCCAGTACGTCGTCGAGGTGAGCGAAGCGGACCGCGACCTCGACCCACATGGGAATGAAGGCCGCCCCGGCGACCAGGACGCGCTGCTGGAGGCGTTTGTGGTTGACGCCGGTGCCGAGGTAGTGGTCGGCGGCGGCACGGCCGATCAGGACGAGCATGTACAGGCCGAGCCCGGACATGAACGCGTCGGCCAGTTTCTCACCAAGGTCGGGTGAGAAGGGTGCGAAGAGGCCGGCGGCCAGGAAGCTGACCGGGCCGATCTGCAGCTCGGGGTGGTTGGCGTAGAGGGCGAGGCCGCCGCCGGAGGCCTGGCCGAAGAGCAGTTGCTCGCCCTGGCGCAGATAGTGCCAGGACACGGCCGCGTGGCGTTCGGCCACCACGAACCAGACGGCCGTCCACAGCGTGAGCAGCACGATGTGCCACCGCACGGGGTAACGCCCGATCCGCACGTTCCTCCGTCCTTCCCGTCACACGGTCACCGTGTCCCCGCCCATCACAACACCCTCCGGTAAGAGCGGTTGCGGCGGTTATGGGTTCATCGCATACGCAGCTCAACGGCTTTGTCAGTGGCGGGCCTTACAGTCACGGGTATGGCGACTCTTCCCAACCCGCTGCCCAAGCTGGCCACCGACCCCAGCGGCCGTACCCTCGGGCTTCAACTGCCGCCCGGCAGGCTCGTCGACATGACGTACGACGGGCCCTGGCACGACCCTCTGCTGTGGCATGCGGAGAAGCCGGCCGCGCCAGGCACGTGGAAGGCGCTGGGCGCGCCGGCCGCTCGCGCCGGTCTGCTGCCGGTGCTCGTGGACCTGGCGGAGTCCCGGGGCGGACCGGAGGACTGGGCGCTGCGCCCGGGTGAGACGTCGTACCCGGGCGATCACGACGCCGAGGAGGTCCTGGCGGAGTACTGGGAGGAGGAGACGCAGGACGGCGAGCTCGACGAGGAGATCGAGCCGTTCGGGGGCGAGTGGCCCGGTCTCGCACCGGCCGGCTCCCTCTCCGCGGACCCGGACACCCGCGCCGCGCAGGTCGCCGACGCGCTCAAGGGCGGTCGGGGCGCGATGATCGAGGAGGCGCACCTCGCCCTGGTCCCGGCCCGCCGGTCCGCCGACATCCCGGCGGCGATCGGCTGGACCGGCCCGGTGAACTACGAGAGTGACGTGGCCCGGATGTGCGCGGTGCTGCGTTCCTGGGAGGACCGCTTCGGCATACGGGTGGTGGCCCTCGGCCTGGACTCCCTGGTCGTCTCGGTGGCGGCTCCGCCGGCCACCGAGGAGGACGCCGAGGCGGTGGCGGCGGAGCACTTCGCGTTCTGCCCGGACAACGTGCTCCAGGGCGAGCAGGACACCTTCCGCGCCTACGCGAAGGACCTGATAGGGGCACCCGCCTGGGCCTTCTGGTGGGACTGACCCCGGCCGGAGCTCCCTGACAAGCACACGACCCCCGGTCCGGCTCCACTCCGAGCCGGTCCGAGGGCCGCAGCATGCTCGCGTCCGGCTCAGCGCAGCTTCTGCGCCGCCTCGGTCGCCCAGTACGTGAGGATGTTCCGGGCCCCGGCGCGCTTGATGCCGGTCAGGGTCTCGAAGATGGCCTGGTCGCGGTCGACCCAGCCCTTCTCGGCGGCGGCCTCGATCATCGCGTACTCGCCGGAGATCTGGTAGGCGGCGACGGGCACGTCCACGGCGTCCGCGACCCGGGCGAGGATGTCGAGGTACGGCCCGGCCGGCTTGACCATGACCATGTCCGCGCCCTCCTCCAGATCGAGCGCCAGCTCCCGCAGGGACTCGCGCCAGTTGGCCGGGTCCTGCTGGTACGTCTTGCGGTCGCCCTGCAGCGACGACGCCACGGCCTCGCGGAAGGGGCCGTAGAAGGCGGACGAGTACTTGGCGGTGTAGGCGAGGATCGCCACGTCCTCGCGCCCGATCTGGTCGAGCGCGTCACGGACGACGCCGATCTGACCGTCCATCATCCCGCTCGGGCCGACGACATGGGCGCCGGCGTCGGCCTGGACCTGCGCCATCTCGGCGTACCGCTCCAGGGTCGCGTCGTTGTCGACACGGCCCTGGGCGTCCAGGACCCCGCAGTGCCCGTGGTCGGTGGTCTCGTCCAGGCACAGGTCGGACATGACGAGCAGGTCGTCGCCGACCTCGGCGCGTACGTCCCGGAGGGCGACCTGAAGGATCCCGTCCGGATCGGTGCCCGGCGTCCCGACGGCGTCCTTCTTGCTCTCCTCCGGCACGCCGAACAGCATGATCCCGGAGACCCCGGCCTCGACGGCCTCAAGCGCGGCCTTCTTCAGGCTGTCGCGGGTGTGCTGGACGACCCCGGGCATGGTGGCGATCGGCACGGGCTCGCTCACACCCTCCCGGACGAACGCCGGAAGGATGAAGTCGGCCGGGTGCAGGCGCGTCTCGGCGACCATGCGGCGCATGACGGGCGAGGTGCGCAGCCGCCGGGGACGCGTACCGGGGAAGGATCCGTACTTCGTCATGCCTTCTACGCTACGCCCGCCGGGCCCCCGCCTTTGCCGACGCCCTGTCGGCCCGCTCACTGACTCCTAGGCACCCCACAGCGAGCCCATTCACGGGCAAACCGGCGCCGTCATACGAAGTCTTTGCGCTCTCCTGGCGATCCCTCGATCCGCGCGCCTCCCCAGCGTTCTACGCGCGTGGTGTCATGCCCGCGCCACCCCTCCTCGCCCGTGAGCCTAGGAGTCACGCATGCTGCGGAAGGTCCTCACCCGCGCGGCCATCGCCCTGACCGCCGGCGCCGCCGTCGTCGCCACGGCCGTCCCTGCGAACGCCGCGAGCTACTCGGCTTTCGCCTTCTCCCAGACCGGCAGCCAGCCGACGATCTACGACTTCATCGACTCGGCCACCAGCACGCTCGACATGACCATGTACGAGCTGGAGGACACCACGGCCGTCAACGACCTCATAGCCCTGAAGAACAAGGGCGTCACCGTCCGGGTCATCCTCGACCGCCAGCACCAGAGCGCCAACAACTCGGCGTACACGTCCCTGAAGAACGCGGGCATAGGCGTGGTCTGGTCGTCCTCGGCCTTCGTCTACACCCACCAGAAGACGATCACCGTCGACGGCGTCAAGTCCCTGGTCATGACCGGCAATCTGACGGCGCAGTACTACACGACCAGCCGCGACTACGGCGTCTTCACCGACGACACGCGCGATGTCGCCGCCATCGAGAAGGTCTTCAACGCCGACTACACGGCGACCTCGGTCACCCCGACCGACGGCGACCACCTGCTGTGGTCCCCCAACGACTCCCGCAACCGCCTGGTGTCCTTCATCAACTCCGCGACCAAGAGCCTGGACGTGGAAGAGCTGGAGTTCAGCGACAGCACGGTGGTCAACGCGATCGTGGCCCGCGCCAAGGCCGGCGTGAAGGTCCGCGTGGTCCTGGAGAATCCTTCCAGCTACTCCAGCCAGGTCTCCGCCATCAAGGCCGCCGGCGGCACGGTCGTCGGCTACTCCGACCCCAACGGCTTCTACATCCACGCCAAGGCCATGGTCGCCGACTACGGCCTGTCCACCCAGGAGGTCGAGGCCGGCTCCATGAACATCAGCAGCAACTCCCTGAGCAACAACCGGGAGCTCGGCATCATCCTCACCGGCACGGGCGTGGCCGAACCGGTGGCCCAGACGATCGAGACGACGTTCAACAGCGACTACGCGGGCGGCACGACGGCCTGACGGGCGCGAGCGGCAGGCAGATGCCGTCTGGCACCCGCCTGCCGCTCAGCGTTCACCGAGATCCTCGAGGATGCGATCGATCAGCTCGACCCGGTCGGGGGCGCGCCGCATCCGGGAACGGCAGTCCTCCAAGCGCCGCACCACACCGAACGGAACATTTTCCGCTCCCACGTCCTCCACACCTCTCCCGAGGGCCTGCAGCCCCCAGTACTGGTTGAAGGGGAGCGGTTCGCCGGTCACCGCGTCGACCAACGCGTCCAGCACCTCGGGCTCGGGCAGCGCATACAGGCGCGCATAGGCGGCCAGCCGCAGTCCGGCGTCCTGGGATCCCAGCAACGCGCCCGCGTCGAAGTCCCGCACGCGCTGCGTCGCGCGCACCAGACGGGCGAAGACCTGGTCCATCCGGCGGGTCCGCGCCCGGCCGCTGGGCAGTTCAAGACGTATCTTCACGTACTCGGCGGCGAGTTCCCTGACCGCGTCCCAGGCCTCGGTGTCGTCCACGGCCCCGCCCTCGGGGCCGTCCCCGACGAGAGCCGCGTTCGCCGTCCGCTGGACGGCCTCGATCCTGCGCTCGATCTCCCGGAACTCGATCCTTCCGAGACCCGGCACCTCGATACTGCGGAACAGCTCTCCGAGCCACGGCACCGCGGCCACCACCAGCAGCATCACCGTGATGCCGTCGATCTTGAGACCGGGTTCCAGGACGTGCAGAACGGCGGTTCCCACCCCAACACACGTCAACACCATCGCGGCAGCACGCCGCCGTATCCAGGAGGCAGCATCCGCACGCCGCCCCCGATCTCCCTCACCCATGCCGATCAGCATCGCAGACGCGGAGTTACGAAAGGAGTGATTCAGCGGCCCACCCTCCACCCGACTCGGTCGGCTGGAGGGTGGGCAGGCAAGCGGAGCCCCCTGGCGCCTCAGGTCGTCGTACGACGCCGGCGCGCCCCCGGCCGCCGCTCGCTGGGCCGCGTCACCGGGTCCCCGTTCTCCAGCGCGACGGCGCGCCGCTTCAGCCCGAAGTCGGCCAGCGCCTCGGCCAGCTTGTGGACGGACGGCTCCGGGGCCATGACGTCCACCCGCAGGCCATGCTCCTCGGCCGTCTTCGCCGTGGCCGGGCCGATGCAGGCGATCACGGTCACGTTGTGCGGCTTGCCCGCGATGCCGACCAGGTTCCGGACCGTGGACGACGACGTGAAGAGAACGGCGTCGAAGCCACCGCCCTTGATCGCCTCGCGGGTCTCGGCCGGCGGCGGCGAGGCGCGGACCGTCCGGTAGGCGGTCACGTCGTCGACCTCCCAGCCCAGCTCGATGAGGCCGGCGACCAGCGTCTCCGTGGCGATGTCGGCCCGCGGGAGGAACACGCGGTCGATCGGGTCGAACACCGGGTCGTACGGCGGCCAGTCCTCCAGCAGGCCCGCGGCCGACTGCTCGCCGCTCGGCACCAGGTCCGGCTTCACGCCGAAGGCGACCAGCGCCTTGGCCGTCTGCTCGCCCACCGCGGCCACCTTGATGCCCGCGAAGGCACGCGCGTCGAGGCCGTACTCCTCGAACTTCTCCCGCACCGCCTTCACCGCGTTGACCGACGTGAAGGCGATCCACTCGTAGCGGCCGGTGACCAGGCCCTTGACCGCACGTTCCATCTGCTGCGGGGTGCGCGGGGGCTCCACCGCGATCGTCGGGACCTCGTGCGGCACCGCGCCGTAGGACCGCAGCTGGTCGGAGAGCGACGCCGCCTGCTCCTTCGTGCGCGGCACGAGCACCTTCCAGCCGAACAGCGGCTTGGACTCGAACCACGACAGCTGGTCGCGCCGGGCGGCGGTGGAACGCTCACCGACCACGGCTATCACCGGCCGGCCGCCGTCCGGGGAGGGCAGCACCTTCGCCTGCTTCAGGGTCTGCGCGATCGTGCCGAGCGTCGCCGCCCAGGTGCGCTGGCGTGTCGTCGTACCGGCGATCGTCACCGTCAGCGGGGTGTCCGGCTTGCGGCCCGCCGAGACCAGCTCTCCCGCCGCCGCGGCCACGGAGTCCAGCGTCGTGGAGACGACGACCGTGCCGTCCGAGGCGCCCACCTCCGTCCAGCACCGGTCGGAGGCCGTACGGGCGTCCACGAACCGGACGTCCGCGCCCTCGGCGTCCCGCAGCGGCACACCGGCGTACGCGGGCACACCGACCGCCGCCGCGACACCCGGGACCACCTCGAAGGGCACCCCGGCGGCGGCGCAGGCGAGCATTTCCTCGGCCGCGTACGTATCAAGTCCCGGGTCCCCGGACACCGCACGGACGACCCGCCTGCCGCCCCGCGCAGCCTCCATGACAAGATGAGCGGCATCCCGGGCAGCGGCCGGGACAGCGGCGGTTGTTGACGTGCCGTCAACGACCGTCAGCTGGGGCGTGCCCGTGCCCGGCGGCGAGACCGAAGAAGGGTCTGCGTCCGTCCGTACGACGGAGACGCCTTGTCGGGCGTGCGTCCGGATCACGTCGAGCACCTCGTGCTCGGCGACCAGGACGTCCGCGTTCGACAGCGCCTCCACGGCGCGCAGAGTCAGCAGTCCCGGATCTCCGGGTCCGGCACCGAGGAAGGTGACGTGCCCGTGTTCCGGACCGGCGGCAGGAAGGGCGGTGGGGCTCAATGTGCTCGCTCCCCCATCAGACCGGCCGCGCCCTGGGCGAGCATCTCGGTGGCAAGGTCGCGACCGAGTGCCAACGCCTGGTCGTGCGTCTGGGGCACGGGACCGGTGGTGGACAGCTGCACCATGCGGGTGCCGTCGGTCGTGCCGACGACGCCGCGCAGGCGCATTTCCTTGACAAACTGCCCGTCGGCCAGCAAGTCGGCCAGCGCGCCCACAGGGGCGCTGCAGCCGGCCTCCAGGGCGGCGAGCAGTGACCGTTCGGCGGTCACGGCGGCCCGTGTGAACGGGTCGTCGAGTTCGCCGAGCGCGGCGATCAGGTCCGCGTTGTCCGCGGCACACTCGATCGCCAGTGCCCCCTGGCCGGGGGCGGGCAGAACCGTGTCGACCGACAGGAAGTCGGTCACCTCGTCGATCCGGCCTATCCGGTTCAGTCCGGCGGCGGCCAGTACGACGGCGTCGAGTTCGCCGTCGTGGACGTACCGGATCCGGGTGTCGACGTTGCCGCGGATCGGGACCGTCTCGATGTCCAGGCCGTGGGCGCGGGCGTACGCGTTCAGCTGCGCCATGCGGCGCGGGGAACCGGTGCCGATGCGCGCCCCGCGCGGCAGGTCCGTGAACTTCAGTGCGTCCCGGGCGACGATCACGTCCCGCGGGTCCTCGCGCACCGGTACGGCGGCCAGGACCAGGTCATCGGGCTGCGTGGTCGGCAGGTCCTTGAGCGAATGAACCGCGAAGTCGACCTCGCCCCGTATCAGCGCGTCGCGCAGCGCCGTGACGAACACACCGGTGCCGCCGATCTGGGCGAGGGCCTCGCGGGAGACATCGCCGTACGTGGTGATCTCGACCAGCTCGACGGGCCGTCCGGTCACCCGGTGGACGGCCTCCGCCACCTGCCCGGACTGGGCCATGGCGAGTTTGCTGCGCCTGGTCCCCAGCCTCAGTGCCTTCTCAGTCATGCCGGTCGGTCCTTCTTGTCTGTGCTGTCCTCGGCCCGGGAGACGGCGGCGACCGTCTCGGGGTCGAGGTCGAACAGGGTGCGCAGCGCGTCCGCGTACCCGGCGCCGCCGGGCTCGGCCGCGAGCTGCTTGACCCGTACGGTCGGCGCGTGCAGCAGCTTGTCGACGACCCGGTGCACGGCCTGCCGGATCTCGCCGCGCTGGCGTTCGTCCAGGTCGGGCAGGCGGCCGTCGAGCCGCGCGATCTCACTGGCGACGACGTCGGCGGCCATGGTGCGCAGCGCGACCACGGTCGGCGTGATGTGCGCCGCCCGCTGTGCCGCGCCGAAGGCCGCGACCTCGTCGGAGACGATACGCCGGACCTGGTCCACATCGGCCGCCATCGGTGCGTCGGCGGAGGCTTCCGCCAGCGACTCGATGTCCACGAGCCGCACCCCGGCCAGCCGGTGCACGGCCGCGTCGATGTCCCGGGGCATGGCCAGGTCGAGCAGGAAGAGGGAGGGCGCCGGGCGCTCGGCCGGCGGCTCCGGCCTGCGCCGCTCGGGGATCCGGCCCACGCTCGCGGCGGTCGCGGCGAGCGCGGCGATCAGCTCGGCGTCCGCCTCGGGGGCACGGCGGCCGGGGCGGTCGATCGTTCTGCCCGCGGCCCAGGCCGCGTGCTGCTCCAGGGTGGCCGCGTCCATGCCCGCCACGGCGGCCTCGCCCATGAGGGAGAAGCCGGGCTGCACGGCGGCCAGGTCGAGCGGGCAGTTCTCGTCGGCGCCGACGGTGGTGGGCGGCAGCGGGGTCTGGGTCTTCCCCGCCTTCACGGCCGTGAGACCCGTGTCGGCGACGGGGGCGCCGGTGCGGCCCTCGACCGCCTGCGCGACCGCCTCGGCCGTGAGCACCAGGCCCGTCGCGCCGGTACAGGAGACGACGACGTCGGCACGTGTCAGCTCGTCCGGCACGGCGTCCATCCGTACCGCGCGGGCGGTCACCGCGTTGTCGTCGGCCTCGGCCAGTATCTGCGCGAGCCGCTCGGCGCGCTCGAAGGTGCGGTTGGCGACGACGACCTCGGCGACCCCGGCCCGCGCGAGCGTGGCTGCGGCCAGCGAGGACATCGAACCGGCGCCGATGACCAGCGCCTTCTTGCCCGCGGCCCAGTCCTCGACGGATCCGCCGACGGCCAGCTGCTCCAGGCCGAAGGTGACCAGGGACTGCCCGGCGCGGTCGATGCCGGTCTCGGAGTGGGCGCGCTTGCCGACCCGCAGGCCCTGCTGGAACAGGTCGTTCATCAGCTTGCCGGCGCTGTGCAGCTCCTGCGCCTTGGCCAGGGAGTCCTTGATCTGGCCGAGGATCTGCCCCTCGCCGACGACCATCGAGTCCAGGCCGCAGGCCACCGAGAACAGGTGGTGGACGGCCCGGTCCTCGTAGTGCACGTAGAGGTACGGGGTGAGCTCCTCCAGGCCGACGCCGCTGTGCTGGGCGAGCAGCGTGGACAGCTCGGCGACACCGGCGTGGAACTTGTCCACGTCGGCGTACAGCTCGATGCGGTTGCAGGTGGCGAGCACCGCGGCCTCGGTGGCCGGCTCGGCGGCGACCGTGTCCTGCAGCAGCTTGATCTGGGCGTCCGCGCCCAGCGCGGCCCGCTCCAGCACGCTGACCGGGGCGCTGCGGTGGCTCAGCCCGACAACGAGGAGACTCATGCCGGCATCACGGCGGGTACGTCCCCGTCGGGCCCCTGGTCGGCGGACGCGTCGTGCGCGGTGGCGGGCAGCGAGCCGACGTCACCGGCCGTGGTCTCCTCGCCTGCCTTGCGCTGCTCGTGGAAGGCGAGGATCTGGAGTTCGATCGAGAGGTCGACCTTGCGCACGTCGACGCCGTCCGGGACGGACAGCACGGTCGGCGCGAAGTTCAGGATGGAGGTGACCCCGGCGGCCACGAGCCGGTCGCAGACCTGCTGGGCGGCACCGGCGGGAGTGGCGATGACGCCGATGGACACCCCGTTGTCCTTGATGATCTTTTCCAGGTCGTCGGTGTGCTGCACCGGGATACCGGCGACGGGCTTTCCGGCCATCGCGGGATCGGCGTCGATCAGCGCGGCCACCCGGAAACCACGGGAGGCGAACCCGCCGTAATTGGCCAGGGCGGCGCCGAGGTTACCGATACCGACGATCACAACCGGCCAGTCCTGGGTCAGGCCGAGTTCACGGGAGATCTGGTAGACGAGATACTCCACGTCGTAGCCGACACCGCGCGTTCCGTAGGAGCCCAGGTAGGAGAAGTCCTTGCGCAGCTTGGCGGAGTTGACCCCCGCCGCGGCCGCCAGCTCCTCGGAGGAGACCGTGGGTACCGAGCGCTCCGACAGTGCGGTCAGGGCTCGGAGGTACAGCGGAAGCCTGGCGACGGTGGCCTCGGGAATCCCTCGGCTACGGGTCGCCGGTCGGTGTGTTCGGCCAGTTGCCACGGTGCTCCTGCGGGTAGAGCGGGGCTGCAGGCGGTCATACGTCCCCAGACCGCCCCGTCGACAGCAGGCTATGTCTTTGTGAACGCGTGCACAAAGATGGTGTCCGATTTGCCCGGCAGAAGTGACCGGGGTCACGCACCCTTCACGCCCTTGACGGGAACCGGTGCATACGCACCGACGTTCCTTCGTTACTGGGGGCAAAACCGCACACTCTCCTCACGAATCCCGCCCCCGAGATCAGACCGCCGTCGATCCTAAGCGACTTTCCGACCGGTTTGGACTAGTCGGTCAGTGCCCGGCGCAGCCGCTCCTCGTTCACGCGCCAGAAGGTGTGCTGTTCACCATCGATCAGTACGACCGGGATCTGCTCCCAGTACTGGTCATGGAGGGCCCGGTCCTCGGTGATGTCCTTCTGCTCCCAGGACACGCCGAGTTCGGCGCAGACCTTCTCGATCACGACCTGCGCGTCCTCGCAGAGATGGCAGCCGGGCTTGCGGATGAGCGTGACGAGCCGGTCACGGGGGTCGGCGGGGGCGGCCTTGCGGCGGAAAAGCGGACTCATACCGGCCATTGTCGCGCGCCCCGTGCACGCTTCGGATCAGCTCTTTAACGGCCCGGTCGCGGAGAGTTCACACGCATCCAACCTCGCGACTGACGGAACCACCGAACAAACTGGCTATGCTCACGACATGGCCGCTCTCGGATGGCTCACTCCGCGTAGGCGCTCCGCCACCGCGCGCAGCGTGTTGGCAGGCGAGGCCTCGGCGGAGGCTGCCCGCAAGTCCTCGCAGGAAGCGCAGGAAACGCAGGTCACCGACAGGGAACCGGAGTTCCCCGTGATCGGGGACGAGAAGGCGGCTGCCTTCTTCGACCTCGACAACACCGTCATGCAGGGCGCCGCTCTGTTCCACTTCGGCCGGGGCCTGTACAAGCGGAAGTTCTTCGAGACGCGCGACCTCGCCAAGTTCGCCTGGCAGCAGGCCTGGTTCCGGCTGGCCGGCGTCGAGGACCCCGAGCACATGCAGGACGCGCGCGACTCGGCGCTGTCGATCGTCAAGGGCCACCGGGTCGCCGAGCTGGAGTCGATCGGCGAGGAGATCTACGACGAGTACATGGCCGACCGCATCTGGCCCGGCACCCGCGCCCTGGCCCAGGCCCACCTGGACGCGGGCCAGAAGGTGTGGCTGGTCACGGCGGCGCCGGTGGAGATCGCGCAGGTGATCGCCCGCCGCCTGGGCCTGACCGGCGCGCTCGGCACGGTGGCCGAGTCGGTGGACGGCGTCTACACGGGCAAGCTGGTCGGCGAGCCGCTGCACGGACCCGCGAAGGCGGAGGCGGTCCGCGCCCTGGCCGCGGCGGAGAGCCTCGACCTCTCCCGCTGCGCGGCCTACAGCGACAGCCACAACGACATCCCGATGCTGTCCCTGGTCGGCCACCCCTACGCCATCAACCCCGACGCCAAGCTGCGCAAACACGCCCGCGAGAAGGACTGGCGCCTGCGCGACTACCGCACCGGCCGGAAGGCGGCGAAGGTCGGCATCCCGGCGGCGGCGGGGGTCGGAGCGGTGGCCGGTGGCACTGCGGCGGCCATTGCCCTGAGCCGACGGCGCCGATAACGGCTCAGCGGCACCTCCCAGCCGGCAGCGCCCCGAACTCACCCAGCCTCGGCATCGGACCCGGATTATGCCGCGGCCACTTCAACACGCGCTGTACCTCGCCGAAATCGGCCAGATTTCGGTCAACAAGCGATCACGCTACGGCACTTGAGGTGGCGTCAATCAGCAACAGAAGCGACGCAATCGATGATTTGAGCAACTCGGTGTAGCAGTGCCTGCACGAAGCGTTATTCTCCTCAGACGCAAACCGGTACCCCTCCGTCGCTACGACGGGTGAACGGTCCCGCACTGCACGTGATGAAAGCTCTGCCTCTGGGAGTCCCGTGTACCCACACGTCGGGGTTGACGCCTCGGGCCTGGCTACGCTGCGCGCAACCGTCGCAGCGGTCAAAGAGACGCTGCGCGGCCTCGCCCCGACCGCGTACGCCGTCCCCGCCTTCGCCGCCGCCGCGCCCGTAGGCCCCTGCTACGCACTGGCCGAAGGCAGCGCCGCCGTGGGCAGGCGCGGCCGCTCCGCCGGCACCGGCGCCGCCACCGCCCGCCGCCCGGCCGCCGACAGCGACAGCGCCCGGATGATGGATCTGGTCGAGCGCGCTCAAGCGGGCGAGGCCGAGGCCTTCGGCCGGCTGTACGACCAGTACAGCGACACGGTGTACCGGTACATCTACTACCGCGTCGGCAGCCGGGCCACCGCCGAGGACCTGACGAGCGAGACCTTTCTGCGGGCCCTGCGCAGGATCGGCACCTTCACCTGGCAGGGCCGCGACTTCGGAGCCTGGCTGGTCACGATCGCCCGTAACCTGGTCGCCGACCACTTCAAGTCCAGCCGCTTCCGCCTGGAGGTCACCACCGGCGAGATGCTGGACGCCAACGAGGTCGAGCGCTCCCCGGAGGACTCCGTCCTGGAGTCCCTGTCGAACGCCGCGCTGCTCGACGCGGTGCGCCGGCTCAACCCGCAGCAGCAGGAGTGCGTGACGCTCCGCTTTCTCCAGGGGCTCTCGGTCGCCGAGACCGCCCGCGTCATGGGCAAGAACGAGGGCGCCATCAAGACCCTCCAGTACCGCGCCGTACGCACGCTGGCCCGACTGCTGCCGGACGACGCCCGCTGAACCAGGCAACTCTCGGCAACACTCAACTCACGCTCCGTGAAAGCCCGTTGCCGCCACGATTCGGGCATCCGCCGTCCGTAACCCAAGTGCCGCGCCACTCGTTGTGCGGGATACAGGCTCCCTGTGGTCACGTCCTGGCAGACCCTGATCGCTCGATCGTGTGAAGTGGTCGCGGGCGTGCAACCCTCAGGACCCCCTGGGGAGTCGACCGTCATGACGAGAGGAGGTGCCGCCAGTGATCGCGAACGTATCGGCGCACCGGCGGGCGAACGCCTTCGCCCAGGCCCTGGAGGAGCAGTCCGACCGGGACACGGCGGCCCAGCAGTCCGTAGGCCCAGCAGGTTCTCCGCCGACCGCCGAGGAGCAGACCGAGCGGGGTGAGCTACTGGCCCTGGCCACGGGCCTCGGCGCGCTGCCCAAGCCGCAGCTCGACCCCGAGGTCAAGGTCGTGCAGCGCGCCCAGCTGGTGGCCGCGATGGAGGCCATGCTCAAGGAGGGCACGGGGGCGGCGGACGCGTCGGTACCGGAACAACGCCTTTCCCGGTCCCGAGGCGCCCACCGGGCGAGCCCGCTGGGCAAACTCCGCCCGCGTTCCCGGCTGACCAAGGGGCTCGCGGCGGGCGGGCTCAGCGTGGGCGTGGCCGCGGGAGCCTTCGGCGGGGTCGCCGCCGCCAGCTCGAACGCCCTGCCCGGTGACTCCCTCTACGGCCTCAAACGCGGCATCGAGGACTTCAAACTCAATTACCTGACCAACGGCGACGACCAGCGCGGCCAGACGTACCTCGACCAGGCCTCCACCCGGCTCAACGAGGCCCGCCGGCTGCTGGAGCGCGGCCGCGGCGGCCACCTCGACCACGAGTCCATCGGCGAGATCCGCCGCACGCTCTCCGGCATGCAGCAGGACGTCACCGAGGGCCACCGCCTGCTCCACGAGGCCTATGAGGCCGACCCCCACTCCCTGGGCCCCATCCAGGCCCTGTCCACGTTCTCCCGCTCCCACCGCGAGGTGTGGACCGCGCTCAGCGACAAGCTGCCCGTGCAGCTCGGGGACGTCAAACAGCAGGTCTCGTCGGTCTTCGACGCCATAGACCAGGAGGTCGCCCCGCTGCAGTCCCTGCTCCCGCAGTCACCCGCCCAGGGCGGCGACGGCAAGCACCGGGGCTCCGGCTCGGCGTCCACCGGCTCCTCCGGCGGCGCCCGGTCGACGGCGCCGAGCTCCGCCGGCACCGCCCCGCCCTCCGGCCGGCACGCACGCCCGGGCGACCCGAGCGGCTCGGCCACCGGCAGCAGCGGCGAGGGCCTGCTCGGCGGCGACACGGGCGGCCTGCTGGAGCCACCGAAGACGGGCACCGGCAGCAGCGCCCCGTCCGCCGGCAAACCCCCGTCCACCGCCCCCGACATCACCCTCCCCCCGCTCCTCCCCGGCCTCCTCCCGGGCCTGGGCATCGACAGCGAGGACACACACTGACGCCGTTACGGCAACGACGCCGGGGGTGCCCCACCCAGGTGGGGCACCCCCGGCGTTCGTCCGCGGAACGCGCCGGAAAGGCGCAGGAGTCGGAGTGGGCGGGTGGGCGGGTGGGCGGGTGGGCAAGAAATCAGAAGAACACCGAGCGCCGCTGCACCAACAGCTTGTACAGCGTGTGCTGAATCTGCTCCCGCACCTGATCGGTCAGGTTGAACATCAGCATCGGATCCTCGGCCGCCTCCGCCGGATACCCGTCCGTCGCAATCGGCTCCCCGAACTGAATCGTCCACTTCGTCGGCAACGGAATCGCACCGAGCGGCCCCAGCCACGGAAACGTCGGCGTCAACGGGAAGTACGGAAAGCCCAGCACCCGCGCCAGCGTCTTCGCGTTGCCGATCATCGGATAGATCTCCTCCGCGCCCACGATCGAGCACGGAATGATCGGCGCGCCCTGCCGCAGCGCGGTCGACACAAAGCCACCCCGCCCGAACCGCTGCAGCTTGTACCGCTCGCTGAAAGGTTTCCCGATGCCCTTGAACCCCTCCGGCATCACCCCGACCAGCTCCCCCTGAGCCAGCAGCCGCTCGGCGTCCTCCGCGCAGGCCAGGGTGTGCCCCAGCTTGCGGGCCAGCTCGTTGACCACCGGCAGCACGAAGACCAAGTCGGCCGCCAGCAGCCGTAGATGACGGTCGGCCGGATGATGGTCGTGCACCGCGACCTGCATCATCAGCCCGTCCAGCGGCAGCGTCCCGGAGTGGTTGGCGACGATCAGCGCCCCGCCCTCGGCCGGGATGTTCTCGATGCCCTTCACCTCGACCCGGAAGTACTTCTCGTACACCGGCCGCAGCAGTGACATCAGGACCTGGTCGGTCAGCTCCGCGTCGTAACCGAAGTCGTCGACGTCGTAGTCCCCGGTCAGCCTGCGCCGCAGAAAGGCCAGCCCGGCCGCCACCCGCCGCTCCAGGCCGCCGTCGTCGCGCCCATCGGCACCCGCCCGCTCCAGCGGCTCCTCCGGCTTCTCCGGCTTCTCCTCGCGGCTCACAGGCCCATCTTCCCGTGCCCGGCCCCGGCCCGGCAGAGGCTGGACCTCACCCATCTCCCGGGCCCCGGCGTCGCCGAGGGCGCCGCGCCGGCTGCCCGTGCTCCGGCGCCGCGCCGGGCGCTGCACCGCGCCCCCGCGGGACCGGTCGTCGTCGAACGGAATGACCTTGGCGTCCGCCATCGTTGCTGCGCTCCTCGGTTGGCGCTAGTCGGCGCTGTGCGTCGTGGGCCGGCCGCCGCCCTTCGCGGCCAGCGCGGCGATCCGGTCGACGGCCCCCGCGAGGGCCTGAGGCGGCACCAGCCCGGGGCCCTGGCCGCGCGCGAAGTCCGCGAACGTCTCCGCCGTCGTGTACCTGGGCGTGAAGCCCAGCGTGTCGCGCATCTGGACCGTGTCCACCACCCGCCCGTGCGTGAGCAGCCGGATCTGCTCCGGCGAGAAGTCCGTCATACCGAGCGTACGCACCAGCGACCCCGCCCAGGTAACCGCCGGCAGCAGCAGCGGCACGGTCGGCCGCCCGAGCCGCCGGGAGCACTGCGAGAGCAGCAGCACACCGTCCCCGGCGATGTTGAAGGTGCCGCTGTTGAGGGTGCCCCGGCGCGGTTCGTGCGAGGCGATCCTGAGCACCTCGACGACGTCGTCCTCGTGCACGAACTGCAGCCGCGGGTCGTAGCCGAACACGGTCGGCAGGACGGGCAGCGCGAAGTAGGAGGCGAGCGGGGTGTCCGCGGCGGGGCCGAGGATGTTGGCGAACCGCAGCACGCACACGGCGACGTCCGGCCGCCGCCGGGCGAACCCCCGCACATACCCCTCGACCTCGACGGCGTCCTTCGCGAAGCCGCCGCTCGGCAGCGACTTCGGCGGGGTCGTCTCGGTGAACACGGCCGGATCGCGCGGCGCCGAGCCGTACACGTTCGTACTGGATTTGACCACCAGCCGCTTCACGGTCGGCGACTTCTGGCAGGCACCGAGCAGCTGCATGGTGCCGATGACGTTGGTCTCCTTGACCGTGGCACGGTTGCCGCTGCCCAGCGCCGTGCCGGTCACGTCCATGTGGACGACCGTGTCGGCGCCCGTCTCGGCGAGCACCCTGGCGATGGTCGGCTGCCGGATGTCGGCCTGGATGAAGTCCGCACCGCCCAGATGGTGCGCCGGCGGCACCGCGTCCACGGCGATCACCCGGTCGACCTCCGGATCCCGCTGGATCCGCCGTACGAACCGGCCGCCCAGTTGCCGGGCCACTCCGGTGACGAGCACGACCTTCCCCAAGATCAGCGCCTTCCCTCGTACGTGATGCGTACGGCCAACCTAGCGGGTTGATGTTGCGCTGTGATGACCACCCGATGCACGAAGTGACGGAAATTCACTCATCGGAACATGCCGGGTTCCCTCGGGCATGCCTGCTACCCCGACAGCTGGCCCCGGATATGCCTGTGGCCCCCCACCAGTGCTGATGGGAGGCCACAGATACGCGTGACACGCTCTCGCGACGCCGCCTACTTCTTGTTGCGGCGCTGAACGCGCGTGCGCTTGAGCAGCTTGCGGTGCTTCTTCTTGGCCATCCGCTTGCGCCGCTTCTTGATAACAGAGCCCACGACTACCCTCGCTCACTTCTCATCACTCGGTTGTTTGGGCGCCATGGGCCCACACGACCTACGAGGGGCTAGCCTACCCAACCGAGCGCCAAGGTCGTAATCGAGGGGGGTACCCCGGGTCACCCGGGGGTCACCCTGGGGTTGCCGTCAGGCAGTCTCCACCCCCACATAGCTGTCACGGAGGTACTCGTGTACCGCTTGCTCCGGGACACGGAACGACCGCCCGACCCGGATCGCGGGCAGATGACCGCTGTGCACCAGGCGGTACACGGTCATCTTCGACACTCGCATCACCGAGGCGACCTCCGCCACGGTAAGGAACACGACCTCGTTCAGAGGCCTCTCGTCAGCTGCAGCCATGACACACCTGAACCTTCCGCACTCGACGGCCACCGGCTTCCCCTTCCGGTGACTCTTCGTCGTTGCGTGCTCACTCCCCAATGTAGGGGCGGGTGATGCAAGTGGGGAAGAGGTGCACCCATCGCAGGCCTACTGTGACAGACACGCTCGTTTGAGTACGTAGCGGGTGAGCGGCCGGTAGTACTCAGACCGCACGGCGTCATCAACCGGAACGACGACGGACACGCGTCCCTCCGCCTCCCCCACGAACAGCGCCGGATCATCGGTGTCGGCGAGCCCGATGGTCTCGAACCCCAGCTGACCAGCACCGCAGACCCAGCCATGATCGCCGACGACCAGTTCGGGCAACGGCCCACCGCCCTGTGCCGCGGCCTCCAGCACGAGCCGAACCGGCAGCGGCGAATGACTGTGCACGCCCGGCTCACAACCCGGGCGCCCGTCGTCGGTTTCCCGCACCAACCCAACCCGCCGTGTGTAGCCGAGGTGATACGTACGTAGACCGAACCGGGTCAATATGTCGACACAGCGACCCTGCGCGGGAGTGAGCACGTCACACCCCGCCGCCGAGAGCGCGTCCGCCAAGTCGGCGTAGAACCCGAGCAGCCGCTGCGGATGCCCGGTCCCGAACAACACGGGCGCGCCACGCCTGGCCACCTGCCGGAGCCGCCCCGCGAAGGCATCCAACGCGGCCAGCGTCCGCTCCGGATCGATCACATCCGGCCCCGAAGTGTGCCGGGGATCGGCCGAGACCCCACACTTCTGCGCCATCAGCTCAAGCAACTCCGGCTGCTCCCAAGTCCCTTCGGGATCGAGCCCGATCAGCACCCGGGGATCCCGGGCCGCGAACAGCCGATAACTCCGCAGACTGTCCTCCCGAGAGGTCCCCACCTCCCCGGCGAGCCGAACAGCCAGCAGATGCGCACGCAGAGCTCCGCCGGTCGACATGGGTGCGATGGTGACGCATCGGGGCGGGAGAGGGGGCGCAAACGCGGCAAGTGCGCACGGTTGGCGTAACGGAGGCGAGGCCAGCCTCCTGGGCTGAGCCCCCGGTCCGTTCAGGGCAGCAGCCCCCGCAGCGGAAACACCGCCCGACGAGTGGCCCGTACCGCCTGATCAAGCCGATCCGCGGGGTCGTAACCCGACTCCCACGACGCCCAGTTCACCGGCCACCGCCCATCGGTCATCCGCTGCGGCCCGAACTGCCGGGTCCGAGCGAACACCTCCTGCCGCCACGCCTCCGGAATCATCGCCTCGGGTGCCACGGGCCGCCCCGCCGCGATCCCCACCAGATGCGTCCACGACCGCGGCACGACATCGACCACCGCGTACCCGCCGCCCCCCAGCGCGACCCACTTCCCCCCGGCGTACTCGTGCGCCAGCTCATGGCACGCCACCTGCACCGCCCGCTGCGCGTCCAGCGACACGGCAAGGTGCGCGAGCGGATCCTCGAAGTGCGTGTCCGCCCCGTGCTGCGACACCAGCACCTGCGGCCGGAAGTCCGCCAGCAACTCCGGCACCACCGCGTGGAACGCCCGCACCCACCCCGCGTCCCCGGTCCCTGCCGGCAGCGCGAGGTTCACAGCCGCCCCCTCACCGGCCCCGGCACCCGTCTCCTCCGGCCACCCGGTCTGCGGGAACAACGTACGGGGATGCTCGTGCAGCGAGATGGTCAGGACCCGCGGATCCTCCCAGAACGCCGCCTGCACCCCGTCCCCGTGATGGACGTCGACATCCACATAAGCGACCCGCTCGGCCCCCAGCTCCAGCAACCGGGCGATGGCCAGCGAGGCGTCGTTGTACACGCAGAACCCGGAGGCGCCCCCGGGCATCGCATGGTGCAGCCCGCCCGCGAAATTCACGGCGTGCTCGGCATCCCCCCGCCACACCGCCTCCGCCGCCCCCACCGACTGCCCGGCGATCAGCGCGGACACCTCGTGCATCCCGGCGAAGGCCGGATCATCGAGGGTTCCCAGCCCGTACGACCCGTTCGCCGACGCCGGATCGGCCGACGCGGCCTTCACCGCGTCGATGTAGTCCTCCCGATGGACCAGCCGCAGCGTCGACTCCCCGGCCGGCTTGGCAGCGACGACCTCCATCTCCCGGTCGAGCCCGAAGGCCTCCACCAGTTTCCGGGTCAGTGCCAGCCGGACCGGATCCATCGGATGGTCCGGGCCGAAGTCATAGCCCGTTACTGCCTCGTCCCACATCAGCTGTGCGCGGCCGCTCATGCCCGCCACCGTATCGGTCCGGTTGAGCGGCGAACGACCTGGCGTACACCAACGTCACCAGCACCAACACCATCGGCACGAGCATGGCCCCCCGATAGCTCCAGGCATCGCCCAGAGCACCCACCAACGGCGAACCGATCAGAAAACCCACATAATTGAAAATGTTCAGCCGCGCGATGGCCGCGTCCGAAGCCCCAGGGCCGTGATTTTCAAAAGCGTGCCGCCCCGCCGCCGCGAACGTCTGCGGCACCAGCACGCACAGCCCCAGACCCAACAGCGTGAACCCGAGCATCCCCACCCACGCCCCGGGCGCCGAGGCCACCACCGCGAACCCGCCGGCCGCCACCAGCGTCCCGAGCCGTACGACCGCCACCGCCCCGAACCGCCGCACCCCGAGGTCCCCGATGGCCCGCCCCAGCAACGTCGTCACCATGTACACGTTGTACGGCACCGTCGCCAGCTGTTCCGAGCTGCCCAGCACGTCCTTCAGATACTTCGCGCTCCAGTTGGAGACGGTCGAGTCCCCGATGTAGGCGAAGGTCATCACCAGGCAGAGCGGCAGCAGCAGCTTGAAGACGACACCGGTGCCCTGCCCCTGGTCCTGGCCCTCCCCCACCGGCGCCGGATCCCCGTCGACGTACCACCGGCTCCCCACGAGCGCCGCCGGCAGCAGCGCGGCCACCACCGGCAGATACGACACCCACAGCGCGAGATGCCAGTGCGCACCGACCCACGCCAGCGAGGCCCCCAGGATCCCGCCCAGGCTGTACGCGGCATGGAAACTGAGCATGATGCTGCGCCCGTACGACCGCTGCAGGCTCACCCCGAGCATGTTCATGGACGCGTCCAGCGCACCCACGGCCAGCCCGAACGCGCCCAGCGCCACCGCCAGCTCCGCCATGTGCCCGCCCGCCCCGGCGCCGAGCAGCGCCAGCAGGACGACCGGCTGGGACCAGCGCAGCAGCCGGCTGGGCCGTATTCGCCTCACCAGCTGCTCGGTGGTCACACTGCCGACACCGGCGAGGATCGGTACGGCGGCCAGGAAGACCGGCAGCAGCGCGTCGGAGACGCCGTACCGGTCCTGGATGGCCGGGATGCGCGTCACCAGGAGGGCGAAGGTGGCGCCTTGGGCGAAGAAGCTGAACGCCAGCGAGGCCCTACCGCGCCGCAGCACATCAGTCATGGCGGCGAGCGTAGGGCCCCGGGCTACCTGTGGGTAGATCCGGCCAAAGATGAATTTCCCTCAGCTTTACCCGAGCGGGGGCTCAGGCGGCGACAGGGACCCCGGGTGTCCCGGCCTTGGCCACCTCGGCCTCGACCTCGGCGTTGAGCATCTTCTCCATCGGCTCCACGGCCAGGCCGCCGCCGACCACGAATCCGATCACCATCGCGCCGACGAGGAAGACACTGCCGAGCCACACCATCGTGTCCACGGGAATGGTGTACGCACCCACAACCCGGGCGACACACTCGGCGAGCAGCACCAGCCCCCAGACGACCGAGAACGCCCTCTCCTTGCTCCGGAAGGCCGCGGACCGGTCCGACGCCCCGGAGACGAGCCGCTCCCAGGCGGCCTCCTTTGCCGCGTCGCCCTTCACCAGGAACGGCTTCATGCCCGCGGTCATCATCGGCTTGCCCAGCCGGACGGAGACGAGGATGCCGAAGGCGACGACACTGCTGACCCCGCTGTCCTTGGCAAGCATCAGCCGCGGGTCACCGGACACGAAGCTCAGCAGGAGCGAGACGACGTTGACGACCAGGATGAGGCCCGCCAGAGCATTGGTCCTCCGCTCCTTGACCAGGCTCCACACGGTCCTCAGCGCCGGCACCACACTGCTCCAGGCGAGGGCGGCGAAGGTGCTCATCCCGAACGCGTCCTTGAAGAGGTAGTACGAACCGAGCGGCACCGCCACGTCCAGGAGAAGCGGCCTGAAGTTGGCCAGCACGCTCGGTTCCTGCTTCTGCCGCTGCTCGGTCCGGCCCTGGGTCCCCGTGTTCTTCGTCATGCCCTCAGCTTCGCCGCCACCCGGGGTGCGCCAGTAGAAACGATCGTCCGGACGTCCGCATGACAATTGTCAGGCACCGGGCGATGGCTTTCGTCAAACCAGCAGGTCGGCCAACTCTCCCATGGAGGAGAAGAGTTGGTCGGCGGCCGCCAGCTTGGCCGCCGGTGTCATCGCGGTGAACCCGTAGACGGTCATGCCGGCCGCCACGGCCGCCTGGACGCCCAGCGGCGAATCCTCCACGACCAGGCACCGCTCCGGCGCCACCCCCATACGCTCCGCCGCGTACAGGAAGAGATCGGGCGCCGGTTTGCCACGCCCCACGTCCTCGGAACTGAAGATCCGGTCCTCCGCGAACCACCGGTCGAGCCCGGTCGTGCGGTGCCCGACCCGGATCCGCGCATGACTCCCCGAGGAGGCCACGCAGTACGGCACCCCGTCCGCGGCCAGCTTCTCCAGTACGCCGGCCACACCGGCCACGGGCTGCAGCTCCCGCTCGAACGCGGCGAACACGCGCGCGTGGAAGACGTCGTCGAAATCGTCCGGCAGCCGTTGACCGGTCCGCTCCAGCACGAGCTCATGGATCCGGTGCATCGCGGAACCCATGTAGTCCCGGATGGAGTCCTCGTACGACGTCGGGTGCCCCAACTCGGTCAGGTAGGCGGCCAGATGCCGGTTGGAGATGGGCTCGCTGTCGACGAGCACCCCGTCGTTGTCGAAGATGATCAGGTCATAGCGCATGGGCCAACCCTAAACGCAGAAAGGCCCACGCCATCCGGCGTGGGCCTTTCCCAAGAATTGTTCGGCGGCGTCCTACTCTCCCACAGGGTCCCCCCTGCAGTACCATCGGCGCTGTGAGGCTTAGCTTCCGGGTTCGGAATGTAACCGGGCGTTTCCCTCACGCTATGACCACCGAAACACTATGAAACTGACAACCGGACCGCCATCGGATGGCGGGGCTGTTCGTGGTTTCAGAACCAACACAGTGGACGCGAGCAACTGAGGACAAGCCCTCGGCCTATTAGTACCGGTCACCTCCACCAGTTACCTGGCTTCCAGATCCGGCCTATCAAC